>NZ_JBVHPJ010000002.1:0-903011 GCF_055567995.1 Streptomyces sp. NPDC026246 | reverse complement strand
GTTGATAGGCCGGATATGGAAGCACGGTAACGTGTGGAGTTGACCGGTACTAATAGGCCGAGGGCTTGTCCTCAGTTGCTCGCGTCCACTGTGTTGGTTCTGAAACCACGAACAGCCCCATGCTGCCACGCGTGGTGCGGCTGACAGTTTCATAGTGTTTCGGTGGTTATAGCGTAGGGGAAACGCCCGGTTACATTCCGAACCCGGAAGCTAAGCCTTACAGCGCCGATGGTACTGCAGGGGGGACCCTGTGGGAGAGTAGGACGCCGCCGAACAATTGTTGGGAAAACCCCCGCATCGAAAGATGCGGGGGTTTTCTGCGTTATAGGCACTGCCGTCCCCTGCCTTTCGGCCAGAGTTTTAGGGCATGGCCTCAGAGGCGGCCGGCGGTCTTCAGGGACAAGTAGGCGTCTGCCAACGCGGGGGGCAGGTCTTCGGGGGTGGCGTCGACGACGGTGACGCCGTGGCGGCGGAGTTGTTCCGCCGTGCGGAGGCGTTCCGATTGGGCCTGGGCTGCGGCTGCCGCCTCGTACACCGCGTCGATGTCTCCGCGGGACTTGGACATCGTCGAGATGTGCGGGTCCGCCACGGAGGCCAGGAGGACCGTGTGGCGCTGGGTGAGTTGGCCCAGGACCGGCAGGAGGCCCTCCTCGATCGGGGTGGCGTCCAGGGTGGTGAGGAGGACGATCAGGGACCGCCGAGGGGACGTGCGCAGAGCGGTGGCCGCCAGGCCTCGGGCGTCCGTCTCGACCAGTTCGGGCTCGAGGGTGGACATGGCGCTGACCAGCGCCGGGAGGAGGTCGCCTGCCGTGCGGCCCTGGACGAGGGCGCGGACCTTGCGGTCGTAGGCCATGAGGTCGACGCGGTCCCCGGCGCGGGAGGCGAGCGCTGCGAGGAGCAGGGCCGCGTCCATGGAGGCGTCGAGGCGCGGGGCGTCACCGACGCGGCCGGCGGAGGTGCGGCCGGTATCCAGGACCAGGAGGATGTGGCGGTCCCGTTCGGGACGCCAGGTGCGGACGGCGACCGTGGTCTGGCGGGCCGTGGCGCGCCAGTCGATGGAGCGGGTGTCGTCGCCGGGCACGTACTCGCGGAGGCTGTCGAACTCCGTGCCCTCGCCGCGGGTGAGCACGCTGGTGCGGCCGTCGAGTTCGCGCAGTCGGGCGAGCTTCGAGGGCAGGTGCTTGCGGCTGGTGAACGGGGGCAGGACGCGGACCGTCCAGGGGGCCTTGTGAGTGCCCTGACGGGCGAAGAGGCCGAGGGGCCCGTAGGAGCGGATGGTGATGCGGTCGGCCTGGCGGTCGCCGCGGCGGGTGGGGCGCAGGCGGGTGGTCACCCGGCGGCGTTCGCCCGGGGGGATCGTGAGCCGGTGACGGGAGGCCTCGGTCTCCGTGCCCTGTTGCCAGCTGCTCGGGGGCCAGGCGTCGCGGAGACGGGCCCGCAGCGGGCGGCGGGACGGGTTGGTGATCGTGAGGGTCACGTCAGCGGTATCACCCAGGCGCACGGAGGTGTCACCGGAGCGCGTGAGGCTCAGACGGCGTACGGGGGCGGCCAGGGCGTAGTCGCAGGCGCATGCGACGGCCAGGGGTGCGTTGACCGCGAGAACGCCCGTCCAGCTGGGCTCCCAGATCCCGACGGGGAGGGAGCCCAGGGCCGCGAGGAGGGCGGTGCGTCCGGTGAGCGCCATCAGCGGGGAACGGGGACGTGGGCGAGGATCGCGTTGACGACCGAGTCGGCCGTGACGCCTTCCATCTCGGCCTCCGGGCGCAGTTGCACGCGGTGGCGGAGGGTCGGGAGGGCGAGGGCCTTCACGTCGTCGGGGATGACGTAGTCGCGGCCGGTCAGCCAGGCCCAGGCGCGGGCGGTGGCCAGGAGGGCCGTGGCACCTCGGGGAGAGACGCCGAGGGTGAGGGACGGCGACTCGCGTGTGGCGCGGCAGATGTCGACGACGTAGGCGGTGATCTCCGGGGAGACCGTCGTCTTGGCGACGGCGGCGCGGGCCGCTTCCAGGTCCGCCGGGCCCGCCACGGGGCGTACGCCGGCGGCCGCGAGATCGCGGGGGTTGAAGCCCTCGGCGTGCCGGGTGAGGACGTCGATCTCGTCCTGGCGGGAGGGCAGCGGGATGGTGAGCTTGAGCAGGAAGCGGTCCAGCTGGGCCTCGGGGAGGGGATAGGTGCCCTCGTACTCGACCGGGTTCTGCGTCGCGGCCACCAGGAACGGCTCGGGAAGGGGGCGGGGGGTTCCGTCGACGGTGACCTGGCGTTCCTCCATGGCTTCGAGGAGGGACGACTGGGTCTTGGGGGGCGTGCGGTTGATCTCGTCGGCGAGCAGGAGGTTGGTGAAGACCGGGCCGGGCTGGAAGGAGAACTCGGCGGTGCGGGCGTCGTAGACCAGGGAGCCGGTGATGTCGCTGGGCATGAGGTCGGGGGTGAACTGGACGCGTTTCGTGTCCAGTTCGAGGGCGGAGGCGAGGGCGCGCACCAGAAGGGTCTTGGCGACGCCGGGGACGCCTTCGAGGAGGACGTGGCCGCGGCAGAGCAGGGCGACGACGAGACCAGTCACGGCGGGGTCCTGGCCGACCACGGCCTTGGCGATCTCGGCGCGCAGGGCCTCCAGGGAGGCTCGGGCGTCGCCCGGCTTCCCGCTGTGCCCGGCGTTGTCAGTGGTCGGGTCCATCATGGACGGCGTACCTCTCTTTCGAGGGCGTCGAGTCGGTCGGCGAGTGCGATGAGTGCTGCGTCGTCGCTGGGCGGTGGCCCGAAGAGGAGGGTGTGCAGGTCCTGTCCGTCGCCGTGGAGGTGGGAGGACAGGGCGGGCAGCAGGGCCTCGGGCGTCTGCGCCTGGGTGACGGGGACGCCTACGAGGGGGGCGAGGCGGGTGCGGGTCGTGGAGCGGAGAGCGTCGGCGGCGCGGTCGCGGGCGTCGGCTTTGCGGTAGAGGCGGGCGCGGCCTTCGGCGGTCTCGGAGGCGCGGATCGCGACGGGCAGTTTTTCGGGCACGAGGGGGCCGAGTCGGCGTGCCCGCCACAGGGCGGCGAGGGCCGCGGCGATGAAGAGCTGCAGGGTGCCCCAGAGCCAGCCCGAGGGGAGCAGGTCGAAGAAGCCGCGTTCGTCGTCGCCGCCGGTGGCCGACGTGTCGGAGAGCGAGGGGAGGTACCAGACCAGATGGGGGCGGGAGCCGAGGAGTTGAAGGGCGAGCGAGGCGTTGCCCTGCTCGTCGAGGCGGTCGTTGAGCAGGATGTCGGGCGCGCCGAGGACGACGGTGTCGCCGTCGCCCTGGTCGGCGGGGAGGCGCAGCAGGGTGGCCAGGCGTTCGCTGGGGTAGCAGGCGTCGGCGCCGAGGTGGGTGGTGGTGTATCGGATGCCGCCCGTTTCGGCGGTGCCGGCGCGGCGGGCGGCGGGCAGGGCGCAGTCGGGGGAGAGCGCCGAGTCGAGGCTGGTGGCGGGGTCGGCGGTGACGCCGGGGGCGAGCCGTTCGACGGAGGCGCTGCCGGGGGCGACGAGGACGGTGCGGCCGCCGGAGTCCGCGAAGGCGCCGTGCAGCCGGGTCTGCTGACTGCGGGTCAGCAGGTCGGGGACGGCGACCAGGAGAGTGGTGTCCTCGCCGGTCGCGGCGGCCGCCTCGTCCAGGGTGGTGACGACGCGCGTGTCCACGCCCCGGTCGGCGAGGAGTTCGGCGACCGCGCGGCTGCCGCCCGGGTCGGCGGAGCGCGGGTCGAGTTCGCCGTGCCGGGCGTCGGAGCGGAGCAGGGCGATGACGACGGCCCCCGCGAGGAGCAGGACGAGGGCGAGCGCGATGCCGCGGGTGCGGGTCCAGACCTGGCGTGCGGTGGGCGAGGCCGAGGTGGTGGGGAGCGTGGCCTCGGTGGTCATTCGGCGGCTCCCCGGCGGGCGTCGGGCGCGGTGCTCGCGCTGCTCGTCGCGAGGTGGGGCTTGGTGTGTTCCAGCTCGCGGTCGAGTCCGGCGACGCGGTGGTACGCCTCTTCGGTCCCGGTACGGCCGCCGTATGTGACGTCGTCGAAGTCGCGGGCGGCCGAGCGCAGTCGGTCGGTGTGGGCGGGCAGGACCCGGCCGGCTTCGGCGGCTGCCTCGTCGGCGGTGCGGCCGGGGCGGACGTCGAGCAGGGCGCGTTCTTCGAGGGCTCGGACGAGGGCGCGGGTGCGTTCCTGGACGGCCTGGCTCCAGTGGCCCTGGGCGGCGTGTGCCTCCGCGGCGGCGCGGTGGTCGGCGGCGCTGCGGGGGCGGTCGTCGAACAGGGCGGCGGAGGCGGCGGGTCGGCGGCGTGGGGTGCCGAGCCGCCACCACAGGGCGGCCAGCACGGCGACGACGGCCAGGGCGATGACGACCAGGCCGAGTGGGCCGCCGGGGGTGGCGGACGAGGCGCTGCGGAAGAGGTCGTCCACCCACTCCCAGAAGGCGTCGAGGGCGCGCTGGAAGAGGCTGGGGTCGTTCTCGTGGTACATCCGCTTGGACAGCTCCCGCCGGGCCGCCTCCCGCGCCGGGTCGCGCGGGATGGTGACCGGTGGGTCGTCGCCGGAGCGGGCCGACGACCGTGCGGAGATGTCGCCGGCCCGTTGCAGCGTCCGTATGGCGGCGCGGGGCAGCGCCGTGGTGAGAAGTTCCCCCGCCCGGCTCACCGCATCAGCCCCGCGAGGTGGCGCCGGGGGTGGAGCCGTAGCCCTGGACGCCGGCGGCACGGGCCAGTTCGAGGTCGAGGGCCTCGCGGCGGATGCGCTGGTCGATGTAGAGGAGCACGGTGACACCGGCCGTGATCGGGAAAGTGATCATCGAGCCGATCACCGAGCCGATGCCGCTGACGATGAGGAACGTCCAGCCGAGGTTGCTCCCGCCGGACTCGAGCCAGCCGGTGATGCCGTCGCCGCTGAGTGCGCCGGCGAGGAAGGTGAACGGGATGACGACGATCGAGGCGACGACGTTCGCGATGATCGTGGCCAGCAGCTGGATGCCGAAGATGCGCCACCAGGTGCCCTGGACCAGCTTCACGGAGCGGGCCATGGCCTTCTTGATGCCCTGCTTCTCCAGCATCAGGGCGGGCGAGGCCAGGGAGAAGCGGATCATCAGCCACAGGGCGACGATACCGGCGCCGATGATGCCGAGGACGGCCAGGGCGACGCCCGCGCCGGTGCTGCCGGCGACCGAGACGAGGATGCCCGGCAGGGTGCCGACGAAGACGATGCCGGCGGTGATGAGCAGCAACAGGCAGATCAGGCCGAACAGTTTGGCGACCTGAGGGCGTGCGTCGCGCCAGGCCTCGCCGATGCTCACGGGCCTGCCGAGCACGGCGCGGCTGGTGACGGTGGTGAGCAGGGCGGTGGCGACGACGGTGCCGACCAGGGAGATCACGAAGATGACCGTCGAGTCGAGCATGGCGTCGCCCATGGCGCGGCTCAACTCGTCGAGGGTGGCGCTCGGGTCGTTCAGGGCCTCGGTGCTGGAGTCGTCGAGGACCAGTCCCCGGAACAGCACGACGATGATCTCGGTCAGCACCGCGACGGTCAGGGAGATGCCCAGGACGGTCCGCCAGTAGGTGCGCATGGTGGAGACGGCACCGTCGAGGATCTCGCCCACCCCCAGCGGGCGGAGCGGGATGACACCGGGCTTGGCGGCGGGCGGCGGGCCGCCCCAGCCGCCTCCCCAGCCGCCGGGGTGTCCGTAGCCACCGTGCCCCGGTCCTGCGGGACCGTGGCCGCCGGGGGGCTGGGGTCCCCAGCCCGGACCGGGCGGCGGGGGCGGAGGGGTCTGGCCGGGGCCGGAGGAGCCGCCGGGCGCGGACCACTGGGCCGGTGGGGGCTGTTCCTTCGACCACTGCGGGCCGGGGCCCTGCGGGGCCTGACCCTGCTGGCCCTGCTGTCCCTGCTGGCCTTGCTGTCCCGGCTGGTCCGCGGGCTGCGAGGGCTGCGCGGGGCCGGGACGGTCGGCGGGCTCGGCAGGGCCGGACGCATCCGGCTTCTGCCCGTCGGACGGGGCGGATCCGGGCGAGGCCCAACCCGGAGTGTCGTTCATCGTCGCTCCTTCACGGTGCCCGTCCGCGGTCGCGGCGGCAGGTTGGCAGCCATCGTGCCATGGGGTGGTCTTGGAGTGACCGGCCGCGGTAGGGGCTGCGTACCTTCAATTGTCCGCGCGAAAGGGGGCAGACTGACGGCATGGCTGATCAGTACGCGCACAGCGGCGATGACAAACGGCCGACCGAGACCCCGGCGATCCGCTGGGAGGAGCCACCGGAAGGGCCGGTTCTGGTCCTGCTCGACCAGACCAGGCTGCCGGCCGAGGAGGTCGAACTGGTCTGTACGGATGCGTCCGCCCTGGTGGAGGCGATCCGCTCGCTGTCCGTGCGCGGGGCACCGCTGCTCGGCATCGCGGGCGCGTACGGCGTCGCGCTCGCCGCCGCGCGGGGCTTCGAGGTGGACGAGGCCGCGGACGCCCTGGCGAGCGCCCGGCCGACCGCGGTGAACCTGGCCGTCGGGGTCCGGCGGGCTCGTGCGGCGCACGAGGCGGCGCTCGCGGAGGGTGGTGACCTCCGGCAGGCGGCAGCGGCTGCCCTGGCCGCGGCGCGGCAGCTGCACCGGGAGGACGCTCAGGCCAGTGAGCGGATGGCCGAGCACGGCCTGGCGCTCCTCGACGAGCTGCTGCCCGGTGGCGGACACCGGGTGCTGACCCACTGCAACACCGGTTCGCTGGTGTCGGGCGGTGAGGGGACGGCGTTCGCGGTGGCGCTCGCCGCGCACCGCCGGGGGCGGCTGCGGAGGCTGTGGGTGGATGAGACGCGTCCGCTGCTGCAGGGCGCGCGGCTCACGGCCTACGAGGCGGCTCGCAGCGGGATGGCGTACACACTGCTCACCGACAACGCGGCGGGGTCGCTGTTCGCCGCCGGCGAGGTGGACGCGGTGCTGGTCGGGGCGGACCGCATCACGGCGGACGGCTCGGTGGCGAACAAGGTGGGGAGCTATCCGCTGGCGGTGCTGGCGCGGTACCACCACGTGCCGTTCATCGTGGTGGCGCCGGTGACGACGGTGGACCTGGACACGCCGGACGGGGCGTCGATCGAGGTCGAGCAGCGGGCCGGGCACGAGGTGACGGAGGTGGTCGCGCCGCAGGTGCCGGTGGCCGGTGTGGAGGCGGGCGGCGGTATCCCGATCGCGCCGCTGGGCACGCAGGCGTACAACCCGGCGTTCGACGTGACGCCGCCGGAGCTGGTGACGGCGATCGTGACGGAGGAGGGCGTCGTCTCGCCGGTGACGGCGGAGGCGCTCGCCGAGGTGTGCGCGCGTTCGCCCAGGGCCGCGACGCGCTGAGCGGCGGCTGACCGAGAGGGCGGGGCGGACTCACCAGGGGCGGGGCGGACTCGCCAGGGGCGGGGCGGCCGGTTTGGCGTCTCGCCCCTTCGGTGTGTTCGGGGGCGCCTTGTTCGGTGCTCGGTGTGGTGACCGTTCCGCCGGGGGGCGCTCCTGGCTCCCGGACTGTGTTGGAGCGCTGCCGTTGGCCTTCCGGCCGGGAGTGGAGCGCCGCCCTTCGCCTCCCGGCCGGAGTGGAGCCAGCTTGCCCGGGCTGCAAGCTGTTGGCTGTCGGCTGCGGGTGGCGGCTTGCCCTGGCTTTCCGGCCGCGGATGACGCTGCGCTTGCCCGGGCTCTCAGCCGCCGGCGGAGGGCCGCCCTGGCCTTTCCGGCCGCGCGGGGGTGGAGGCGGGCTTCCCAGGGGGCCTCACCGTCGCCCGTAGGGCCGTCCTTCCCCGTGCTCGCTCCGCGTGGGAGCCGTGTCCCGGGGAGGTCGGCAGACGGGGTGGCGGCGGGGGGCGCCGACCGGTGTAGGGATCATGGGCGGGCGGGCGAGGGCAGACAGTGGCGCTTGCTGCGACTATGGTCACTGGCCGGTGACCTACCTCACCACTGCCTTCGCCACTGTTATGAGAATGGGATGATGTCGTTTATGAAGGGACGAGTCCTTGTCGTCGACGACGACAGCGCACTTGCCGAGATGCTCGGCATCGTGCTGCGTGGTGAGGGTTTCGAGCCGTCGTTCGTGGCCGACGGCGACAAGGCGCTGGCCGCCTTCCGCGAGTCCAAGCCCGATCTGGTGCTGCTCGATCTGATGCTTCCCGGCCGGGACGGCATCGAGGTGTGCCGCCTGATCAGGGCGGAGTCGGGTGTGCCGATCGTCATGCTCACGGCCAAGAGCGACACGGTCGACGTCGTCGTGGGCCTGGAGTCGGGCGCGGACGACTACATCGTGAAGCCGTTCAAGCCCAAGGAGCTGGTGGCCCGGATCCGGGCGCGGCTCAGGAGGTCCGAGGAGCCGGCTCCGGAGCAGCTCGCCATCGGTGACCTGGTCATCGACGTGGCCGGGCATTCCGTGAAGCGGGACGGGCAGTCGATCGCGCTGACGCCGCTGGAGTTCGACCTGCTGGTCGCGCTGGCGCGCAAGCCGTGGCAGGTGTTCACGCGCGAGGTGCTGCTGGAGCAGGTGTGGGGCTACCGGCACGCGGCGGACACGCGGCTGGTCAACGTGCATGTGCAGCGGCTGCGCTCCAAGGTCGAGAAGGACCCGGAGAAGCCGGAGATCGTGGTGACGGTCCGTGGTGTCGGGTACAAGGCAGGACCGAGCTGACATGTCCGGTGACAGTGCCGCTTCGGCGCCCGGCCGGTCCGGGGCCCGCCCGGGGCGGCCTGTCGGGCGGAGGAAGAGCGGTTCGCGCCGGGCACGCCTCCTGGACGGCGGACTGCTCCAGGGCGGGGTGCAGGGCAGCCCGGTCATCCGCCTGTTCATGCGGTGGGTGCGCAGGCCGCTGCTGCCCGTCATGCGGCTGTGGCGGCGCAACATCCAGCTCAAGGTCGTCGTCACGACGCTGCTGATGTCGCTGGGCGTGGTCCTGCTGCTCGGTTTCGTCGTCATCGGCCAGGTGCGCAACGGCCTGCTGGACGCCAAGGTGAAGGCGTCCCAGAGCCAGGCGACCGGCGGGTTCGCGGTGGCCAAGCAGCGCGCCGACGAACCCGCGAGCAGCACCGGCGACGACGTCGCGGCCGGTGACGCCCGTTCCGCGCAGAACGTCACCCAGTGGATGAGCGACCTGGTCTCGTCGCTGTCCAGCGGTGGTCAGGGCGCCTTCGACGTGGTGACGCTCCCCGCCTCCGACGCGGCCGGTGCGGGCGGTCGCGGCCAGCGCGCCTCGGGCGAGGTGAACTGGAGCGAGAGCGTGCCGGCCGCGCTGCGCGAACGGGTCGGACGGGGCACCGCCGCCGCCCAGAGCTACACCCGCATCACCTACAACAACGAGGCGAAGGACTCCCAGCCCGGCCTGGTCATCGGCAAGCAGGTCAACGACCCCAACGGCGACCCGTACCAGCTGTACTACCTCTTCCCGCTCACCCAGGAGGAGAAGTCCCTGAGCCTGGTGAAGGGCACGCTGGCGACGGCCGGGCTGTTCGTGGTCGTGCTGCTCGGGGCGATCGCCTGGCTCGTCGTGCGGCAGGTCGTGACGCCGGTGCGGATGGCCGCGGGGATCGCCGAGAGGCTGTCGGCCGGACGGCTGCAGGAGCGGATGAAGGTCACCGGTGAGGACGACATCGCGCGGCTCGGTGAGGCCTTCAACAAGATGGCGCAGAACCTCCAGCTCAAGATCAGCCAGCTGGAGGACCTGTCGCGGATGCAGCGGCGGTTCGTGTCCGACGTGTCGCACGAGCTGCGGACGCCGCTGACGACCGTACGGATGGCCGCGGACGTCATCCACGAAGCCCGCGAGGACTTCGACCCGGTGACCGCACGGTCGGCGGAGCTCCTCGCGGACCAGCTGGACCGGTTCGAGTCGCTGCTCGCGGACCTGCTGGAGATCAGCCGGTTCGACGCGGGAGCGGCGGCACTGGAGGCGGAGCCGATAGACCTCAGGAACGTCGTCCGGCGGGTCGTCAGCGGGGCCGAGCCGCTCGCCGAGCGCAAGGGCACCCGGATACGCGTCCTGGGCGACCAGCAGCCCGTCGTCGCCGAGGCGGACGCACGGCGCGTGGAGCGGGTGTTGCGCAACCTCGTGGTGAACGCCGTCGAGCACGGCGAGGGCAAGGACGTCGTCGTCCGGCTCGCCGCGGCCGGCGGTGCGGTCGCCGTCGCGGTGCGGGACTACGGGGTCGGGCTGAAGCCGGGGGAGGCGACCCGGGTGTTCAGCCGCTTCTGGCGGGCCGACCCGGCACGCGCGCGTACCACGGGCGGTACCGGCCTGGGGCTGTCCATCGCCCTGGAGGACGCGCGGCTGCACGGCGGCTGGCTGCAGGCGTGGGGCGAGCCGGGCGGCGGCTCGCAGTTCCGGCTGACGCTGCCCAGGACGGCGGACGAGCCGCTGCGGGGATCGCCGATACCCCTGGAGCCGAAGGACTCGCGGCGCAACCGTGGGCTCGACGACGCCGGGCTGCCCTGCGGCGGCGGGGACGGCGAGAAGCGGGCCACCGTACCGGCGCAGCCGGCGGGCGGATCCGCGACGGGCGTGGCACGCGATCCCATACCGCCGCGTGCGGCCGCGGTCCCGCCCACGGCGGACCCGACGGCCCTGCCCGGCAACGGTTCGCGGGTGGTGCCCCGACCGGCCTCGGGCACCGGACGGCCGGCCCAGGACCGGGACCCGGGCAGCGGGAGAACCATCGAGGGCGACCCGGCGGGGGCCTCGACGGGTGCCGACCGGGACCCCGGCACGGACGGACCGCGGACCGCGGACAGGGACGAGGAAGCCGCAGCCTCCGGCGGGGAGACCCGGCCGGGGGATGCGCACAGGCAGGGGGAGGCATCTCGTGGGCGCTGACCGCGAGGGGCGCGGCCGGCGCAGGCACGCGCGCGTGACGGCGTTCGCCACCGGGGGTGTCCTGGTGCTGGCGGGGTGTGCCTCGATGCCGGACAGCGGCGATCTGAGGGACGTGGAGTCCACGCCGCGTCAGGAGACCCAGGTGCGGGTGTTCGCCGTGCCGCCGGGCGAGGACGCCAGGCCCCAGGACATCGTGCAGGGCTTCCTCGAGGCGCTGACCAGCGACGATCCCGACTACAAGACGGCACGCCAGTACCTCACGGGCGACGCCGCCAAGACGTGGCGTCCCGAGGCGTCCACCACCGTGCTGACGGACGGGCCCGGCGCCAAGGCCGTGGGCGCGGACGGCCGGGAGGACACCGGCGAGATGTCGTACATGCTGACCGGCACCAAGGTGGCCACCGTGGACGCGCAGCAGTCCTACGCGCCGGCGACCGGGGCGTACGGCAGGACGGTGCATCTGACGCAGGACGACAAGCGGCAGTGGCGGATCGACGCACTGCCGCAGGGGGTCGTCATGGGTCAGTCGGACTTCCAGCGCAACTACATGTCCGCCAGCAAGTACTACTTCGCCTCGAACACCGCCGAAGCGGCAGCGGACAGCCAGCCCACGGCCGTCGCCGACCCCGTGTATGTGCGCAGGCGCGTCGAGCCGGTGAAGCAGATGGTGAACTCCCTGCTCAGCGGGCCGAACCGGTGGCTCGGTCCGGTGGTCCGGTCGAGTTTCCCGACGGGCGCGGCGCTGGCGAAGAACGCCGGCGCGCTGACTCCCGACGACCGGAACCGGCTGACCGTCCCCCTCAACGGCAAGGCCGCCGGTGTCGGCACCAACCGGTGCGAGGAGATGGCGGCCCAGCTGCTGTTCACGCTGCGCAACTTCAGCCCCACCGTGGACTCGGTCGAGCTGCGGGCCGGCGGGGCGGAGCTGTGCACTCTCGCGCGGGACGGAGCCGACGCGGCCGCCGTCCGCACCACGGCACGCCCCCCGAACTTCCTGTACTTCCTCGACGGCAAGCACCGGCTCGTCCGGACCTCGGTCGGCTCCGGCACCGAGACCGACCCGGCGCCCGGGGCGCTCGGCGACGGCGACACGGCCCTGCGGTCGGCCGCGGTCTCACGCGACGAGCACAGGGCGGCCGGCGTCGGTCTCGACGGCAAGTCGCTGTACGTGGGGTCGCTGGTCTCGGGCGGGTCCCTGGGCGAACCCGTGCTGCGCAGCGCGGGCCCGAGCGAGGCCGACCGGCTGACGACGCCGAGCTGGGACGCCGACGACGGCCTGTGGATCGCCGACCGGGATCCGGACGACCCCCGGCTGCTCCTGCTGGAGGAGGGGAAGGGCGAGCCGGTCGAGGTGCGCACTCCGGAGCTGGACGGGCGGATCCAGTCCGTGCGGGTCGCCGCGGACGGCGTGCGGATCGCGCTGATCGTGGACAAGGGCGGCAAGAAGACGCTGCTCATCGGGTTGATCGAACGGGACGAGAAGCCCGACGGGCAGCCGGACGTCCGGGTCGTCGAGCTCCGCTCCCCGACGCCCGAGCTGGAGAAGGTGACCACCGTGTCGTGGGCCGGTGACAGCCGGCTCGTGGTGGTCGGCCGCGAGCACGGCGGCGTGGAGCAGATGCGGTACGTGCAGGTCGACGGTTCCACGCCGGACGTACCGGCACCCGCAGCGCTGTCCGGCGTCAAGGAGGTCACCGCCTCGGAGGACGACCAGTTGCCGCTGGTGGCGAACTCGGTGGACGGCATCGTGCGGCTGCCGTCGGGTGCGCAGTGGCAGAAGGTGACGGAGGGGACGGCACCGGTCTATCCGGGGTGAGGCGGTCCCGCCTGCCGGACCGGTGACCGGTGTCTTCCCACGGGCGTGCCCTTGAGCGGCTGCCCGCTCCGGCTGCGGGCCGTGGGATTCTGTGCCGTGGGCTTCCGTCACCTGGGCGGTGTGTCTCCCGGGGGCGTTCACCGCGCGGGTCTCACTCGTGTGAGTGACGGGCCGGTCGGTCGGCCCCGGCTTGTCCACAGGCCGTTTTCCACAGGGGTGGCAGGGTCGTGGTCCGGTCGGCAGAGTGGTGGCCGTGCGGGGGTGATGGCCATGGCGATGGCGATGCGGGGCTGGTGGCGTGATCTCACGGATCTGGTGCTGCCGGGGGAGTGCGGGGGCTGCGGGGCGCCCCGTGCGGTGCTGTGCGGGCCGTGCCGTGCGGTGCTCGGCGGGACGGGGGCGTGCCGGGTACGGCCGGACCCGGAGCCGCCCGGGCTGCCGGAGGTGCACGCGGCGGCACCGTACGCGGACGAGGTGAGGGCGGCGCTGCTGGCCCACAAGGAACGTGGCGCGCTGGCGCTGGCCGGACCGCTCGGTGTGGCCCTGGCCGGGGCCGTGCGGGCGGGCTTGGGCAGCCTCTCGGACGGCGCGGCGGCCGCGCATCCGCCGACGGCGGGCAGAGGCGTGGGGAGCGGGGCCCCGGTGCTGCTCGTGCCGGTGCCGTCCGGGCGGCGGGCGGTCCGGGCCCGGGGGCATGATCCGGCCCGGCGGATCGCGCTCGCGGCGGCGGGCGAGCTGCGCAGGTACCGGGTGCCGGCCCGCGTGCTCGCAGTGCTGCGGCAACGGCGGGCCGTCGCGGACCAGTCGGTGCTCAACTCCCGGCAGCGGACGGAGAATCTGGCCGGCGCGCTGGCGGTGGCGCCCGCGGGAGCCGGGCTGCTCTCCGGCGGGCGGGTCGTCCTCGTCGACGATCTGATGACCACGGGGGCCTCCCTCGCGGAGGCCGCTCGTGCCCTGCGCGCGGCCTTGTCGGGGCCGGCGGCGGGGCCGATTCCGAACGCCGCGGGCAGCTCGTCCGTGTACGCGGGAGAGACCTGGGAAGGCAGAGAAGAACAGAACGTCGGGTCAAGAGCGGAGAGGACGGGTCGACGGTCCGGGCGGCAGGAAAACGCGAGCATGGACGGCCTCTGCCGGGGCGTCGATGTGGTGTGCGCGGCAGTGGTCGCGGCGCCACCGGACTCTTTCGAAATAAACCGGAACTGACTGAGATCTTGTGTCGTTGCAGGTAATGAGCTGGCTTATTCACCTGAACGGAGGTACGCCGCAGTAGAGGGTGACGACATCCGTCCGGGCGAGATATGTTCGGTTGAGAGGGAAAGCCGCAGGCCACACCTCTTCGAATCCGAATGCCGTGCTGCGGGTTTTGCGTTCATCACCCGCACCGGTGGAGTGGAGATCTCGCTCATGGGGGAGGAGGTGGAAGTCACCGAGTCCGAGGTTCCGGGACTCACCGGAACCTGGTGCAAAAGGGAGACGCTCCGCAGAGAAGCGGAGCGATCCGGGAACGGAGTTCTGCGTGGACATCGTCGTCAAGGGCCGCAAGACCGAGGTGCCCGAGCGGTTCCGGAAGCACGTGGCCGAGAAGCTGAAGCTGGAGAAGATCCAGAAGCTCGATGGCAAGGTGATCAGCCTCGACGTCGAGGTGTCCAAGGAGCCGAACCCCAGGCAGGCCGACCGCTGCGACCGGGTGGAGATCACCCTCCGCTCCCGCGGTCCGGTGATCCGGGCGGAGGCAGCGGCGAGCGATCCGTACGCGGCGCTCGACCTGGCGGCGGAAAAGCTGGAGGCCCGGCTGCGCAGGCAGCACGACAAGCGCTTCTCGCGCCGTGGCGCGCGCCGGATCCCGGCCGCCGAGGTCGCCGACCACGTCCCGGGTGTGGCGACGCTCAACGGCAACGGCCTGGCGACCTCCGCCGACCAGGAGGAATCCGAGGCGGCCGTCCCGACGAAGAAGATCGGCTCGCTGGAAGTACAGGGTGACGGCCCCATCGTCGTCCGCGAGAAGACCCACGTCGCAGCACCCATGACCCTCGACCAGGCTCTCTACGAGATGGAGCTGGTCGGGCACGACTTCTACCTGTTCGTCGACTCCGAGACCAAGGAACCGAGTGTCGTCTACCGGCGGCACGCCTACGACTACGGCGTGATCCACCTCAGCACGGACACGATGGTCACCCAGTCGCACTCCCCCGAGGCGGGCGGTGCGCTCGGCGGCTGACCGCGCCGGGTGACAGCGGAGCAGGTGCCCCTGGAGCGCGTGTGCGCCCCCAGGGGCACCCCTGTGCGACCACTTCGCGCCCCGCTCCGTCACCCCGGTGTCGCCCGGGCATGGAATCATGAGGGCCCACGGCCCAACCGGTGGGTCGTTGCTCTGGGTTGGCGATGGCTCAGGACCACAGGCCACAGCCTCAGGGGGAGGAACGATGGCGGACAGCTTCGGACCGATGCGTGACGGTGATGCCGGCGGCGTCGTCGGCATGGGCCCGGACACGGGGACTCCACGCAAGGAACCGATCAGAGTCCTCGTGGTGGACGACCACGCGCTGTTCCGCCGGGGTCTGGAGATCGTGCTCGCGGCCGAGGAGGACATCCAGGTCGTCGGGGAGGCGGGCGACGGCGCCGAGGCCGTCGAGAAGGCCGCCGATCTGCTGCCGGACATCGTTCTGATGGATGTGCGGATGCCCAAGCGCGGGGGGATCGAGGCCTGCACCTCCATCAAGGAAGTGGCTCCCAGCGCGAAGATCATCATGCTGACGATCAGCGACGAGGAAGCCGACCTCTACGACGCCATCAAGGCGGGCGCGACCGGTTATCTCCTCAAGGAGATCTCCACGGACGAGGTGGCCACCGCCATTCGCGCGGTGGCCGACGGGCAGTCGCAGATCAGCCCGTCCATGGCGTCGAAACTGCTCACCGAGTTCAAGTCGATGATCCAGCGCACGGACGAGCGCCGGCTGGTGCCCGCGCCCCGCCTGACGGACCGTGAACTCGAAGTCCTCAAACTCGTCGCGACGGGTATGAACAACCGGGACATCGCCAAGGAGTTGTTCATCTCCGAGAACACCGTGAAGAACCATGTGCGCAACATCCTGGAGAAGCTGCAGCTGCACTCCAGGATGGAGGCGGTGGTGTACGCGATGCGCGAGAAGATCCTCGAAATCCGCTGACGCCCCACGGGCGCGCGGCCGGACGGCCGTCCGTCACATGACGGCCGTCACACGTCGGCCGTCACACGTCGGCCGTCCCACGACGGCGTCACACCATCACGCGGTCAGCCGGGCCAGCTCCGTCACGAGGGCAGCGCGCAGGTCCGGGGCGTCGACCCGCTCCACGCGGACGTCCGAGCAGTCCACCCAGGTCGCCGCCTCGGCCAGGGCCTGGGCGACGGCGGGAACCGCCTTGGGGCCGTCGAGCGTGACCTGCTTCGCCACGAGCGTGCTGCCCGCCCGGGCCGGGTCGACGCGGCCGACCAGCCGGCCGCCCGCCAGGACCGGCATCGCGAAGTAGCCGTGGATCCGCTTCTGCCGGGGCACGTAGGCCTCCAGGCGGTGGGTGAAGCCGAAGATCCGCTCCGTACGCGCCCGTTCCCAGATGAGGGAGTCGAAGGGCGACAGCAACGTCGTGCGGTGACGGCCGCGCGGGGGAGACGCCAGCGCCGCCGTATCCGCCCAGGCCGGCTTGGACCAGCCCTCGACCGTGACCGGGACGAGCCCGGAATCGGCGATCACCGCGTCGACCTGCTCGCCCTTGAGACGGTGGTAGTCGGCGATGTCCGCCCGCGTGCCGACCCCAAGGGACCGGCCCGCCAGAGCCACCAGGCGGCGCAGGCACTCGGCGTCGTCCAGTTCGTCGTGCAGCAGCGGCTCCGGGATCGCGCGCTCGGCGAGGTCGTAGACGCGCTTCCAGCTGCGGCGCTCCACGCACACCACCTCGCCGTACATCAGGGCGCGCTCCACGGCGACCTTCGAGCTCGACCAGTCCCACCAGTCGTTGGTCTTCTTGGCACCGCCCAACTCCGTGGCCGTCAGGGGCCCTTCGGAGCGGAGCTGCTTGATGACCTGGTCGTAGGCGCCGTCCGGCAGCTGGTGGTTCCAGTGCGGCCGGTTGCGGTAGGCACGGCGACGGAACGCGAAGTGCGGCCACTCCTCGATGGGCAGGATGCAGGCGGCGTGCGACCAGTACTCGAAGGCGTGCGTGTCCCGCCAGAAGGCGTCCTCCACGGTCCTGCGGCCGACCGCGCCCAGGCGGGCGTAGGGGACCAGCTCGTGGGAGCGGGCCAGGACCGAGATGGTGTCGAGCTGTATCGCGCCCAGGTGGCGCAGGACGCCGCGGACGCCGGCGCGGCGGTCGGGGGCGCCGAGGAAGCCCTGGGCGCGCAGCGCGATTCTGCGGGCCTCGTCCGCCGAGAGCTCTACGTGGGGGCGCGGGGTGGTCATGCTCCGCACGATAGGGGGTGGGACTGACAGTGCGTCGTGACCTGCGGAGAACGTCTCACCGGCGGCCTCACGGCTGCGTCCGTCCCGCGGGCAGGTACGGGGCCGTGGACGGCAGGCCCAGGTCACAGGGGAGCAGGGAGCCCACCCAGGTGTCGCGGCGTACTCCCTTGTTGTTCGTGGCGGCCCGCAGCGTGCCCTCGACGGTGAAGCCGGCGCGTTCCGCCACCGCGCGGGAGGCCCGGTTGCCCACCTCGGCGCGCCACTCGACGCGGTCGAGCGCGAGATCCGTGAAGGCCCAGCGGCACACCGCGAGGGTGGCCTCGGTGATGTAGCCGCGGGAGCGATGCCGCCGGGTTCCCCAGAAGCCGATCTCGGCCGCGCCGAGGCCGCGCATCGTGAGGCCGAGCATGCCCGCCAGCTCTCCGGAGCGCAGGAAGACGCCGAAGGTGAACATGGAGCCGTCCGCCCAGCCGTCCGGGGCCATCTGTTCCGTGAAGCCCTCGGCGTGTTCGCGCAGATAGGGCGAGGGGATCGTGGTCCAGCGCTGGATGTCGGGATCCTGACAGGCCTCGTACACCGCGTCGGCGTCCGGGGGGCCGACCGTGCGCAGCAGGAGGCGGTCCGTGGAGAGGGTGACGGGGTCCATCGGCCGATTCTGCTCGGAGTGCGTCCGCGGGGGCCATCCCTTTGCCCGCGGTGACGCGTTGATCACGCTTCGTGCAAGTCGGCGGGGGGATGCGGCACCATCCGAGGGGCCCGGGCGTTGTCCTTCATGGAACACACGTGAATCAGATTGGAAGCAGCGGACGGTAGCCGTCACGGCAGGCCCTCCCGGCGCGGTGGGGTCCTCGCATACGATGGCCGTTGCTCAGTACGTCCAGTGGTAACCAACCGTCCCAGGCCCGACCGGCAAGGAGACCAACCCCCGTGTCCGTCCTCTCGAAGATCATGCGTGCAGGCGAAGGCAAGATCCTGCGCAAGCTGCACCGCATCGCGGACCAGGTCAACTCCATCGAAGAGGACTTCGTCGACCTCTCCGACGCCGAGCTGAGGGCCCTCACCGATGAGTACAAGCAGCGGTACGCCGATGGTGAGAGCCTGGACGACCTGCTGCCCGAGGCCTTCGCCACCGTCCGCGAGGCCGCCAAGCGCGTCCTCGGCCAGCGTCACTACGACGTGCAGATGATGGGCGGCGCCGCCCTGCACATGGGGTATGTGGCCGAGATGAAGACCGGTGAGGGCAAGACCCTCGTCGGCACGCTGCCGGCGTACCTGAACGCGCTGTCCGGCGAGGGCGTCCACATCATCACGGTCAACGACTACCTGGCCGAGCGCGACTCCGAGATGATGGGCCGCGTCCACCGCTTCCTGGGTCTGAGTGTCGGCTGCATCCTCGCCAACATGACGCCGGCCCAGCGCCGCGAGCAGTACGCCTGCGACATCACCTACGGCACGAACAACGAGTTCGGCTTCGACTACCTGCGCGACAACATGGCGTGGTCCAAGGACGAGCTGGTCCAGCGCGGCCACAACTTCGCCATCGTCGACGAGGTCGACTCCATCCTCATCGACGAGGCCCGTACGCCGCTGATCATCTCCGGCCCGGCCGACCAGGCCACGAAGTGGTACGGCGACTTCGCCAAGCTGGTCAAGCGCCTCAAGCGCGGCGAGGCCGGCCAGCCTCTCAAGGGCATCGAGGAGACCGGCGACTACGACGTCGACGAGAAGAAGCGCACGGTCGCCATCCACGAGTCCGGCGTCGCCAAGGTCGAGGACTGGCTGGGCATCGACAACCTCTACGAGTCGGTGAACACCCCGCTGGTGGGCTACTTGAACAACGCCATCAAGGCGAAGGAACTGTTCAAGAAGGACAAGGACTACGTCATCATCGACGACGAGGTCATGATCGTCGACGAGCACACCGGACGTATCCTCGCCGGCCGCCGCTACAACGAGGGCATGCACCAGGCGATCGAGGCGAAGGAGGGGGTGCCGATCAAGGACGAGAACCAGACGCTCGCCACGATCACGCTCCAGAACTTCTTCCGCCTCTACAAGCGCCACGACCACAGCGGCAAGGAAGAGCCGGGTCTGTGCGGCATGACCGGTACGGCCATGACGGAGGCCGCCGAGTTCCACCAGATCTACAAGCTCGGCGTGGTGCCGATCCCGACCAACCGGCCGATGGTCCGCAAGGACCAGTCGGACCTGATCTACCGGACCGAGGTCGCCAAGTTCGAGGCGGTCGTCGACGACATCGAGGAGAAGCACCGCAAGGGTCAGCCGATCCTCGTCGGCACCACCTCCGTCGAGAAGTCCGAGTACCTCTCGCAGCAGCTCAGCAAGCGCGGCATCCAGCACGAGGTGCTCAACGCCAAGCAGCACGACCGGGAGGCGACGATCGTCGCCCAGGCCGGCCGCAAGGGCGCGGTCACGGTGGCCACGAACATGGCCGGCCGCGGTACGGACATCAAGCTCGGCGGCAACCCCGAGGATCTCGCCGAGGCCGAGCTGCGCCAGCGCGGCCTGGACCCCGAAGAGCACATCGAGGAGTGGGCGCAGGCCCTGCCCGAGGCGCTCGAGCGGGCCGAGAAGGCCGTCAAGGCCGAGAAGGACGAGGTCGAGAAGCTCGGCGGCCTCTACGTGCTCGGCACCGAGCGGCACGAGTCGCGGCGTATCGACAACCAGCTGCGCGGTCGTTCCGGCCGTCAGGGCGACCCGGGCGAGTCCCGCTTCTACCTGTCCCTCGGTGACGACCTGATGCGGCTGTTCAAGGCGCAGATGGTCGAGCGCGTGATGTCGATGGCGAACGTCCCGGACGACGTGCCGATCGAGAACAAGATGGTCACGCGCGCGATCGCCTCCGCGCAGTCGCAGGTCGAGCAGCAGAACTTCGAGACCCGCAAGAACGTCCTCAAGTACGACGAGGTCCTCAACCGCCAGCGCGAGGTCATCTACGGCGAGCGGCGCCGCGTCCTGGAGGGCGAGGACCTGCACGAGCAGGTCCAGCACTTCATGGACGACACCATCGACGCCTACGTCCAGGCCGAGACCGCCGAGGGCTTCCCGGAGGACTGGGACCTCGACCGGCTGTGGGGCGCGTTCAAGCAGCTCTACCCGTGCAGCGTCACGGTCGAGGAGCTGGAGGAGGCGGCCGGCGACCGCGCCGGACTGACCGCCGAGTTCATCGGCGACTCCGTCAAGGACGACATCCACGAGCAGTACCAGGCGCGGGAGACGCAGCTCGGCTCCGAGATCATGCGCGAGCTGGAGCGCCGGGTCGTGCTGTCGGTCCTCGACCGCAAGTGGCGCGAGCACCTCTACGAGATGGACTACCTCCAGGAGGGCATCGGCCTGCGCGCGATGGCGCAGAAGGACCCGCTGGTCGAGTACCAGCGCGAGGGCTTCGACATGTTCACCGCGATGATGGAGGGCATCAAGGAGGAGTCCGTCGGCTACCTGTTCAACCTGGAGGTCCAGGTCGAGCAGCAGGTCGAGGAGGTCCCGGTCGAGGACGCCAAGCCGGTGGCCGACCTGGAGAAGCAGGACGCGGTGCCGGCGCAGGCCGGTTCGCGGCCGGAGATCCGCGCCAAGGGGCTCGACGTCCCGCAGCGGCGCAACCTCCACTTCTCCGCGCCGACGGTCGACGGCGAGGGCGGCACCATCGAGGGTGACTTCACCGAGGACGGCGAGCCGGTGCGCTCCGCCGCCGACGGTCTCACCCGTGCGGAGCGGCGCAAGCAGGCGAAGGGCCGGGGCCGCCGCAAGAAGTGACGCACGCGGCAGTGTCGTGACGGCCTGACGGGCCGGACACCCCTGGGTGTCCGGCCCGTCGTCGTGCCCGGGCCGACCCCGGCCGGAGCGGGCTCGGGGAGCCGGTCAGTCCGTGCCGGAGTGGGGTGGGCGGGGGCCGCCGAGTTCGACCGCCGTGCAGCGCCAGCGCAGGTCCTGGCCGAGTTCCAGGCGGAAGGCCATCGCGCGCAGCTGGTCACCGGCGCCGATGCGGGCGAACGCCTCGATGGCTCCCGGGCGGGGCTCGCAGTAGCCGATGTCCCGCACGACCGGCCGGGCACCGCGGGTGCGCAGCGGGCCGCGCTCGGCCAGCCAGGCCAGTTCGTCGTAGGCGCGGCCACGGGTGTGGCGGAGCATCGAGTGGACGGGGCGGTGGCCGCTCAGCACGGCGAGGAGCAGGTCGGCGAAGCGGTCGGTGGGGAGCAGGTGGGGGACGGGTCGACGGGGCGTCTGGGACGGCACACGGGGTGTGGCGGGCAGCGGGCCCGGGGCGGGAGCGCGGGTGGCTCCCCCCGGGGTCGCCCGCACGGAGGGCGGGTGCGTGACCGTCGAGGCGGGCATGGCGCCGCGCTGTGCCTTGGCTACGGCACGCGAGGGGGTCCGGCGGGTGCCGGAGGGAGTCGGCGGGCGGGTGTCGCCGGGGCGGGTGTGCGGGCGCCTGCCGCGCGCGGAGGCAGGAGGCCGGTCCCCGGCAGCGGTCGGGCGAGTGGTGCCGCCGCCGGGGCTGCGGGGCGGGGTGGTGCCGGCAGAGGTGCGGGGTTGCCGGTCGGTGCGGGCAGCGGTCGTGCGGCTGGTGCCGCCGCCGGGGCTGCCGGTCGGGGTGGTGCCGCCGCCGGGGCTGCCGGTCGGGGTGGTGCCGCCGACTGGGTCGCGGGGCGGGGTGGTGGCGTCGGAGGTGCGGGCTCCGAGGCCGGCTTCCCGGTTGCCCGGAGGGGGCGTGGTGGGTCCGGCGCTGGGTGGCGTGACGGCCGGGCGCCAGGCCCTGGTCATGACCTTGTACATGGGGGTCCCCGTTCGCGGGCCCGGTGGATACCGGGGAGTAACTTCGTGGTCGGTGATCTTGTACGGGCTCCGCGGAGGCCGCGGCAAGGCGACCGGCACTCGTGTCGAGGGGCACGACGGGTTCACCTATCCGGGTGGTGTCCGGGGTGCCGAGCCCGGCGGGACGGGGTGAGCGGGGGTGAATCCGAGGAGCACGGTGGACGGGTCCGGCGTCACGGGGCGGGACTCGAAAGGGGACACCGCGCACGTATCCTGAGGGCCGTCCAGGCCTCCCCGGGCGCCACCGCGGGCACGACCATCGAGCCCGGCCCGCACCGCCCACCCAGGGCCGCTCCGACCTCGTACAGACCCGACCTCGTACAGACCCGACCCCATACAGGCCCGGCCACCGGCCGACCCGAACCCGTACGACCCGAACCCGTACCGACCCACCGACCCCACCAGGAAAGCGGCCAGCCATGCGTGTCTACGTGCCCCTGACCCTCCCCGCCCTCGCCGAGGCGTACACGACGGGCGAGCTGGGAGGCGGGCCGCTCGTCGCCTACGCCGTGACGCCCGCGCTGCGCGAGTGGTACCTCTCCGACGACATCGAGGAGCTGGAGTACGCCGCGCTGAACCGGGCCGCACTGGCCTCGCTGCGCCTGCTGGCCGACGATCCGCGGGCGCCGCGGCGCCGGGTCGTGGTCGCCGTGGACGTCGCCGACCGGGCCGCGACCACCGACCCCGGCCGGGGGCTCGACCCCGCGGCCCTCGGCGAGGTGCGGGTCGCGGGAGCCGTACGGCTGGCCAAGGCGGCGTCGGTGCACGTCGACGCGGCGGACGCGGAAGCGGACGTGGCGGCGGCGGCCGACGCGCTGCCGGCGGCGGACGGCGGGGACGACGACTCCCAGTTCGTCGTGGACGGGGCGGAGGACCACGAGCTGCTCTGGTTCGCCACACAGGAGATCCCGAACCTGGTGGGGCGCGGGGACTGAGCCGGCCGGGCTCCCGTCCGCCGGGGGCGCTTCGCGGCCCGATCTCCAGTTTGTCAGTGGGGCCGGGTACGTTTTGGGCATGGGGACGAAGACGGGCGGGCACATCGTCTGGGACTGGAACGGCACGCTGTTCCACGACAACGACGCGATCATCGGCGCGACGAACGCGGCCTTCGCCGAGCTGGGGCTGCAGCCGCTGACGCTGGAGAAGTACCGGGAGCTGTACTGCGTACCGGTGCCGAAGTTCTACGAGCGGCTGATGGGGCGGCTGCCGACCGAGGCCGAGTGGCTGGTCATGGACGACATCTTCCACCGGTACTACGCGGAGCACCGGGTGTCGTGCGGGCTGACCGTGGGGGCGGTGGAGCTGCTGACCGGGTGGCGGTCGGCCGGGCGCAGCCAGTCGATCCTGAGCATGTACGTGCACGAGGAGCTCGTGCCGCTGGTGCGCGGATTCGGCATCGAGCCGCACTTCATACGGGTGGACGGGCGCACCGGGCCGTCCGGGGGCAGCAAGGCCGAGCACATGGTGCGCCACCTGAAGTCGCTCGCCGGTGTGGACCCGGAGCGCACGGTGGTGATCGGCGACGCCGCGGACGACGCGGTGGCCGCGCTGCACGTCGGGGCGAGAGCCGTGCTGTACACGGGGGGTTCGCACAGCCGGGCGAGTCTGGAATCCGTAGGGGTGCCTGTGGTGGACACCTTGGAGGAGGCCGTCGCCGAGGCGGAGCGGCTGGCGGCATAGCGGGAGGCCGGGCGCGGGCCGACGGCCTGCGGGAAAGCGTCCCGACTGTGCAGAACGTCAAAGTTCAGGGCCTGCTTTTGTACACATACGGCTCATGACGGGGGCCCTGTGGGGAGCGATAGCCTTGGTGGCGTGATCAGCGCGATAGCTCGCGGGGACATCGTCGTCCCTGCCCTGCGCCCGGAGAGCACGGACGACATCCGTGTCCGGGCGGCGGTCGCTGGTCTTTGCGGGCGGGACGGGGCGTCGAGGACGCCCGGGACGCCGAGCACCTCCCGGGTCCGGGCGTCGCACCGAGCAGCGTCACACCGGTGGAGCAGCTCAAGAATGGCTCAGACACCCCCGCTCATCTCATCTTGCGGCATACCGTCGGACCAGACCGGATACCCCGTGTCACGACGTGAGGTCGTAAGCACAGAGGCCGTACTTCCTTCTACGTCACGCAACGGCGCGCGACAGGAGCCAGAGGACAATGCAGACCAAGCTGGACGAAGCCAAGGCCGAGTTGCTCGAGAGGGCCACCCGGGTAGCTGAGAACAGCCCGGTCGGGGGGCACCTACCGACCGGGTCGACGGGCGAGGAGACCCCAGACGCCCCGCACGCCCCGGACCGCGAGTCCCTGCTCACGTTCCTCCAGCGTTACTACCTGCACACGGCCCCGGAGGACCTGACCGACCGCGACCCGGTCGACGTCTTCGGCGCGGCCGTGTCGCACTACCGGCTGGCGGAGAACCGCCCCCAGGGCACGGCCAACGTGCGGGTGCACACGCCCACCGTCGAGGAGAACGGGTGGACCTGCAGCCACTCGGTCGTTGAGGTCGTCACCGACGACATGCCCTTCCTCGTCGACTCGGTCACCAACGAGCTGACCCGGCAGGGACGCGGGATCCACGTCGTCATCCACCCCCAGTTCGTGGTGCGGCGCGATGTCACCGGCAAGCTGATCGAGGTCCTGCCCACGCCCGCCACCGGCGCCGTCGACCTCCCGCACGACGCGCACGTCGAGTCCTGGATCCACGTCGAGATCGACCGCGAGACCGACCGCGCCGATCTGAAGCAGATCACCGCCGACCTGCTGCGCGTGCTGTCCGACGCCCGCGAGGCCGTCGAGGACTGGGGCAAGATGCGGGACGCGGCCATCCGGCTGGCGGAGGGGCTGCCGGACGAGCCCATCCCCGGGGACCTGCCCGGCCCGCAGGTGGAGGAGGCCCGCGAGCTGCTGCGCTGGCTGGCCGACGACCACTTCACGTTCCTCGGCTACCGCGAGTACCAGCTGCGCGACGACGACTCCCTGGCCGCCGTCCCCGGCACCGGGCTCGGCATACTGCGCGCGGACCCCCAGCACGCCGCCGAGGAGAGCCACCCGGTCAGCCCGTCCTTCGAGCGGCTGCCCGCCGACGCCCGGGCCAAGGCGCGCGAGCACAAGCTGCTCGTGCTGACCAAGGCGAACAGCCGCTCGACCGTGCACCGGCCGTCGTACCTGGACTACATCGGCGTCAAGAAGTTCGACGCCGAGGGCAACGTCATCGGTGAGCGCCGGTTCCTCGGACTGTTCTCCTCCGCGGCCTACACCGAGTCCGTGCGCCGCGTGCCGGTCATCCGGCGCAAGGTCGAGGAGGTCCTCGCGCAGGCCGGATTCTCGCCCAACAGCCACGACGGGCGCGACCTCCTGCAGATCCTGGAGACGTACCCGCGCGACGAGCTGTTCCAGACCCCGGTCGACGAGCTGCGCGCGATCGTCACCTCCGTGCTCTACCTCCAGGAGCGCCGCCGGCTGCGGCTCTACCTGCGTCAGGACGAGTACGGGCGCTACTACTCCGCCCTCGTCTACCTCCCGCGCGACCGCTACACCACGGCCGTGCGCCTGCGGATCATCGAGATCCTGAAGGAGGAGCTCGGCGGCATCAGCGTCGACTTCACGGCGTGGAACACCGAGTCGATCCTGTCCCGGCTGCACTTCGTGGTGCGGGTGCCGCAGGGCACCGAGCTGCCGCAGCTGTCCGACTCCGACAAGGAGCGCATCGAGGCCCGGCTGATGGAGGCCGCCCGCTCCTGGGAGGACGCCTTCGCCGAGGCGCTCAACGCCGAGCTGGGCGAGGAGCACGCGGCCGAGGCCATGCGCCGCTACGCGCACGCCTTCCCCGAGGGCTACAAGGCCGACCACAACCCGCGTGCCGCGGTCGCCGACCTGGTCCACCTGGAGCAGCTGAACACCGAGGCGGGCGAGGACTTCGCGCTCAGCCTGTACGAGCCGGTGGGCGCCGCCCCCGAGGAGCGGCGCTTCAAGATCTACCGCACGGGCGACGCGATCTCCCTGTCGGCCGTGCTCCCGGTCCTCAACCGGCTCGGCGTCGAGGTCGTCGACGAGCGGCCCTACGAGCTGCGCTGCTCGGACCGCAGCGTCGCCTGGATCTACGACTTCGGCCTGCGCATGCCCCGCGCACAGAACGGCGGCGGGGACTACCTCGGGGACGACGCCCGCGAGCGGTTCCAGGACGCCTTCGCCGCCACCTGGACCGGCAAGGCCGAGAACGACGGCTTCAACGCGCTCGTGCTGAGCGCCGGGCTGACCTGGCGCCAGGCCGTGGTGCTGCGCGCGTACGCCAAGTACCTGCGCCAGGCCGCGTCCACGTTCAGCCAGGACTACATGGAGGACACCCTCCGCAACAACGTCCACACCACCCGGCTGCTCGTCTCCCTGTTCGAGGCGCGGATGTCGCCGGACCGGCAGCGGGCGGGCCACGAGATCGTGGACGCGCTGCTGGAGGAGGTCGACGCGGCACTCGACCAGGTCGCGAGCCTGGACGAGGACCGGATCCTCAGGTCGTTCCTCACGGTCATCAAGGCGACCCTGCGGACCAACTTCTTCCAGGAGGCCGCGGGCGGGCACCCGCACGACTACGTCTCCATGAAGTTCGACCCGCAGGCCATCCCCGACCTGCCGGCGCCGCGCCCCGCGTTCGAGATCTGGGTGTACTCGCCGCGCGTGGAGGGCGTGCACCTGCGCTTCGGCAAGGTCGCCCGCGGTGGCCTGCGCTGGTCCGACCGGCGTGAGGACTTCCGCACGGAGATCCTCGGCCTGGTCAAGGCGCAGATGGTCAAGAACACGGTCATCGTGCCGGTCGGCGCGAAGGGCGGCTTCGTCGCCAAGCAGCTGCCCGACCCGAGCGTGGACCGCGACGCCTGGATGGCCGAGGGCATCGCCAGCTACAAGACGTTCATCTCGGCCCTGCTCGACATCACCGACAACATGGTGGCCGGCGAGGTCGTCCCGCCCGCCGACGTCGTCCGGCACGACGAGGACGACACCTACCTCGTCGTCGCCGCAGACAAGGGCACCGCGACCTTCTCCGACATCGCCAACGGGGTCGCCGAGAAGTACAACTTCTGGCTCGGTGACGCCTTCGCCTCCGGCGGCTCCGCCGGCTACGACCACAAGGGCATGGGCATCACCGCCCGCGGCGCCTGGGAGTCCGTCAAGCGGCACTTCCGGGAGCTGGGCGTGGACACCCAGAGCCAGGACTTCACGGTCGTCGGCATCGGCGACATGTCCGGTGACGTGTTCGGCAACGGCATGCTGCTCTCCGAGCACATCCGGCTGGTGGCGGCCTTCGACCACCGGCACATCTTCATCGACCCGAACCCGGACGCCGCCACCTCCTACGCCGAGCGCCGCCGCCTGTTCGAGCTGCCCCGCTCCAGCTGGGAGGACTACAACACCGAGCTGCTGTCGCCCGGCGGCGGCATCTTCCCGCGCACGGCCAAGGCGATCCCGGTCACCGCGCAGATCCGCGAGGCCCTCGGCATCGAGGCCAAGGTCGGCAAGCTGACCCCGGCCGACCTGATGAAGGCGATCCTCCAGGCCCCGGTGGACCTGCTGTGGAACGGCGGCATCGGCACGTACGTCAAGTCCTCGGCCGAGTCCAACGCCGACGTCGGGGACAAGGCCAACGACGCCATCCGCGTCGACGGCCAGGACCTGCGCGTCAAGGTCGTCGGCGAGGGCGGCAACCTGGGCCTGACCCAGCTCGGCCGGATCGAGTTCGCGCTGCACGGCGGCCGGATCAACACCGACGCCATCGACAACAGCGCGGGCGTGGACACCTCCGACCACGAGGTGAACATCAAGATCCTGCTGAACGGCCTGGTCCGGGACGGCGACATGACCGTCAAGCAGCGCAACAAGCTGCTCGCCGAGATGACCGACGAGGTCGGCCACCTGGTGCTGCGCAACAACTACGCGCAGAACACCGCGATCGCCAACGCCCTCGCCCAGTCCGGCGCCATGCTCCACGCCCAGCAGCGCTTCATGAAGCACCTGGTGCGCGAGGGGCACCTCGACCGGGCGCTGGAGTTCCTGCCCACCGACCGGCAGATCCGCGAGCGGCTCGCCCAGGGCCAGGGTCTGACGGGGCCGGAGACGGCCGTGCTGATGGCGTACACGAAGATCACGGTCGCCGAGGAGCTGCTGCACACCTCGCTGCCGGACGACCCGTACCTCAGCACGCTGCTGCACGCCTACTTCCCGACGAAGCTGCGCGAGCAGTTCCCCGAGCACCTGGTCGGCCACCCGCTGCGCCGCGAGATCACCACGACGGTCCTGGTGAACGACACGGTCAACACGGGCGGTACGACCTACCTGCACCGGCTGCGCGAGGAGACCGGCGCGTCGCTGGAGGAGATCGTGCGGGCGCAGACCGCGGCCCGGGCGATCTTCCGCCAGTACCCGGTGTGGGACGCGGTCGAGTCCCTCGACAACAAGGTCGAGGCCGAGGTCCAGACCCGCATCCGGCTGCACTCGCGGCGTCTGGTGGAGCGCGGCACCCGCTGGCTGCTCAACAACCGCCCGCAGCCGCTCCAGCTGGCCGACACGGTCGACTTCTTCGCGGACCGCGTCGAGCAGGTCTGGGGGCAGCTGCCGAAGCTGCTGCGCGGCGCCGACCTGGAGTGGTACCAGAAGATCTACGACGAGCTGTCCGGCGCGGGCGTGCCGGACGAGCTGGCCACGCGCGTGGCGGGCTTCTCCTCCGCCTTCCCGACGCTGGACATCGTCTCGGTCGCGGACCGCATGGGCCGGGAGCCGATGGACGTCGCCGAGGTCTACTACGACCTGGCCGACCGGCTGCGCATCACCCAGCTCATGGACCGCATCATCGAGCTGCCCCGCGCCGACCGCTGGCAGTCCATGGCCCGCGCGGCGATCCGCGAGGACCTGTACGCGGCGCACGCGGCGCTGACCGCCGACGTCCTGGCCGTCGGCGACGGCACCTCGACGCCGGAGCAGCGCTACAAGGCGTGGGAGCAGAAGAACGCGGCGATCCTCGGCCGTGCCCGCAGCACGCTGGAGGAGATCCAGAGCTCCGACGCGTTCGACCTCGCCAACCTGTCGGTGGCGATGCGCACGATGAGGACGCTGCTGCGCACGCACTCCTAGCGCACACGGCGTACGGAGCGCCCCGGGCCGCGACCGGCCCGGGGCGCTCCGTGCTTCGCGCCGCCCGGCGATTCGAGTTCGTCGCGCCGCCCGGCGGTTCGAGTTCGTCGCGCCGCACGGGCGGTTCGAGTGGAGGACTCACCCGATCCGGCCGAGGCTGGGTGCGTGACCGTGAACGCGTCCCCGGGGCGGGCCTCCGCTCCCGCCGCCCCACATGCGCGCGCCCTGCCCGGACCGGCCGTCCTCGCCGCTCGGGCCGCCGCCGCGCTCGTGGTCGTGCTGCTGGTCCTGGTGGTCCTCCGGCTGCCCTGGGCGGGCGACCTCGGGATGCACGCGGCGACGGTCCAGCGCCTGCGGCACAGCCTGGTCGCCCCGGGCGATCCGCTGGTCGACGCGGCCGTGCCGAGCCCGTACTACTCGCCGTGGACGGTCGTCCTCGGCTGCCTGGCCCGGGTGAGCGGCCTGTCGGTCTTCGTGGTGCTGCGCCTGGCGGCGTTCGCCGCGCTCGGGCTGCTGCTGACCGGGGTGTGGCGGTACGTGCGCACGCTGAGCGGCCGTCCCGCCGCACCCGCCCTGGCCCTGCTGAGCCTGCTGCTCCTGTGGGGTACGTCCCTGTTCAACTGGAGCGGCTTCCACGGGCTCAACTCGCTGGCGCTGACGGTGTCGTACCCGAGCGTGTTCACCCTGGGGCTGGCCTTCCACCTGTGGGCGTGGCTGGGGCGGGCGGTGCGCGGTGACGCGGGGCCGGGGATGTGGCTCGGGCTCGGGGTGCTGGGGGCGGTGATCCTGCTGTGCCATCAGTTCATGGGTGTGGTGGCGTCGCTGGGGGCGGTCGCGACGGTGTTCGCCGCCCGGCCCGGGCGCCGGGTGTGGCCGCGGATCGGCGCGGCAGCCGTGGCCGGGCTCGGAGTGCTGCTGCTGTGGCCCTACTACGACTTCTTCGCGCTGCTCGGGTCGGGCGGCGGGCTGGAGGCGGTGCACCGGCCGCTGTACGACGACCTGCCGGGGCGCTACTGGCTGGTGCTGCTCGGAGTGGCGGCGCTCGGGGCACGGTGGCGGCGGGACCGGCGGGACGCGCTGGTGCTGTTCTTCGCCCTGGGGCTGGCCGTCGTGGCGGCGGGCGGGCTGAGCGGGCACTACTCCTGGGGGCGGGCGCTGCCGGCGGTGCTGATCCCGGCGCAGCTCGCCGCCGCGCTGGCGGCGCTGGAGGCCGGGCGGCGCGCGGTGCGGGCCGGGTGGGCGTGCGTGCTGGGCGCGGCGCTCGCGCTCGGCGCGTGGACCCAGGCCGGGACGCTCGGCTACGTCGTCGGCCCGCACGACCTGCCGACGGCCGTCGCGGAGAAGTACCGGCGGCCCTGGGCGGGCTACCACTGGCTGACGCCGTGGGTGCGGTACGGCGACGTGGTGATGGCCCGCCCGGGACGCCCGGCCCGGCAGATCCCGGCGTACGGGGCGTACACGGTCGCGCCCGGGTACCCCGACTTCTTCCTGCCCGACGAGGCGGCCCGGGAACGGGCGGTACGGCGCTGGTTCGCCCCGGGGACGCCCGACGGGGAGCGCGCGCGGATCCTGCGGACGTACGGGGTGCGGTGGGTCGTGGCGGGGCCGGGCGCACCGCACCCCGGGCTGAGGGAGGTGACCCGGGGGCCGGAGGGGCAGGTGCTCTACCGGGTGCTGCGGTGAGCGGCACGGCCCCGGAGCGCACGGGACGCTCGGCTACTCCAGGGCGCTCGGCTCTTTCGCGGCGCTCGGCTCCTTCGCGGCGCTCGGCTACTTCAGCGCGCTCGCGATCAGGCGCGCCGCCCGCTTCACCCTCGGCCGGGCCAGCTTGCGCACCGCAGGCCCGATCAGCCTCGCCGTGACACCCGTCGGCTCCCAGCGCACCTGCAGACGGCCCGGGCCGTGGCCCTCCGGCTCGACGGTCAGCACGTGGGACGGCACACGGGTCGTCAGCGTCGGGAAGCTGAGCGGGGCGAGGAGGAGACCGGTGTTGGCGAGGCCCTGGTGGTGCAGGCGGAGCAGGGGGTGGCGCACCCCCGCGAAGCCCTGCAGGGGGAGGGCGGCCGCCGCCAGGTCGAGGTGGACGTGCCCCTCGAAGACGCCGGGCCGGACGGGGGACAGCCGGAAGGGAACGCTGAGGCGGCGGCCGCCCGGGGCGATGAGCAGGGTCGCGCGCTGCGGCCCGACCGGCAGGCGCAGCGCCGGGTCGTAGGTGCGGACCGCCAGGTCGATCGAGGCGCCCGGACCTCGGGTGATCTCCGTGATCTCGTGGCGGAACTGGGCGCCGGTGAACGGCCGGGTCTCCAGTTCCAGGTCGCCGAGGTCCAGTTCGCGGCGTGCCCACTCCGTCGTCGGCACCTCCTCGCCCCAGTAGATGCGGCCCTCGGCGTCCGTCGTCACGTGCCGGGGGGCGACACCGTGGCCCAGGCCCCGGGACGCCAGCCGGGCGTCGGCCAGCCGCCCGTCCCGGATCAGCTGGACGACCACCCGCTCGGCGCGCGGCAGGCGCGCGTACGCGCCGGGGGCGAGCGTGTCGAGGTACGGCGTGACGAGACCGGCGAAGGACGCCAGCCAGTCGTCGGTCCGGTAGGGCAGGTCGCCGGCGTACATGCGGAAGTCGTGCTTGAGGAACTTGTGGTCCTTGGCCTCCCGCAGCGACTCGTGCCCGCTCTCGGCCAGGAACGCGTCGATGAGGTGCTGGACGTGGATGCGGTCGCGGACGTTGGCGAGCTTGTGCCGCTGGTTGGATATCGAGGCCGCCTCGGACGCCGCGAAGGGCGCCACGTACCAGCGGTAGACCGGCTCCGGGACGACGGTGAAGCTCTTGGCCAGGCAGTACGCCTGCGCCGAGAACAGCTGGTCCTCGTAGTGGATGCCCTCGGGAAAGCGCAGGCCGTGCCGGTCGAGGAAGGCCCGGGCGTACATCTTGCTGGTCGACAGGTGCTCGAAGAACAGGCGCGGGTCGGACTCGATGCCGTCGAGGGTGCGCCGCTCGGCGACCAGGTGGGGCATCCACGTCGAGCGGCGGCCGTTGTCCACGCGGATCCGTTCCACCGCGCCCATGGCGAAGTCGATCTCGCGTTCGCGGTGCGCCGCGAGCAGCAGGGCGACGGCGTCGGGGGGCAGTTCGTCGTCGCTGTCGAGGAACATCACATAGGGGGCGCGCGCGATGTCCAGGGCGCGGTTGCGGGGGGCGCTGCAGCCTCCGCTGTTGCGCTCCAGGCGCAGGTAGCGGACCCGGGGATCGCGGGCCTGGAGCCGCCGCGCCACGAACGGGGTCTCGTCGGTCGAGTGGTCGTCGCTGATGACGATCTCGACGTTCGCGTGGGTCTGCCGGCGCACGGAGTCGACGGCGCGGGTGAGGCGTTCGGCGTCGTTGTAGACGATGACCGTCACGGTGACGTCGGGGGTGCTCATGCGGTCGCCTCCTGCGGGCTCGGGGCCGGGGTGCGTTCCTCGATGGGCAGGACCGGGGGGAGTTCTCGTTCGTCCTGGCCGAGGAAGACCCGGCGCACGACGCGTTCGGCGGCGCGTCCGTCGTCGTACTCGCAGAACCGGCGTCGGAAGACGGCCCGGGTCTTCGCCGCGTTCTCGTCGTGCCAGGCGTCGCCGGTCAGGATGTCCGTCAGCTCGCGCTGGGTGCGCGCCACCGGGCCGGGGGCCTCGGCCATCAGGTCGAAGTAGACGCCGCGGGTGGTGCGGTAGGTCTCCCAGTCGTCGGCGTACACGACGATCGGCCGGTCGAGGTTGGCGTAGTCGAACATGATCGACGAGTAGTCCGTGACGAGGGCGTCCGCCGCCAGGCACAGGTCCTCCACCGGGTCGTAGGAGGACACGTCGATGATGCGGCCCGTGCGGCGCAGGTTGGTCAGCGGGGAGGCGGCGCCGCCGTAGAAGTAGTGGCCGCGCACCAGCAGGACGGTGTCCTCGCCGAGGCGGTCCGCGAGGGCGGCGAGGTCCAGCCGGGGTGTCCAGCCGGCCTCGTAGTCGCGGTGGGTGGGCGCGTACAGGACCGCCCGGCGGCCCGGGGCGATGCCCAGTCGGTCGCGGACCGCGCGGATCTCGGCGGCGCCCGCGGTGTAGTAGACGTCGTTGCGCGGATAGCCGTGGTCCAGGGAGACGTAGCGCGAGGGGTAGGCGCGCTCCCACATGCGGGTGGTGTGGCTGTTGGCGGAGACGCTGTAGTCCCACTTGTCGATGCGCTCCAGCAGCGCCTTGAAGTCCAGGCCCTGGGCGGCGGCCGGGAACGCCATCTGGTCCAGGCCCATGCGCTTCAGCGGGGTGCCGTGGTGGGTCTGGAGGTGGATCGCGTCCGGGCGCTTGACCACCGCGTTGGGGAAGTTGACGTTGTTGACCAGATACCTGGCGCTCGCCAGCACCTCCCAGTACCGGCGGGTGCCGGGCACGACGTGGTCGGTGCCGGGCGGGAGGAGGGCCGCGTTCTCGGCGGTCACCACCCACACCGGGTGGATCTGCGGGGCGAGTTCGGCGAGCTTGGCGGCGATCGCGGCGGGGTTGCAGGCCACGCCGCGGTTCCAGTAGGCCGCGAACACCGCCAGGCCGGGATCGACCGGGCGGCCGAGCGCCCTGCGGTACTGGTGGTCGCGGAGCCGGGCGCCGGCCTGGCGCTTGCGGGTGCGCACGGCGGACCGGGCCGTGCGCCGGGTGCGGTTGACGGTCTGGAGGGCCCGGTACCTGGTGTACGCGTCCTCCTCCAGCAGGGAGCGGCGCACGCCCTCCAGGCCGCCCGGGCGGCGGTGGTTCTCGGGGCGGTGGCGCACGGCGGCCAGGGACGCGCGGTGGAAGAACTCCCGGGCGACCTCCTCCGCCATGCCACCCCGGGCGAAGGCGCGCAGGCAGTCGCGGACCATGACGTCGTACAGGACGGTGTGCGCGGCGCGGCGGCCCCGGGTGAGGTCGAGGAGGGACTCGTAGCGGGTGACGAGGCCGTAGCGCTGTTCGGGTGTGACCGGGGGCAGGCTCGCCGGACGCAGCCTGCGGTCCTCGTAGGCGACGTGCGGCAGGCACGCGACGCGCCCGGCCAGCAGCAGGGCGGCCAGCGCGGCGAACGGCTCGTCGTCGGTGGCGAACCGCTCCTCGTGCTCCCGGTAGAACTCCGTGCGCAGGACCCGGGTGCCGAGCAGCGGGGTCAGCCGCAGCAGGGGCGCGCAGTCGTCGAGGGCCACGTCGGCGCGGCCCGCCCGGGCCAGCAGCGGGCCGTCCGGGGAGGGCAGTCCGGAGGTGTGCCAGGTGCTGCGCAGATGGTCCAGGAGCAGGACGTCGACCTCGGCGGGCAGTTCGGCGACCCGTTCGGCGACGGTGCGCGGGGTGCCGGCGGGCAGGCCGTCCTTGGCGTGTACAAAGTGCAGCCAGCGCCCCGAGGCCCGGGCCGCGCCCGCCGCCCGGGCCGCCGCGTCGCCGGTCGCCTCCGGCAGCGGCACGACCTGGACGTCGGGGGCGTGCCGCTCGGCCGTCTCCCGGGCCCAGTCGCCCACCGCGGCCACGATCAGCTCGGCGTCCGGCAGGGGGTGGGCGGCCAGGGAGTCGAGCAGCTCCGTCAGGTGCCCCTGCACGTTCGGCCCGTGCACGACGACGCTGAGCTCGGCCATCACCGGACCCCCTTCTCACCAGATACGCCGTACTCGGTCATGGTGTCACCAATGCGACAAAACGACCGAGCGGGTTGGGCCTCACGAGGGAACGGCGGCCTCGGGCCCGGTGGCCGGCTTCGCCGGGGTGTTGGTGGTCTTGGCTTTGGGTTTGGGCTTGGCGGGCTTCTCCCCGGTGAACGCCTCGTACTCCTTGAGCACGTCCTCCGTGGGCCCGTCCATGCGCAGCTCGCCGCGCTCCAGCCACAGCACGCGGTCGCAGGTGTCGCGGATGGACTTGTTGTTGTGGCTGACCAGGAACACCGTGCCCGCGTGCCGGCGCAGCTCGCGGATGCGCTGCTCGGAGCGCTTCTGGAAGGACCGGTCGCCGGTGGCCAGCGCCTCGTCGATCAGCAGCACGTCGTGGTCCTTGGCGGCGGCGATGGAGAACCGCAGCCGGGCGGCCATGCCGGAGGAGTACGTGCGCATCGGCAGCGTGATGAAGTCGCCCTTGTCGTTGATGCCGGAGAAGTCGACGATCTCCTGGTAGCGCTCCCTGATCTGCTCGCGGGACATGCCCATGGCCAGTCCGCCGAGGTGCACGTTGCGCTCGCCCGTCAGGTCGTTCATCAGGGCCGCGTTGACGCCGAGCAGGGAGGGCTGGCCGTCGGTGTAGATGCGGCCGTTCTCCACCGGCAGCAGGCCGGCGACCGCCTTCAGCAGGGTCGACTTGCCGGAGCCGTTGGTGCCGATCAGGCCGATGGCCTCGCCCCGGTACGCCACGAAGGACACGTTCCGCACGGCGTGCACGCGGCGCACGCCCGAGACCTTCTCGGTCTGCTTGCGGCGCACGATGCGGTTGAGGGCGGCGGTCGCGGACCCGCGTCCGGTGCCGGTGCCGTTGACGCGGTAGACGATGTCGACGCCGTCGGCGACGACGGTGGGGATCTTCTCGCTCGGGTGCTCAGCCACGGCCGTACGTCTCCTCAGCCTTCCAGAAGTAGATGAAGCCGCCGACGCCGGCGACCAGCGCCCAGCCCGCGGCGATCGCCCACACGTGGGCGGGCAGCCGGTCCGCGTGGAAGCTGTCGATCAGGGCGAAGCGCATCAGGTCGATGTAGATCGCGGCCGGGTTGGTCTCCAGCAGGACGGTCACCACGCGCGGCAGGCTGTCCTTGTCCGCCAGCTGGTCGATGCTCCACATGACACCCGAGACGTACATCCAGGTGCGCAGCACGAACGGCATCAGCTGGGCGATGTCGGGGGTCTTGGCCCCCATCCGGGCCAAGACCATGGACACGCCCGCGTTGAACGTGAACTGCAGGAACAGCGCCGGCACCGCCAGCAGCCAGGACATCCCGACCGGCACGCCGAAGCAGAGCAGGATGACGACCAGGGCGGCCATGGAGAACAGCAGCTGCTGCAACTGCTGGAGGCAGAACGACAGCGGCAGCGCGGCGCGCGGGAAGTGCAGGGCCCGCACCAGACCGAGGTTGCCGGAGATGGCGCGGGTGCCCGCCATGATCGAGCTCTGCGTGAACGTCCACACGAACACGCCCGTGACCAGGAACGGGACGTAGTCCGGCACGCCGTGCTTGGTGCCGAGCAGGACGCCGAAGATGAAGTAGTAGACCGCCGCGTTGAGCAGCGGGGTCATCACCTGCCAGACCTGGCCGAGCTTCGCCTGGCTGTACTGGGCGGTGAGCTTGGCGGTGGCGAACGCGGTGATGAAGTGCCGGCGGGCCCACAGCTGCCGGACGTACGCGGGCAGGGAGGGGCGTGCGCCGCTGACCGCGAGGCCGTGCCGGGCGGCGAGCGCGGCGAGGTCGTCGTCGGCCGGGGCGGGGGCCGGCGCCGGGGGCGGTGTGTGGAGGACCTGGCTCACATCCGCTGCCTTCGTTCGGGGGAGGGGACCGTCTTACCGGTCTCTTCACGACTTTTTACGTCGGGACGGGACCGTTTCGTCGTGACGGGAGCGTACGTCCGGCCGACGACGGAACGCAACCGTTTCGTCGTGACGCCCTATGCTGTCCGCATGACGACGAAGCCCGACGAGCCACAGCAGCCGCCGCGGCGCCGGGCCCCCGCGGGGGCCGCCGTCCTGCGCGAGGACGTGACGGCGGCGATCCGCTCCGCCGTCCACGAGGAACTCGCGGCCGTGGGCTACGCGCGGATGTCCATCGAGGGGATCGCCCGCCGGGCGGGCGTGGGCAAGACCGCGGTGTACCGCCGCTGGCGCTCCAAGCTGCACCTGGTGCTCGACATCGTCTCGGCGCTCGCGGTGCAGGGGCTGCCCGCGCCGGACACCGGCTCCCTGGAGGGCGATCTGCGGCTGCTGTACGAGGTGACGTCCCGGGCCCTGCGCCACCCGGTCGCGTCGCAGATCATCCCCGACCTCCAGGCCGAGGCCGCCCGCAACGCGGACATCGCCGAGGCGTTGCAGAAGGCCCTGCGCGAGGGCCAGGAGGGGGTCGCCACCGGCATCGTCACGGCGGCGCAGCGCCGGGGCGAGCTGAGCGAGGGCCTCGACCGCGACCTGGCCCTCGACCTGATCTCCGGCCCTCTGTACTGGCGGTCGGTGGTGATCCGCGCCCCGAAACCCCCCAAGGGGTACCTGGAGGCCCTGACCCGGGCGACGGCGGCGGCGCTGCGGGCGCTGTAGGCCCGAATACCGCGTCACCCGGGGGCCCCGGGGCGGCAGGGGACCACTGCCTCCTGGCGCCCCGGGGCGGCAGGAGAGCACTGCCTCCCCCGGCCGCCGGCCAGGCCCACCGCCGCTCCCGGCCACCGGTCGGCCGCACCGCCGTCCCCGGCCCCGGTGACTGCCGGAGGAGGAGGGGCGTGGAGCGTGGACGGGTGCGGTCCGGTCGATCGGCCGTGCTCCGACGGCCGTGCTCCGACGCCGGCTCGCCAGGGGCCCGCGGGCTGCCGCGGTCAGGGCCGTGCGGCCTCCGGGTGCAGGCGGACCCAGCCCTGCCACGCCGAGGTGATCATGTCCTGGACGTCGTGCCGGGCCTTCCAGCCCAGTTCGGCGGCCGCCCGGTCGGCGGAGGCGACGACGCGTGCGGGGTCGCCCGGGCGGCGGGGCGTGACCTCGGGCGGCAGGTCGTAGCCGGTCACCGCGTTGATGCGGTCGATCATCTCGCGCACCGACACCCCCTCGCCGCGGCCGATGTTCAGCGTGAGGGAGCTGCCGGGGGACGCGCGCAGGGTGCGGGCCGCGGCGACGTGGGCCTCGGCCAGGTCGACGACGTGGATGTAGTCGCGCACACAGGTGCCGTCGGGGGTGGGGTAGTCGTCGCCGAAGACGCGCGGCGGCGCGTGCTGCGTGAGCCTCTCGAACACCATGGGCACGAGGTTGGACACGCCGACGTCCGCGAGGCCGGGGGCCGCCGCGCCCGCCACGTTGAAGTACCGCAGGCACGCGGTCGACAGCCCGGTCGCCCGGCCCGCGGCGCGCACCAGCCACTCACCGGCGAGCTTCGTCTCGCCGTACGGCGACAGCGGCGCGCACGGCGTCTCCTCCGTGACCAGGTCCACGTCCGGCATGCCGTACACGGCCGCCGAGGAGGAGAAGACGAACGCCCCGGCCCCGGCCTCCGTCACGGCGTCGAGCAGGACGCGCAGGCCCTCGACGTTCTCCCGGTAGTAGCGCAGCGGCTGTTCGACCGACTCGCCCACCTGCTTGCGGGCCGCGAGGTGCACCATGCCGGTCACCTCGTGGTCCGCGAGGGCGCGGGCGACGCGCTCACCGTCCAGCGTGGAGCCCACGACCAGCGGCACCCCGTCCGGCACCCGCTCGGCGATGCCGGTGGACAGGTCGTCGTAGACCACCGCCCGTTCCCCCGCCGCGGTCATCGCCCGTACGACGTGTGCGCCGATGTAGCCGGCGCCGCCGGTGATCAACCAGGTCATGTGCGGACGTTCCCCTCGTCAGTCGGCCCGTGGCGGTGCTGCGCCGTGCGTCGTCGTGGTGCTCTCAGTGAAGCAGCCGGCGCAGTCTTCCGCGTACGACCGAGAGCACCCCGCGTGCGCCGGGCGCCACCCGCAGCGCCAGCGCACCGGAGTGGGTGGCGTAGGGCTGTACGAGTACCACGCCGCGCCGGGCGCTGGGGACGGCGCGGCGGCGCAGGAGTCCGGCGCCCGTGAGGGCGTGCGCGGTGACGTCCCGGGTCGCGCCGTCGCGGAAGCGGATGCGCAGGCGCAGGTCCCAGGTCCCGGCGCCGAACGCGGCGAGGGCGGCGAGGTCGACGACGGACTCGGCCGTCCAGCCGCCGTCCCCCTCCGGCCCGGAGGCCTGCGGGCCGGGCACGAGCTCCGCCGTGCCGCCCGGGACGAGCAGGTCCCCGTCGTCCCGGTGCAGCCACTCCACCTCCACACCCAGCGGCCCCGCCTCGGCCACCCGCCCGTACAGCTCGTGCAGGCGCAGCCGCAGCCCGGTCCCGCGCGCACGGGGCCGCAGCACCGCGTCGACGGCCAGCGGCAGCGCGCGCACCGGCCGGGTCAGCAGGGGTTCGAGGGAGACCTGCGGCAGGTCGGCGGACCACACGGGTGTGCCGTCGGCGGCCCGGGCGTACGGCGGGCGCAGCCGGGCCGGCCGGGCCGCGAGTTCCCGCAGCCGGGGCAGGTCGCGCGGCTCCTGGCCGGCCAGGACGACCCGCCCGGCCAGCGAGCCGGGGGCGGCCGGCTTGCGGGCCCAGTCGTCGGCGTCGTACCCGGCGAGGTGTGCCCGCGTGAGGTCCCACCACGCGCGCCGGTACGCGGCGTCGCGCAACCCCAGTTCCCGCAGGTACATCCGCAGGTCGTGGTCGAGGAACTTGGCGCGTGCCGCCCGCGCGAGCTCCTTCTGCCCCGCGCCCAGCAGGATCTCGTACGCCTGCCGGCAGGCCTCCGTGCGGGCCCGCCAGTTGACGATCCCGGCCCGGTCCAGGGAGATCGACAGCCGCTCGGCGGACCGGCGCACGTGCCAGACGTAGACCCGGTCCGGGATCAGGGCGATGCGGGGTGCCGCGGCCAGCACGCGCGCGGTGAACACCACGTCCTCGTAGGGGAAGCGGCCCTCGGGGAAGCGGATGCCGTGCTCGCGCAGGAAGGCGGTGCGGTAGAGCTTGTTGACGCAGAGCGTGTCGTGCACGAGCCGGGGTCGCCGGGCGGGGTGCGGCACGGCGGAGTGCAGGGCGTACAGACGCGGCTGCCAGGGCACTTCACGGCCCGAGGGCAGTTCCCGGCGCACACACAGGCCGCTCGCCACCTCCGCGCGCGCACCGGTGGCCGCCTGCAGCAACGCGTCGGCCGCGCCGGGCGGCAGCACGTCGTCGCTGTCCAGGAACATCACGTACGGCGAGGTCACCGCGTCGAGCCCGGTGTTGCGGGGGGTGCCGCAGCCGCCGCTGTTGACCCGGCGGCGGATCACCCGCAGCCGGGGTTCGGCGGCGGCGAGCCGCTCCAGCAGGCCGGCGCTGCCGTCGGTCGAGCAGTCGTCGACGGCCACCACCTCGCGCACGGCCCGGCCCTGGGCGAGCGCCGACCGCACGGCGTCGGTCACATGGGCGGCGTCGTCGTAGCCGATGACGACGACGGCGACCTCGGCGGGCGGTTCGGCGGCAGCGCTGCCGGCATCCCTGTGGGCATTCATTACGGCGGATCGTAAGCCGGGCGAATGACATGAAAGTGGTAACACACCATCGAAAGCCTGCAAAGAGGAGGTAACGCCACAGAATCGGCGGGTGAAGAGCGGACAGTCGACGGGGAGCGGCCGGTTCGGCGGGGGCGCGGTGGCCGTGGCGGTGCCCATGGCGGTGATGCTCGCGGCGGGGCTGTGGGGCCTGGACCGCGGCGGCATGTGGGGCGACGAGAGCGTCACCTTCCAGGTCGCGCGGCGCACGGTGCCGCAGATCTGGCGGCTGCTGCACGACGTGGACGCCGTGCACGGCCTGTACTACCTGTTCATGCACGCGGTCCTGGCCGTCCACCCGGACGAGGTCGTCCTGCGCCTGCCGTCGGTGTGCGCGGCGACCGTCACGGCCGGACTGGTCGCGGCCCTCGGCGCCCGGCTGTCCGGACCGCGGCTCGGCCTCCTGGCCGGGCTCGTGTACGCCCTCACCCCGATGGCCGGCCATTACGCCCAGGAGGGCCGCTCGTACGCGCTGGTCGCGGCCGGTGTGGCGGGGGCGACCCTGCTGCTGGTGCGGGCCGCGGACGGGGCGGGCGCCCGGGTCTGGTGGCCGTACGGCGTGGTGCTGGGGGTGACGTGCGTGCTGCACGAGCTGGCGGTCCTGGCGCTGTGCGCGCACGCGGCGACGCTGGCGTGGCTGCGGGTGCCGCGCGGGGTGTGGCGCGGCTGGGGGCGGGCGGCCGGCGGGGTGGCGGTGCTCCTGCTGCCGCTGGTGTGGGTGTCGCAGGGGCAGTCCGGGCAGGTGGCGTGGCTGGTCGCGCCCGGCTGGGACCGGGTGGAGCGGCTGGCCCGGAACGTCGCCCCGGGTCCGGAGGGCGTCGTGTTCTGGGCCTCGCTGCTGCTGATGGTCCTGGGGCTGCGCGAGCGGCGGACCGCGGCGGTCGCGCTGCCTCTGCTGCTGGTGCCGCCCGGCCTGCTGATGACCGTCTCGCAGGTGCGGCCGCTCTACCACGACCGCTACGTGCTCTACGCGCTGGCGGGCGCGTCGCTGCTGGTGGCGGCCGGGGCCGGGCGGGTGGCCGGGGCGCTGGGGCGGGTGCGGTTCGACGGACGGCGGGTGCGGATCCGCGGCCGGCAGGTGCGGGCCGCGGTCGGCCTCTGCGGCGCCCTCGCGCTCACCGCCGGCTTCCTCGCCCAGCTCCCCGTGCACCGCCAGGACCGCACCGCCGCGCACCGCCCGGACAACCTCGCCGTGGTCTCCGCGCTCGCCGTCCGGCGGATGCGCCCCGGCGACCCGGTGCTGTTCGTGCCGTCGGTGGGCAGGCTCGCGGCGCTGGCCTACCCGCAGGGGTTCCGGCGGGTGCGGGACATCGCGCTGGCGGAGTCGGCGCCCCGGTCGGGGACGCTGTGGGGGCGGGAGGCGACGCCCGGCCGGGTGCGGCAGCGGCTGGCCGGGGTGGACCGGGTCTGGGTGGTCACCGAGCGGGACGCGGCGGCCTCGCCCCGGCTCCCGGCCGACCCGGTCGAGCGCACGAAGCTGGCCGTGCTGGCCGAGGAGTTCACCGTCCGCGAGGAGCACACCGAGGGCGATGTGGTGCTGCGCCTGCACGTCCGGCGGCGGCCCGCCGAGGTGCCCGGTGTGCCGCCCGGCGCCGCTACGACCGCTCGTCTGCCGGCGGAGCGGCCGGCGGCTGAGCGAGGGCGGCCGCGTCGAGCGCGGTGGTGAGCTCGTCCAGGGACGCGCGCAGGGCGCGGATCCCGTCGGCGTCGAAACCGGTCGAGGTGGCGATGCGGCGCGGCACCTGAAGCGCCCGCGCGCGCAGCGCGACGCCCTCGGGGGTCAGCCGCACCACCACCGACCGTTCGTCCAGGGCGCTGCGCTCCCGAGCCACCAGACCGGCCACCTCCAGCCGCTTGAGCAGCGGCGACAGCGTGCCGGAGTCCAGGCGCAGGTGTTCGCCGAGCTTCTTCACGGGCAGCTCGTCGTGCTCCCAGAGGACCAGCATCACCAGGTACTGCGGGTAGGTGAGCCCGAGGTCCTTGAGGATCACGCGGTAGACGCCGTTGAAGGCGCGCGAGGCCGCGTGCAGGGAGAAGCAGATCTGCTGGTCCAGGCGGAGCCAGTCGTCGTCCGGCGTGTTCATGGCTCCAGGGTAGCTCGGGACCGTCATTCAATTGCACGCAACTCAATTGTGTGCTCTACTTCTGGGTGTCGGGCGGCCCGGACGGGCCTCCGAACGACGACCGAGAGGGAAGGTTTTTCCATGGACGCGCTCTACACCGCTGCCGCCACCGCCACCCACGGCCGCGACGGCCGGGCCGTCAGCTCCGACGGCGTGCTCGACCTCGCCCTGGGCGTGCCCCAGTCGATGGGCGGCAACGGCCAGGGCACCAACCCCGAGCAGCTCTTCGCCGCCGGCTACGCCGCCTGCTTCGGCAGCGCCCTCGGTCTCGTCGGCCGTCAGGCCAAGGTCGACGTCAGCGACGCCGCCGTGACCGCCGAGGTCTCGATCGGCAAGCAGGGCGAGGGCTTCGGTCTCGCCGTCACCCTCCGCGTCGAGCTTCCCGAGGGCGTGGACGAGGTCACCGGCCGCAAGCTGGTCGACCAGGCCCACCAGGTCTGCCCCTACTCCAACGCCACCCGCGGCAACATCGACGTCGACCTCGTCATCGAGTAGTCACCGGCGGCCTCACCTCCCCCCGACCCGCGCCAGCACCTCCCCCGTCCGTCCGCTCCACGCCACCACCACCGCCTCCTCGGGCACCGGGTGCCAGCGCGTCAGCAGCAGCCAGCGCACGTGGTAGCGGCGGACGACGGCGGACCGCTCGGCGCGGGTCGAGCCGTGCGCCAGGTAGGCGCGCACATCGGCCGCCCGGCGCCGCCGCTCCCGCTCGTCCAGGGCCGGGTCCGGCCAGATCGGGGCGGCGAGGTTCGGCCCGTACCCGGCGATGGCGTGACTGGCGAAGTACCCGTCGGTGATCACCACCTCGCCGGGGCCGATGTACCGGGCCGCCCAGTCGTACGACGGCCAGCGCGTCGGCTGGGTGAACCCCACCGGGTCCACCGAGCGCGGCACGACCGCCCCGGCGTGCACGGTCAGGAACCCCGCGCACGCCCCGGCCACCGCCGCCCCGCCCAGCACCTTCCGGGCCCGCCGCCACGGCCGGGACGCCGCCAGCTCCACCGCCAGGGCGAACTGCGGCGGCACCAGCACCGCCCACAGCACCCGGGCGTACGTGTAGTGCCCGCTGACCCAGCCGTAGGCGAGCAGCAGGCACTCCACCCCGAACAGCAGCACCAGCGGGTCACGCGCCGACCTGCGCGCCCGCACCCACAGCGCGGGCAGCCCGATCAGCGCCAGCCAGGAGTTGGCGAGCAGCCTCTCGTACAGCTGCCGGTGCATGGCGTCCATGCCGGTGTCGCCCACCAGCGTCAGCACGTCGTAGTACGGCCAGGCCACGGCCACCCCCGCACAGACCAGCCCGGTGAGCGCCCAGCGGGCCACGACCGGCCCGCGCCGGCCCCGCTGCCGGGACACCACGAGCGCCACCCCGCCCGTCAGGGCGGAAGCCGCCGTGACCGGGTGGGTGAGCAGGATCAGCGCGTACAGGACGCCGATCCCGGCGTACCCCCACCAGCCGCCCAGCCCGCTCGGGCCGACGAACCGCATCGACGTGGAGTCGTCCCCCGCACGTGCCGCGGTCCACGCCCACGCCCAGAAGGTCAGGCCGATCGCGAGCGCGGACGGATAGCCCAGGTTCGTCGTCATCGGCATCAGCCCGAGGTAGCCGCTCCACAGGACCCGGGCGGTGCCCCACAGCAGCGTCATGGACAGCAGCGCCCACACCGGCGCCCACCGCCGCGCGGTGAGGGTCCTGACGAACCGGCCGAGCCCGGTCAGCAGCACCACCAGGTGCACCGGCCCGGCCAGCTTCACGACCTCCCAGCCGGTCAGCCCCGTCAGCCGGGCGACCACGCCCTGAGCGACCGCGTACGGCCCGTAGTACGGGCTGCCCGCGCCCGGCAGATCCGCCATCGTGTGGGCCGGGTGCAGCAGGTCGGCCTTGAGACGCTCGACGACCGCCGCGTGCTGCCCGGCGTCGCAGCACAGCGGCACCCGCCAGTACGCCAGCGTCATCACCAGCCAGAACAGCGCGCCGTAGAACTGGTACGGGGTGAGCCGCCGCATCCGGCCGCCGCGCAGCGCACTCGCGCCACGCACGGTCCGCCGGACGAGGACCGGGGCGCTCACAGGACGGCCGGCAGGTGCAGAGGGGTCACAGGCATGCGCCGATCGTTCCCGCCCCTACGCCTGCCCTGACCCCGGATCACTTCATCGGGTGAGGCGGCTTGGCCCACCTGCCCGCCGTCAGTCGCACAACGCCCGCTCGGCGGCCGCCGGCCAGCGCGCGAACCGGAACCGGGTCCGCTCGAACGCCCCGGTGAGGTTGTCCCAGAACCGCTGGGCGGTCAGCGGCGCCCGCACCGACTCCCTCAGCTCGGCCAGTTCCCCGCAGCCCAGAGCGGCCCGGGCCGCCCCGACCGTCTCCCGCGAGACCCCCGCCCGCAGCAGGTCGCGCCGCGGCGGCTCGGCGAGCGCCCACTCCGCGAAGACCCAGTGGTTGCGCAGGAACTTCTCGTGCCCCGGCCAGCTCCACCGCTCCAGCGCCAGATGCGCGCCGATCGGACTGGCCAGCCCCCAGGCGTCGTTGACGTACGCGTCGAGCGGCGCCGCCGCACCCGTGACACCGAGATGCCGGCCCACCATCACCACGTGGTACGGCGCTCCCGGCCGCATCGGCGTGGCGTGCAGCCGCCGCCCGGCGTCGAAGTACAGCAGGGTCGGCCGGGGCGAGCGCACCGCCTCGGCCAGCATGCGCCGCCCCTCGGGCAGGGCGGGCCAGTTGCGCACCCAGGTGCCCGTGCGCACCGGGTTGTGGTCGCCCAGCCCCTCCACGTCGGAGCTGCGCACGTTGAACGACCCCGGGGTGCTGCGCACGTCGAACGGCGCCCGCAGCGGGCTGACCGCCGCGCACAGCCACACCACCAGCAGCGCGCTCGCCGCACCGGTGACCCGGTTCGCCGGGACGACCAGCACCGGCAGGAGCAGCAGCAGGAGCGCCGGCAGGATCATGCGGGCGTGCATGTAGTCGCCGCCGACCCGCACGACGTACCCGGCGAGGAGCGCACCCGCCGCCGGTGGCGCAAGCAGCACCACCAGCGAGGACCCGCCCGGGACGCGGTCCCGCCGCTGCCGGCGCGTGCGGCGCGCCAGCAGCACCAGCAGAGCGCCGAGCACCGGCACGACGGGCCACAGCCAGTACGGCCCGAGCGTCTCCTGCACGTACCCGGCCCCCCGGCTCCAGTCGCTGGCACTCGCCTCCTTGGCGATGGCGGGCAGCGGCACCAGGATCCCGTAGTACCCGGCCCGGAACACCTCGTAGGCCAGCGGCAGCGCTCCCGCCGAGGCCAGCACGGCCGCGGTGCCCCGGCGCGAGGGCCGCAGCACCCACCACTGCGCGGCCAGGAAGCACACCGTGACCACCGCCAGGTCCGGCCGGACCAGCGGCCCCAGCCCGAACACGAAGGCGGCCGCGTACGTCTCCCGGGGCTCCCGCCCCGGCCGCGTGCGCGTCAGCAGCCACCACGCCAGGCCGGTCCAGAAGGCACCGAGCCCGCTCTCCAGCCCGGAGGTCATGTACGACCAGAACGGCGGCACCGCCAGCAGCACGCACACACCCGCGGGCAGCAGCAGCCCGGCCCCGCGGTGCAGCCGGCACGTGGCGAGCAGGGCGAACGCGAACCCGGCGGTGCTCAGCAGCAGTCCGGTCCCCACCGCGAGGAACGCCGGGTCCGCTCCGGTGACCCAGGTGGCGAGGGCGAGCAGCCACTGCCACAGGGTGCCGGTCGAACTCTCCGCGCGCTCGCCCACGTTGAACACCGGCCCGTTGCCCGCCAGGATCTGCCGGACCGGACGCAGGTAGATCAGCCCGTCGTCGCAGATCCAGCGGCGCCGGTAGCCCAGCACGAACAGGGCCGCGGTCGGCACGGCCACCAAGGCCGCGTGCCACCACCGCACCGGCCCCGGCCGCCCGGGCGCCGCCGCGGGCCGGGCCGAGGGGGCGCGCTGGCCGGGCAGCGACGGAAGCGCCTCGGGAGTGGTCGGTGTCGTCATCCCTCGATCAGCGCCCCGGACCGCACGGACACGGCGGGGGTCCGGCGGGCCGCGGGCAGCAGCGCCCCGCTCCGCTCGCCCAGCATCAGCAGGCGGACGACCCGTTCGGCGGCCCGCCCGTCCTCGAACTCGCAGTACCGGGACCGGAAGTCGGCCCGCCGGCGGGCCGCCTCGGCGTCCTGCCAGGTGCCGGAGGCGAACAGCCGCGCCAGTTCCGGGTAGGAGCGGGTCACGTGCCCCGGGGCGTCGGCCGTGACGTCGAAGTAGGCGCCCCGGCTGGCGGTGAACGCGCCCCAGTCGTCGGCGTGCACCACCACCGGCCGGTCCAGCAGCACGTAGTCGAACATCAGGGCCGAGTAGTCGGTGACCAGCACGTCGGAGGCGAGCATCACGTCCTCGACGTGCGGCTCGTCCGTCGCGTCGACCACCACGCCCCGCCGGTGCAGGTCGGACAGGCCCAGCCCGCGCGCGATGCCGCCGGCCAGCGAGGGGTGCAGCCGGACGACCAGGGTGTGGCCCGGCCCGAGGTCCTCGGCGAAGCGGGCCGGGTCGAACCGGTCGACATGGCCGCCCTTGCGGTAGTCACGGCGGGTCGGCGCGTACAGCACCACCGTGTTCCCCGCCGGGATGCCGAGCCGCTCGCGCACCGCCGCGCCCCGCTCCGGCCCCGCTCCGACCAGCACGTCGTTGCGCGGACTGCCCGTGCGCAGCGACGTGAAGTGGCACGGGTAGGCGCGCTCCCAGGCCAGCTCCGCGTGCCGCCCGGCGACCAGGCTGTAGTCCCAGCGGTCGGCCCGGCGCAGCATCTGCGGCACGTCGAAGCCGTGCCGGGCGCCCGGCTTGGTCAGCAGGTCCGCGCCCATGTACTTCAGCGGGGTGCCCTGGTGGGTGTGGATGTGCACGCTGCCCGGCCGCTTGGCCAGGGTGCCGGGCCAGTTGACGTCGTTGACCCAGTACGTGGCCCGGGCCATGACCTCGTGGTAGCGGCGCGAGCCCGGGGTGACGTGGTCGACGCCGGGCGGCAGCGCGTCCACCGCGTCCTCCCGCACCACCCACACGCCCCGGATGTGCGGGGCGAGTTCCCGGGCTGCGGCGTGGATCGCGGCCGGGTCGCCGCTCACCCCGCGGTGGTGGTTGGCCGCGTAGACCGCCAGATGCGGGTCCAGGGGCCGCCGGGACTGGGCCGCGTACCAGGTGCGCAGCGCGCTCTGCGCGGCCTTCTGCGTCACCTTGCGCTGCCTGCCGCGCGCGGCCGCCCGCACCTCCCGCAGCCCGCGCACCACGGCGTACGACGGGTAGGGGGCCGACGCCAGCAGCCGCATCTCCAGCCCGCGCCAGCCCTCCGGACGGCGGAATCCACCCTCGGGCAGGTGACGGCGGTGGAAGGCACGGATCTCGCGGTAGAACGCGGCCCGGTCGGCGGGCCGTACGCGGTCCTCGCGGGCCAGCACGAACAGCATGTGGTCCAGGGCCCGCTCCAGCAGCAGCGGGCGCGCCCAGTCCAGGTCGGGCCGCTCCTCGAGGAAGGCGAACAGGCCCGCGTACTGCGCGAAGATCTCGAAGTGCCGGCGACCCGGCGTCCTGGTGATGGCGCCCTGCCGGCGCTGCCGGTACTCCACGCCGATCCGGTCCAGGCAGGCGATCCGTTCCGCCAGCACCATCGACCGGTAGGTCACCGGCGCGTCCTCGTACAGTCCGGGTGCGTACCGCAGGCCGTGTCCCTGGAGGAAGTCCCGTCGGTAGGCCTTGTTCCAGGCGACCAGGAACAGGTTCAGGTACGCGGGCTCCTCCCGGATGCGGAAGGTGCCCAGACCCGCGGCGGCCAGCAGGTCCGCCGCCTCGCTGCGACCGCCCCGGCCCCACCAGTGGGTGCGCACGTGGTCGAAGACCAGGATGTCCGGGTCGCCCGCCGCGGTCAGTCGCGCGGCGACGGCGGCCAGCAGCCCGGGCGTGTAGCGGTCGTCGCTGTCGAGGAACAGCACGTAGTCGCCCGCCGCCTCGTCCAGACCGGCGTTGCGGGCGCGGCCCAGGCCGACGTTCTCGGGCAGGTGCAGCACCCGCACCCGGGAGTCCCGGGCGGCGTACTCGTCGAGGATCGCGCCGCTGCCGTCGGGGGAGCGGTCGTCCACGGCGATCACCTCGAAGTCGCCGTGGGACTGGCCGAGCACCGAGTCGAGACACTCGCGCAGGAACCCCTGCACGTTGTAGACGGGCACGATGATGCTGAAGCGGGGCACTTCTTCGGTCAGCTCCTTACGAGGGTGGCGGCCGCGGGGGCCGGGACCCGCTGCGCGAGCGGGGTCACGGGCGGGATCGACTCGGGCGGCTCGCCCAGCAGCACCCGGCGCACGACGCGCTCCGCCGCGCGCCCGTCGTCGAACTGGCAGAACCGCTCCCGGAACGCGGCCCGCAGCGCCGCGGCCCGCTCGTCCGCCCAGGCGCCGTCGCGGAACACCGCGGCCAGCTCCCCGGGTGTCCGGGCGACGCGGCCGGGCGGGCACTCCATCAGGTCGAAGTAGACGCCCCGGGTCTCGCGGTAGACGTCCCAGTCGTCGGCGTACACCACGATCGGGCGGTCCAGGTTCGCGTAGTCGAACATGATCGACGAGTAGTCGGTGATCAGCGCGTCGGCCGCCAGGCACACGTCCTCCGACGAGCGGTGCCCGGTGACGTCGATGATCCGGCCGCCCCCGCGGCTACCCGGCCCCCGGTCGTAGAAGTAGTGGGCGCGCAACAGGACCACGTACTCGTCGCCGATCGCCTCGCAGAACTCCGCCAGGTCTGGGCCCGAGGCGAAACCGGTGGCGTAGTCGCGGTGGGTGGGCGCGTACAGCAGGGCCTTCTTGCCGTCCGGGACGCCGAGTTCCTTCCGCACCCGGGCCACGTCCTCGGCGGACGCCGTGCAGTACACGTCGTTGCGCGGATAGCCGTACTCGAGGGTCTCGTGCGCACCGGGGAAGGCCGACTCCCACATCTGCGTGGAGTGCCGGTTGGAGGTGAGGTTGTAGTCCCAGCGGTCCACCCGGGCCAGCAGCCTGCCGATGCTGCCGGTCGCGGCGGCGACCACCGGGTACGTCGACTGGTCGGCGCCCATCTTCTTCAGCGGGGTGCCGTGCTGGGTCTGCAGGTGCACGCTGCCGGGGCGTTTGACCACGGCGTCCGCGAAGTTGGCGTTGTTCACCAGGTACTTGGCGCGGGCCAGCACCCGCCAGTACTCCCGGCTGCCGATCACCGCGTACTCCACGTCCTTCGGCATGCTGCCCACCGCGTCCGGCTCCACCAGGAACACCGCGCGCAGGTGCGGGGCGAGTTCGCGGGCCTTGGCGTGGATCGCGGCCGGGCTGCAGGCGTAACCGCGGCCCCAGTACGCGCAGTACACGACCAGGTTCTCGTCGATCGGCAGCCGCAGGTCGACCGCGTAACGCAGCCGGGTGCGCAGGCCACGCGGGTGGGGCAGCAGGGCGGCGGCCCGGGCGGCCCGCCGGTTGGCGGCGCGCAGGGCGCGGAAGGCGGCGTACGAGCCGGACGCCAGCAGCCGGTGCTGCACGCCGAGGCTGCCGCCGGGCGCCCGGTAGCCGTCGGGGCGGTGCCGCCGGTACAGCAGGCTGGCCCGCCGGAAGAAGGCCCGCCGCCCGGCCGGCAGCCGCCCGGGATGCGCGGCGGTCTTCAGCACGGCGGCGAAGAGCTGCTCGAACAGCGGCCCCCGCCGCTCGGCCGGCACGCCGAGTTCCGCCGCCCGCGTCAGCACCAGCTCGCACTGGTCGAGCAGTTCGCGGTGGTGCTCACCGGGCAGGTTGAGGCGGTTGCCCTGGCGGCGGAGGTGGTGGCGGACCACGACCGTGCGCAGGACCGCCACCCGCCGGGCCCGCAGCGCCGCCTGACCGCCGAAGCCGATGTCGGTGAAGTGACCGCCGGGGAAGGTGATGTCCTCCTCGGCGAGGAAGGCCCGGCGGTAGGCCGCGCTCCACGCCGGGAGCGCCACCCCGGTCAGCCGCGGGGCCCGGTCGGGGGAGAAGGCACCGGCCGGTGTCCCGGCCAGGACGGCCGCGGCCGGGTTGGCCGGCTCGCCCTCCCACCACGGGACGCGCTCGTGCTCGAAGTGCAGGACGTCGGCCTCGCCCACCGCGTCCAGCCGGGCGGCCAGTGCCGCCAGCGCCCCCGGGGCCAGGACGTCGTCACCGTCGAGGAACAGCACGTGCCCGCCGCCCGCCGCCCGCAGCCCGGTGTTGCGCGCCCCGGCCAGCCCGTCCGGCGCGGGGGAGTACACCACCGTCACGCGGCGGTCCCGTGCGGCGTACCCGGCGGCGACGTCCGCCCCCGGCGCGTCGGGTGCGTCGCACACCGGGATCACCTCGAAGTCGCCGAAGGACTGGGCGAGGACCGAGTCGAGTGCCAGGGACAGCCGGCCCGCGACGCCATGGGACGGGACGACGATGCTGAAGCGGGGCATTCTGCTCTCTCTGTCGAGGGTTGGCGGGTGGGACGGGGCACGGGCGCCTGCCGCGCCCCGCTCGGCGGGGCGCACGGCCCGGGACCCCCGAGGGGCGCCAGGAGGGCGGCCGGCTCGGCGTCGGCCGTGAGGGACCGGACGGCCTGCGGGCTCCCCGGGCGGCCGTGGTCACCGGACGTCGGTCACGACCCCGGGGCCCGCCGGCCGCGGCACCGTGGTGAGCGGTTCCCGGGTCAGTGAGGCCGCCGCCGACGGCACCGGGCAGCGCTCCTCCAGCGGCACCACCGGCGGCAGCTCGGTCTCCCCGAGGACGACCCGGCGCACCACCCGCTCCGCGGCCCGGCCGTCGTCCCAGGTGCAGAACCGCCTGCGGAACGCCGAGCGCAACTGTGCGGAGCGGGAGCCGCGCCAGTGGCCGGTGGCGAAGATGTCGATCAGTTCGTCCTCGCCGCGGGCGATCGCACCGGGCGGGAAGGCGCGCAGGTCGAAGTAGGTGCCGCGGGCCGCCTCGTAGGCCTCCCAGTCGTCGGCGTGGATGACGATGGGCCGGTCGAGGTTGGCGTAGTCGAACATCAGCGACGAGTAGTCCGTGACCAGGGCGTCCGAGGCCAGGCAGAGCGATTCCACGCTCGGGTGCCCGGAGACGTCCACGACCCGGCCGCCGCCCTCGGTCAGCGGGGCGCCGTAGGCGTGGTGGGCGCGGGCCAGGACCATGTAGCGCGGGCCCAGGCGGCGCACGATCCGCTGCAGGTCGAGGCTGTGGCGCTGGGAGCGGCGGTAGTCGCGGTGGGTCGGCGCGTACAGGATCGCCACCGTGCCCTCGGGGATGCCGAGGGAGGAGCGCAGCCGGGCCACGTCCGCCGCGGTCGCCGTCCGGAACACGTCGTTGCGCGGGCAGCCGTACTCCAGCGTGGTGTAGCGGCCGGGGTGGACGCGCTGGTGGGTCAGGGTCGTGTGGCGGTTGGCCGACAGCACGTAGTCCCAGGCGTCGACGTCCTTGAGCAGCCGTCCGAAGTCCCGGCCGCGGGCCGCCGCCGGGCGTTCCTGGAGGTCCAGGCCGATGTGCCCGAGCGGGGTGCCCTGCCCGGTCTGGATCAGGACCTGGCCCCGGCGTTTGGCGAGGCCGTGGTCGAACCCGGTGTTGCTGACCAGGTACCGGGAGCGGGCGAGCGCCGTCCAGTAGGCGGCCGTGCCGGGCACCAGCCGGCGGGGACCCGGCGGGATCGCGTGGTGGTGCTCGGGACGGGCGGCCCACGCGGTGCGCACGTGCGGGGCGAGGCCGCGGAACGCGGTCTCCAGCGCCCCCGGGCTGCAGCTGTGGCCGCGCCCGTCGTACGCGCTGAAGACGGCCCGGTCGGCGCGCAGCGGCAGGCAGCGCTGCACGCGGTAGTGGGCCCGCAGCCCGGCCGACCGCAGGCCGCGCCGCAGCCGCCGCGTGGTCCGGGCCGCGGCGCGGTGCACGGCCGACGCCAGCTGGAGGGCGCGGTAGGTGCGGTGCAGGCCGAAGCGGATCAGGGTGTGGTGGATGCGGCACCGCAGGGGGACGGGGGCGCCGGGGGTGCGGTAGCGGCGGTAGTGGGCGCGGGCCTGCCGCAGGAACCGTGCGCGGGAGCCGCGGGGCAGCCGGTCCCGCCGCGCGTAGACGATCGCCAGGTGGTGGACCATGCGGCGGAACAGCACCGGCCGCCACCGGGCCAGCTCGGGACGCCCGTCGAGGAACGCGAAGACCCGGTCGTACTGGTCGAACACGTCGAAGTGCCGGTCGCTGGTGGTGCGCAGGATGCTGCCCTGCCGTCGCTGCCGGTAGTGCACGCACACCCGGTCCAGGGTCGCGAGGGAGTCCGCCGTCATCAGCACCGGGTACGTCCAGGGCGTGTCCTCGTACCAGCCGGGCGGGAACGCGAACCCCTTGGCCTCGACGAACTCGCGCCGGTAGGCCTTGTTCCAGGCGACCATCAGCAGCCGCAGCAGACCCGGGCGGTCCTCCAGGCGGAACGGGGCGGGGCCCTGCTCGGCCAGTTGCAGGGCCGCCTGGTTGCGGACCGCCTCCCCGGTCCAGTAGGTGCGCGCGTAGTCGAAGACGAGGACGTCGGGCTCGCCCGTCTCCTTGAGCCGGTCGGCGATCGAGCGCAGCGAGTCCGGGGTGAGGGTGTCGTCGCTGTCCAGGAAGAGCAGGTAGTCGCCGCAGGCGTGGGCCGCCCCGGCGTTCCTGGCGGGACCCAGGCCGACGTTCTCGGGCAGGTGGACGGGACGGACGCGGGGGTCGCGCGCGGCGAACTCGTCGATGATCGCCCCGCACGCGTCCGGTGAGGCGTCGTCGACGACGATCAGTTCCAGATCGGGACAGGACTGGGAGAGCACCGATTCGAGGCACTCGTGCAGGTACGCCTGAACCTGGTACGCGGGGACAATGACACTGAACCTGGGCAAGAGGCATCCATCGGTCGGCGCGGGCGTTCGGCCCGGGAACGGCCGGCGGGGCCGGTTGGTTACGGCGGCTACGTCATCCGGGGGAACGCCGAAGGGGCGGTCCGCTCCCGGCCCGCCCCCTCAACTCGCCTCCCGTGCCGCCTACTTGACCGCTCCGGCCATGACGCCGGACACGAACTGCCGCTGGAACGCGAAGAACACGGCCAACGGGACCACCATCGAGATGAACGCGCCGGGCGCCAGTACGTCGATGTTGTTGCCGAACTGCCGTACCTGCGTCTGGAGTGCGACGGTGATCGGCTGGCTCCCGGAGTCGGAGAAGATCAGCGCGACCAGCAGGTCGTTCCACACCCACAAGAACTGGAAGATGCCGAGCGCGGCGATCGCCGGGGCCCCCAGCGGCATGACCACCCGGAAGAACAGGCGCAGTTCACCCGCCCCGTCCAGCCGGGCCGCCTCCAGCAGCTCCCGCGGGATCTCCGCGAAGAAGTTCCGCAGCAGGAACACCGCGAACGGCAGTCCGAAACCGACGTGGAACAGCACCACGCCGAGCACCGAACCGAAGATGCCGATGGTGCCGAAGAGTTCGGCGATCGGGATGAGCGCGACCTGCACGGGCACCACCAGCAGCCCGACCACGCCCAGGAACCACCAGTCCCGGCCGGGGAACTCCATCCACGCGAAGGCGTAACCGGCGAGCGAACCGATGATCACGACCAGCACCGTCGCCGGCACGGTGATCCAGACGGTGTTCACCAGGGAGCTGGTGATGTCCTCGTTCTGCAGCAGCTTCGCGTAGCTGTCGAAGGTGATCTGCGAGGGCTCGGTGAACACCTTCCACCAGCCGCTCGCCGCGATGTCCTCGGGCGAACGGAGACTGGACAGCAGCAGCCCGATGGTCGGCACCAGCCAGAACAGCCCCACGACGACGAGGAACACCCGCAGCACCCCGCCGCTGACCGCTCCCGCGAGCCGCGATCCCAGTGACTGTCCGGCCTTCATCGCCGCACCTCCCGCCTGAGCCGGCGCACGTTGAACCACATCACGGGGATGACCAGGAGCAGCAGGAACACCGAGATGGCGCTGGCGATGCCCGGCTGGTCCTCGGAGAAGCCCTTGCGGTACAGCTCCAGGGCTAGGACGTTCGCGTCGTCCTGGGAGGAACCCGGGGCGATGATGAAGACCAGGTCGAAGACCTTCAGCACGTTGATCATCAGGGTGACGGTGACGACCGCGAGGACCGGCGCCAGCAGCGGCACCGTGACCCGTCTGAACACCTGCCACTCACTCGCACCGTCCACCCGGGCCGCCTCCATCAGCTCCCGGGGCACACTCGCGAGCCCGGCCGCGATCAGCACCATCGCGAAGCCGGCCCACATCCAGATGTACGAGCCGATGATGGCCGGGGTGACCAGGGACGGGCCGAGCCAGTCCAGGCCGTTGTACGGCTCCTTGAAGTTGCTCGCCGGCAGCCGCAGTTGCGCCCCGTCGGCCGATGCGGGCAGCGTGAAGGTGCCGTCGCCCGCGGCCGTCGTCGAGGCCACGACCCTGCCGTCCTTCACGGCCTCGATCCGCATGCCGGCGTAGCCCAGCTCGGACGGGTCGACGCCGTTCAGCGTGCCGACGCCCTTGCCGCGCGTGAAGTCCTGCCAGGTCGTGCCGGTCACCTTGCCCGGTTCGGGCTTCGGCGCCGCGGCCCGCTTCGCGTCGTCCGGCATCAGGTCCGGCGCCACGCCCACGAGCGGCAGCGGGACGGCCTCGCCGGCGCGCACCGGCGACGTGGTGACGAACGCCCCGCCCCCGGCCGGCGCCAGCGGCGACTGCCGGCCCGGGTGGGCCTTGGGGAACGCCGAGGACTGGGCGAAGGTGTCGTGCACCCCCACCCACACCGCGTTCGCCACGCCCTTGTCCGGGTCCTGGTCGTACACCAGGCGGAAGATGATGCCCGCCGCCAGCATGGAGATCGCCATCGGCATGAAGACGACCAGCTTGAACGCCGTTCCCCAGCGCACCCGTTCGGTCAGCACCGCGAAGACCAGGCCGAGGGCCGTCGCCACCGTGGGGGCGAACACCACCCAGATGATGTTGTTCTTCAGCGCGGTGCGGATGCCCTCGTCGGTGAAGAGGGCCTTGTAGTTGTCGATGCCGGCGAAGCCGTCGCCGGACTGGTCGTAGAAGCTGCGGACCACCGAGTACCCGATCGGGTACACCACGAGCGCGCCGAGCAGGACGAGCGCGGGCAGCAGGAACAGCACCGCGACCGTCCTGCGGGTGCCGGTCACGCTCTTGCGCGACTTGGGAGCGGCAGGGGGCGTGGCGCCCCCTGCCGCCGTGGCCGACGTCATGACGTCAGTTCCCGTACGCCGCGGCCGCTTCGGCCTCCAGCTTCGCCTGCGTGCCCGCGATGTCCTTCGGGTTCTTCAGGAAGTCCTGCAGGATCTTCCACTCACCCTTGCCGGGCGTGCCGCCGAAGGCCTGCGGGGCCTGGTCGGACATGTCGAAGCGGAAGTCGTCACCGGCGTCGATGAGCGCCTTGGCGATCTTCTGCTGGACCGCGTTCGGATAGGCGGAGTCGGGCACGTTCTTGTTCGGCGAGAGGTAACCGCCGAGCTTGGCCTGGATGGTGGCCGCGTCCGGCGAGGCCAGCCAGGTGGCGAGCGCCTGCGCCCCCTTCGAGTCCTCCAGGATCACGGCCGCGTCACCGCCCGAGACGACCGGGCCGTTGTCGCCGACCGCCGGGAAGGGGAACACCTTCGCGTCCGTGCCGACCTTCATGCTCGTGGGGATGTTGACCTGGGCGAAGTCACCCGCGGCGACCATGGCGGCCTTGGGCTGGTCCCCGCCGGTGAACACCTGCGTGACGGAGGCCGGGAAGTCGGTCTGCAGTGCCCCGTTCGCCCCGCCCGCGATCCAGTCGGGCTTGCCCCAGACCTGCGCGAGGGTGGTGAGCGCGTCCTTGACGGACGGGTCCGTCCACTTGATCTCGTGCTTGGCCAGCTGGTCGTACTTCTCCGGGCCGGCCTGGGAGAGGTAGACGTTCTCGAACCAGTCGGTGAGCGTCCAGCCCTCGGAACCGCCGACCGAGAACGGCGTGACGCCGGAGTCGAACACCGTCTGCGCGGTGTTCAGCAGCTCCGGCCAGGTCTCGGGCTCGTTCGCCCCGGCGTTCTCGAAGACCTGGTTGTTGTACCAGATCAGCGACTTGTTGGCGGCCTTGTAGTAGACCCCGTAGCCCTTGCCGTCCACCTTGCCGATGTCCTGCCAGCCCTGCGAGTAGTTCTCGCCGAGCTCCTTGAGGGCCTCGGAACCCAGCGGCTTGGCCCAGCCCTTGTCGACGGCCTGCTTGATGGCGCCGGGCTGCGGCAGCATCGCGATGTCCGGCGGCTGCCCGCCGGCCACCTTCGAGCCGATGAAGTTGATGATCGGGTCCTGGGCCGGCACGAACGTCACCTTGGCGCCCGTCCGCTTCTCGAACTCCGCCAGCACCTTCTTGAAGTTGGCCTGTTCGGTGCCGCTCCACACGGCGGCGACCTCCAGGCTCGTCCCGTTCAGCTTCGGCAGGGTGACCTGACTGGCGGTTTCCTCCGAGGTGCCGCTGTCGGAACCGCTGTCGTCGTCGCCCCCGCAGGCGGTGAGCGAGAGCGCGAGCGCTCCCGCGGCGACGGCTGCCGCGGCCCTGGTGGCCGTGCGGCTGTGGGGGGTCGTCCGGTCCCGCTCGGGCGACCGGCGTGTCCGGATGGTCCTGGTCGTCTTGCGCATGACTGCCCCGTTCTTCGTTCCTCGTCGAACGTCGAGCGCGCTCCCGTGCGATCTGGTCTACGCCCGGGTGTGCGGGGGCGGCAAGATGGCGTCCGCTGTCAACCGGGCGATCGTGACTCCCTCGTGACCAGGGGCGTGGCCGGGCCCGTCCGGTGGGACCGGGGGCCGCACCCCGTCACAGGAGCGACGGAACCCGGACCGCCGCGACCTCCCGCGCCGCCCTTTCCAGCGCGCTGGCCAACAGTGCCAGGTCGGTCGGGCCGTTTCCGAGCTCCCGCACCGGGCGCCGGGCCGGAGGGTCACCCATGCGGTGCCATTCCAGGGGCACGACCGTGGGGCGCAGCGTCGCCGTCCGCGGGATCCGGCCGGTGACCCGGCCCCCCTGGAACGGGATGCGGCGCCCGTCCGCCCCGGTCAGGCTGCCGCGGCCCGGCGCTGGTTCGTCCGGGCCCGGGGCGGGTTCGTCGAGCGTGACGCGCAGGGTGGCCCGGCGGGCCGGTTCGGTCTCCGCGGTGCGCGGGCAGGGGCCGGTGGCGGCCACCAGGTGCACCCCGAGCCGCTCGCCCTCACGGGCCACGGCCTCCAGGGCGCGCATCACCGATCCGGCCGCGGGCCGCCCGGTCGAGCCGAGGGCGGGGGAGACCAGGGCGTCCAGGTCGTCGACCACCACCACGAGCCGGGGCAGCGGGGGCGCCGCCGCCTCGGTCTGCCGGCGTGCGGCTCCGGAGCGCAGCCGGATGGTCGAACTGGACGGCGAGTCCAGGTCCCCGGCCCCCTCCGCCGGGGTCTCGGCCCCGCCCCGGCCGGTCGCGGTGCGCTGGGTGACCATCCGGCCCGACAGCTCCCGCCCGGTGTGCCACTCGGCGAAGCCGGATCGCCCCAGCAGCTCGCTGCGCCGCTTCAGCTCGGCGCTCAGCGACTGCGCGAACTCCCGCATCAGCACCGGGTCGTGGGCCGTGAGGTAGGTGGTGACGTGCGGTACGTCCGTACACAGCCGCAGACCGTCGCCCGGACCGCCGCCCGCGCCCGGCCCGCCCCGGCCGTCGACCAGGACGATGCCCAGCCGGTCCGGCCGCTCGGCGGCGGCCAGGGACGCGACGACCGTCCGCAGCAGCTCCGTACGGCCGCTGCCCGGCGGGCCCTCGACCAGCAGGTGCGGTCCCTGCGCCGCGAGGTCCGCGCACACCGGGCCGCGCGGTCCGGCGCCCAGCACCGCACGCACCCGCCCACCCAGGGCCTCGGCGTCGTCGGCGGCGTCCGCCCAGCGCGCCATGAGGGAGGCGGGAGTGGCCCGGGCCAGGCCCAGTTCGTCCAGCAGCCGGGCCGACTGGGGCAGCGGAGCGGAGACCCGCGGCTGCCGCCCACCGCCCGCCTCGTCGGTGCGCAGCGGCGCGAGCGCCCGCGCGAACCGCTCCGCCCAGGCGGGCGACACGGCGTCGACCGTGGCGATCGTGCCGTGCCCGACCGGCCCGGCCGGCGCGCCGTCGCCGCCGGCCCGGGCCACCCGCACCAGCCGCAGGGCCGTCGCCACGTCCCCGCTGAGCAGGGCGACGGCACCACACTGCCGGAACGTCGGCGCCACGGAGCACGCCGCCTCGTAGGTCTCCGTCACGGGGGAGGCCGGGGAGGCAGCGGCGGTCTCGGCCAGGCACAGGACGTGGATCCCGGCCCGGGGCCCCTCCAGCGCCAGCCGCGCCACGGCCTTGCGCAGGTCCGCCCCGCCCGGGTCGCCGTCGACGACGAGCACGGTGTACGGGCCGGGGAACGCGGCCGCCCGGCCGGTGCCGGCCTCGTCGTCGGGGGCCCACGAAGGACGGCGCGGCGCGGGCACGGAGGGACCGTCGCCGGGCGACCGGGCATCCTCCGGAGCGCGCGCGGGCGAGGCGCCCACCGCCGGGGCGCCGGGTGCCGGTACCGCCTCGGCCGACTGGTCCTCCAGCCGGCGCGTGAGCTCGTCCGTGCGGGCCGCGGCCTGTTCACGGTCGTGGGCGAGGAGCAGCCGGCAGTCCTGCCCGTGCCCCGGGCGGACGTGCGGCAGCCAGCCCAGCCAGGACCACTCGGCCGCGCGCTCCTCCAGGGGCCGCGAGCGGTCCGCGGCGATCAGGACGATCTCCAGGGTGTCGGGGGAGTGCAGCGCGGCGAGCTGTGCCAGCACCGCCCGGGCGAGCCCGGCCAGCCGCGCCCGCGGCCCGGCCAGCCCCAGCGCGCCGACCTCGCGCAGCCCGGCCGTCACCGGCACGGCGGGCAGCAGGCCCGAGCCGTCCGGCGCGGGCCGGTCGGCCGTACCCAGCCGCACGGCCAGCGCCTCGGAGTGGCCCGGCCCGCGCTCCCAGAGCCGGGGCCCCGGGCCCAGGGCCGTCAGCAGCAACGCGGCCGGATCCGGCCAGGTCTCCCGCACGGGCGCGGCGGCGAACGCCGAACGGTCCGGCGCGACCACCGCGGGCGGCTCGTCCTCGTCCACCTCGTACGGGTCCGGGGCCTGCTCCCCGCGGCCACCGGCCAGTCGCCGCGCCCACGCTCCCAGCCCGCGCCGGCGGGTCCCCGACGGCACGTCCGTGCCCCGCAGGGGAGTGCCCTTGCGCCCACCGCCGCGCTCGTCGGAGGCCGCGGGGTCGTCGATGCCGGCGCCGCCGCCCCGGTGGCCCCCACGGTCACCGATCTCCACATCCGGGCGATCGGCCACCCGGCCTCCGGGCCGGTGGGTGCCCGGCCCGCCTGTGCTGCCGTGGTGGTGATCGGGCGTTCCGGCTCCGGGCCGGGGCCCGCCCCAGCGGTCCACGCCGCTGCCGTCGTGGTGGCCGGGGCTTCCGGCTCCAGGACGGTGGGTGTCCCGCCCGCCCGTGCTGTCGTCCCCGTGGTGGGGGTTTCCGGCTCCGGACTGGGGCGCGCCCCAGCGGTCCACGCCGCTGCCGTCGTGGTGATCGGGCGTTCCGGCTCCGGGCCGGTGGGTGTCCCGCCCGCCCGTGCTGCCGTCCCCCTGGTGGGGGTTTCCGGCTCCGGACCGGGGCGCGTCCCAGCGGCCTGCGCTGTCGTCCCCCTGGACACCAGGGCCTCCGGCTCCGGGCCGGTGGGTGTCCCGCCCACCCGTGCTGTCGTCCCCGTGGTGGGGGTTTCCCGCTCCGGACCGGGGCGCGTCCCAGAGGTCCGTGCCACCGCCGTCGTGGTGATCGGGGCTTCCGGTTCGGGGCCGCTGTGCGTCCCAGCGGCCTGCGCTGTCGTCCCCCTGGCGGGGGCCCCCGGCTCCGGGACGCTGGCCCTCCCGTCCGCCTGAGCTGCCGTCACCCAGGTCGGGGGCTGCGGACCCGGCCCGTGCCGTCGGCCGGTGGGTGGCCCGTCCGCCCGTGCCGCCGTCCCGGCGGGGGGAGCCGTCGGTCGACGGGCCGTCCGTGGCCCGGGGCCGGGGCACGGCGGGAGGGGCGTCCTCGGCGGGGCGGGCCTCGCCCCGTCCGCGCGCCGGGGCGGTCCCGCCACCGTCGGCGGCTTCGCCGTGCACCGCGAAGCCGGAACGCCCCGCGTGCGTGTCCCCGTCGCCGCTCGACGCACGGGACTCACCCTGACGGCGGGACGGCCCGGAACTCTCTTCCGGCGGCCGCACCCCGAAACCCGACGGCCGCACCTCGAAGGACGTGCGCGGGGTCCCGCCCGGCCCCCGCGCGTCCCCGGACTCCCGCGTCGGCGCCGCGCCGTCGTTCTCGATCCGGGGCGCCGCACCCTGCCCGGGCACCACCCCGGGCGCCCCGGAGCCGCCCGGTGCGCCCCACGCCCCCGGACCGTAGCCGTGGTACGTCGGACCCGAGGGGCCCACGGCCGCCGTGGAAGGCTCCCTCCCCCCGCCCGAGGGGCCCGGCACGCGCACGTGCCCCTCGCCGTCGGGAGTCGTCGCCACCCGGCCCCCGGGCCCGCCCGCCGGAGCCAGCCGCAGCGCGGACTCGCCGATCCGCAGCAGCGCACCCGGCGCGAGACCGACGGCACGGCCGCCCACCCGGACGCCGTCGAGCGTCGTGCCGTTCGTGGAGTCCAGGTCGGCGACGGAGACACGGCCGTCCGCCCCGACCGTCACCGCGCAGTGCAGCCGGGAGACGTCCGGGTCGTCGAGGGGCACGTCGGCGTCGGCCGAGCGGCCGATACGGATCTCGCCGCCGTTCAGGAGATGGACACCGCCGGCGTCGGGCCCCGCGACGACCTGGAGCTGCGCCGGGGCGTCCGCCAGCTCGGGGTGCGGCTCGGGCTCCCCGGGCGCGCCCACGGACAGCACGGCACCGTCGGTCAGCGGCGGCTCGCCGAGCGTGCAGCGCTGGGCGTCCAGCCGCTGCTCCCCGGCGTACAGCACGGGCGTGCCCGAGCCGTCACCGCCGGAGACCGCCTGGGCGAGGGCGGAGGCCACCGCCGCGAGCGCCGTGCCGGCCGGTGCCGTGACCAGGACGTCGCTGCGTGGGGCACGGTCCCGCCCCGGAGCCGATGCGCCCAGCGGATCTACGACGGTCAGCCGGATCTGCATCGCCGTCAGCGGTCCCTTCTGCCCGGGCGCGGAGTCCCCCACCCCGCCCCAGCACGTCGGCCAGTACTGCACGCATCCTCGCACCTGCCACCGACAACGCGCCCGCTCCTCCGGAAAAGGTGATCTTGATTGGTCGGCTCTGCCCGCAAAAGTGCCGGAGAACGGCCCGGAGGGCGACCGCTTGAGATCGGTCACGCCCGTAACCGGCAACCAGGAGACCGAGGTGCGCGTCTTTCCTTCGAACGAGCGTGGGAGCGGTTACGTAAGACCCACAGAAAGACGACACTCCGGTCTCAGGCGCCCGGCACTACAGTGGGGCGGACAGGCCAGCAGGCAAGGCAAGCACCAGGGAGCGCATGACGTGCGGCCGGTAGGCAGCAAGTACCTGCTCGAGGAGCCGCTCGGACGCGGCGCCACGGGCACCGTCTGGCGAGCCCGCCAGCGCGAGACCGCGGGCGCCGAGGCGGCCGTGCCGGGGCAGCCCGGCGAGACCGTCGCGATCAAGGTCCTCAAGGAGGAGCTGGCCGGCGACCCGGACATCGTCATGCGGTTCCTGCGCGAGCGGTCCGTGCTGCTCCGGCTCACCCACCCCAACATCGTCCGGGTCCGCGACCTGGTCGTCGAGGGCGAGCTGCTGGCCCTGGTCATGGACCTCGTCGACGGTCCCGACCTGCACCGCTACCTGCGCGAGAACGGGCCCTTCACACCCGTCGCGGCGGCGCTGCTCACGGCCCAGATCGCCGACGCGCTCGCCGCCAGCCACGCCGACGGCGTCGTCCACCGCGACCTCAAGCCGGCCAACGTGCTGCTGAAGCAGTACGACGGGCGGATGCACCCGCTGCTGACCGACTTCGGCATCGCCCGTCTCGCCGACTCCCCGGGCCTCACCCGCACCCAGGAGTTCGTCGGCACGCCCGCGTACGTCGCCCCCGAGTCCGCCGAGGGCCGCCCGCAGACCTCCGCCGTCGACATCTACGGCGCCGGCATCCTGCTGTACGAGCTGGTCACCGGCCGCCCGCCGTTCTCCGGCGGCTCCGCCCTGGAGGTGCTGCACCAGCACCTGAGCGCCGAGCCGCGCCGCCCCTCCACCGTCCCGGACCCACTGTGGACGGTCATCGAGCGGTGCCTGCGCAAGAACCCCGACGAGCGGCCCAGTGCCCTGAACCTCGCCCGGGGCCTGCGCGTCGTCGCCGAGGGCATCGGGGTGCACGCGAACTCCGCGCAGATCGCCGCCGCCGAGGGCGTCGGCGCGCTCCTGCTGCCCGACCCGGCCCCCGCGCCGGTGCCGGACACGCCGGGCGCGGCCGACCCGACCCAGGTCCTCCCGCAGGGCGCCGGCTCCTACGACCCGAACGCCGCGACCAGCGTCCTGCCGCACACCGCCGGTCCGGCCGGCGCCGCCGACCCCACCGCCGTCATGAACCACCGGGGCGCCGCCGACCCGACCGCCGTCATGCCGCCGGTCCCGCCCGGCGCGCCCGGCCACCCCGGACAGCAGAACCAGCAGGGCGGTCCCGAGGACCCGCACCCCTGGCAGAACCAGCTGCGCGCGGCCCGCGACCGCAACGAGCAGACACAGGTCCAGTACCTCGACCCGAACGAGGACCCGCTGCGCCGCCGCCCGCAGCGCCAGGTCGCCCGGCCCCAGCAGCCCCCGCGCCGCCAGGCGCCCCCGCCGGCCCCCGGCTACGGCTACCCGCAGCAACAGCAACAGCAGTACGCCCCGCAGCCCCAGCAGTACGCCCCCCAGCCGCAGCGGCCCCAGCCGCCGCAGCGCTACGCCCCGCCCGCGCCCCCGGCACAGCCCCAGCAGCCGCAGCGGCCCCAGCGCGAACCACGGCAACCCCGGCAGCGCAGCGCCAATCCGATGCGCATCCCCGGGCTCGGCTGCCTGAAGGGCTGTCTGTTCACGCTCGTCATCCTGTTCGTCGCGGGCTGGCTGGTGTGGGAGCTGAGCCCGCTCCAGGAGTGGATCGGCACCACCAAGGGCTACTGGGAGCAGCTCACCGACTGGTTCTCCACGGTGACCGGCTGGTTCGAGAAGCTCGGAGGGAGCGGTTCCGGCACGAACTGACCGGAACCGGCCCGCCAGGTTGGAGATTTGTCGACACCTGGCGGGTGATTTCCGCCTCCCCGGTGAAGGTTGGCTCCCCGGACGCGTAGTTTTAACGACAACACGCGTCGGTAGGAGCAGCCTTGGCACGGAAGATCGGCAGCCGGTACACCGCCCACCAGATCCTCGGGCGGGGCAGCGCCGGCACGGTGTGGCTGGGCGAGGGTCCCGAGGGTCCCGTCGCCATCAAGCTGCTGCGCGAGGACCTCGCGTCCGACCAGGAGCTCGTGGGGCGCTTCGTCCAGGAGCGCACGGCCCTGCTCGGTCTGGAGCACCCCCACGTGGTGTCCGTGCGCGACCTGGTCGTCGACGGCAACGACCTCGCCCTCGTCATGGACCTCGTCCGCGGCACGGACCTGCGCACCCGCCTGGACCGCGACCGCCGGCTCGCGCCCGAGGCGGCCGTCGCCATCGCGGCCGACGTGGCCGACGGACTGGCCGCCGCGCACGCCGCGGGCGTGGTGCACCGGGACGTGAAGCCGGAGAACGTCCTGCTCGACATGCAGGGACCCCTCGGCCCCGGCGGCTCGCACCGCGCGCTGCTGACCGACTTCGGTGTGGCCAAGCTCATCGACACCCCGCGCCGCACCAAGGCCACGAAGATCATCGGCACCCCCGACTACCTCGCCCCGGAGATCGTCGAGGGTCTGCCCCCGCGCGCGGCCGTCGACATCTACGCGCTCGCCACGGTCCTCTACGAGCTCCTCGCGGGCTTCACCCCGTTCGGCGGCGGCCACCCCGGCGCGGTCCTGCGCCGGCATGTCACGGAGACGGTCGTCCCGCTGCCCGGCATCCCGGACGAGCTGTGGCAGCTGCTCGTGCAGTGCCTCGCCAAGGCCCCCGCCTCCCGGCTGCGGGCGTCCGAGCTGGGCGCCCGGCTGCGGGAGCTGCTGCCGATGCTCGCGGGCATGCCGCCCCTGGAGGTGGACGAGCCGGACACCGACTCCGACGAGGACGCCGGCCGCCCGGAGCAGCCCGCCCCGGCGGCACCGGCCGGGGAGCGGGTACGCCGCCGCGGGGCCGTCCCCCTGGTGCCGGGCGCGAAACCGGCCGACTCCAACCGCGACACCCACACCTCGATGCGCGTCCCGGCGCCCGACGAGCTGGCCGGCGGCGCCCACGGCACCGCCCGGGCGCCCCGCGCCCCCGGCGCCCCCCGCCCCGGCTCGGCCCGCAACCGCGCCGCGGCCCGGCGCCGCCGGGTGGCCCTGGGCGCGGGCGCGGTCGCCCTGGCGGCGGCGCTCGGCGTCGGCGCCTGGCTGACCACGGCCGGTGACGACGGCGACACCCCGCCCCAGGACACCAGGAACTCGGCGCCGCAGTCGCCCTGAGCCGCCCGTGACGGCCGCCCGGCGATGGCCGCCGGGCGGAGCCGTTACGCTGGAGGGCGTGGCAGTCGTCGATGTATCCGAAGAGCTCAAGTCCCTCTCCTCGACCATGGAGTCGATCGAGGCCGTCCTGGACCTCGAGAAGCTGAGGGCAGACATCGCCGTGCTCGAGGAGCAGGCGGCCGCGCCGTCCCTGTGGGACAACCCCGACGAGGCGCAGAAGATCACCAGCAAGCTCTCCCACCTCCAGGCCGAGGTGCGCAAGGCCGAGGCCCTGCGCGGTCGCATCGACGACCTCGGTGTCCTCTTCGAGATGGCCGAGGAGGAGGACGACCCGGACACCCGCGCGGAGGCCGAGTCCGAGCTCGCCTCCGTCAAGAAGGCGCTGGACGAGATGGAGGTCCGCACCCTCCTGTCGGGCGAGTACGACTCCCGCGAGGCGCTGGTCAACATCCGCGCCGAGGCCGGTGGTGTCGACGCCGCGGACTTCGCCGAGAAGCTGCAGCGGATGTACCTGCGCTGGGCGGAGCAGAAGGGCTACAAGACGGAGCTCATCGAGACGTCGTACGCGGAGGAGGCCGGCATCAAGTCGACCACCTTCTCCGTGCAGGCGCCCTACGCCTACGGCACCCTCTCCGTCGAGCAGGGCACGCACCGGCTGGTGCGCATCTCGCCCTTCGACAACCAGGGCCGGCGCCAGACCTCCTTCGCCGGCGTCGAGGTGCTCCCCGTCGTCGAGCAGTCCGACCACGTCGACATCGACGAGTCCGAACTGCGCATCGACGTCTACCGCTCCTCGGGCCCCGGCGGCCAGGGCGTGAACACCACGGACTCGGCGGTGCGCATCACCCACCTCCCGACCGGCATCGTGGTCTCCTGCCAGAACGAGCGCTCGCAGATCCAGAACAAGGCCACGGCGATGAACGTCCTCCAGGCCAAGCTGCTGGAGCGCCGCCGCCAGGAGGAGCAGGCCAAGATGGACGCCCTCAAGGGCGACGGCGGCAACTCCTGGGGCAACCAGATGCGTTCGTACGTGCTGCACCCCTACCAGATGGTCAAGGACCTGCGCACCGAGTTCGAGGTCGGCAACCCGGAGTCCGTGTTCAACGGTGAGATCGACGGGTTCCTCGAGGCCGGGATTCGCTGGCGCAAGCAGCAGGAGAAGTAAGTTTGTCGACAAGGCAACTGCCGCCCCCGTGGCGGCAGTTGCCTTTTGCGTACGTGCCTCGATGGGTTCTGCGTCACATCCACACATACGGACTCCCGGCATAGCCCCCGTAGCCGGACATGGCGCCAGCAAACGGCCTTGACGTGTTCTTGAAAAGTGGGAAGGGTGAAGTGCGGCATGCGTGTCTCCGGGGCGCATGTGAACCGGGGGGCCTCTCTCACCGCGGCCGTCCCCGTCGAGCACAGCCCCGAGCGCTGCCTAATGACGATGAGCTACTGGGGGTAGCAACCACATGACGAAGAAGACGCGGATCCGTGTCGCGCGCATAGCGGCCGGTGCCGTCATCGCGGCCGGTGCCTCGCTGACCGCGGCGGGTGCCGCATCCGCCCTCGACCTGGGCGTGAACGTCGGTGTCGGGGTGAACGTCGGCAACGACCCGACCGAGCCCGCTCCGACCGACCCGGCCCCGACCGGCATCCCGACGGACCTGCCGACGGACCCGGCCCCGACCGACCCGGGCCCCACCGACCCGGAGCCGACCGTGGACCCCGAGCCCACGGACCTGCCCACCGAGCCGACGGGCAACCCCACCGAGCCCACCGAGGACCCGACGGACGCCCCGAGCGACCCGGGCAACGGCAACGGCGGCGGTAACGGCGGCGGCGACAACGGCAACGGCGGCGGCAACAACGCCGACCCCGACGGCGGCACCTCCCCGCAGCAGGAGGGCTCCTCCGCGCTCACCGACACCGGCTCGGACAACGCGCCGGCGCCGCAGGCCAAGGGCAACGGCGAGGAGCTCGCCGAGACCGGTGCCGCGCAGACCACCTTCCTGGTGATCGGCGCCGCCACGATGATCGCCGGCGGTATCGGCTTCCGTCTGCTGCCGCGCCTCGCCGGCGGCCGCGGCGGCGCCGCCGCCTGACGACGGCGCCCGCAGGGCACCGCACAGCGCAACACCGAGGGCCCGGAGCGTCACGCTCCGGGCCCTCGGCCGTGTCCGGGAAGTCCTGCCGCCGCGGGCGGGCCCGCTACGACGTCACGCGGTCTGGTGCGCCAGGAGTGCCACGGCCGCGATCAGCACCGTCAGCAGGGCGATCAGCGCCATGGGGCTCAGATTCCCGAGGAAGTTCTCCTGCTGCAGGCGCTCGCGGTTCGCGCGGCACACCGGGCAGCGGCCCTCGCTCACGGGAGCCGCGCAGTTCGCGCACACCAGCCGGTCGTACGTCATGCGCTCGCCCTCCTTGCGCCGGTTCCACGTGTCCAACGTGTGGGGGGACGGGAATGTTCCCCCCTCCACTGTGCCAGGTTCCCGGGCGCGCCGCGCGGCCGCCGCCGAACGTGACCGCGGGCGCACGGCACTGCCGCCCGGGGGCGGCACGGCCGGGCGCGCCGCTCCCCGCGCCCCCCGACGGACGTACAAAACGGCACATCCGCTGCGCAACCGCGACCGGTGACTGCGGCCCCCTGCCCGGTTCGCGTAAGGTCACGCTCATCTACCCCCGGCGACCCGTGGTGCATCCGTGATCCGATTCGACAATGTCTCCAAGGTCTACCCCAAGCAGACCCGCCCCGCCCTCAGGGATGTCTCCCTGGAGGTCGAGAAGGGCGAGTTCGTCTTCCTCGTGGGGTCCTCCGGCTCCGGAAAGTCCACCTTCCTGCGGCTGATCCTCCGCGAGGAGCGGTGCAGCCACGGACAGGTGCACGTCCTGGGCAAGGACCTCGCCCGCCTGTCCAACTGGAAGGTGCCGCAGATGCGGCGCCAGCTCGGGACCGTCTTCCAGGACTTCCGCCTGCTGCCGAACAAGACGGTCGGCGAGAACGTCGCCTTCGCGCAGGAGGTCATCGGCAAGTCCCGCGGCGAGATCCGCAAGTCGGTGCCGCAGGTGCTCGACCTCGTCGGCCTCGGCGGCAAGGAGGACCGGATGCCCGGCGAACTGTCCGGTGGTGAGCAGCAGCGCGTCGCGATCGCGCGGGCGTTCGTCAACCGGCCGAAGCTGCTCATCGCCGACGAGCCCACCGGCAACCTCGACCCGCAGACCTCCGTCGGCATCATGAAGCTGCTGGACCGCATCAACCGCACGGGCACGACCGTGGTGATGGCCACGCACGACCAGAACATCGTGGACCAGATGCGCAAGCGCGTCATCGAACTGGAGAAGGGCCGCCTCGTGCGTGACCAGGCCCGCGGTGTCTACGGCTACCAGCACTGAGACCGCACCCGAGATCCACGGAAAGGCATAACCAGCCGCCATGCGCGCCCAGTTCGTCCTGTCGGAGATCGGCGTCGGTCTCCGCCGCAACCTGACGATGACCTTCGCGGTCGTCGTCTCCGTCGCCCTGTCGCTCGCCCTGTTCGGCGGGTCGCTCCTGATGAGCGACCAGGTCAACACCATGAAGGGCTACTGGTACGACAAGGTCAACGTCTCGATCTTCCTCTGCAACAAGAGCGACGCCGAGTCGGACCCCAAGTGCGCCAAGGGCGCGGTGACCGACGACCAGAAGAAGCAGATCAAGGCCGACCTCGACAGGATGAACGTCGTCCAGACGGTCACCTACGAGACGCAGGACCAGGCATACAAGCACTACAAGGAGCAGTTCGGCGACTCCCCGCTGGCCGCCTCCCTCACGCCGGACCAGATGCAGGAGTCCTACCGCATCAAGCTGAAGGATCCCGAGAAGTACCAGGTCATCGCCACCGCCTTCAACGGCCGGGACGGCGTGCAGTCCGTGCAGGACCAGAAGGGCCTGCTGGACAACCTCTTCAAGCTGCTGAACGGCATGAACTGGGCCGCCCGCGCGGTGATGGCGCTGATGCTGGTCGTCGCGCTGATGCTGATCGTCAACACCGTGCGCGTCTCGGCGTTCAGCCGCCGGCGGGAGACCGGCATCATGCGCCTGGTCGGCGCCTCCGGCTTCTACATCCAGGCGCCGTTCATCATGGAGGCCGCGGTCGCCGGACTCATCGGCGGCACCCTCGCCTGCGGATTCCTGCTGATCGCCCGGTACTTCCTCATCGACCACGGACTGGCCCTGGCCGACCAGCTGACGCTGATCAACTTCATCGGCTGGGACGCCGTCCTGACGAAGCTGCCGCTCATCCTCGCCACCAGCCTGCTGATGCCCGCGTTGGCCGCGTTCTTCGCGCTGCGCAAGTACTTGAAGGTGTGACGCACGCCAAGAGGGGCCGTACGGTCAACCGGCCGTACGGCCCTTCCCCTTGTCCTAGACTCACCGGCATGTCAGGTCGTGACCCGTTCTGTCAGCCCCGTCGCATCCGCCGCGGGGCCGCCCTGACCTTGGTGTTCACGAGCGTGCTCGTCGCCGGTGCCGCCACCGGGGCGTTGCCCCAGGGACAGGGGAAGTCCGCGCCGGACGAGGCCCGTTCGGCCGCCGCCCCGCTCGCGCGTCACGCCGAGGTCGCCAGGGCGGCCGAGGAGGCCATGGCCGACGGCAAGTCCCCCGTGGAGGCCGCGAGGCGGGCCGTCAGCCGCAGCGGTGACCGCTGGGCCGCCGTCTACTCCCCGGGCGAGTACGAGGAGTTCGAGGACACCCTCGACGGCCGGTACACCGGGGTCGGGCTGTCGGCCGGCAGCGAGCGCGACGGCCGGGTCGAGGTGACGAAGGTGCGCGCCGGCTCGCCCGCCGCCGACGCCGGGATCCGCCCCGGGGACCTGCTGCGCAGCGTCGACGGCGAGAAGACCGACGGCCGTCCCGTCACGGAGGTCGTCTCCTTACTCCGCGGGGACGCCACCGACGCCCCCGCCGGCACCACCGTCCGCCTCGGCCTGGAGCGCGCGGGCCGCGCCTGGACCGAGACGCTGCGCCGGGCCCGGCTGTCCACCGACTCGGTCACCGTCCGCGAGCTGCCGGGCGCCCTCACCCTCATCGACGTGGACACCTTCACCAAGGGCTCCGGCGGCCAGGTGCGCGACGCCGTCCGGCGGGCCCCGCGCGGCGCCGGGGTCGTCCTGGACCTGCGCGGCAACTCGGGGGGCCTCGTCACCGAGGCCGTCACGGCCGCCTCCGCCTTCCTCGACGCCGGCCTCGTGACCACCTACGACGTCGAGGGCGAGCAGCGCGCCCTGCACGCCGAGCCCGGCGGCGACACGACCCGGCCGCTGGTCGCGCTCGTGGACGGCGGCACGATGAGCGCCGCCGAGCTGCTCACCGGCGCCCTGCAGGACCGCGGGCGGGCCCTGGTGGTGGGCTCGCGCACCTTCGGCAAGGGCTCGGTACAGATGCCGGCCCGGCTGCCCGACGGCTCCGTGGCGGAGCTCACCGTCGGGCACTACCGCACCCCCTCCGGGCGCGCGGTGGACGGCCGGGGCATCACCCCGGACCTGGAGGCCGACGAGGGCGCCCTGCAGCGGGCCGAGGCCGTGCTGAGGGGTCTGGCGCGCCCTTCGTAATCCGCTTTCCCCCGGACCCCCGCGTAGTGCGAAAATGGTCGGCACTATGGCTAAGGAAAAAGGGCGCAAGCTGATCGCGCAGAACAAGAAGGCGCGGCACGACTACCTCGTCATCGACACGTACGAGGCCGGCCTGGTCCTCACCGGTACCGAGGTGAAGTCGCTGCGCCAGGGAAGGGCGTCGCTGGTCGACGGCTTCGTCCAGCTGACCGACGGCGAGGCGTGGCTGCACAACGTGCACGTGCCGGAGTACAGCCAGGGCACCTGGACCAACCACAGCGCACGGCGCAAGCGCAAGCTGCTGCTGCACCGCTCCGAGATCGACAAGCTGGAGTCGAAGTCGGGGGACACGGGCCACACCATCGTGCCCCTGGCGCTGTACTTCAAGGACGGCCGGGCCAAGGTCGAGATCGCGCTGGCGAAGGGCAAGAAGGAGTACGACAAGCGCCAGGCGCTCCGGGAGAAGCAGGACCGGCGGGAGACCGAGCGGGCGGTCTCCGCGGTGCGGCGCCGGCAGCGCGGGGCGTAGGAATACGCTGGCACCGACCTGCGTTGGTCACGTACGATGGTGCGTGCACCCCACGGCGGGTGCGGGCCCCTCTCCGGAGGGGATTGTCAACACAACATGGGGATGATCGGTTTCGACAGCGGATGTCGAAGCAGGGGAAGCGTGTCGAGGAAGCGGCAATGATCTCGTAAACCATATGTCGCAAAAAATAATCGCCAACACCAAGCGCGATTCCCAGTCCTTCGCCCTCGCTGCCTGATAAGCAGTGACTGAAGGACCCTAAATGGGTGTCAGCCCGGGGGCGTTCCCGACCCGGATCCTGGCATAAGCTAGGGAACTAAACCATCGAGCCCGGTCACGGGGTTCGATGGGAAATCACACAGTGACTGGGCCCGTCGGCGACTTGTTCGCGTGATCGCCGGGGCCGAGAAAATCACAGCGAACTGCACACGGAGAAGCCCTGGTTCTGCACCGTTGGACGCGGGTTCGATTCCCGCCATCTCCACTCATCCCATGTGGGCGAAGGCCCCGCCACTTCCGAGTGGCGGGGCCTTCGTCATGTGCGTGAGGCTCAGGCGAGGACGTCGGGGACGGGGCGGGGGGAGGCGGCCGTGGGCAGGGAGAGGAGCAGGGCCGTGACGGCGGCGATCAGGGGGATCGTGTAGCCCGCCGTCGGTGTCATGTGCTCCACCGTCCAGCCGCCGAGCGCGCTGCCGCAGGCGATGCCGCCCAGCAGACCGGTCACGGCCAGGGTCATGCCCTCGTTGATCCGGCCCTCCGGCGTGCGCTGCTGGACCAGCGTCATGGTGGTCACCATGGCCGGGGCCGTCGCCATCCCGGCGACCAGCAGCGCCACGGCCAGCAGCGGCAGCCAACCGGTGACCGACGCGGCGAGCAGGGGCAGCGTCAGCAGGGCCGCCATCGCCGCCAGGCACCACGGCAGACGCGCGGAGGCCGGTCCGTCGAGCCGGACCGTGCCGTACAGCAGGCCCGCCGCGCAGGAGCCCGCCGCCTGCAGCCCCAGCACCACGCCCGCCGCCGCCTTGTGTCCCTGCGCGTCGGCGAACGCGAGCGTGACGACCTCCGTCGCGCCGAACACCGCCCCCATCGCCAGGCACACCACGAGCAGCGGGGGAATGCCGGGGGCGCGCAGGGGCGCCCGCGCCGGTACCCGCCCGGCGACCGGCGGCTCCGTCGCACGCCGGGAGGTGAACAGCACCATGCCCGTCAGCAGCAGCACCACCGCGGTCAGCGTGCCCGCCTCCGGGAAGAACGTCCCGCACAGGAACGCCGCGAGCACCGGCCCCAGCATGAAGCACAGTTCGTCCGCGGCCTGCTCGAAGGAGTTGGCGGTGTGCAGGGCCTTCGCGTCGCCGGCCAGCAGATGCGCCCAGCGCGCCCGGGACATGCCGCCGGTGTTCGGGGTCGTGGCGGTGGCGGCGTAGGAGGCGAACAGCGTCCAGTCCGGGGCGCCCCGGCGGACGCACAGCAGCAGGGCGAGGGAGCCGAGCGCGGCGAACACCGTGGCCGGCAGAGCCACCCGGGCCTGTCCGTACCGGTCCACCAGTCGCGCGGTCCAGGGTGCGACCAGCGCGGTCGCCGCCAGACCCGTCGCCGTGACGGCACCGGCGAGCGCGTACGAGTCGCGCGCACCGGCGATCATCACGACCGCGCTGACGCTGAACATGCCCATGGGCAGCCGGGCCAGCAGGTTCCCGGCGGTGAAGGCACGGGTTCCCGGCAGGGCGAACAGGCGGCGGTACGGGGTGAGTCGGGGCATGCGGCCACCGTCCCCCGACGGTGATCGACACGTCCAACACCTGTTCCGCCCGGACTCACGCACCTGTGTTGTGAAACGGCCGAACGGGCCGTGGCGGGAAAGATTCGCTCCTTGTTCTTCATACAGCGATATGGAGAGCCCTAATGCTTCTCGTAGCGCAGGAATAAGATGCTCATTCACGCGGATCCTTCACTCTTTTGCCGCGCATCCGCCGAAGTGAGCCGACGGTTAGTCGGTACATGACCGAGGCGACCAGGAAAGACGGCTGGGCGGTAACGCTCGGGCCGTACACCTACATTCCCGCTCCAGCGCACTCGTCCGCCACCGTCAACGGCACGCTCACCAGAGGCGGTTGCCCGGTCACGCTGCAGGTGACCGAACCGGTGCTGCGCGATTTCATCCGCACCATGAGCACCCTGGAGAAGGATCTCGCCCGCCGCTGGATCAGCGCCACGGAATGGCCCACCCTGATGCTCGCGAATTAGCGGGGCCGCGTCATGTACGAGCATGGAATCGAAGGCACCGGCCGGCATCGCGCACCGGCCCGGGATTTCATCACACCCCTGACGCCCCCGGACCCGACCTGGGATCCGGCCGAGGAACTGGCGTTCATCCTCGAGGAGGCCCTCGGCCAGCAGACGAGAATCCCCGCCCCGCGGGACGAACCACCGCGTCCGGCCGCCGGCCCGGCACCCGACACCCACATGCAGCGGCTCCAGGACATCACCGAGGAACTGCCGCCCGTGCGGGAGGTGCCCCGGCGCCACCGCAAGGTCCGCGTGCGCAGGACCCGGGGCCTGTTCCGCACCACCAGCCTGGTCGTCGCCGCGCTCGCGGCCGTCATCGCCGCGGCCGTGGGCCTGCTCAGCGGCATGGTCGCGTACGACCCGCTGCGCCTGGTCGCCGTCTCACCCGAGACGAGGGGCCTGCGCCACTGGTGGCCCCTGCTGGTGTACGGGCCCTGGCTGGTGGCCTCCCTGTCCGTCCTGCGGGCCGCGCTGCACCAGCGCCGTGCCGCGCACTCCTGGTGCGTGGTGCTGGTCTTCTCGTGCGTCGCCGTACTGCTCTGCGTCGTCCAGGCCCCCAGGACCGTCCTCGGCACCGCCGCTGCCGCCCTGCCCGGCATCGCCGCCCTGGCCTGCTTCCAGCAGGTCGTCCGCCAGATCACCCTGACCCGCCCGCCCCTGCGGTCGGCGCCCAGGCACCGGGGAGGCGCCTCCGCGGCCGCCGGTGCCAAGGCGGCCCCGAACCAGGCCGGGACCCCCCGCAAGGCCGGCTGAACCGGCCGGCCCGGGCCGCTGTAGGTTCGCGGCATGCCGGCCCACCTCGACCCCCGTCTCCTGCGCGCCTTCGCCACCGTCGCCGAGGAACTGCACTTCACCCGTGCCGCCGTCCGGCTGCACGTGGCCCAGCAGGCCCTGAGCCGCGACGTACGGCGACTGGAGCGGGAGCTGGGGGCCGAGCTGTTCGTACGGACCACCCGGCAGGTGGCGCTCACGCCCGACGGCGAGCGGCTGCTGCCCCACGCCCGGCGGGTGCTCCAGGCGCAGGACGAGCTGCTCGCCGCCTTCGGCCAGGCCCGGCCCCTGCTGGTCGACCTCAACTCCCCGGGGCCGACCACCCCCCGCCGGGTGCTGCACCTGGCGCGTGAACTCGCCCCGGGGCAGGAGCTGATGGCCCGCTACGAGAGCGGCCTGACCGGAGCCGCCGGTGAACTGCTCGCGGGGCGGCTGGACGCGTCGTTCGGCCGCTTCGCCGGGCTGGACCCCGCGCTGCGGACCGGTCTCGCCCACCAGCCCGTGCGCTACGAGCCGATGGCGATCGTGCTGCCCGAGGACCACCGGCTGGCCGCCCTGGAGCAGGTGCCCGTCGCCGAACTGGCCGGTGAGACCGTCTACGCCGGTGCGGGCAACGACCGCACCCCGGAGTGGACCGGCCTCGCACGGCTGCTGTTCGAGAGGTACGGGATCGACCTGGCGCCGCCCGCGCCGCTCGCCGTCGGCGAGGAGGAGTTCCAGCGGATCATGGCCAGGACGCGCACCCCCGTCCTGGCCGTCGTCGACTTCCCGGCCCTGCCGTCCACGGTGTCCCGGCCCCTGGTCGATCCCGTGCCGCTGTCCCCGTTGTCCCTGGTCTGGCGCAGAGGGCTGATCCACCCCGCGCTGGACGCGCTGCGCCGGGCGGCGGCCCGCCTCGCCGCGGAGGAGGGCTGGCTGCGGCGGCCCGCCGACGGATGGGTTCCGGCCGGTGACGATGTCCTCATGCTGTCTCACGACTGACACTGATCGTCACGACAGCCACACGGACAGTCGCCGGGTGCGCTACATTCGACGCCTGAGCACGCTGTGGTAAGAGGGGGCGCTCGGACGGGTGGGGGCCCGGTCCGACGGCGGGTGCTCAGGTCGGAAGCGCACCTGAACCATCCCGTGGGGGGAAGTGCGTGCGCGTGACGAAATGGCGAGAAGACGCCCGACCGGAGTGGCCCGAGGCCGCGTCGGCGACGAGCGAGATCGCGGCCGACGGAAGAGTCCGGGAGCGGAGAGCGGCACAGGCCCTCGCCGACGACGACGTCCGTGCGAGGGGCGGTGTGCTGCCCGGTGGCGCGGAGATCCTGCCGGGCATCCCGCGGCAGAGCGAGGGCGGGGCGGACGCGCTCGGCCCGGGGCGCGGATCCCGCACGGGCGTCCGCGACCCCTGGCGGGAACCCGACGACGACGGGCCCGCCGAAGAGACCTCCGGCTCGGCCGGACATGCCCACGATCCGCACGAGGTCACCGTCCAGCTGGACGGGACGCGCGTGGGCGACGGGCGTGTCCGGGAGGCCGGGGACGGCCCGGGTGCGGGTGCCGCCGGGGCGGGCGACCGGCCCGTCTTCGTCGACGAGTCCGGCCGGCGCAGCCGCCGCCTGCGCCGGATCGGCGTGGTCGTCGCCCTGGCCTGCGGTGTCTACGCCGTGGTCATCGTCGCCACGCTGCTGTCCGGGAACTCCGACGCGCCCTGGCTTCCCGTGCCCGACCGGAACGAGGGGCAGCCCGCCGAGAAGGTCGACAGCCCGCCCCCGCCCGCGGAGGCCGCACCGACGAAGGAACCCGGCGCCACCCTTCCCGGCGGTGTCCCGGTGACCGGCGTGGCCACGGCACCCGTGCCCGGCCCCGGCGCCACCGCGCCCAGGGCCACGGCCCGGCCCGGTCGTTCCGGTGCCCCGGCCAAGCCCTCGCCGCCCCCGACCCGGGCCACGCCCGAGCCCGCGCCCGGCAGGACCGGCCCGACGCCGAGCAAGCCGGCGGACCCGCCGAGCACGCCGGCCGCCGAGCCGACTCCGACGGGTGAGCCGACGCCGTCCCCGACCGCGACGACCGGCGGCGGCGAGGGCGGCGGGGACACGGGCACGGTGGCGGACGGTCCGGTCACGGCCGAGCCCGTGACCGAGACACCCGCCGCCGCCTGACCCTGCCGGGCGCCGGCCGGCCCGTGCCGTGCGCACCGCGGTCCCGGACACCTCCGACGCCCGTGGGCCACCCGGCCGGGGGCGATGCCCTTGCTCGATCAGCGTTCCGCTCGAACAGCAGGGACCTGCACAGCGCTTCGCTCTACAGCGAGGACCGGCTCGACGTAACGCTCGATCAGCGCGAGACGCCAGGCCGGATCACGAGGCGGCGTGGGGCGCACCACCTGCCCAGGCCGGACGGCCGCACCGCGCGACACCCCAGCGCTCGCGGTCCCGGCCGCCGCCTCGGGCCGACTCGTCCGCCCTCCCGGCGGTCGCGGCCGTGCGCCGCCCACCTGGGCGGTCGAAGACCGACTGTTCGCCCGGTCCGGCGGCGGACGGCCGATCGTCGTCTCGCGCGGCGGTGGACGGCCGATCGTCCGTCCAGCGGGGCGGTCGAAGACCGACTGTCGCCCCGCCCGGCGGTGGACGGCCGGTCGTCCGCCCAGCAGGGGCGGCCGGAGGCCGACTGTTCGTCCTGTCCGGTGGTCGGCGGCCGGTCGTCCGTCCAGCAGGGCGGAACGGAGCCCGTTCGCTCACCCGGGCGGCTCGGAGCCGTTCGCTCAGCCGTCTCGCCGGGGCGGCACCGACACACCACCCGTTCACCCACGTCCCGCGGCCACCCGGCTCCGCCGCCGCGACCCGCCCCGTACCACTCCATTCCGCACCACCCGGAGTACCACCACCCATGGCTTCCCGTACCCGTCGGTCCGCGCCCGCTCCCCGTACCCGCGGGGGCCCGGGGCGTCGCCGTCTGCCCATGCGCCTGCTGCTGCCCCTGCTCCTCCTCGTCGCACTGATGGCGATGCTCATGCTGCGCGGCTACGTGCACAGCGAGGTCCTCGCCGACCACCGGGTCGGGCCGCCCGCCGCCGCTGACCGCGTGCCGCGGGACATCCGCGAGGGCGGGCCCGTGATCGACACCCGCGGGGACGAGCCCAAGAGCCTCGACCTGCCCGACCACGAGCTGGTGCTGACCTTCGACGACGGCCCCGACCCCGTCTGGACGCCCAAGGTCCTGGACGTGCTGAAGAAGCACGACGCCCACGCCGTCTTCTTCATCACCGGCACCATGGCCTCCCGCCACCCGGACCTGGTCCAGCGCATGGTCGACGAGGGCCACGAGATCGGGCTGCACACCTTCAACCACCCCGACCTGGCGCTGCAGGACAAGAGCCGCGTCGACTGGGAGCTGTCGCAGAACCAGCTCGCGCTCGCCGGAGCCGCCGGCATCCGCACCTCGCTGTTCCGGCCGCCCTACTCCTCGTTCGCGCAGAACATGGACAACAACTCCTGGCCGGTCACCGAGTACATCGGCAGCAAGGGCTACCTCACCGTCCTCAACAACAGCGACAGCGAGGACTGGCGCCGGCCCGGGGTCGAGAAGATCATCAGCAACGCCACGCCGGAGGACGGCGAGGGCGCCATCGTGCTGATGCACGACTCCGGCGGTGACCGCTCCCAGACCGTGGCCGCGCTCGGCCGGTACATCTCCGGCCTGCAGGACCGGGGTTACCGCTTCCACACCCTCACCGCCGCCCTGGACGCCCCCAGCGCGCACACCCCCGTCACCGGGCTGGACGCGCTCAAGGGCGAGGCGTGGGTGTTCCTGGTGCAGGCCTCCGAGCACACGACCGACGTCCTCGTCGCCGGACTGGCCGTGGTCGGCGTCCTGGTCTTCGCCCGCCTCGGGCTGATGCTGGTCCTGTCCGTCGCGCACGCCCGCCGCGTCCGTCGGCGCGGCTTCCGCTGGGGCGGGACCGTCACCGAACCGGTCTCCGTGCTCGTGCCCGCCTACAACGAGGCCAAGTGCATCGAGCAGACCGTCCGCTCCCTGGTGGCCAGTGACCACCCCATCGAGGTCCTGGTCGTCGACGACGGCTCCAGCGACGGCACCGCCCGCATCGTCGAGGACCTGAACCTGCCGGGCGTACGCGTGGTCCGGCAGCTCAACGCGGGCAAGCCCGCCGCCCTGAACCGGGGCATCGCCAACGCCACGCACGACCTGATCGTGATGATGGACGGCGACACCGTCTTCGAGCCGGCCACCGTCCGCGAACTCGTGCAGCCCTTCGGCGACCCGCGCGTCGGCGCCGTCGCCGGCAACGCCAAGGTCGGCAACCGGGACTCGCTCATCGGCGCCTGGCAGCACATCGAGTACGTCATGGGCTTCAACCTCGACCGGCGCATGTACGACGTGCTGCGCTGCATGCCCACCATCCCCGGCGCGGTCGGCGCGTTCCGCCGCAGCGCACTGCAACGCGTCGGCGGCATGAGCGACGACACGCTCGCCGAGGACACCGACATCACCATGGCGCTGCACCGCGACGGATGGCACGTCGTCTACGCGGAGAAGGCCGTCGCCTGGACCGAGGCGCCCGAGTCGGTCCAGCAGCTGTGGTCGCAGCGCTACCGCTGGTCGTACGGCACGATGCAGGCGATCTGGAAGCACCGCGGGGCCCTGTTCGACCGGGGCCACTCGGGCCGCTTCGGCCGGGTCGGCCTGCCGCTGGTGTCGCTGTTCATGGTCGTGGCGCCCCTGCTGGCCCCGCTGATCGACGTATTCCTGCTGTACGGGCTGGTGTTCGGCCCGACCGAGAAGACCATCGGCGCCTGGCTCGGCGTCCTCGCCGTGCAAGGGGTGTGCGCGGCCTACGCGTTCCACCTGGACAAGGAACGCATGATCCACCTCATCTCCCTGCCGCTCCAGCAACTCCTCTACCGCCAGCTCATGTACGTCGTCCTGCTCCAGTCCTGGATCACCGCCCTGACCGGCGGCCGGCTGCGCTGGCAGAAGCTGCGCCGCACCGGAGCCGTCGGCCTGCCCGGGCCCGGCACCGGCACGCCGCAGCCGACGCCGGACAGGAGGCCGGTCGCATGACCACGCACACCACCCCCGCACCCGGGGTCGCGCCCACCGCGCCACCGCCCGCCCGCCCGCCCGTGCGCGACCGCTACTTCGACCTGTTGCGCGCCCTGGCGCTGTTCCGGGTCGTGCTGTACCACCTGACCGGCTGGGCCTGGCTGCCGCTGGTGTTCCCGTCCATGGGCGTGATGTTCGCGCTGGCCGGCAGCCTCATGGCCCGCTCGCTCAAGCGCCCGGCCGCGCGGGTGATCCGGGGCCGGATGCGCCGGCTGCTGCCCCCGCTGTGGCTGCTGGGCGTCGTCGGCGTCACGGGCATGGTGCTGCAGGGCTGGGGGCCCGGCGACGAGGGGCACCCCGGCTGGTGGTGGCTGCACCTCACCTTCTGGATCGTCCCGCTCAGCGACCCGCCCTTCGGCGAGGGCCTGCCCGGCGTGCACGGCCTCATCGGCGAGAACTGGGCGGCGGAGCTGGCCGGCCCGCTGTGGTACATCCGCGCCTACCTCTGGTACGTCCTGCTGTCCCCGCTGCTGCTGAAGGCCCTGCGCGCCCTCCCCGTCGTCACGGTCCTCATGCCGGTCGCCCTGGCGGTGGCCTTCGAGCTGAGCTGGCTCGCGCTGCCCGGGGAGCGGATCCCCTCGGCCCTCACCGACTTCTCCACTTTCGGCGCCTGCTGGATCCTCGGCATGGCCCACCAGGAGGGCCTGCTGAAACGGCTGCCGCGCTATGTCGTCCCGTCCGTGGCGCCCGTCGTGGCCCTGACCGGCCTCTGGTACGCCCTGCGCCACGACTTCGGCACCGGCAACGACCTGGACAGCATGCCCCTGGCCCAGGCCCTGTGGTCGTTCGGCACGGTGCTGGTGCTGCTGCACGTCAGCCCGTCCTGGTCGCAGTGGCCGCGCCGGCTGCGCGCCTTCGCCGGCACGATCGCCGTCCTCAACTCCCGGGCCGTCACGATCTACCTCTGGCACAACACCTGCATCCTCGTCGCCGCGACGCTCTGGGACCGGCTGTGGGGTTTCCCGGTGCTGGAGCAGAACGTGCCGGGGCTGCTGGAGAGCGTCTGGCCGGTACTGGTGCTGGTGTGGGTGCTGATCGGCTGCTGCGTCCTGGCCTTCGGCTGGGTCGAGGACCTGGCCGCGAGGCAGCGGCCCCGGCTGTGGCCCACCGGTGAGCCGCGGCACGGCAGCCGGGGCCGCGGGCGGCTGAGCCGCAGGCGGTCGGCGGCGGCCGGCTGAGCAGGCCCCGGGCCGGGGCCTGCGGGACCTCTCATCCCGCCGCCGCGCGGGGTGAGAGCAACGTTCCCTGCCGGTCACCGGGTGCCACAGACAGGAAACGCGTCCTCCCTACCTTCGGGACCAGTCACTCGAGCACGAGCGAGCCCCGGAGCACAGTGGAGGCGTCATGACAGGCCCTGGCACGGCACCCGCACCCCCGAGCAGGGGCGGCCGCTGGATCCGGCACTGGGATCCGGAGAACGAGACGTTCTGGAAGGAGACGGGGGAGAAGGTCGCCCGCCGCAACCTCCTCCTGTCGGTGCTCTCCGAGCACATCGGCTTCTCGGTCTGGACCCTGTGGTCCGTGCTGGTGCTGTTCATGGGCCCCGAGTACGGACTGACCCCCGCGGACAAGTTCCTGCTGACCTCGATGGTCACCCTCGTCGGCGCCGTCGTCCGCGTTCCCTACACCTTCGCCGTCGCCCTCTTCGGCGGACGGAACTGGACGATCGTCTCCGCGGCCCTGCTGCTGATCCCCACCGTCGCCGCGTTCGCGGTGATGGAACCGGGTACGTCCTTCTCCACGTTCCTGCTCGTCGGCCTGCTCGCGGGTGTCGGCGGCGGCAACTTCGCGTCCTCCATGACCAACATCAACGCCTTCTTCCCGCTGCGGAAGAAGGGCTGGGCGCTCGGGCTGAACGCGGGCGGCGGCAACATCGGCGTGCCGGTGGCGCAACTGGCCGCGCTGGGCATCATCGGCGCCGGCGGCGGCCCGCGGGTGCTGCTCGGCATCTACATCCCGCTGATCGTCCTGGCCGCCGTCCTGGCCGCGCTGTTCATGGACAACCTGGAGCACGTCAGGAACGACACCGGTGCCGCCAGGGACGCCGCCCGGGACGGCCACACCTGGATCATGTCCGTCCTGTACATCGGCACGTTCGGCTCCTTCATCGGCTACAGCTTCGCCTTCGGGCAGGTCCTGACGAACCAGTTCGGCCGCACTCCGCTGCAGGCCGCCTACGTCACCTTCCTCGGACCGCTGCTCGGTTCCCTGATCCGGCCCGTGGGCGGGCGGCTCGCGGACCGGTTCGGCGGGGCCCGGATCAGCCTCTGCAACTACGTCGCCATGGCCGCCGCCACCGCGGTCCTCGTCGGGGCCTCCATGGCGAAGTCGCTCGCACTGTTCACCGGGGCGTTCGTGGTGCTGTTCGTGCTCAGTGGGCTCGGCAACGGCTCGACGTTCAAGATGATCCCGGGCATCTTCCAGAACAAGGCGCTGGCCCAGGGGCTGACCGGCGAGGAGGCGGCGGCGTACGGGCGGCGGCTGTCCGGGGCGTCGATGGGGCTGATCGGCGCGGTGGGCGCACTCGGCGGCGTCGGCATCAACCTCGCCTTCCGCCAGTCCTTCCTCTCCTACGGCTCCGGCACCGGCGCCTTCGTCGCCTTCCTGGCCTTCTACGCCGTCTGCTTCCTCATCACCTGGGCCGTATACCTTCGCCGCCCGGCTCCCCGGGTACCCGTCACCGCGGCGGCCCCGGAGGCGAAGCCACAGCTCAGCTACGCGGACGTGTGAGGCAACGACCCGGCGGACGAGGGGATCGGTAACACTGACGACATCACGCCGAACCGGGCCTGTCACGAGCCGTTGACAGGCTCGACCGGCATGCGGGTACGCCGTACCGACGCAAGTCGACGACTCGAGTGCGGGACGAGAGCCATGTACGAGGAAGAACAGCGACCGGACCACGGGCCCCTGGCGGGATTCACCGTCGGCGTGACGGCCGCGCGCCGGGCCGACGAGCTCGGGGTGCTGCTGCGGCGTCGCGGTGCCGCCGTCCTGCACGCCCCGGCCCTGCGGATCGTGCCCCTCGCCGACGACGGCGAACTGCTGGACGCCACCAAGGACATCGTCCGGCAGGCGCCCGACATCGCGGTCGCCACGACCGCGATCGGCTTCCGCGGCTGGGTGGAGGCGGCGGACGGCTGGGGCCTGGGCGAGGCCCTGCTCGCCCGGCTGGGCGGCGTGCGGATCCTGGCGCGCGGGCCGAAGGTCAAGGGCGCGGTGCGGGCGGCCGGGCTGACCGAGGAGTGGTCACCGGCGTCGGAGTCCATGGCCGAGGTGCTGGACCGGCTGCTGGAGGAGGGCGTCGACGGCCTGCGCATCGCCGTCCAGCTGCACGGCGAACCGCTGCCCGGGTTCGTGGAGGCGCTGCGGGAGGGCGGGGCCGAGGTCGTCGGCGTGCCGGTCTACCGCTGGATGCCGCCGGAGGACATCGCGCCGGTGGACCGCCTCCTGGACGCTGCCGTCTCCCGGGCCCTGGACGCCGTGACGTTCACCAGCGCCCCGGCCGCGGCCTCCCTCCTGTCGCGGGCGGAGGAACGCGGACTGCTCACCGAGGTCCTCGCGGCCCTGGGCCACGACGTCCTGCCCGCCTGCGTCGGACCGGTCACGGCCCTGCCGCTGCAGGCCCGCGGCATCGACACGGTCCAGCCCGAGCGGTTCCGGCTCGGCCCGCTGGTGCAGCTGCTGTGTCAGGAACTCCCCGGGCGGGCGCGCTCGCTGCCCGTCGCCGGGCACCGGGTCGAGATCCGCGGGCACGCCGTCGTGGTCGACGGCGACCTCCGGCCCGTACCGCCCGCCGGCATGTCCCTGCTGCGCGCCCTGGCCCGCCGCCCCGGCTGGGTCGTGGCCCGCTCCGACCTGCTGCGCGCACTGCCCGGCTCCGGCCGCGACGAACACGCGGTGGAGACGGCCATGGCCCGTCTGCGCGCCGCCCTCGGCACGCCGAAGCTGATCCAGACGGTGGTCAAGCGCGGCTACCGCCTGGCCCTGGACCCGGCGGCGGGGACGAAGTACGCGGACGAGTGAGGGACCGGGCTCCCCGTGCGCGCGGGACGTCGGGGCCACGGCCCGGACGCCGCCCGAGCCTTAGGTCTTTCCGGCGCGCTCCGGGGCAGGCACTGTAAGAGGGACCGGTTCCCCGGCCCTCTCACTGGCGTCTCACCGACCCTAGGCGGTGACAGGCACATGGCACTGGGTACGGCCGCGGCCCCCTACGAGCTGCGCTTCGACGCCGGGCGGATCTGCCTCGATCTGCTCGCCACCACACACCCGGAGGAACGGCTGCACTCCGTGGACGTCCTGCGCGCCTGGGTCACCGGCTCCGGTCTCGTCCCGGCCGGCACCCCGCTGGACCACGCCGACGCCGGCTGGCCCCCGGCCTTCCGTGAACTGCGCGACCAGATCGACCGGCTGGTCCGCGGCCGCCCCGGCTCGGGCGTCAGCACCTACGACTTCGCGCTCGCCCGCGTCAACGACCTGGCCCGGACCGCACCCCCGGCCCCGCGTGCGGTGCGCGACCCGGAGGACGGGCTCGTACGGCGGCTGGAGGCACCGCCCGGCTGCGCCGCCCTGCTCGCGGTGGTGGCCCGGGACGCCGTGGACCTGCTGACCGATCCGGCCGCCCGTGCGGCGCTGCGGCAGTGCGAAGGGGACAACTGCCCCATCGTGTACCTCGACACGTCACGGGGGCGGCGCAGGCGGTGGTGCTCCAGCGAGATCTGCGGCAACCGCGAGCGCGTCGCCCGGCACCGCCGGCGCGCGGCACTGGCCCGTCCGTGAAACGGAATTGAGTGGTCCGTGCACTCAATTCCCCTGCCCCAAATGCCACTTCTGCGTGTGCGGAGTCGAAGTGATTCGGGACACATACCGTTTACCTACGCTTCCGTAGGGATAAGCGGGCCCGATCTTGCCTGTGTGGTGGAAATGTAAAGAACGAGGGGTGGGAATGTGCACCCATGTCCCCCTCCGTCACGTCACCCGGAAGAAAACTGTCACCTCTCTTTGAACACCCAACGCCTCTTCTGCGTACGGCTTGTCGAGCGACCGACTGGGGGAAGCCCCGGACATCGGAGGTGGGCGTGCGCAAGGATTCCGTCGTGGCCAATGAACGAGCACCGAGGGCCCGACATCGCATGTCCCAGCCCTCGGAACCCGACGAGGAGCTGATGCGTGCGCTCTACCGCGAACACGCCGGACCCCTGCTGGCCTACGTCCTGCGCCTGGTCGCCGGAGACCGGCAGCGCGCCGAGGACGTGGTGCAGGAGACGCTCATCCGTGCCTGGAAGAACGCCGGTCAGCTCAATCGGGCGACCGGTTCGGTACGCCCCTGGCTGGTGACGGTCGCCCGGCGCATCGTCATCGACGGCCACCGCAGCCGGCAGGCCCGGCCGCAGGAGGTCGACCCGTCGCCGCTGGAGGTCATCCCCGCGGAGGACGAGATCGACAAGGCGCTGTGGCTGATGACTCTGTCGGACGCACTCGACGACCTGACCCCCGCCCACCGGGAGGTGCTCGTCGAGACGTACTTCAAGGGGCGTACCGTCAACGAGGCGGCCGAGACGCTGGGCATACCCAGCGGCACGGTCCGCTCCAGGGTGTTCTACGCCCTGCGTTCGATGAAGCTGGCACTGGAGGAGCGGGGGGTGACGGCGTGATGAGTGTTTACGGGGGTAACCAAGGGTTCGGTGCGGGAGGCATGGGTATGTCTGGCCCCATGCAGGAATCTCCGGTGCCGAACGAGCACGAGACCGTGGGCGCGTACGCCCTCGGCATCCTCGACGACGCCGAAGCAACCGCTTTCGAGGCCCACCTCGCCACCTGCGAGTGGTGCGCCCAGCAGCTCGACGAGCTGGCCGGCATGGAGCCGATGCTCGCCGCCCTCGCCGACCTGCCCGGCTCCGGGAGCACCCCCGCGATCGGCGACTCGCTGTCCGCGAAGCCCGCACCGCGCCTGGTGGAGAAGCTGGTCGACGAGGTCGCCGACCGCCGCGCCCAGAAGCGCCGGCGCAGCTTCTACATGGTGGCCGCGGCCGGTGCGCTGATCGTCGGCGGACCCTTCGTCGCGGTCGCGACCAGCGGCGGTGACGGCGGGGGCGGCGCGGAGAACCGCCCGCTCGCCGCGAGCCCCGCCAAGGCGGCCTTCGACGGCATCTCCGACAAGATCACGGCCACCGACCCGACCACCAAGGTCACCGCGACGGTCGCCCTCCAGAAGAAGGACTGGGGCACCGGGACGGTCACGGAGCTGAAGAACGTCAAGGGCCCGCTCAAGTGCGCCCTGGTCGCCGTCGGCAAGAACGGCGAGCGGGAGACGCTGGCCTCCTGGTCCGTGCCGGAGTGGGGCTACGGCCTGCCCGACGCCTCGACCGAGAAGGCCAAGCAGCCCCTGTACGTCCAGGGCGGTGCCGCCTTCCAGCCGAACGACATCGACCACTTCGAGGTCGTGACCTTCGACGGCAAGCGGCTCGTCGAGGTGGACGCGTAGCATTGCCGGGTCCCCCTGGCGTACGGTGGACGGCTGCCCAGCACGTCAGAAGGGGACCCGGTGGCCGCTCAGGCTCAGCAGGAATCCACGCTCGACTCCCTCAGAGACAGGGAGATCGACGTCGAACAGCAACACCTGGACCGGGTGTACCGGCGCCTCGAGGAGAAGATCCACGAGGCGGAGTTCCTCATGCACGACGCCGCCCGGCGCGGCCAGGTCGGCACACCCGGCGCCCTGGCCGAGCGGGACGCGCAGGTCTTCCGCGCCGGCATCCACCTCAACCGGCTCAACAACGAGTTCGAGGACTTCCTCTTCGGCCGCATCGACCTGCTGCGCGGCAAGGACGGCAAGAAGGGCCCCGACGGCGCCTACACCGCCGTCGAGCCCGCCGACGGAGCGGTCCGCGAGGACGGCACCGCCGACATCGCCGAGACCCTGCACATCGGCCGCATCGGCGTCCTCGACGCCGACTACGCCCCGCTGGTCATCGACTGGCGCGCCCCGGCCGCCGCCCCCTTCTACCGCTCGACGCCCGTGGACCCGGGCCGGGTCGTACGCCGCCGGGTCATCCGCTCCAAGGGCCGCAGGGTCCTCGGCGTCGAGGACGACCTGATGCGCCCCGAACTGACGGCCCACCTGGACGGCGAGGAGCTGTCCGTCATCGGCGACGGCGCCCTGATGGCGGCGCTCGGCCAGGCCCGCAGCCACACCATGCGCGACATCGTCGCCTCCATCCAGGCCGAGCAGGACCTGGTCATCCGCGCCCCCGCCGCCTCCGTGACCTACGTCGAGGGCGGCCCCGGCACCGGCAAGACCGCCGTCGCGCTGCACCGCGCGGCCTACCTCCTCTACCAGGACCGGCGCCGCTACGCGGGCGGCATCCTCATCGTCTCGCCCACCCCGCTGCTCGTCGCCTACACCGAGGGCGTGCTGCCCTCCCTCGGCGAGGAGGGCCAGGTCGCCATCCGGGCCATCGGCTCCCTGGTCGAGGGCGCCGAGGCCACGCTCTACGACTCCCCGTCCGTGGCCCGCGCCAAGGGCTCCGCCCGCATGCTCAAGGTCCTGCGCAAGGCCGCCCGCGGCGCCCTGGAGCTCGGCGACTGCCCGGACCGGCTGCGCGTGGTCGCCTTCGGCCGCCGCCTGGAGCTGGAGGCCGGGGAGCTCGCGGCCATCCGCCGGACCGCCCTGGGCGGCACCGCCCCCGTGAACCTGCTGCGTCCCCGCGCCCGCAAACTGCTGCTCGACGCGCTGTGGGAGCGCTCCGGCGCGGCCGGCCGGCACACCGACCCCGAGCTCGCCGCCGAGCTGCGCTCCTCCTTCGACGAGGACATCACCTCCGAGGACGCCTTCCTCGCCTTCCTCGACGCCTGGTGGCCGGAGCTGACCCCGGCGGCCGTCCTGGACGCCATGGCCGACGAGCGGCGCCTCGGCCGCTGGGCCCGGCGGATCCTCAACCCCGGCGAGGTCCGCAAGGTCGCCCGCTCCCTCAGACGCGAGGGCCGGTCCGTGCACGACATCGCCCTGCTCGACGAGCTCCAGGCGATCCTCGGTGCTCCCGCCCGCCCCCGCAGGCGACGCGAACTGGACCCGCTGGACCAGCTCACCGGCCTGGAGGAGCTGATGCCGGTGCGCGAGGAGTCGCAGCGCGAACGCGCCGAGCGCCTCGCGCAGGAGCGCACCGAGTACGCGCACGTCATCGTCGACGAGGCCCAGGACCTCACGCCGATGCAGTGGCGCATGGTGGGCCGCCGCGGCCGGCACGCCACCTGGACGGTCGTCGGCGATCCGGCCCAGTCCTCCTGGTCCGACCCCGACGAGGCCGCCGAGGCCCGCGACGAGGCGCTCGGCAGCCGCCCGCGCCGCCGCTTCGAGCTCACCGTCAACTACCGCAACCCGGCCGAGATCGCCGAGCTGGCCGCGAAGGTCCTCGCCCTCGCCCTGCCCGGTTCCGTCTCCCCGAGGGCGGTCCGCTCCACCGGCGTCGAGCCGCGCTTCGCCCTCGCCGGCCCCGCCCTCGGCGACACGGTCCGCGCCGAGGCCGCGCGGCTGCTGGAGGGGGTCGACGGCACGGTCGGCGTGGTCGTGGCGATGAACCGCCGCGAGGAGGCCCGCCGCTGGCTGGCCGGACTCGGCGACCGGGTGGTGGCGCTCGGCAGCCTGGAGGCCAAGGGCCTGGAGTACGACGCGACGGTCGTGGTCTCCCCGGCGGAGATCGCCGACGAGTCCCCGGCCGGTCTGCGCGTGCTGTACGTCGCACTGACCCGTGCCACCCAGCAGCTCACGGTCGTCTCGGCCGAACGGGACGAGCCCGACGCGGCCGGAACCCCGGATCTGCTCCGGGACTGAGCGGGGTTACCCACGTATCCGCGAAATGAACTACCGAGACGGAATGGCCTTACGGGATCTGTTTGTTAGCCTGGACGTGGCACCGGCTCGATCCAAGCCCCCGGGCCCAACCTTCGTCGCTACGAGCGACCACTTGCCGCGAGGCGAGCATGGCGGGTCGGTGCCACTGACGGAGAAAGAGACCCACGTCCACGTGACGTGGGTCTCTTTCTGCTTGCCGATTCCGCGAACAAAACGTTCGCAATACGGCCCGGCTACCCGCTACTCAGCGGTAGGTGCGACGATCGGACGGCACAAAACAGCGTCAGGTGAAAGCAGAGGAAGTCGGCCATGGCAACGGCGCCCAGCGTCTCCTACTCGATGACGGTCCGGCTGGAGGTGCCCGCGAGCGGAACGGCCGTCTCGCAGCTCACCACCGCCGTGGAGTCCTCCGGAGGCTCGGTGACCGGCCTCGACGTCACCGCTTCCGGCCACGAGAAGCTCCGTATCGACGTCACCATCGCGGCGTCCTCCACCTCCCACGCGGACGAGATCGTGGAGGAGCTCCGCGGCATCGAGGGCGTCACGCTCGGCAAGGTCTCGGACCGGACCTTCCTCATGCACCTCGGCGGCAAGATCGAGATGGCGTCCAAGCACCCCATCCGCAACCGCGACGACCTGTCCATGGTCTACACGCCCGGAGTGGCGCGCGTCTGCATGGCGATCGCCGAGAACCCCGAGGACGCCCGCCGCCTCACCATCAAGCGCAACTCCGTTGCGGTCGTGACGGACGGTTCGGCCGTGCTGGGCCTGGGCAACATCGGGCCCAAGGCCGCGCTTCCCGTCATGGAGGGCAAGGCGGCCCTGTTCAAGCGTTTCGCCGGCATCGACGCCTGGCCGATCTGCCTCGACACCCAGGACACCGACGCCATCGTCGAGATCGTCAAGGCCATCGCCCCGGGCTTCGCGGGCATCAACCTCGAGGACATCTCCGCCCCGCGCTGCTTCGAGATCGAGGCCCGGCTGCGCGAGGCCCTCGACATCCCCGTCTTCCACGACGACCAGCACGGCACCGCGATCGTCGTCCTCGCCGCGCTGACCAACGCCCTGCGCGTCACCGGCAAGGCGATCGAGAACATCCGCGTCGTCATGTCCGGCGCGGGCGCCGCCGGTACGGCCATCCTGAAGCTGCTGCTCGCCGCGGGCGTCAAGAACGCCGTCGTGGCGGACATCCACGGCGTCGTGCACGCGGGCCGCGAGGACCTGGTGGACGCCGCCCCGGACTCGGCGCTGCGCTGGATCGCCGACAACACCAACCCCGAGGGCCTCACGGGCACCCTCAAGGAGGCCGTGCGCGGCGCGGACGTCTTCATCGGCGTCTCCGCCCCGAACGTGCTCGACGGCGCCGACGTGGCCGCCATGGCCGAGGGGGCCATCGTGTTCGCGCTCGCGAACCCCGACCCCGAGGTCGACCCGGCGATCGCCCGTCAGACGGCCGCCGTCGTCGCCACGGGGCGCTCCGACTTCCCGAACCAGATCAACAACGTGCTGGTCTTCCCGGGCGTCTTCCGCGGCCTGCTGGACGCGCAGTCCCGCACCGTCAACACGGAGATGATGCTCGCCGCCGCGAAGGCCCTGGCCGACGTGGTGACCGAGGACGAGCTGAACCCGAACTACATCGTTCCGAGCGTCTTCAACGACAAGGTCGCCGGCGCGGTCGCCGGGGCCGTGCGCGAGGCCGCCAAGGCCGTGGGCGCGACGGCGGGCAGCACGTCCGGCGTTTGAGGGACCACCGCCGGGGTACCCCACGGGGCGCTGCCGCGCTCCGGGGGGCGCCCCCGGACTGTGAGTAACCCCACGGCCGCCCGGAGCGCGGCGCGTCGCACGATCCCCGTCAGCGGCGGAGTTATCGTGGCGCCAGGCTCAGGCCCTCTTTTCGTGTGACTCCCAAGGGTGTTCCCACGACTCCTGCGGGTGCCGGATTGGCTTTCCCGCCGCAGGTAGAGGCAGGATGCGTCTCTGGGCGCGAGGGTCTGACGACGGACCCGGGTCCGGGGACTCATGGAGGACCCTGGCAGCATCGGCTTCGATCTGACGCCTCAACGGCAAGATGAACACGGGAGTAACAACATGAACCGCAGTGAGCTGGTGGCCGCGCTGGCCGACCGCGCCGAGGTGACCCGCAAGGACGCCGACGCCGTGCTGGCCGCGTTCGCCGACGTCGTCGGCGACATCGTCTCCAAGGGCGACGAGAAGGTCACCATCCCCGGCTTCCTGACCTTCGAGCGCACCCACCGTGCCGCTCGTACCGCCCGCAACCCGCAGACCGGCGAGCCCATCCAGATCCCCGCCGGTTACAGCGTGAAGGTCTCCGCGGGCTCGAAGCTCAAGGAAGCGGCCAAGGGCAAGTAGGCGTTCCGTCGCGAGCGCCGTGGGCGACTGCGGGCCGGCCGTGGCCGGTCGCGCAGTTCCCCGCGCCCCTTGAGGGCGCGGGACCACCGAGAGCCGCATGACAACGCCGAGGGGCGGTCACCTGGAGTCCAGGTGACCGCCCCTCGGCGTTGTCGCAGTCCTAGCCGAGCGCCTTGCCCGGCAGCTCGACCTTCGCGCCCAGCTCGACGAGCTTCTCCATGAAGTTCTCGTAGCCGCGGTTGATCAGGCCGATGCCGTGGACCCGGGACGTGCCCTGGGCCGCGAGGGCCGCGATGAGGTACGAGAAGCCGCCGCGCAGGTCGGGGATGACCAGGTCGGCGCCCTGCAGCCGGGTGGGGCCGGAGACGACCGCCGAGTGCAGGAAGTTGCGCTGGCCGAAGCGGCAGTTCGAGCCGCCCAGGCACTCGCGGTAGAGCTGGATGTGCGCGCCCATCTGGTTCAGCGCGGACGTGAAGCCGAGGCGGGACTCGTAGACCGTCTCGTGGATGATGGACAGGCCCGTGGCCTGGGTCAGCGCGACCACCAGCGGCTGCTGCCAGTCGGTCTGGAAGCCCGGGTGGACGTCCGTCTCCAGCGCGATGGACTTCAGCTGCCCGCCGGGGTGCCAGAAGCGGATGCCCTCGTCGTCGATCTCGAAGGCACCCCCCACCTTCCGGTAGGTGTTCAGGAACGTCATCATCGAGCGCTGCTGCGCGCCGCGGACGTAGATGTTGCCCTCGGTCGCCAGGGCCGCCGACGCCCAGGACGCGGCCTCCAGGCGGTCCGGCAGGGCGCGGTGGTTGTAGCCGCCCAGCTGGTCCACACCGGTGATGCGGATCGTCCGGTCGGTGTCCATCGCGATGATGGCGCCCATCTTCTGCAGGACGCAGATGAGGTCCTCGATCTCCGGCTCGACGGCCGCGTTCGAGAGCTCGGTGACGCCCTCGGCGAGGACGGCCGTCAGCAGCACCTGCTCGGTCGCGCCGACGGACGGGTAGGGCAGCTGGATCTTGGTGCCGCGCAGCCGTCGCGGCGCCTCCAGATACTGGCCGTCCGCCCGCTTCTCGATCTTCGCGCCGAACTGCCGCAGCACCTCGAAGTGGAAGTCGATGGGCCGGCCGCCGATGTCGCAGCCGCCGAGGCCCGGGATGAAGGCGTGGCCGAGGCGGTGCAGCAGCGGACCGCAGAACAGGATCGGGATACGGCTCGAACCGGCGTGGGCATCGATGTCGGCGACGTTGGCGCTCTCCACGCGCGTCGGATCCATCACCAGTTCGCCGGGCTCCTCACCCGGACGGACCGTCACACCGTGCAGCTGCAGCAGACCCCGCACCACCCGCACGTCGCGGATGTCCGGGACATTGCGCAGCCGGCTCGGAGCGCTGCCCAGCAGCGCTGCGACCATGGCCTTCGGTACGAGATTCTTCGCACCGCGGACACGGATCTCGCCCTCCAGCGGGGTTCCGCCGTGGACAAGCAGGACATCGTCGTTGACGGTCATGAATCTCGCGTTCCATGGAGTCGGGCAGGGGCCAGGAGGGAAAGGGTAATCGCCCTCGACCCCCCTTCTGTAAGCCCGAGGAGGACCCAGCCGCGTCATAGGTCTGTCACAACACGAACCGTTCCGCGCCGACCACACGTAGTCACGATCACATCCGTGCGCGCGGGGTGCACCGGTGCGCCCTGAGCTGCGCTGCCTCCCGGTGCCGCATTGCCTCCCCACGGAAAGGCAAGATGCGGGATCATGTCTGGCATGACCGAGGTGTCCTCGCTCACAGGGCGGTTGCTCGTGGCCACCCCCGCCCTGGCGGACCCGAACTTCGACCGTGCGGTGGTGCTGCTCCTCGACCACGACGAGGAGGGCTCCCTCGGCGTCGTCCTCAACCGCCCCACCCCGGTGGACGTGGGCGACATCCTGGACGGCTGGGGGGATCTCGCGGTCGAGCCCGGGGTCGTCTTCCAGGGCGGCCCGGTGTCCCTGGACTCGGCCCTCGGGGTCGCGGTCGTCCCGGGCGGCGCCTCCGGCGAGGCCGCCCCGCTGGGCTGGCGCCGGGTGCACGGCGCGATCGGGCTGGTCGACCTGGAGGCGCCGCCCGAACTGCTGGCCTCGGCGCTGGGCTCCCTGCGGATCTTCGCCGGATACGCGGGCTGGGGCCCGGGCCAGCTGGAGGACGAGCTGGTCGAGGGGGCCTGGTACGTGGTCGAGTCGGAGCCCGGTGACGTCTCCAGCCCGTCCCCCGAGCGGCTGTGGCGCGAGGTGCTGCGCCGCCAGCGTGGCGACCTCGCGATGGTCGCCACGTACCCGGACGACCCTTCGCTCAACTGATGCGTGTGACCTTCAGTACCCTTGGGCCTATGAGCACTCTCGAGCCCGAGCGCGGGACTGGTACGGGGACCCTCGTAGAGCCGACGCCGCAGACCTCCTCCGGTGACGGTGACCACGAGCGCTTCGCCCACTACGTCCAGAAGGACAAGATCATGGCGAGCGCGCTCGACGGCACCCCCGTCGTGGCGCTGTGCGGCAAGGTCTGGGTGCCGGGCCGCGATCCGAAGAAGTACCCGGTGTGCCCCATGTGCAAGGAGATCTACGAGTCCATGGGCTCCGGCGGTGGCGACGACAAGGGCAAGGGCGACCAGTAGTCCCGGTCTTCCCGGCCTCGGGCCCCCAGGGTGCGTTTTGCGCGCCCTGGGGGCCTTTGTGCTGACCAGGTGCGTTTTGCGCGCCCTGGGGGCCTTTGTGCTGACCGGGCGTTGCACGGGGTGTGTCCGCCGGTCACAGAGTGGTTGAGACCTCTTGTGGGCGTGTTCATGAAGTCCCTAGCCTCCGTGGTGTTGTGCACAGCGAAACCATCATTGCGCATGTTGCAACACTCCCGCGGAGGAGCACTTCATGAAGCTGTCCGTCCGTATCGCCGGTCTCACCGCGCTCGTGGCCCTCGCGGCCGGTGCCTGCGCGCCCCAGACCTCAGACAACGCCTCCTCCGACAAGGACGACAAGAGCGGCACGCTGCGTGTGTGGCTCTTCCAGGAGGTCGGCAACGCCCCCAAGGAGAAGGTCGTCGACGCGCTCGTCGCCGACTTCGAGAAGAAGCACGACGGCACGCGGGTCGACGTGGAGTACATCCCCGTCGAGACCCGCGCCCAGCGCGTCAAGGCCGCCTTCAACGACCCGTCCTCCGCGCCCGACGTGATGGAGTTCGGCAACACCGACACGGCCGGCTACGTGAAGGACGGCGGACTCCTCGACGTCACCGGGGAGTTCGGTGAGTGGGCCGAGACCAAGGACACCGATCCCACCGCCAGGCAGTCCGTCACGGTGGACGGCAAGGTCTACGGCGCCCCCCTCTACGTCGGCGTACGCGCCCTGTACTACCGCACGGACGTCTTCCGCGAACTCGGCCTGAAGCCGCCGGCGTCGATGGCCGAACTGGCCTCCACCGCCCGCGAGATCCGCGCCGCGAAACCCGGGCTGTACGGCCTGGCCGTCGGCGGGGCCTACACCTACGGCGCGATGCCCTTCGTCTGGGCCCACGGCGGTGAACTCGCCACCGGCAAGGCCGGTTCGTACGCCTCCGGCATCGACAGCGCCGCGGCGCGCAAGGGCATCACGGCGTACACGTCCCTGTTCGACGACGACAACTGCCCGGCCGCCAAGTGCGCGGGCATGGGCGGCAACGACACGGTCACCGCGTTCGCCGCGGGCAAGGCGGGCATGGCCATCGGCGGCGACTTCAGCCACGCCGCCGTCGAGGCGGGCAAGGTCAAGGGCAAGTACGCCGTCGTCCCGCTGCCCGGGGTGAAGCCGGGCTCGATCGCCCCGGCCTTCGCGGGCGGCAACAACATCGGTGTCCTGAAGAGCACCTCCCACCGCACGCTCGCCGTCGACCTGATGAAGCGGCTCGCCGGCAAGAAGACCCAGACCGAACTCTTCGACGCGATGGGCTTCCTGCCCACCTTCACGGACGTCCGCCGGCGGGCCGCCGCCGAGGAACCGTTCGTGAAGCCGTTCGTGCAGACCCTCGCGGCCGGCACCCGGTTCGTGCCCGCCTCGCCCGCGTGGGCGCAGATCGACTCCTCGCTCGTCCTGCCGACGATGTTCCAGGAGGTCGTCAGCGGCAGGAAGGACGTGGCCAAGGCCTCCGCCGACGCCGCGAAGAAGATGAACACCGCGTTCGGCTCCGCGGGGTGAGCCGCATGGACGACCGCACCGAAACGGCGGCAGCCGACGGCACGGACGCGCCGAGCGGGCCCGTGGGTGTGGTGGGCGGGGTCGCCGGGGTGCCTCGGCGGTCCGGCGCGGTGCACCCCGGGGCCGCCGCCGGGTCCGGGCAGGCGCCCCTGGGCGTGCCCGCAGCCCGCAAGGGCGGGCGCCCGCCCTCGCGGGCCGGCGCAGGCCGCGGCGGGGCGGGCGGCACCGGGCGGGTCTCCGGCGGCTGGACCCCGTGGCTCTACCTCGCGCCCGCGCTCGTCGTGCTGGGCGGGCTGCTCGTCTACCCGATCTACCAACTCGGCCTGATCTCCCTCTTCGAGTACACCCAGGCCCAGGTCAGCGGCGGGGAACCGGCCACCTTCCAGGGCCTCGGGAACTACGCCGCGCTGTTCGGCGACCCGCAGTTCTGGCAGGTGCTGCTCGCCACCGTGCTGTTCGCGGCGGCCTGCGTCGTCTCCACCCTCGCCGTCGGCTGCGCCCTCGCCGTGCTTCTGACCCGCGTACGGGCCGTGCCCCGGCTCGCGCTGATGCTGGCCGCCATGGGCGCCTGGGCGACCCCGGCCGTGACCGGCTCCACGGTCTGGCTGTTCCTGTTCGACCCGGACTTCGGCCCGGTGAACCGGATGCTCGGCCTCGGCGACCACTCCTGGACCTACGGCCGCCTCAGCGCCTTCTTCCTGGTGCTGCTCGAAGTGGTGTGGTGTTCCTTCCCGTTCGTGATGGTGACCGTGTACGCGGGGATCCGCGCGGTTCCCGGCGAGGTGCTGGAGGCCGCCTCCCTGGACGGGGCCTCGCAATGGCGGATCTGGCGGTCCGTGCTCGTCCCGATGCTGCGCCCGATCCTGGTCGTCGTCACCATCCAGTCGGTCATCTGGGACTTCAAGGTCTTCACCCAGATCTACGTCATGACGGGCGGGGGAGGCATCGCCGGCCAGAACCTCGTCCTCAACGTCTACGCCTACCAGCAGGCGTTCGCGTCCTCGCAGTACGGCCTGGGCTCCGCGATCGGCATCGTGATGCTGCTGATCCTGCTCGCCGTCACGCTGGTGTACCTGAGGCTGCTGCGCCGGCAGGGGGAGGAACTGTGAACCGTGCACGCGCCCTGGTGCGCCGGCCCGGGCGGCTGGCCGCCGAGGCCTCGGCCCTGCTGATCGCCGTCGTCGTCGCGTTCCCGCTGTACTGGATGGTGCTCAGCGCCTTCAAACCGGCCGGGGAGATCGAGTCGAGCGAGCCGCGGCCCTGGACCCTCGCGCCCTCCACGGACTCCTTCCGCCGGGTCCTCGGGCAGCAGGAATTCGGCCGCTACTTCCTCAACAGCCTTCTCGTCGCGGGCTGCGTGGTGCTCGCCTCCGCGCTCATCGCCTTCCTCGCCGCGACCGCCGTGACGCGCTTCCGGTTCCGGATGCGCACCACATTGCTGATCATGTTCCTGGTGGCGCAGATGGTGCCCGTGGAGGCCCTCACGATCCCCTTGTTCTTCCTCATGCGGGACGCCGGCCAGCTCAACACCCTCGGGGCGCTGATCCTGCCGCACATCGCCTTCTCGCTGCCCTTCGCGATCTGGATGCTGCGCGGGTTCGTGAAGGCCGTCCCGGAGGCGCTGGAGGAGGCCGCGTACATCGACGGCGCGAGCCGGGCGCGGTTCCTCTGGCAGATCCTCTTCCCGCTCGTCCTGCCCGGCCTCGTCGCCACCAGCGTGTTCTCGTTCATCTCCGCGTGGAACGACTTCCTCTTCGCCAAGTCGTTCATCATCAGCGACACGTCGCAGTCGACCCTGCCGATGGCCCTGCTGGTGTTCTACAAGCCCGACGATCCGGACTGGGGCGGTGTCATGGCCGCCTCCACGGTGATGACGATCCCCGTGCTGGTCTTCTTCGTACTCGTACAGCGGCGCCTGGTCTCCGGCCTGGGCGGCGCGGTGAAGGACTGACATGAGCGACCTGATCCCGGCCCCCCGCGTCCTCACCCCGGGTGGTGGCGAGGTGCGGCTGACGCCGGACTCCCGCCTGCACGCCGAAGCGCCCGTCGAGGCTGTCGCACGCCTGCTGGGCGGCGCCCTGCGGCAGGCCACCGGCCTGCCGCTGCGCGAGGGGGCCGGCACCGCGGCGACCGGCGACGACATCCGGCTGCGGCTGCGGCCCGGGCTCGGCCCCGAGGAGTACCGCCTCGTCAGCGACGGCGACGGTGTCCTCGTCGAGGGCGGCGGCACGGCCGGTGTCTTCTGGGGCGCCCAGACGCTGCGTCAGCTCCTCGGCCCCGACGCCTACCGCCGGGCCCCCGTCGACCGCGACCGCGTCTGGGCCGTGCCGCACCTGACGGTCGAGGACGCGCCGCGCTTCGCCTGGCGTGGTCTGATGCTCGACGTCGCCCGGCACTTCCTGCCCAAGGAAGGCGTCCTGCGCTACCTCGACCTCATGGCGGCGCACAAACTCAACGTCTTCCACTTCCATCTGACGGACGACCAGGGCTGGCGCATCGAGATCCGCCGCCACCCGCGCCTCACCGAGGTCGGCTCCTGGCGGGCGCGTACCAAAACCGGCCACCGGGCCTCGCCGCTGTGGGAGGACAAGCCGCACGGCGGCTACTACACCCAGGACGACATCCGCGAGATCGTCGCCTACGCCGCCGAGCGGCACATCACCGTCGTCCCCGAGATCGACGTGCCCGGACACTCCCAGGCCGCCATCGCCGCCTACCCGGAACTCGGCAACACCGACGTCGTCGACACCACCGCCCTCACCGTCTGGGACACCTGGGGCGTCAACCCGAACGTACTCGCCCCCACCGACACCACCCTGCGCTTCTACGAGGGCGTCCTCGAGGAGGTGCTGGAGCTGTTCCCCTCGCGGTTCGTCCACATCGGCGGCGACGAGTGCCCCAAGGAGCAGTGGCGGCGGTCGGCCACGGCCCAGGCGCGCATCAGGGAACTCGGGCTCGCGGACGAGGACGCGCTCCAGTCCTGGTTCGTCGGGCACTTCGACGCGTGGCTCACCGCGCGCGGGCGGCGGCTGATCGGCTGGGACGAGATCCTGGAGGGCGGCCTGGCGAAGGGCGCGGCCGTGTCCTCCTGGCGGGGCTACGCCGGGGGCATCGCCGCCGCCCGCGCGGGCCACGACGTCGTCATGTGCCCCGAGCAGCAGGTGTATCTGGACCACCGTCAGGACCCGGGCCCCGAGGAGCCGGTACCGATCGGGTGGGTGCGCACCCTGGAGGACGTCTACCGGTTCGAGCCCGTCCCCCCGGAGCTGACGCCCGAGGAGGCCCGGCACGTGCTGGGCACCCAGGCCAACCTGTGGACGGAGGTGATGGAGGACCAGGGGCGCGTCGACTACCAGGCGTTCCCCCGACTCGCGGCCTTCGCGGAGGTCGCCTGGAGCGACCTGCCGGCCCCGGCGGAACGGGACTTCGCCGCCTTCGACCGCCGGATGAGCGCCCACTACCGGCGGCTGGACGCCCTGGGTGTCGCCTACCGGCCGCCCTCCGGCCCGCTGCCCTGGCAGCGGCGCCCCGGGGTGCTGGGCCGTCCGGCCGACGGCCCTCCGCCGAACCGGTAACAGCCCGTCACGGCGACCGAACAGGTCGAACAGGCCCCGGAAAAAGGGCACAAGGGTCACCGAAAGTGCCAATCGTCACGCACTGGCGAACCTGTGCGAAAACGGACCATGTCGCCGGTGAGGTGGGCGAATGCCTCCTACTGGACCCGTGTCTTCGGCGCTCGCCAAGATGTGCCAGAGTTGCCACGTCCGCCCTGTCAGCACGTACCGTACGGCAGCACAGGTGGGACCAGGTGGGGCAGCGGGAAGGGGCAGCCGGTTTGACCACGCACGCACCGCAGGCGGCGCAGGCCGTCACGCTGCCCACGACGCTGGACGAGGCCGTGGCGGCGCTCACCGCCGTGCCCGCCGCCGTGCCCGTGGCCGGCGGCACCGACCTGATGGCCGCCGTCAACTCCGGGCAGCTCAGGCCCGCCGCGCTCGTGGGCCTCGGCCGGATCAGCGAGATCCGCGGCTGGCAGTACCTGGACGGCCACGCGCTGCTCGGCGCGGGCCTCACGCACGCGCGCATGGGGCGCCCCGACTTCGCGGCGCTCATCCCGGCGCTCGCCGCCGCCGCGCGCGCCGCCGGACCGCCGCACATCCGCAACGCGGGCACCCTGGGCGGCAACATCGCCTCGGCCGCCCCCACGGGCGACGCCCTGCCGGTGCTGGCCGCTCTGGAGGCGACCCTGATCATCGCGGGCCCGGGCGGCGCCCGCCGGGAGATCCCCGTGTCCCACCTGCTCGCCGGGGTGGACATGCTGCGCGCCGGTGAACTCATCGGCTACGTGCGCGTGCCGCTGCTGCACGCCCCGCAGGTCTTCCTGAAGGCCACCGGCCGCACCGGCCCGGGCCGCGCGGTCGCGTCCGTGGCCGTGGTCCTGGACCCGGCGCGCCGGGGCGTGCGCTGCGCGGTGGGTGCCATAGCGCCGATGCCGCTGCGGCCCCTGGAGGCCGAGCAGTGGGTCGGCGCACTCATCGACTGGGACAACAACCGCGCGCTCGTCCCGGAGGCCCTGAACGCCTTCGGGGAGTACGTCGCCGCGGCCTGCATCCCCGACCCGGCCCCGGGCGAGGACGGTTCCGTACCGCAGCTCCCGCCCGCCGTACTGCACCTGCGGCGCACCGTCGCCGCGCTGGCCCGACGAGCACTGGGGAGGGCGCTGTCGTGAGCGACGACCGGCACGGAGAGGGCACACCCCGCAGCGGAGGCCGCTGGGACCCGCTGCCCCAGGGCGAGTACGACGACGGCGCCACCGCCTTCGTCGAGCTTCCCGAGGGTGGCGTGGACGCCCTGCTGGCCGCCGACAGCCCGCTCGCCGCGCCCGGCCACGGCTACGTGCCGCCGCAGATAACGGTCAGCCCCGCGACGACGGCCGGCACCGACCCGGCGGCCACCGGCAGCTGGCCGGTGCCGGGCCCGCCCGCCGACGGGGTGCAGTGGCACGAGCCCCACGCGGCACACGGGCAGCAGGGCCACGACGTGCCGGAGACGTCCTACGGCCCCGACCCGTCCTACGGCGCGCAGACGCCCTACGAGACCCCGGCTCCGTACGCCTCCGCGGCCCCCTACGGCCCCGGAGCGGAACAGCACGGCACCGGGCAGCACGGCGACGACCGGTTCACCTACGAGCCGGGAAGCACCGGTCAGTGGACCTACGAGGAGCCCGGCACGGACGGGCCGGCGCCCGGCCACGACGTGACCGGGCAGTGGTCGATCCCCGTCGCCCAGGGCGACCTGCCGGACGAATCGGGCGAGTTCACGACCTCCTCGCTGGTCGAGCAGTGGGGAGCCGAACCGCCGGCGACCCTGCCGGGCGGCGCGCCCGCCCCCTGGGCGACCCAGGCCGTGGGACAGCCGTGGGGACAGCAGGCCCTGGCCGGACAGGGACACCCGGGACCGGACCACGGCCCGGCGGAGCACGGCGGCGCCCCGGGCCACACCCCGGAGCAAGGGCCCGACCCGACCCTGCCGGCACGGACGGAGCCGCGCGGGGACGACGGCGACCACGCGGACCCCTCCGGTGGTACCCACGGCGGCCACGCGGGCGCGCGCGGAAGTCACGCGCGACTGCCGCAGGACCCTGCCGCCCCGCACGCGACGCACGCCACCCCGGGCGAGGACCTCACCGGGTCCCGGGCCACGCACGCGGCCTCCCACCGAGGTCACATGGCTCCCGAGGACGACCGGGAGAGCGGCGCCGCCGCGCCCCACGGGACGCAGGCCACCGAGGACGGGCACCCCGGCGATCCGCACGGCCGCTTCGGATACGCGCCGCCCCAGGGCGCCGGGCACGCCGACGGCACCGGCCACGCCGACGGCACCGGTCACGCGCCGGACGAGCCGGCTGCGCAAGGCCCGGCCACCGGACCCGGGCACGCACGGCAGCCGTCCGGCCTCGACGGCCACGCCACGGACGCGGCGGACCACGGGCCGTCCGGACCGCACGCCCACGCGCCGGACGACGGTGCCTCCGAGGCGGGCTCCGAGACGGTTCCCGACGCCGATGCCGACGCGGATGCCGATGCCGATGCCGAGGCCGTGACGCCCGAGCCGTCGGACGGCCCCGGCCCGACCCCGGACCGCCGGAGCCCGCAGGACTCCGAGGGGCCCCAGGGCGGCCAGGAGGCCGCGGAGCGCGCCTCCGGCACCGCAGAGCCCCTCGCCCGCGCCGAGGACGCCCCGGAGGCCCACGAGGGCGCCGAAGGCGCCGCGGAGCCGGCCGCCGGTCACTCTCCCGCACAGGACGGCGCACAGGACGGCGTGCAGGACTCCGCCGAGGACGGCATCCCGGACGGCCTGGAGCCCGAAGGGTCCGCCACCACGGGAGCGCACGAGCCCGGCGCGCCGGGTGAGTCCGCCGCCGCCTCGCAGGAGGAACACCCCCTCGCCTCGTTCGTCCTGCGCGTCAACGGCGCCGACCGCCCCGTCACCGAGGCCTGGATCGGCGAGTCCCTGCTGTACGTGCTGCGCGAGCGGCTCGGGCTCGCGGGCGCCAAGGACGGCTGCTCGCAAGGTGAGTGCGGGGCGTGCAACGTCCAGGTGGACGGCCGTCTCGTCGCCTCCTGCCTGGTCCCCGCCGTGACCGCCGCCGGCAGCGAGGTCCGTACCGTCGAAGGGCTGGCCGACGACGGGCAACCGTCGGACGTACAGCGGGCCCTCGCGCGCTGCGGCGCCGTGCAGTGCGGCTTCTGCATCCCCGGCATGGCGATGACGGTGCACGACCTGCTGGAGGGCAACCCCGCCCCGACCGAGCTGGAGACCCGCCAGGCGCTGTGCGGCAACCTGTGCCGCTGCTCCGGCTACCGGGGCGTGGTGGAGGCCGTCAAGGAGGTCGTCGCCGAACGCGAGGCGCTCGCCGCGCCCGCCGAGGGGGACGGCGACCAGGCCCGCATCCCGCACCAGGCCGGCCCCGGCGCCGGTGGCGTGAACGCCTCGGCCTTCGGGGCGCCCCCGCAACCGCACGCGCCCGGACCGCACTCCCCGGAACCGCACGACCAGCCCTACGGCCAGGACGGAGGCCCCGCGTGAGCAACGAAGCAGCCACCGCGCAGGCCGCGGAGGCGCCCCCCGCCCCCGAGCCCCTGCCGCACGGCCTGGGCGCCTCCCTCCCGGCCGCCGACGCCCGCGCCAAGACGGAGGGCACCTTCCCCTACGCCGCCGACCTGTGGGCCGAGGGCCTGCTGTGGGCGGCCGTGCTGCGCTCCCCGCACCCGCACGCGCGCATCGTGTCCGTCGACACCACGCACGCGCGCGAGATGCCCGGCGTGCGCGCCGTCGTCACCCACGAGGACGTCCCCGGCCGGCCGCTGCACGGCCGCGGCACGGCCGACCGCCCGGTCTTCGCCTCCGAGGTGGTGCGCCACCACGGCGAGCCCATCGCCGCCGTCGCCGCCGACCACCCCGACACCGCGCGCATGGCGGCCGCCGCCGTCATCGTCGAGTACGAGGTGCTCGACCCGGTCACCGACCCGGAGCAGGCCTTCGAGGCCGAACCGCTGCACCCCGACGGCAACCTGATCCGGCACATCCCGCTGCACCACGGCGACCCCGAGGCGGCCGGCGAGGTCGTCGTCGAGGGCCTGTACCGCATCGGCCGCCAGGACCCGGCCCCCATCGGCGCCGAGGCGGGCCTGGCCGTACCGCGCCCGGACGGCGGTGTGGAGCTGTACCTGGCCTCCACGGACCCGCACGCCGACCGCGACGCGGCCGCCGCCGCGTTCGGCCTGGAACCCGAGCGCGTCAAGGTCGTCGTCACCGGCGTCCCCGGCGCCACGGCCGACCGCGAGGACCGGGGCTTCCAGCTCCCGCTCGGCCTGCTCGCCCTGCGCACCGGCTGCCCGGTGAAGCTCACCGCCACGCGCGAGGAGTCCTTCCTCGGGCACACCCACCGCCATCCCACGCTCCTGCGCTACCGCCACCACGCCGACGGCGAGGGACGGCTCGTCAAGGTCGAGGCGCAGATCCTGCTCGACGCGGGCGCCTACGCCGACACCTCCGCCGACGCCCTGGCCGCCGCGGTCGCCTTCGCCTGCGGCCCGTACGTCGTGCCGAACGCCTTCATCGAGGGCTGGGCCGTCCGCACGAACAACCCCCCGTCCGGACACGTGCGCGGCGAGGGTGCCATGCAGGTCTGCGCCGCCTACGAGGCGCAGATGGACAAGATCGCCAAAAAGCTCGGCCTCGACCCGGCCGAGGTGCGCCTGTGCAACGCCATGGCCACCGGCGACGTCCTGCCGACCGGCCAGACGGTCACCTGCCCGGCACCGGTCGCCGAACTCCTCCAGGCCGTGCGGGACTTCCCGCTGCCGGCGCTGCCCAAGGACACCCCCGAGGACGAGTGGCTGCTGCCCGGCGGCCCCGAGGGCGCGGGCGAACCGGGCGCCGTGCGCCGGGGCGTGGGCTACGGCGTGGGCATGGTGCACATGCTCGGCGCGGAGGGCGCGGACGAGGTCTCCACGGCGACCGTGAAGGTCCACGACGGCGTGGCGACGGTGCTGTGCGCCGCCGTCGAGACCGGGCAGGGCTTCACCACCCTGGCCCGGCAGATCGTCCAGGAGACCCTCGGCGTCGACGAGGTGCACGTGGCGCCCGTCGACACCGACCAGCCCCCGGCGGGCGCGGGCTGCCGCGGCCGGCACACCTGGGTGTCGGGCGGTGCGGTAGAACGCGCGGCCAAGATGGTCCGCACCCAGCTCCTCCAGCCGCTGGCCCACAAGTTCGGCATGTCCACCGAGCTGCTGCAGATCACCGACGGCAAGATCACGTCGTACGACGGGGTCCTCTCCACGACCGTCACCGAGGCGCTGGACGGCAAGGAACTGTGGGCCACCGCCCAGTGCCGCCCGCACCCCACCGAGCCGCTGAACGAGGCCGGGCAGGGCGACGCGTTCGTCGGCATGGCCTTCTGCGCGATCCGCGCGGTGGTCGACGTCGACATCGAGATCGGCTCCGTACGGGTCGTGGAACTGGCCGTCGCCCAGGACGTGGGCCGGGTCCTCAACCCGGCGCAGCTGGCCGCCCGGATCGAGGCGGGCGTCACCCAGGGCGTGGGCATCGCGCTCACCGAGAACCTGCGCACCCCCCGCGGACTGATCCGCCACCCCGACCTGACCGGGTACGCCCTGCCCACGGCACTGGACGCGCCCGACATCCGCATCGTCCGGCTGGTCGAGGAGCGGGACGTGGTGGCGCCGTTCGGCGCGAAGGCGGTCAGCGCGGTGCCGGTGGTGGCGTCCCCGGCCGCCGTCGCCTCCGCCGTGCGCGCCGCGACCGGCCGCCCGGTCAACCGCCTGCCCATCCGCCCGCAGGCCGCGGTGGTCACGGACCGCGCCTGACGCCGTCCGGCGGGTTCCGGCGGTGTGTGGCCGGTCCCTGCAGGCGTGCCTGTCCCCGGCCGCGAAGGGTCCGACGGGCTCGGAGGGAACGCGCACGGGTGGTTCGGGCGTCCTCACAGGTGACGGGTCGTGCGGGCCGGGCATCCGGCTCGCGGGCGCGTCGCTGCTCCGGGGCGTTGTCAGTGGTGGCGCGTAGTGTTCCGGTCAGTGGGGGACGGCTGCCGGGCCTGGCCGGGCGGCTCGCCGTACCCCCTTCGGGGGACGGTGGCGAGCGCATGCGGGGGACTTCATGAGGACGACGGACACCGGTTGCGTGACGATCACTCTCACCCGGCCCGAGCCGGACCCGTGGGTGGCGTACCTGCCGGAGGGGCACTGGCTCATCGGCCCCGGACTGCCGTACGCCGACGGCGTGCTGGGCTTCGGGCAGCCGAGGGGCGACGGCCCGCGCACGGTCGCCGGGGTGACCGGCGAGACCTTCGCCACGCACTTCCGCCGGGCCCGGCCCGCCGTGATGGACCGCCGGCTCCTGACCCCGGCCCTGCGGAAGCTGATCCGCTGTGCGGAGGTCACGGACGAACTGGCCGGGCTGCGCCGCGAGTTCGCCGCCCGCGCCGGCCGCTGCGGCCCGGAGGCGGTGGCCGAGGCGTCCCGGCACCTGCTGTCCGTCTTCCGCGACGGTGAGGGCGGCGCACCGGGCCCCTTCGAGGTCATGGCGCCGCTGATCCGCCCCCTGTCGCCGCTCGCGGGCCGCGACGGCGGCTCCGGCCTGTCCCTGGACCTCCCGCACCGCCTGCTGGGCCAGGAGTTCGGCCCGCGCGGGGTCGTCCGCTTCGAGGACGTCGACTTCCCCGCGGCCCTCACCCACGAGCCGACCCGCCGCTTCCTGCGCGAGGTCGGCCTGCCGGAGGAGGCACACGTCTTCTCCCTCGACACCGACGTCCCGCTGGCGACGCCGTCCGGGTACCACGCCGACTGCGCGGCCCCGGCGTGCCCGCCCGCCGGGGCCGGCCACCTGATACGGCTCGGGTCCCTGGTGGAGGGCCACAGCCTGCTCGTGGACGGCGAGTCGGGCGCGGTCCTCGACTGGGACGAGACCGAGTCGGCGCTGCGCCCGCTGACCACGGACGTCTCCACCCTCGCCTTCGCCCTGTGGCTGCTGCACCGGGAGCAGACGCCGGACACCCGCGCGTCCCACGCGCTGACGCCCGACGCGCACGACCAACTGGCCATGACGATGCTCCAGGTCCTGGCCGCGGCCGACCCTGCGAACGGCACGGCGGCCCGGACGGACGGTCACCACGGGACCGCGGCGTCCCGGAACGGGGCGGACGGAGTGCTGTGAGGACGCCGCACGGCTGACGGACGACGCGGGCGGTGCGAGCGCGGGGGGTGAGGGCCGTGCGCCTCCCGTCGCCGCGAGCGGCGTCCCGCTCCCTCCTGGTTGCGCCCGTTGCGCCCCGAATGCGCTCTGGCGTGTCCCCGGCCACCGGCCGCACGCTCGAACCCATGGGGGATACACGCGAGTCGAGCATCATCCCGTTGCCCGGGCCCGACGGTCACCGGCAGGCGCCCTGGGGCGTGCCACGGCCGTGGGAGAGAACCGACCGGGCCCAGGCGGCGCTGGAGGGCGCCACCGGCCCGGAGCCGCCCGCCCCGCCCGTCTGCCCCGCCTGCGGCCTGGTCGGCGACCGCCGCGTCACCTACTACGGCCGGCACGTCCTGCTCGAACCCGACCTGCCGGTGCCCGCGCACATGGTGCCGGCCTGGCACCGCTGGTACGTCGACTCCGACGGCACGGCCTGGAACAGCCGCGAGACCGAACCGGAAGCGGGCGCGGTGTGCCGCATCCCGCACCGCATCACCTGCCCCGCCCTGCGGCTGGAGGAGGTGGGCCTGTGGCGCTGGCTGGACGCGGTCCGAGCGGAGAACGCGCGCGCAGCCCTGCGCGGCGCCGCCGGCGGGCCCGCCCCAGAACCCCCGGGAGCCCTCCCGAACGCGGGCTGACCACACGGGCGCCCGCCCTTCACAGCACCGGCAGCTGCGGCAGGAACCAGCCTCGCATTTCCACTCGAAGCGGCTGTGGGGCCTGTTTCAACGCTTATCTCTGTAATTGTCGAAGGTTCAATCAGGGTTTCATTTTCGGCGTCATGGGCAGGTTGCGAAGTTGCGTAAACTAAGGTTGCATGGAATTGCGAGCCAGGAGTGAGGTGACGGAAATGGTGGCCGAAGTCAAGTTCGTCAGGCTTGAATGCCTGGAGACAGAGGACAATGGTGCGGACGAGCTGTACATGCATTACAACGGTGGCCACTTGGCCGGCATTCAGGATGTGGAGACCGGAGGCAGTTGGCAGCTCGATATCTTCAAGAACGTCGACGGCGACGCCGTGGTCTCCCTTTTCGACGAAGATGACATCGATGAGGACGACAACCTCGGCACCATCGTCATCAGCGAATCCGAGGTGAACGGTGGGCTTCGCTCGCAGGATTTCACGGGCGACGAAGCGCACTATCGCCTCTTCTACAGGGTTCGTCCCGCCGACAACGACTGACGGTCGGCCCGAAAGGTGGTAACGCTCCAGAAGCCGCACGACGTTCCCATAGGGCGGCACCCGGCAGGGGGTGCCGCCCTTTCCTTTTGCCTGGTCAAGGGGTAAGAGGCCGTGGCGGGATTCGAACCCACGTAACTCGCTTTGCAGGCGAGCCCCTGAACCACTCGGGCACACGGCCGTGTTCGTACCTGGTGCAGTGAACGTAGGGCGCGGACGGCGGGGTGTTCAAGGGATGTGGGCGGGGTGCAACGGGACTGCCATACGCCGTTCACGAACGGCGGGACCTACGACCAAGGTCTCAGGGCGGGAGCGGCTCGCGACAGGGGTCAAACGGGGTCACGGGCCTTACGCTGGCGGGCATGAGTGTCCCGAAGCCGCGTGACGCGGATGTCGTAGGTGCCGGTGGCCTGCTCCCCGTCGCCGGGGCCGAGGAGACCGTGCTGGGGCGGAGCCACCGCGCCCTGAGCTTCGGCATCGTCTCCGTCGTCCTGCTCATCGCCTTCGAGGCAACGGCCGTCGGGACCGCGATGCCCGTCGCCGCGCGGGAGCTGGACGGGGTGTCGCTGTACGCGTTCGCGTTCTCCGGGTACTTCACGACCAGCCTGTTCGGGATGGTGCTCTCGGGCCAGTGGTCCGACCGGCGCGGTCCCCTGGGGCCGCTCACCACCGGGATCGCCGCGTTCGGGGCCGGGCTGCTGCTGTCGGGCACGGCCGGGACGATGTGGGTGTTCATCCTGGGCCGGGCCGTGCAGGGGCTCGGCGGCGGACTGGTGATCGTCGCCCTGTACGTCGTCGTCGGGCGGGCCTACCCCGAGCGGCTGCGGCCCGCCATCATGGCCGCGTTCGCCGCGAGCTGGGTGCTGCCCTCCATCGTGGGCCCCCTCGCCGCCGGCACGGTGACCGAGCAACTGGGCTGGCGGTGGGTGTTCACCGGCATACCCGTGCTGGTCGTCCTCCCGCTGGCGCTCGCTCTGCCGCAGATACGGCGGCGCGCGTCCGGGCCGGTGGAGGATCCCGGCCCGGCGGATCCGTCCGCCCCCGCCGGACCGTCCACCGCCTCCTTCGACCTGCGCCGCATCCGCCTCGCCCTCGCCATCTCCCTCGGTGCCGGTCTGCTCCAGTACGCCGCGCAGGATTTGCGGCCCCTGTCGCTGCTGCCCGCGGCCGCCGGGGTGGCGCTGCTCGTGCCCGCCGTGCTCGGGCTGCTGCCGCGCGGCACCTACCGGGCCGCCCGAGGGCTGCCGTCCGTCGTGCTGCTGCGCGGTGTCGCGGCGGGTTCGTTCATCGCCGCCGAGTCGTTCGTGCCGCTGATGCTGGTCACCCAGCGCGGGCTCAGCCCGACCCTGGCCGGGTTCTCGCTCGCCGCGGGCGGCGGGACGTGGGCGCTGGGCTCATGGGTGCAGTCGCGGCCCCGGGTGGAGCCGCACCGCGAGCGGCTGGTCACGGTCGGGATGCTGCTCGTGGCTGCGGCCGTCGCCACCGCGCCGAGCGTGCTGATCGACTCGGTGCCGGTGTGGACCGTGGCCGTCGCCTGGGCCTTCGGATGCTTCGGCATGGGCCTGGTCATCTCCTCCACGAGCGTGCTGCTGCTGAAGCTTTCCGCGCCGGAGGAAGCCGGCAGCAACTCCGCCGCCCTGCAGATCTCCGACGGCCTGTCCAACGTCGTCCTGCTCTCCGCCGGCGGGGCCGCCTTCGCGGCTCTGGGCGGAGGAACGGTGAGCCACGCGGCAGGCCGGGCCACCGGCTCCCACCCCGCGGCCTTCGCCGCCGTGTTCCTCCCGATGGCCGTGGTGGCCCTGGCCGGGGCGTGGGTGTCGACCCGACTGCGTGAGCCCGGGCCCGAGTCCGGCTGAGCCGCTGCGCGGCCTGAACGCGGGTCAGAGTCCGGCTGAGCCGCCGCGGGGCCGCACCCGGGAAAAGCCCTGGTCGCGCCCGGGAGCCGGGCCCTAGCCTCGGTGCATGTCCGAACTCCGCCTGCCCCTCGACCCGGGTCTCCGCCGGGCCCTCGACGACCTCGCCGACGCGCAGGGCCGTACGCCCGAAGAGGTCGCGCTCGACGCCGTACGCGCACACCTGCGGCAGGAGGAGGCGCACGTGCGGGGCGTCGCCGAGGAGCTCGCCCTCGACCACGCCGACCTGCTGCGGAGGCTCGGCGAATGACACGGCACACCCGCTTCCTGACTGTCGCCGAGGTCACCGGCATCGCCGCGATCGCCTTCGGCGGGCGCCCGCCCGAGGCCCGGGCGCCCGGACTGCTGGCCTCCGCCGTGCACCGGCCCCGCGCCCGCATGTTCGGCACGCCCGCCTACCGGGACCTGCACGAGCAGGCCGCCGCCCTCCTGCACGCGCTCGCCACCAACCACCCGCTCGTGGACGGGAACAAGCGCACGGCCTGGCTGGCCACCGCCGTCTTCCTCGCCCTCAACGGTGTCGACCCGGCGGGGGTGGACCAGGACGTGGCGTACGTGCTGGTCGTCGATGTGGCGTCGGGGGCGGAGACGGACGTCGGGCGGATCGCGCAGCGGCTGCGGGCGCTGTGACCGCAGGGCCGCGCCGGCCGTGACGCGGCCCGCGGGGCCGGGGACCGGGGTGTTGTGACGTGAGTCCCACCCGCTCGCGGCGCGGCCCGGTCCGGGCGTGGCGCGGCTCGGGCCGCCGGTAGGGTGGCCCGGTTGTCATACGTAGCCGAGCCGTCAGGCTCCCTCGCACGAGCCGCCCGACCCCCAACGGAGACCGTGACTACCACCGCCGGCACCAGCACCGCCTCGCACCACCTGTCCCCGGCGTTCCCCGGCCGCGCCCCCTGGGGCACCGCCGGAAAGCTGCGCGCCTGGCAGCAGGGTGCGATGGAGAAGTACATCCAGCAGCAGCCGCGGGACTTCCTGGCGGTCGCCACCCCCGGCGCCGGCAAGACGACCTTCGCCCTGACGCTGGCGTCCTGGCTGCTGCACCACCACGTGGTGCAGCAGGTCACCGTGGTGGCCCCGACCGAGCACCTGAAGAAGCAGTGGGCGGAGGCCGCCGCCCGCATAGGGATCAAGCTCGACCCGGAGTACAGCGCCGGGCCCCTCGGCCGGGAGTACCACGGCGTCGCCGTCACCTACGCCGGTGTCGGCGTGCGGCCCATGCTGCACCGCAACCGCGTCGAGCAGCGCAAGACCCTCGTCATCCTCGACGAGATCCACCACGCCGGTGACAGCAAGTCCTGGGGTGAGGCCTGCCTGGAGGCGTTCGAGCCCGCCACCCGGCGGCTGGCCCTGACCGGTACGCCCTTCCGGTCGGACACCAACCCCATCCCCTTCGTCACGTACGAGGAGGGCGACGACGGCATCCGGCGCTCCGCCGCCGACTACACCTACGGCTACGGCAACGCCCTCGCCGACAACGTCGTCCGGCCCGTCATCTTCCTCTCCTACAGCGGCAACATGCGCTGGCGCACCAAGGCCGGTGACGAGGTCGCCGCCCGCCTCGGCGAGCCCATGACCAAGGACGCCATCAGCCAGGCCTGGCGGACGGCTCTTGACCCGCGCGGCGAGTGGATGCCGTCGGTGCTGCGCGCCGCCGACCAGCGGCTGACCGAGGTCAGGAAGGCCATCCCGGACGCGGGCGCGCTGGTCATCGCCTCCGACCAGGACTCGGCGCGCGCCTACGCCAAGCTCATCCGCGAGATCACCGGCACCAGCGCGACCCTTGTGCTGTCCGACGACTCCGGGGCCTCCGAGCGGATCGACGAGTTCAGCGCCGGCACCGACCGGTGGATGGTCGCGGTGCGCATGGTGTCCGAGGGCGTCGATGTGCCGCGTCTCGCGGTCGGGGTCTACGCCACCACCATCTCCACGCCGCTGTTCTTCGCCCAGGCCGTGGGGCGTTTCGTACGGTCCCGGCGGCGCGGCGAGACCGCCTCGGTCTTCCTGCCGACCGTGCCCGACCTGCTCTCCTTCGCCAACGAGATGGAGCGCGAGCGCGACCACGTCCTCGACAAGCCGAAGAAGGCCGGCGAGGAGGACCCGTACGCCGAGTCCGAGAAGGAGATGGACGAGGCGAACCGGGAGCAGGACGAGGACACCGGCGAGCAGGACATGCTTCCCTTCGAGGCGCTGGAGTCCGACGCCGTCTTCGACCGGGTCATGTACAACGGCGCCGAGTTCGGCATGCAGGCGCACCCGGGCAGCGAGGAGGAGCAGGACTACCTCGGCATCCCGGGGCTGCTGGAGCCCGACCAGGTGCAGCTGCTGCTGCAGAAGCGGCAGGCCCGGCAGATCGCGCACAGCCGCAAGAAGCCGGACGAGGAGGCCGACCTGCTCGAACTGCCCGCCGAGCGGCGGCCGGTGGTCTCCCACAAGGAGATGATGGAGCTGCGGCGCCAGCTCAACACCATGGTCGGCGCGTACGTCCACCAGAGCGGCAAGCCGCACGGGGTCATCCACACCGAGCTGCGGCGGGTGTGCGGGGGGCCGCCTGCGGCGGAGGCGACGGCCGGGCAGCTGCGGCAGCGCATCGCCAAGGTGCAGGAGTGGGCCACGCGCATGAAGTGACGGCCCGAGCGGGCTTTCACCATCCTGGGGGGCGCGCATACCGGCCCAAACAAGAGCAGTACACCCCGGGCCGTGACCGGATTCTGGACGGAGCCTTCCGCTCAGCGAACCGGCTTCGCTACTGTCCCGCTACGCACACGCCCCGTGGCAGCGCCGCCGCGGAGCGCAGCCGTGAAGCGACGCGGCCCGGACAGGCCGGGCCGCCGGCCGATCGGCGGCCTCTGTAGCGCGTCGCCGACGGGACCCGGTGACGCATCCGCCGACCGGAGGGCCGCCGACCTCACCACTAAGGAGTGGGCGTCGTGACCGCGGAGACCTCTCAGACGCTCGACCGGGGACTGCGCGTCCTCAAGCTGCTCGCCGACACGGACCACGGACTGACCGTGACCGAGCTCTCCCTGCGGCTGGGTGTGAACCGGACCGTCGTGTACCGGTTGCTCGCGACCCTCGAACAGCACGCGCTGATACGCCGTGACCTGGGCGGACGGGCCAGGGTGGGGCTGGGTGTGCTGCGGCTCGGGCGGCAGGTGCATCCCCTGGTGCGGGAGGCCGCGATGCCGGCGTTGCGGTCGCTGGCCGAGGACATCGGCGCGACGGCGCACCTGACGCTGGTCGACGGGGCGGACGCGCTCGCCGTGGCCGTGGTCGAGCCGACCTGGACGGACTACCACGTCGCCTACCGGGCCGGGTTCCGCCACCCCCTGGACCGGGGCGCCGCCGGCAAGGCGATCCTCTCGGCCCGGCAGCACCCGACGGCCGGCCCGGGCTACACCCTGACCCACGGGGAACTGGAGGCCGGTGCCTGCGGTGCCGCGGCTCCGCTGCTGGGCGTGACGGGCGTCGAGGGCAGCGTGGGCGTGGTGATGCTGGCGGACGTGGTCCCGGAGCGGGTGGGGCCGCGGGTGATGGAAGCGGCGCGCGAGGTCGCCGAGGCCCTGCGCTGACGCCCGCCCCGGGCGGACGGGGCGGCGCGCGTTAGATTGAACCCGTGCTCTCTCGCCTCACACGCCCCCGGGCCCTCGCCGTCTGCGCCCTGCCCGTCGTCGGCCTGCTCGCCACGGCGGTGTTCGCGCCGCTGCCGTTCTCGGTGGCGCAGCCGGGCATGACGGCGAACGTGCTCGGCGAGAACAAGGGCTCCGAGGTCATCACCATCTCGGGAGCGCCCGTCCGCGAGACCCGCGGGCAACTGCGGATGACCACCATCGAGGCCACCTCCCCGGACACCCGCGTCTCGCTCCCCGACGTCGTCGACAGCTGGTTCCGCACCGACCAGACGGTCATGCCGCGCGACTCGGTCTATCCGGGCGGCGGCGACGTGCGGGAGATCGAGCGGCACAACGAGGAGCAGATGAAGCAGTCCCAGGACGCGGCGACCGAGGCCGCGCTGGACTACCTGGGCCTCGACGACGAGGACGTGCGCGTCACCCTGAAGCTCGCGGACGTCGGCGGGCCGAGCGCGGGGCTGCTGTTCTCCCTCGGCATCATCGACAAGCTCGACGGTGACGGCACGGGCGGGGACCTCACCGGCGGCCGGGTCATCGCCGGTACGGGCACGATCGACGCGGCCGGCAAGGTCGGTGCGGTGGGGGGCGTCGCCCTCAAGACACAGGCCGCCCGGCGGGACGGGGCGACGGTGTTCCTGGTGCCGAAGGCGGAGTGCGGGGACGCCCGTGCCGAACTGCCCGAGGGTCTGCGGCTGATCCCCGTGACCACGCTGAAGGGCACGGTGGCCGCACTGGAGGCCCTGGAGACGGGCAAGGGATCCGTCCCCCGCTGCTAATGGGCGGGGACCGCCCGGGCTAATGGGCGGGGACCGCCGGGGGCGGCCGCAGGGCGAGCTTCAGCCCGACCTCGACCAGGGCCCAGCCGAGCCGGGTGCGCAGGTTGTCGCTGCCGGCGGTGGTGCCGGGGGCCGCGGCTTCGGCATGGAGTTCGGCTGCGCGGGCGTGGTGCAGGGCGAGGTGGATGTCCGGGTGCATCGGCTGGTCGCCTCTCATGGCGTCGTCTGACTGGGGAAGAGGTGCGTGTGGACGCGCACGGTCTCCGCGCCCGGGGTGTCCTCCGGCACGGTGCGGTAGCCCTGCACCAGGTCGTGCATCCTCCCGACCAGCTCACGGGCCAGTTCCGGGGTGAGCCGCAGGGTGAAGTCGCTCAGGTCGGTGGCGCCGTCCCACTCCTCGGCCCAGTCGTGTGCGGTGCCGAGCCAGGTGGCGATCTCCTGGGTGTGCACGTTCGCCAGTTCGTAGCGGAACAGCGCGACGGCGCCGCGCACGGCCGGGTCCGGGTTGCTGATCAGAGTCTCGTCGAGCTGGACGCCCTGGTCCACCGCCTTCCACCAGCGCTCCCGTCCCTTGCCGCGCTCCGGGTCGTCCGCGACGAAGCCGTGCGCGGCGAGCTGGCGCAGGTGGTAGCTGGTGGCGCCGCTCGACTCGCCCAGTTTCTCGGCGAGTTGGGAGGCAGTGGCGGGTCCGCCGCGCCGCAGCGTGATCAGCAGGCGCATCCGCAGGGGGTGGGCCAGACCGCGCAGGGAGCGGGCGTCGAGAAGCCGTGCGGAGTGTTCGTCGGGCATGCATGCAAAGGTAGCGTTGCAAAGAGAGCTTTGCAACGGGTTCTTTGTAAGTCTCCCCGGCGTCACCCCTCCTTGACGAACCCCTCCTTCACCAACCAGTCCAGGGCCACCTGGTGGGGGTCCTCGCCGTCGACGTCGACCTTCGCGTTCAGCTCCTGCGCCACCGCGTTGTCCAGCTTCGCCGTGATCGGGTTCAGCACCTCGGTGATCGCCGGCCACTCCTTGAGCGTCTTGGCGTTGACCATCGGCGCGGCGTTGTAGTTGGGGAAGAACTTCTTGTCGTCGTCCATCACCACCAGGTTCATCGACTTGATGCGCCCGTCCGTGGTGAACACCTCCCCGTACGTGCAACTCCCCTTCGCCGTCTGGGTGTAGATGATCCCGGTGTCCATCTGCGTGATGTCGCGCGCCGGTACGGCCATCCCGTACCGCTTCTGCATGCCCGGCAGGCCGTCCGCCCGGTTGGCGAACTCCACCTCCACGCACAGCTTCACCGCGCCCGGGTCGGACTTCGCCAGCTTCGCCACCTCGGACATGGTCTTCGTGCCGTACTTCTTGGCGTTCTCCTGGTTCATGGCGAGGGCGTAGGTGTTGTCGAGCTTCGACGGCGGCAGCCACACCAGCCCGTTCCCGGCGTCCTCCTTCTTCACCGCCTCCCACTGCCCGGTCGGATCGGTGATCGGCCGGTTGTGCCCGAGGTAGGTGATCCACGCGGTGCCCGTGTACTCGTATCCGGCGTCCGCGTCGCCCTTGCGGACCGCCTCGCGGCTGCCGATGGAGCCCTGGATGCCCGTGCGGTCGATGACGTCCGCGCCCGCCGCCTCGAACGCGATGCCCATGATCGAGCCCAGGATCAGCTGCTCGGTGAACGACTTCGACGTCACCGTCAGCTGCGCGCCCTTCAGCGGCTCACCCTGGCCGATCGACCCGGGCTCCACGTCGTCGGTCAGGGGCGAGCCGCTGGTCAGGCCGCAGCCGGCCGCCGCCGTCAGCAGGCCCGCTGCCAGCAGGCACCCGCGCCGGGTCACGGCTGCAGCCCCTTCGGCCGCAGCAGCAGTTCCGCCAGCGAGGCCAGCCAGTCGACCAGCAGCGCCAGCACCACCGTGAGGACCGAGCCCAGCACCAGCACCGGCATCCGCTGGTTGGTGATGCCGGTGGTGATCAGCACGCCCAGGCCGCCGCCCCCGCCGAAGACCGCCAGCGTCGCCGTGCCCACGTTGAGGACGAGGGCCGTCCGCACGCCCGCCAGGATCAGCGGGACGGCCAGGGGGAGTTCGACCCGGGTCAGCACGCCCGCCGGGGACATCCCGATGCCGCGGGCCGCCTCCAGCAGGGTCGGGTCGTTGGCCTTCAGCCCGGCGATGGTGTTCGACAGCACGGGCAGGATGGCGTAGATGATCATGCCGATCAGGGCGGCCCTGCGGCCGATGCCCAGCCAGATGACCAGCAGGGCCAGCAGGCCGATCGCCGGGGTCGCCTGGCCCATGTTGGCGAACGCCATCGCCACCGGCGTGGCCCGGCGGGCCGGGCCGCGGGTGAGCAGGATGCCCAGCGGGATCGCGATGATCAGCACGAAGAACGTGGAGATCGCGGTGAGCTGGATGTGCTGCCACAGCGCCTTGGTGACCTGGCCGCCGGAGAGCGCGTTGCGGGTCAGCGCGTCCAGGTCGGCCTGCTGGAACCACAGCCAGGTGGCCAGCAGCACGAGGATCAGGGCCACGGGCAGGAACGTCAGCTTCTGCCAGGTGACCGGGGACGGCCGGCGCGGCGGCGGGGGCGACTGCCCGGCCGTCCCCGTGGTCTCCTCGGCCTCGGTGACCGTCACCGCACCGCTCCCGGGCCGCCCGCGCCCTCTTGCTCGGCCTGGGTCTGCGAGGACCGCGACGACTCCAACTCGTGCTGGTGCTCCATCGCCTCCAGGCGGTCGGCCTCCAGCATCTCGTGCACGGAGTTCATCAGCGTCTCCATGTCGACGACGCCCGTGTACTCCCCGCGTCGCCCGGTGACCGCCACCCGCCCGGCGTTGTCGGTGAGCACCGCCTCCAGCGCGTCCCGCAGGGTCGCGTCCCGGGTGACCGTGTCGTGCACCAGCGTCCCGGCCCGGGCCAGCGAGCCCTTCGCGCGCATCAGGTCGCCGCGCCGCAGCCACTTGTACGGGCGGCCCCGCCGGTCGAGCAGCAGGATCTCGTTGGTGCCGCTGCCGCGCAGCCGGTTGAAGATCTGCTGCAGCGGGTCGTCCAGCGTGACCGTCGGGTAGTCGGTGATCTCCACGTCCCGCACCCGGGTCAGGTTCAGCCGCTTCAGTGCCGCCCCGGCGCCCACGAACCCGGACACGAAGTCGTCGGCCGGGTTGGTGAGGATCGCCTCGGGGGTGTCGAACTGGGCGATGTGCGAACGCTCGCGCAGCACCGCGATACGGTCGCCGATCTTGATGGCCTCGTCGAAGTCGTGGGTGACGAAGACGATCGTCTTGTGCAGCTCGTGCTGGAGCCGGATCAGCTCGTCCTGGAGGTGGTCCCGGGTGATCGGGTCGACCGCCCCGAACGGCTCGTCCATCAGCAGCACCGGGGGATCGGCCGCCAGCGCCCGGGCCACGCCCACGCGCTGCTGCTGACCGCCGGAGAGCTGGCGCGGGTAGCGGCCGTGGAACTCGCCCGGGTCCAGGCCGACCAGGTCGAGCAGCTCCTCCGTCCGCTCCTTGATCCGGGCCTTCGGCCAGCCGATCATCCTCGGCACCAGGCCGATGTTCTGCGCGACCGTCATGTGCGGGAAGAGCCCGGCGGACTGGATCGCGTACCCGACCTTGCGGCGCAGCTTCACCGGGTCGATGTCGGTGACGTCCTCGCCGCCCATCCGGATCCGGCCGCCGGTCGGCTCGATCAGCCGGTTGATCATCTTGAGCGTGGTCGACTTGCCGCAGCCCGAGGGCCCGACGAACACCACGACCTCGCCCGCCTTGATCTCCATGCTCACGTTGTCCACGGCGGGCTGCGCACTGCCCGGGAAGCGCTTGGTCAGGCTCTCCAGCTCGATCGAGGCACCGTGGTCGCCGGTCTCAGACACGGATCCCCCTGGGAATGGTCAGCCGTCCGATCAGGACGTACGCGGCGTCGAAGAGCAGGGCGAGGACGATGATGCCGAGCGTGCCGGCCAGGACCTGGTTGAGCGCGTTGGCGCTGCCCAGGGAGGCCAGCCCGCGGAAGATGACGTTGCCCAGGCCCGGTCCCGAGGCGTACGCGGCGATGGCGGCGATGCCCATCAGCATCTGCGTGGAGACCCGGATACCGGTCAGGATCGGCGGCCAGGCCAGCGGCAGCTCGATCCGCAGCAGCCGGGCCGGGCGGGACATGCCGATGCCGGTGGCCGCGTCCACCAGGGACGGGTCGACCCCGCGCAGCCCCACGATGGCGTTGCGGACCACCGGCAGCAGCCCGTACAGGGTCAGCGCCACCACCGTCGGCGGCACGCCCAGACCCACGATGGGGATGAGCAGACCGATCAGCGCGAGCGCCGGCACGGTCAGGATGGTGGCGGTGGTGGTCGTCGCGAGGTTGCCCGCCCACTCGCTGCGGTAGGTGGCGACGGCGATCAGCACCCCGAGCGCCGTCGCGACGACCATGCACTGGAAGACGGCGCTCGCGTGCTGGTAGGCGTCCGTGAGCAGCTGCTGGTGCCGGTTGACCAGGTACTCCCAGAAGTTCACACGCGCTCACCCCTACACGTCAGGTCTCCTCCGCGGCCTGCTCCACGAGCGGGATGATTCGCGGCGGAACGGGGTTCTCCATGACGATCGCCGTGGAGGCCCGGACGATGCCATCAAAACCGACGACCCGGTCGATCACACGCTGGAGATCGGCGTTGGAGCGCGCCACCAGCCGGCACAGCATGTCCCCGCTGCCGGTCGTGGTGTGCAGCTCCAGCACCTCCGGCACCCCGGTCAAGTGGGCGCGCACGTCCGCGCCTTGGCCCTGGCGGATCTGCAGCGTGGCGAACGCCGTGACGGGGTAGCCGAGCGCCGCCGGATCCACCTCGGGGCCGAATCCGCGGATGACTCCGTTCGACTGAAGCCGGTCCAGCCGGGCCTGCGCCGTGCCCCGGGCCACGCCGAGGCGCCGGGACATCTCCAGCACCCCGATGCGCGGCTCACGCGCCAGCAGCAACAGGATCCGGCCGTCCAGATGATCGATCGCCACAGCAGCCTCCCGGCATGGTCATCCTGTACAGAAATGCCGTCGGTACGCCCGTATTGCTGAACAGATTGCCCAGCCAAAACGCAAACTATTGCGCACCTTGCCGACTGGGGAGACCCTGCGCCTATGACGCAGACCACACACCACACTCCCGACACCGCCCGGCAGGCCGACCCCTTCCCGGTCAAGGGAATGGACGCGGTCGTCTTCGCCGTGGGCAACGCCAAGCAGGCCGCGCACTACTACTCCACCGCCTTCGGCATGAAGCTCGTCGCCTACTCCGGACCGGAGAACGGCAGCCGCGAGACCGCGAGTTACGTCCTGGAGAACGGCTCCGCCCGGTTCGTCCTCACCTCGGTCATCAAGCCGACCACCGACTGGGGCCACTTCCTCGCCCGGCACGTGGCCGAGCACGGCGACGGCGTGGTCGACCTCGCCATCGAGGTCCCGGACGCCCGCGCCGCGTACGCCTACGCCCTGGAGCACGGCGCCCGCTCCGTGGCCGAGCCGTACGAGCAGAAGGACGAGAACGGCACGGTCGTGCTGGCCGCCATCGCCACCTACGGCGAGACCCGCCACACCCTCGTCGAGCGCTCCGGCTACGACGGCCCCTACCTGCCCGGCTACGTCGCGGCCAAGCCGATGGTCGAGCCGCCCGCGCAGCGCACCTTCCAGGCGATCGACCACTGCGTCGGCAACGTCGAGCTCGGCCGCATGAACGAGTGGGTCGAGTTCTACAACAAGGTCATGGGCTTCACGAACATGAAGGAGTTCGTGGGCGACGACATCGCCACCGAGTACAGCGCGCTGATGTCCAAGGTCGTCGCGGACGGGACCCTCAAGGTCAAGTTCCCGATCAACGAGCCGGCCATCGCCAAGAAGAAGTCCCAGATCGACGAGTACCTGGAGTTCTACGGCGGCGCCGGTGTGCAGCACATCGCGCTCAACACCAACGACATCGTGCAGACGGTCCGCACGATGCGCGCCGCCGGCGTGGAGTTCCTCAACACGCCCGACTCCTACTACGACACGCTGGGGGAGTGGGTCGGCGAGACGCGCGTGCCGATCGACACCCTGCGCGAGCTGAAGATCCTCGCCGACCGCGACGAGGACGGCTACCTGCTGCAGATCTTCACCAAGCCGGTCCAGGACCGTCCGACCGTCTTCTTCGAGATCATCGAACGCCACGGCTCGATGGGCTTCGGCAAGGGCAACTTCAAGGCCCTGTTCGAGGCGATCGAGCGCGAGCAGGCGCGGCGCGGCAACCTGTAGCCCCCGGCGGCCCACGGACCGTGCGGGTGTCACGGGGCACCCGCACGGCCCAGCCGGCTCCGTCACCGGCGCCGCCCCGGCGAGAGACGCGGCCCGGGTCCGGCTCCTCAGCCGGACAGCTCCGGCGGCCGCACGTCCGGTGGATCGCCCAGGGCTCGCGCCGCCGCGCGGGCCCTCGGCGCGTGCAGCGGGGAGAAGTGCGGGTTGACGCGCAGCGCCTCCGCCAGGTGCCGGCGGGCGGCGCCGTACCGCTTCAGCTCCCGCTCGATCACGCCCCGGTGGTACATGAACGCCGCGCTGCGCACCCCGCCCCCGCGCTCCCCGTCCGTCGCCCGCACCGCGTACCGCAGGGCCTCACCGGACCGCCCGGCCCGGTGCAGCGCCCAGCCGAGCGCGTCGGCGACCTCGGTGCCCGGCTGCCGGGCGAACTCCGCCCGCAACCGCCGCACCGCGTCCTCGGGATCGCCGTGGTCGGCCTCGTACCGCCCGAGGACCAGCTCCTCGTCGGCCCCCACCGCGCCGGCGGCCCGCACCCGCTCGCGCAGCAGGCCGTACTGCTCCCGGGCCGCCTCGCCCATCCCCAGCGACTCGTACAGCTCGCCCAGCTCCAGCGCGTAACCGGGCAGCGGCTGCCGGGCGAGCGCCGCCCGGTAGGCGTTCAGGGCCTCCGTCGTACGGCCCAGCGCGGCGAGGGTCCGGCCCTGGCCGATCTGCGCGGACCGCAGGTCCGCGTCCAGACGCAGCGCTTCCCGGAAGTGCCGCAGCGCCACCTGGAGGTCCCCGCGCTCCCAGGCCAGCTGCCCGGCCCGCTCCACGTAGGCCGCCCGCTCGGCCGGCTCCCGCGCGCCCGCCGCCGCGTCCGCCAGCGAGGCCGCCGCGTCCTCGCGCCAGCCGCGGTCCCGGTAGACCCCCGCGGCCCGCGCCAGCACCGCGGGCCCGGAGCGCAACGCGGCGAGCCGGTCCAGCATCCGCTTCGCCGCCGCGTGCTCGCCCAGCCCGGTGCAGGCGTCGATGAGCAGCGGGTACGTCGTCCACCGCCGCGGCTCCAGCCTGCGCGCCTGCTCGGCCCAGCGCCGCGCGGCGGGGAAGTCCCGCCGCGCGTTGGCCAGCGCGGCCAGCCCCGTCAGCGCCCGCACGTTGCGCCGCGGCCGCACGGACAGCGACGTGCGCAGGGCCCGCTCGGCCCGCGGGTAGAACGCCGGGTCGCCCAGCCTGCGCGCCTGCTCCACGTACGCCGTCCCCAGCACCGCCCAGGACGTCGCGTCCCGCGGACGCGCCCGTACGTGCCTCTCCCGGTCGTCGATCAGCTCCGCCAGACCCGCCGCGTCGGCCGGCACCCCGGCCCCGACCGCCGCCATCGCCAGCGCCCCCGGCGACGGCCCGGCCGGCTCGGCGGGCCGCCCCCACGGCAGCGCCCACAACGCCCCGCCGAGCACGGCACACCCCGCCGCGGAGCCGATCAGCACCCGCCGCGCGCGGACGCGGCGCCAGAGGCCGCTCTCCCGCCGCCGGGGACCCTCCTCCTGGTTCTCCATGGCGCTCACTGTGCGTCACCCCGGCGAGCGCGCCCGGGCAGGTGAAGGCCGCCGCCGACGGGGTTCACACCGATGGCCCCGGGTGCGAACCTGTGATCATGAGCCGTATCGAAGCGCCTCGCGACGACCGGACCGGCAACCTCGTCGACCTGCTGCTCGGCGGCCTGCCCGCCGAGGCGGTCCTCACCGACCCCGACGTCACCACCTCCTACGCCCACGACATGGCGAGCTTCTGCCCGGCCGGCACCCCGGCCGTGGTCGTCCTGCCGCGCACGGTCGAAGAGGTCCAGCACGTGATGCGCACCGCCACCGCCCTGCGCGTCCCCGTCGTGCCGCAGGGCGCCCGCACCGGGCTGTCCGGCGCCGCCAACGCCTCCGAGGGCTGCATCGTGCTGTCCCTGACGAAGATGGACCGGATCCTGGAGATCAGCCCGGTCGACCGCATCGCCGTCGTCGAACCCGGGGTGGTCAACGCCGCCCTGTCCCGGGCCGTCGGCGACCACGGCCTCTCCTACCCGCCGGACCCCTCCAGCTGGGAGATGTGCACCATCGGCGGCAACATCGGCACCGCCTCCGGCGGCCTGTGCTGCGTGAAGTACGGCGTCACCGCCGAGTACGTCCTCGGCCTCGACGTGGTCCTCGCCGACGGCCGGCTGATGTCCACCGGCCGCCGTACCGCCAAGGGCGTCGCCGGCTACGACCTGACCCGCCTGTTCGTCGGCTCCGAGGGTTCCCTCGGCATCGTCGTCCGGGCCGTCCTCGCCCTGCGTCCCAAGCCGCCCGCCCAGCTGGTGCTGGCCGCCGAGTTCACCTCCGGCGCCGCCGCCTGCGACGCCGTCTGCCGGATCATGGAGGGCGGCCATGTGCCGTCCCTGCTCGAACTCATGGACCGCACGACGGTCAAGGCCGTGAACGACCTGGCGCACATGGGCCTGCCCGAGTCCACCGAGGCCCTGCTCCTGGCCGCCTTCGACACCACCGACCCGGCGGCCGACCTGGGCGCCGTCGCCGCGCTGTGCGAGGCGGCCGGGGCCACCCAGGTGGTGCCCGCCGACGACGCCGCCGAGTCCGAACTGCTCCTCCAGGCGCGCCGGCTGTCCCTCACCGCCCTGGAGGCGGTCAAGGGCGTGACGATGATCGACGACGTGTGCGTGCCGCGGTCCCGGCTCGCCGAGATGCTCGCCGGGGTCGACCGGATCTCCGCGAAGTACGGGCTGACCATCGGCGTCGTGGCCCACGCGGGTGACGGCAACACCCACCCGACGGTCTGCTTCGACCCCGCCGACCCCGAGGAGTCCCGGCGGGCCCGTGAGTCCTTCGACGAGATCATGGCCCTCGGCCTCGAGCTCGGCGGCACCATCACCGGCGAACACGGCGTGGGCGTCCTGAAGAAGGACTGGCTCGCCCGCGAACTCGGCCCCGTCGGGATGGAGATGCAGCGGGCCGTCAAGCAGGCCTTCGACCCGCTGAACATCCTGAACCCCGGCAAGCTGTTCTGACCCGGATTCACTGCGCGAGCAGCTCGGCCAGTTCGTCGTCCAGGCCGAGCTGCTCCGCCTCGGTCCCGGGCGGGACCACGCGCAGGGTGCGCTCCAGCCAGGCCGACACCTGCGCCGCCGGGGCCTCCAGCAGGGCGTCCCCGTCGGGTGAGCTCAGCGCCATCAGCACGACGCCGCGCCCCTCGGCCTTCGTGGGCCACACCCGCACGTCCCCCTGGCCGCAGGGCCGGAACACGCCCTCCACCAGCAGGTCCCGGGCGAACGTCCAGTGCACCGGCTGCTCGCAGTCGACGTGGAAGGTGACGTGGACGGCGTAGGGATCGCCGGTCAGGTAGCCCAGCCGGGCCGGCACCGCGATCCGGTGTTCCGGCGACAGGACGAGGTTCAGTTCGAGTTCCCGCTCCACCACGCTGTGCATGACGTGTTCCCTTCCGTCTGACGGCCGGCCGCGAAGGCCGTTCACCCGGTGGAGAGCGGGGCGGGGGCCCGGCATTACGCGGGTCGCGGAAGTTTTTTCGCAGGGGGATCCGCCGGGGTGGCGAGCGGCGTAGCACATCGGTGCTCGAAAGGGGCGGGTCCGGTGGGAGCGGCCGTGGGGGTGGCGCGGGTCTGATAGATGTGGAGGCCCCCATTTGGCCCCCGAGCAGATACGGGACGACGGACATGAGCGCCCCAACCCCGGCCCCCGGTGACGACAGGCCCCGCGAAGGGTTCTACCCGGACCCGTCCATCCCTGGATACGTCCGGTACTGGAACGGAGCGTCCTGGGTGCCCGGCACCAGCCGTCCGGCGCCGAGGGACGGCGAGTCGCTCGCGCCGCCGCCCGGTGCGGGGGCGGCCCCCGCCGCCTCGGTCGAGGAGACCGGCCCGCACTTCTTCGACGAGGACCCGGTCGACGAGCCGTCCCCCGCCGACGCCCAGCACGGCAGCCGGCCCGAACCGGCCTCCGCCTGGGGCGCGGACCGTGCGCGCCAGTCCGGCTTCGGGGGCGAGCAGGACCGCCGGGTGTCATGGGGGGCACCGCAGGGCGCGCAGGCCGCGGGCCGGCAGGGCGCGGCCCCGCAGGGCGTCCAAGGGGCGGATCGGCAGAGCGGGACGCCGCAGGGTGCGGCCGGCCGGCCGGGGGCAGACCCGAGGGTGGCGCGAGCCGACGGCGGTTCCGCGGGCGACGCGACCGCCCCGGCCGACGGCACGGCGTCCGCCGCGGACCGGGACGCCGCCGGTGACGGCACGTTCGTCTTCCGCCGCCCGGCGGCCGAGCCGGGCGCACCGTCCGCCGCCGCCGCGCGCGACGACGGCACGATGACGTTCCGCGCGGTCCCGCCCGGGGGAGCGGCACCCGCCCCCCCGGCCGCGAACGCCGCGCCGGGCACGGCGCCCGGCGCGCCGCCCTCCCCGACGCCCCCGGGCGACGCCCCGTCAGGGCCTGCCTTCGGCGGCCGGGGCGGTGCCGCGGCGCCGGGCGGCGCGGCCGGTGGCGCCTCCGCCGGACCGGGTGGCGCCCCGGCAGGTCCCGCATTCCGCGGGCAGGGCGGCGCCGCCGGGGCCGGCGGCCACGCCGGGGCGGCGGGCTCCGGTGCTCCGGGCCAGGGCGTTCCGCCCGCGGCCGCCTTCGGCGCGCAGGGCGGTGTTCCGGCGCCCGGCGCCGGCGCGGGGGCCGTCGGCGGGGGAGCCCCCGCGGGACCGGGCGGGGCCGGCAACGGGCCCGGTTTCGCCGCCGGGAAGGCCGCCGCCGCCCGGGCCGCCGCCGCGCAGGCCGGTGTCCAGGCCGCAGGCGCCGCTCCCACGGCCCTGTCCGGTCCGCAGGCGAGCCCCACCGTGCCGCCGCAGTCCGCCGGTCCCGGCGGCACCCCGTCCGCCGCCCCGCTCAGTCCGGGCCCCGGCGGCGGCCAGTCCTCCTGGGCGCAGCAGGTGCACCGGCTCGCCGGCGGGGCCGGGGACGAACAGCCCGTCGCCCCCTGGAAGCCGCCGGTCGAGGACGTGTTCCAGGCGGCCGCGCGGCGTCAGGCCTCCGCCCGTCCCGCAGGACTGGGCAAGCGGCTGGTCGCCCGGCTGCTGGACACGGTCGTCCTCGCCGGTGTCACCGCGGTCGCCGCCGTCCCGCTCGGCGCGAAGGCCCTCGACCACGTCAACGAGAAGATCGACGCCGCGAGGCTCTCCGGCGAGACCGTCACGGTCTGGCTGCTCGACGGCACCACCTCCGTCCACCTCGGCATCGTCCTGGCCGTCCTGCTGCTCGCCGGCGTCGTGTGCGAGGTGCTGCCCACCGCCAAGTGGGGCCGCACGCTCGGCAAGAAGCTGATGGGTCTGGAGGTGCGGGACATCGAGGGCCACGAGCCACCGCAGTTCGGCGCGGCCCTGCGGCGCTGGCTGGTCTACAGCGTGCCCGGGCTGCTGGGCGTCGGGATCGTCGGGGTCGCCTGGTGCCTGTTCGACCGGCCCTGGCGCCAGTGCTGGCACGACAAGGCGGCCCACACCTTCGTGGCGGGCTGACCGACGGGACCGGGCGGCAGGCCCGCTCCCACCGCCGCGGTGGAGCGGGTACTCCGGACGGCCGTCTGCCGGATGCGGAGCGGGGGTGTTCGCGGTCGACTCGGGCCATGAGCAGTGAACCGCCTCCCGGCTCCGGTCAGCAGCCCCCGGAAGACGACCCGTTCAGGAAGCGCCCGCCGGGCGAGCAGCCCGGCGGGGGAACGGGCTCGCCCTACGGCAGCGAGCCCCCGCCGTCCTACCCGGGCGGAGGTCCCGGCGGCCCGGCAAGCCCCGGTGGTGGTTCCTCAGGCCCGTACGGCGACTCCCCGGGCGGTGGCGGCGGCCCGTACGGCGGCGGCCCTCCCGGCGGTGGCGGCCCCTACGGCGGCCCTCCCGGCGGTGGTGGCGGCCCCTACGGCGGTGACCCCTACGGCGGTGGCCGCGCCGACCCCCTCGCCGGTATGCCCCCGCTCGCCGACAGCGGCAAGCGCACCCTCGCCCGCATCATCGACATGATCCTGGTCGGTGTCGTCGTCTGGCTGCTCACCTGGGGCTTCGGGGTCAGCGAGTACGACGTGGACAGCGACCGCATCGAAGTCGGCAAGTCCTTCTGGCAGTCGGCGGTCGCCGCCGTGCTGTACATCGCCTACGACACGGTCATGACCGTCCGGACCGGCCAGACCCTGGGCAAGAAGCTGCTGCACCTGCGTGTGGCCAACCTGGACAACGGCGCCACGCCCTCCGCGCAGAGCGCGCTGATGCGCGCGGCGGTGCTGTGGATCCCGTTCGCCTTCTGCTGCGCCTGCGTGTGGACCGCCATCGCGGGCGGCTGGAGCTTCTTCGACCGGCCCTACAAGCAGGGCCTGCACGACAAGGCGGCCAAGACGGTCGTCGTCAGCACCAAGTGAGGCGGTGGGCGGCCGGTCAGGCCGCCCGCCCGCGCACCGGCTCCCGGGCCGGCGCGGTCCTCGACGTCCGGACGGGCTCCCGTGGCGCGGGCTGCTCGACGGCGGCCCGGCGCCGCTGGGGCAGCGGTACCGTCATGGCGACCAGCAGCCCCAGGGCCAGGGCCGCGACGGCGATGACGGCGATCCACGCGCCCGAACTCGTCTGCGACAGCAGCAGCATGGCGAGGGTCGACAAGATCACGGTGCACGCGCCGTAGGCGAGCTGTGCGGCAGTCGGACGGGGCATGGCCATCATGTCCTCGGAAGTGGGGGTCCACGGGGGTGTCGTCCTGGCATTGCGCCGGCTTCCGGGCGTCTGCCGACCGACATTCTCTCCCGCAGGGTGCCCGAGCGGAACGCGCGGTAAGCGTGACCTCTTCAACAAGGGCGGTGCACGGGGGGCGCACGGAGTCATGACGTCCACGGAGTGGACGGGGGCACGCGCCCGCGGCCCGGCCCGGGCGACTCGGGACAACCGTTTGGTTGTTCGTAAAACGAACGTCGACTCCGCATAGTGCACTTGACTTGTCCAAGTCAAGGTCTGTCTTTTCTGGTGAACCTCTAGTCAAATGTCGTCACTTGACTACACGCGTTGATCACGCGCGCTTGCGGACCGCACATACCCCCTTCCCTTCCGCACGCGCGAACGCGGGGGAGGAAAGCAAGTGACCAGTAGACCCTGGACGTTCAGAGCAGCCGCCATCGGAGTGGCGCTCGCGGCGGCCACCGCCACCGTCACCGCCTCGACGTACGCGGTGGCCGACGACGCCTCCGCACCCCGGTCCACCACCGTGGACCGGCACGACCCGGCGGACCGTCACCACGACGGGCACGACCTCGAAGGCCCTCTGAGCAAGACCCAGGAGGCGCAGCGCCAGGAAGCCCTCAAGCAGGTCATATCCGGCAAGACCAAGGTCAAGAACCGCGAGGGTTCCAAGGTCGTCCAGCTCAAGAGCAAGAAGGGCGACAACAAGTACGTCGAGCTCGGCCGCGAGAAGACCGACAAGATCTTCACGATCCTGGTCGAGTTCGGCGACAAGGTCGACAGCCGCTACGGCGGCACCCCGGGACCGCTGCACAACACGATCCCCAAGCCCGACCGCAAGAAGGACAACTCCACGGCCTGGCGGGCCGACTACGACCAGGAGTACTTCCAGGACCTGTACTTCGGGTCCGGCAAGGGCGTCGACTCCGTCAAGACGTACTACGAGAAGCAGTCCTCGGGCCGCTACTCGGTCGCCGGTGAGGTCTCCGACTGGGTCAAGGTGCCCTACAACGAGGCCCGTTACGGCAACAACGCCTGCGGCGACACCAACTGCTCCAGCGTGTGGAACGTCGTCAGCGACGGCCTGAACGCCTGGGTCGCCCAGCAGAAGGCGGCCGGCCGGACCGACGCCCAGATCAAGGCGGACGTCGCACGGTTCGACGAGTGGGACCGCTACGACTTCGACGGCGACGGCGACTTCAACGAGCCCGACGGCTACATCGACCACTTCCAGATCGTGCACGCGGGCGAGGACGAGTCCGCAGGCGGCGGCGCCCAGGGCACCGACGCGATCTGGGCGCACCGCTGGTACGCCTTCGGCACCGACGCCGGCGCCACCGGCCCGGCGAACAACAAGCTTGGCGGCGCGAAGATCGGCGACACCGGTATCTGGGTCGGCGACTACACCGTCCAGCCGGAGAACGGCGGACTCGGCGTCTACGCCCACGAGTACGGCCACGACCTCGGTCTGCCGGACCACTACGACACCGCGGGCGGCGAGAACTCCACGGGCTTCTGGACGCTGATGTCGTCCGGTTCCTGGCTCGGCACCGGCAAGAACGAGATCGGCGACCTGCCCGGCGACATGACCGCCTGGGACAAGCTGCAGCTCGGCTGGCTGAACTACGACAAGGCCAAGGCCGGCGTCAACTCCTGGCACAAGCTGGGCGTGGCCGAGTACAACACCAAGCACAAGCAGGCCCTGGTCGTCGACCTGCCCAAGAAGGCGGTCACCACCGAGATCGTCACGCCCGCCGAGGGCAAGACGCAGTGGTGGAGCGGCAGCGGTGACAACCTCAAGAACACCCTGACGCGTTCGGTCGACCTCACCGGCAAGTCGAAGGCGCAGCTGACCCTCGACGGCTGGTACGACATCGAGGCCAACTACGACTACCTCTACACCGAGGTCTCGACCGACGGCGGCGCCAACTGGACCGCCCTCGACGGCACGGTGGACGGCCAGCCGATCCCGCGTGACGGCAGCGACAAGCCGGCCCTGACCGGCACGGTCGACGGCTACAAGAAGCTCGCCTTCTCGCTGGACGCCTACGCGGGCAAGAAGATCGACCTGCGCTTCCGCTACCAGACCGACGGTGGCGTGGCCCAGAAGGGCTTCGCGGCCGACTCGATCACGGTGACCGCCGACGGCACGCCGGTCTTCTCCGACAACGCCGAGAGCGCGGACGCCGCGTGGAAGGCCACCGGCTTCTCCCGCATCGGCGCGTCCTTCACCAAGGACTACGCGCAGTACTACATCGCCGAGAACCGGCAGTACGTGTCGTACGACAAGACGCTGAAGACGGGTCCGTACAACTTCGGCTTCACGGCGCGTCCGGACTGGGTGGAGCACTACGCGTACCAGAACGGCCTGCTGATCTGGAAGTGGGACACCTCCCAGGCGGACAACAACACCAGCCAGCACCAGGGCACCGGTCTGGTCCTGCCGATCGACTCGCACCCGGACGCGCTGAAGTGGGCCGACGGCACGCTGATGCGCAACCGCATCCAGGCCTACGACTCGCCGTTCAGCCTCTACCGCACCGACGGCATGACGCTGCACAAGGCGGACGTGGCGAAGTACATCCCGGGCTCGAAGGGCGTCTCGGTCTTCAACGACCGCAAGAACGACTACTACGACGAGTCGAACCCGACCGCGGGTGTCAAGATCACTGACACCAACACGAAGATCAAGATCCTCAAGGAGGCCAAGAACGGCTCGACCATCGAGCTGGAGGTCGGCCCCGCGGGTAGGTAATCCGCATCCTTGCAGGTCAGAACATGATCGGCGGTGACCCCCTGGCGGGTCACCGCCGATCCGTGTTTAGGTGCGTCCTGTGGCTCTCTTATTGACACCGACCGACACGGGGGGATGAGCGCATGGCCGCAGGAGGCTTCTGCAAGCTGCCGAACGGCACGGTGGTGGTGGCGCTGAACCTGCCCAGCCCCGCCGCCGACGGCCCCGCGGCCGTCCGCGTCCTCGTCCACTCCGTGAACCGCGCGCGGGCCCTGACCAGGCTCCGCAACCTCGGTCTGCGGTCGGTCTACCTGCGCGGCAACGCCGCCCCGCCCACGCCGGACGAGATCACGGCCGTCCTGCACCACCCCGACGGCCTCATATGGCGCACGGCCCCCGACAACGGTGTCGCGACCGCCCCGGAGCTGGTCCAGGAGCTGTGGCGCCCGATCAGGTCCCTGCTGCGGCGTCCGACGGCCCGGGCCTGACCCGGCCGGCGGCTACTGCACCACCGGCTTGCCCGACAGCTCCACGCCCGCCGCGCGCAGGTCCTCCAGCGCCCGGTCCGTCGTCGCCTGCGCCACCCCGGCCGTCAGGTCCAGCAGCACCTGGGTGCGGAAGCCCTCGCGGGCGGCGTCCAGGGCCGTGGCCCGCACGCAGTGGTCCGTGGCGATGCCGACCACGTCGACCTCGGTGATCTCGCGCGAGCGGAGCCAGTCGGCCAGCGCGGTGCCGTTCTCGTCGGTGCCCTCGAAGCCGCTGTAGGCCGCCGAGTACGCCCCCTTGTCGAAGACGGCGTCGACCGAACCGGAGGCGACCGCCGGCGCGAAGTTCGGGTGGAAGCCGACGCCCTCCGTGCCGGCGACGCAGTGCGCGGGCCAGGAGTGCACGAAGTCGGGGCTGGCGGAGAAGTGCCCGCCCGGGGCGATGTGGTGGTCCCGGGTGGCCACGACGTGCCGGTAGCCGGAGCCGGCCGCCTGCCCGACCAGCTCGGTGATGGCGGCGGCCACGTCGGCACCGCCGGACACCGCGAGGCTGCCCCCCTCGCAGAAGTCGTTCTGCACGTCTACGACGATCAAGGCGCGGCGCATGGTCGGCATCCTTCGGCTATGGGGTCGGCGGGCCCGGCCGGTGGACGGCCGAGCCGGGGGTCGGGGTCGGGGTCGGGGTCGGGAGAAGGGGAGAGGGGACGGGTCGGCGCGTCACGGCACACCGCTATTGGTTACCCGAGGTGCCGTGCACGTACTCCGTGGGAAGCACGGGCTCCCCGCGCGAGAGCTGCGTGGCCGACATCGGCAGGCCCGCGCGCGCCGTCATGTGCCGCTCCCGCGCCGCGTCCAGCGGCTCGCGGGCCACGACCTCGCCGCCCTTGACCAGCTCCACCAGCAGCTGCCGGTCGGCCAGCTCGCCCGGCACGGGCCCGGTCCCGACGACCTCGGCCTCCGCGATGCCGTGGGCGTCCAGCCGCCGCGCCGCCCACTTGCGCCCGCCCACCGACGTCTTGCCGCCGCTGGACTTCTTCGCCACCGCCACCAGCGGCGCGTCCGGGGCGTCGGACCCGGCCCGGGCCACCAGCTTGTAGACCATCGAGGACGTCGGGTGGCCGGAGCCGGTGACCAGCTGGGTGCCCACTCCGTAGGCGTCCACCGGCGCCGCCGCCAGGGAGGCGATGGCGTACTCGTCGAGGTCCGAGGTGACGACGATCTTCGTGTCGGTCGCGCCCAGCTCGTCCAGCTGGTCGCGCACCCGGTGCGCCACGAGCAGCAGGTCCCCGGAGTCGATCCGCACCGCGCCCAGCCCGGTCCCCGCGACCTCCACGGCGGTACGGACCGCCTCGGCGACGTCGTAGGTGTCCACCAGCAGCGTCGTGCCCCGGCCCAGTGTCTCCACCTGTGCCTGGAAGGCGTCCCGCTCGCTGTCGTGCAGCAGGGTGAAGGCGTGGGCGGAGGTGCCGACCGTGGGGATCCCGTAGCGGAAACCCGCGGCCAGGTCGGAGGTGGTCGCGAAGCCGCCGACGTAGGCGGCCCGGGAGGCGGCCACCGCGGCCAGCTCGTGGGTGCGCCGGGCGCCCATCTCGATCAGCGGCCGCTCGCCCGCGGCGGCCGACATCCGCGAGGCCGCCGCGGCGATCGCCGAGTCGTGGTTGAGGATCGACAGGATCACCGTCTCCAGCAGGACGCACTCGGCGAAGGTGCCCTCGACCCGCATGATCGGCGAGCCCGGGAAGTACACCTCGCCCTCGGGGTAACCCCAGATGTCCCCGCCGAAGCGGTAGCCGGCCAGCCACTCCAGGGTCCGCTCGTCGACGATCTCCCGCTCGCGCAGGAAGGTGAGGACGGCCGGGTCGAAGCGGAAGTTCTCCACCGCGTCCAGCACCCGTCCGGTGCCCGCCACGACGCCGTAGCGGCGCCCCTCCGGCAGTCGCCGGGTGAAGACCTCGAACACGCTGCGCCGCTCGGCCGTACCCGCCGCCAGGGCGGCGCGCAGCATCGTCAGCTCGTACTGGTCCGTGAAGAGCGCCGTCGACGGGACATCCACCGGCAGCGAAAGGTCCGCTGTGTTCATGGACAGGAGCGTACCCCCATTTCGTCAATCTGACGATTGCGGGCCGGGAGTCACCGATCGCCTTGCGGCCAGGCCCGTTTGTGCGACCACCCCCCTCGGGTGGCAGCATGGGCAGTGTGACGTCACCCGCGCCCCTGGAGATCGAACGCACCGAATCGGCGGAGGAGGTCTTCGCCGTACCCGAGCCCGACCTCCCGTGGGTCACGATCGTCCACAACGACCCGGTCAACCTCATGAGCTACGTGACGTACGTGTTCCAGACGTACTTCGGCTACTCCAAGGACAAGGCCACCAAGCTCATGCTCGACGTCCACCACAAGGGCCGGGCGGTCGTCTCCAGCGGCAGCCGCGAGGAGATGGAGCGCGACGTGCAGGCCATGCACGGCTACGGCCTGTGGGCCACCCTCCAGCAGGACCGCAAGTAGCCCGCACCCCGCCCAGCAGCGAAAAGGCGTTCATGCCCGGAACCTTCGAACCGCTCCCCGGCGGCGGCGCGGCCGTCGCCCTCGACGACGTCGAGATCTCCATCATCCGGTCCCTGGCCGTGCAGCTCCTGGAGCTGATCGGCCCCGGCCCCGCCGAGGACGCCTCCGGCGACCCGCTCGCCGGACTGTTCGCCGAGGGCCCGAGCGAGCCGCCCTCCGACCCGGTGCTCAGGCGCCTGTTCCCGGACGCCTACGGCGACCCCGAGCAGCCCGCCTCGCCGCGCGACGCCGAGGAGCAGCGCGCGTACTCCGCCGAGTTCCGCCGCTACACGGAGAACGACCTGCGCGCCGGCAAGCGGGACAACGCCCTGGCCGTGGTGCGCTCGCTGGACGCGCTGTCCTCCGCCTCGGCCGGCGAGGGCGGGGCGGTGCTGAAGCTGTCGTCGCAGGAGTCGCAGCAGTGGCTGGGCGCCCTGAACGATCTGCGGCTGGCCATCGGCTCCCGCCTGGAGATCACCGACGAGGAGGACAGCGACCTCCTCTTCAGCCTCCCGGACGAGGACCCGCGCAAGCCCATGGTGATGGCCTATCTGTGGCTGGGCGGACTGCAGGAAACGCTGGTCACGACGCTGATGCCCTGATTCGTGCAGGTTCGGTGACCGTCGGGTGACAGCGCGGTGTTCGCTCAGAGGACACTCAAATCCGGATAACGATCGCGTCACCGCGCCCGCCCTCTATGACCCCATCGGGTGCTCTTTGTCCGGTTCTCCCTGTGCAGTGCGCCACATCCCCGACCTGTGATCAGTGTTGCGGGCGTGATAAATCTTCACGACCGCCCGGCGAGCACCACCCGAATGTTCGGCCGGGTGCGCCACCGAGCCGGCGACCGCCGGCCAGGCACGAGCGGGCTCGCGGGCTCGCTCAACTCCATCATTTCCGGGGGGATCGAAACCCGATCCGAGGCCGACGAGAGGCCCGGGTCGGCATGGAGAAAGGCGCACCACACATGACCTCTGCGAAGGTCGACACGGAAAACGTGCCCGAAGAGGGGTACGAGCGGGGACTCGGCAGTCGCCAGGTCCAGATGATCGCGATCGGCGGCGCCATCGGCGTCGGCCTGTTCATGGGTGCCGGAGCGAACATCGCCAAGGCGGGACCCAGCATCATCCTCATGTACGCCCTCGCGGGCGTCGTGATCTTCTTCATCATGCGGGCCCTGGGCGAGCTGCTCCTCTACCGGCCCGTCTCCGGCTCCTTCGCGGAGTACGCACGCGAGTTCCTCGGCCCGTTCTTCGGGTTCGTCACGGGCTGGACGTACTGGCTCATGTGGGTGGTCACCGGCATGGCCGAGCTCACGGCCGCCGCCATCTACATCCACTTCTGGTTCCCCGAGATCCCGCAGTGGGTCAGCGCCCTGGTGTTCCTGGTGGTGCTCTTCGGCGTCAACCTGATCTCGGTCAAGATCTTCGGCGAGGTCGAGTTCTGGTTCTCGATGATCAAGGTCACGGCCATCATCGGCATGATCGTCATCGGCCTCGGCGTGCTCACCCTCGGCTTCTCCGACGCCGGTGACACCGCCACCGTCTCCAACCTCTGGTCGCACGGCGGCTTCTTCCCCAACGGCATCGGCTCCAGCCTGATGACCCTCCAGGGCGTCATGTTCGCCTACCTCGCCGTCGAGCTCGTCGGCGTCACCGCGGGCGAGTCCGAGAACCCCGAGAAGACCCTGCCCAAGGCCATCAACACCCTGCCCTGGCGCATCATCGTCTTCTACGTCGGCGCCCTGCTGGTCATCCTCTCCGTCGTGAAGTGGACCGAGTTCTCCGCCGGCGAGAGCCCCTTCGTGCACGCCTTCGGCAAGATCGGCATCCCGCTCGCCGCGGGCATCGTCAACTTCGTCGTCCTCACCGCGGCCCTGTCGTCCTGCAACTCGGGCATGTACTCCACCGGCCGCATGCTGCGCGACCTGGCCGCCAACAGCGAGGCCCCGCAGGCGTTCGGCAGGCTCAACGCCCGCAAGACGCCCGCCGTCGGCATCACCGTCTCCGTGGCCCTCATGGGCATCGGCGTCGTGCTGAACTACGTCGTCCCGGAGAAGGCGTTCCTCTACGTCACCTCCGTCGCCACCGCGGCCGGCATCTGGACCTGGATGATGATCCTCGTCAGCCACATCCGCTACCGCGCGGCGGTCGACGCGGGCCGGCTGCGCGCCTCGGCCTTCCCGGCCCCCGGCGGCGCCCTGTTCAGCTGGGTCGCGCTTCTCTTCCTCATCGGCGTGACCTGCATGATCGCCTACGACAAGGACGCCCGGGTCTGCCTGTACGTCGCCGCCGGCTGGGCCGTCGCCCTCGGCATCGGCTGGGCGGTCCTCAAGCGCCGCAACCCGCAGCTCACCGAGCGCCGCGACCCGGAGTTCGAGCAGGTCGGCTGACCACCTGGCAGGACGCCCGCCGCAGGGAGTACTCGTGGCACTCCCTGCGGCCGCCGCTCAGGGTGTCCGGCATACGGGCCGTTCCGTACCAACCCTCGGTACGGAACGGCCCTTCTGCTTATCCTTGCCCGCATGCTGACCATCACCCAGGCCCTCGTCGACCAGATCGTCGCCCACGCGCGCAAGGACCACCCCGACGAGGCGTGCGGCGTCGTCGCCGGGCCGGCCGGCTCCGACCGCCCGGAGCGCTTCATCCCCATGCTGAACGCGGCCATGTCGCCCACGTTCTACGAGTTCGACTCCGGTGATCTGCTCAAGCTCTACCGCGACATGGACGACCGGGACGAGGAGCCGGTGGTGATCTACCACTCCCACACCGCCACCGAGGCCTACCCCTCGCGCACCGACATCTCCTACGCCAACGAGCCCGGCGCCCACTACGTCCTGGTCTCCACCGCCGACACCGACGGGGCCGGCGCGTTCCAGTTCCGCTCCTTCCGGATCGTCGAGGGCCAGGTCACCGAGGAGGACGTCGAGATCGTCGAGGCGTACTGAGCCCGTCACAGGAGCGCTGATCTCGACATGTGGATGAATAGCGTCCGAAGAGTGGGATCACACTCCGGGAGCCGGGCCGGGAATCGATACGATGAGCCCATGGTTCTCCACGACGTGAGCGAAAAGACGCCGGGCGATCTGCTCGTGGCGCGGCTGCACGTCGACCTGTGCAGGCTCGCCAGCGCCATCTGTTGACGCACCCTGCCGCCGTACGGCCGTGAGCCGCGGCGAAACGCTCCGCCCGCGTACGACCACGCACTTCCGCGCCGCCGCGCGCCACTCACCCGACGACACCTTCCGACAGGAGCCCCAGGCATGGCCATCGAGGTCCGCATCCCGACCATCCTCCGCACCTACACCGACGGCCAGAAGGCGGTGGAGGGCACCGGGGACACCCTCGCCGAGCTGTTCAACGACCTCGAGACCCGGCATGCGGGCATCCAGGCCCGCATCGTGGACGGCGACCAGCTGCGCCGCTTCGTCAACGTCTACCTCAACGACGAGGACGTCCGCTTCCTCGACGGCATCAACACCAAGCTGTCGGACGGCGACAACGTCACGATCCTGCCGGCGGTGGCCGGCGGCATGGTCTGATCATGCGCTACGACTCCCCCCTGGCCGCGGTCGGCAACACCCCCCTGGTGCGCCTGCCGCGGCTGTCGCCGTCCGCCGACGTCCGCATCTGGGCGAAGCTGGAGGACCGCAACCCGACCGGTTCGGTCAAGGACCGCCCCGCCCTGCACATGATCGAGCAGGCGGAGAAGGACGGCCGCCTGACCCCGGGCTGCACCATCCTCGAGCCGACGTCGGGCAACACCGGCATCTCCCTGGCCATGGCGGCGAAGCTCAAGGGCTACCGCATCGTGTGCGTGATGCCGGAGAACACCTCGCAGGAACGCCGGGACCTGCTGGGCATGTGGGGCGCGGAGATCATCTCCTCCCCGGCCGCGGGCGGCTCCAACACCGCCGTGCGCGTCGCCAAGGAGCTCTCGTCCGAGCACCCCGACTGGGTGATGCTCTACCAGTACGGCAACCCGGACAACGCCGGCGCCCACTACGCCACGACCGGCCCGGAGATCCTCACCGACCTGCCGTCCGTCACCCACTTCGTCGCCGGACTCGGCACCACCGGCACCCTCATGGGCGTCGGCCGCTACCTGCGCGAGCACAAGCCCGACGTCCGGATCATCGCCGCCGAACCGCGCTACGACGACCTGGTCTACGGCCTGCGCAACCTCGACGAGGGCTTCGTCCCCGAGCTGTACGACGAGTCCGTCCTCACCAGCCGCTTCTCCGTCGGCTCCGCCGACGCGGTCACCCGGACCCGCGAGCTGCTCCAGCAGGAGGGCATCTTCGCCGGCGTCTCCACCGGCGCCGCGCTGCACGCCGCGATCGGCGTCGGCAGGAAGGCCGTCAAGGCCGGAGAAACCGCCGACATCGTCTTCGTCGTCGCCGACGGCGGCTGGAAGTACCTCTCGACCGGCGTCTACACCGCGGCCACCACCGAGGAAGCCATCGACACGCTCCAGGGCCAGCTCTGGGCGTAGCACGACCGCCCCAAGGGCCGGAGTCGGCAGCGACTCCGGCCCTTTTTGTTGCTCACTTCGTCAGGTGGCGCACCCGGTCCCACAACGCCCGGTCCACCACGCCGACCCGGCGGCGAAAACCGCGCACCGGCACCTCGCGCAGCTCGTCCGTCTCCAGGAAACTCGCCCGGCCCCGCGCGTCACCGACCGAGCCGGGCGGCAACGGGATCACCCCGGCACGCTCGTCGCGGAACCGCGTGGTGATCTTCACGACCGTGGCCCGCTCGCCGCGCACCGCCAGCACCAGGCAGGGCCGGTCCTTGCTGCGCGGCTCGTCCTCGTAGGGCACCTCGGCCCACCAGATCTCCGCCGGCCGCGGCCGGCCCGCCGGCGCGGTGCCCGGTCCGGTCGTGCGGTCCCGCCGCTTCGGCGGCCGACGGCTGCGCCCCCAGCCGTCGACGAGCGTGGCGACGAGCGCGAGCAGTACCACCGCGGCGAGCGCCAGCCACCAGGACGTGTCCATACTGAGACGTTACCGGCGCCATCCCTGTCGCGCGCCCCTCTCACCAGGATCACCTCCGGCCCTGCCAGCCGAACCGGTGACACCACAGGTGAGTTCGCCCACAACAGGCCTTGGCGGAGGAGCTGCCGGAGGTTTCGCGCCTTACGCTCGACGGACCGCACGACCCCCGACGCCCCTCACCGAATCGTCCCGCCAGCGGAGGTTTCTGCTTCATGAAGCTCACCGTCGTCGGCTGCTCGGGGTCGTTCCCGTCCGCGGAATCGGCCTGCTCGAGCTACCTCGTCGAGGCCGACGGCTTCCGGCTGCTTCTCGACATGGGCAACGGTGCCCTCGGCGAGCTGCAGCGCCACTGCGGTCTCTACGACCTCGACGCGATCTTCCTCAGCCACCTGCACGCCGACCACTGCATCGACATGTGCGCGTACTTCGTCGCGCGCTACTACCGCCACGACGGCGGCCGCTGCGATCCACTCCCCGTCTTCGGCCCCGAAGGCACGGAACACCGGCTGACCACCGCCTACGCGGACACCCCCTCCGCCTCCTCGATGAGCGAGGTCTTCGACTTCCACACGGTCAAGCCGTCCACGTTCGAGATCGGCCCCTTCACGGTCCACACCGAGCGGGTGGCCCACCCCGTGGAGGCGTACGGCATCCGCATCGAGCACGACGGCAGGGTCCTGACGTACTCCGGCGACACCGGCGTGAGCCCCGCCCTGGACGAACTCGCCCGGGACAGCGACCTGTTCCTGTGCGAGGCGGCGTTCACGCACGGCAAGGAGAACATCCCCGACCTGCACCTCAACGGCCGCGAGGCGGGTGAGACGGCGGCCCGGGCCGGTGCCCGCCGCCTCGTCCTCACCCACGTCCCGCCGTGGACGGACCCCCAGGTCAACCTCGCCGACGCCCGCGAGGTGTACGACGGCCCGGTGAACCTCGCCGCGCCCGGGCAGACGTACGAGATCTGAACGCCCGACGCACGCGAAAGGCCCCGGAACCCGAGCGGGTTCCGGGGCCTTCGCCGTCAGCGGGCTACTTCGCCTCGGCCTTCTGCAGCTCGGCGAGTTCCTCGTCCGACTCCCGGCCCGGCGTGGGCAGGTTGAACTTGATGATCGCGAAGCGGAAGACCACGTAGTACAGGGCCGCGAAGCACAGCCCGACCAGGGCCAGGCCCCAGGGGTTGGTCGCGATGCCGAGGTTCAGAGCGAAGTCGATGGCGCCGGCGGAGAAGCCGAAACCGTCCTTCATCCCCAAGGCCCAGGTCAGGGCCATCGAGACACCGGTGAGCACGGCGTGGATCGCGTACAGCACCGGAGCGATGAACATGAAGGTGAACTCGATCGGCTCGGTGACACCGGTGACGAACGAGGTCAGCGCGAGGGAGAACATCATGCCGCCGACGACCTTGCGGCGCTCGGGCCGGGCGCAGTGCACGATCGCGAGGCAGGCGGCCGGCAGGGCGAACATCATGATCGGGAAGAAGCCGGTCATGAACTGCCCGGCGGTCGGGTCGCCGGCGAGGAAGCGGGCGATGTCACCGCTCTTGCCCTCGTACTCGCCGGCCTGGAGCCACGGGAACGAGTTCAGCAGGTGGTGCATGCCGACCGGGATCAGCGCGCGGTTGGCGACACCGAAGATGCCCGCACCGACGGCACCGGAACCGACCAGCCACTCACCGAAGTTGTGCAGCCCCGCACCGAGGACCGGCCAGATGTAACCGAAGACGACGCCGATGATCAGACCCGCGAAGGCGGACAGGATCGGCACCAGGCGGCGACCGCCGAAGAAGCCGGCCCAGTCCGGCAGCTTGGTGCGGTAGAAGCGCTGGTAGAGCAGGGCGACAACGATGCCCATGACCACGCCGCCGAGGACACCGGCGTTGACCGCCTTATCCACCATGACGACCTTGCCGTCGACGGCGGTCGGCACCTTCGGCTGGTTCGGGTCGGTGAAGGTGGACAGCACGCGCTGGAAGACCAGGTACCCGGTGACGGCGGCCAGCGCCGTGGAGCCGTCCGACTTCTTGGCGAAGCCGATCGCGATGCCCACGGCGAACAGCAGCGCCATGTTGTCGAGGATCGCGTTGCCGCCCGCCGCCATGAAGCTAGCGATCTTCGTCAGGAACGCGGGGAACTCGGGACGGCCCAGCATGTCGTCGTTGCCGAGCCGGACCAGCAGGGCGGCGGCGGGCAGCACGGCGACCGGCAGCATGAGGCTGCGGCCGATGCGCTGCATGACGGCCATCACGGCCGAGCCCTTGCTCGGGCTCGCGGGCGCGGCTGTGTCTGTGGACATGAACTTCCTCCAGGGGGCACGGCGCCGCCCAGGAAGCATGAGAAGGGGGACGGCGGCGTCTCAAAGAAAGGGGAACGCGGTGACCACCGCGCGACCTCCACCGATGAGTGGTGTAGACCAGTTGTAGCACGGTAGGCCGAACGAGTGGAACCCGCCAATTCCGCCCGCTGCGGGGATCACGCCTTGGCGCTGTCCTCCACGTCCTCCTCGGGCTCCCGCCCCGGAGTCCTCAGGTCGAACTTCGTGATCGCGAACCGGAAGATCACGTAGTAGACCAGCGCGAACGCCAGCCCGATCGGAACGATCAGCCACGGCCGCGTCGCCAGGTTCCAGTTGATGACGTAGTCGATCAGCCCCGCCGAGAAGCTGAACCCGTCGTGCACACCCAGCCCCCACGTCACCGCCATCGACACACCCGTCAGCAGCGCGTGGACCACGTACAGCACCGGCGCGACGAACAGGAACGAGTACTCGATCGGCTCCGTGATGCCCGTGACGAACGACGTCAGCGCCACCGACAGCATCAGACCGCCGACCTCCTTGCGCCGCGCCGGCCGCGCGCAGTGCGTGATCGCCAGGGCCGCCGCCGGCAGCGCGAACATCATGATCGGGAAGAACCCCGAGGTGAACTGACCCGCGTCCGGATCGCCCGCCAGGAACATGTTGATGTCACCGTGCACCACCGTCCCGTCCGGCTTCGTGAACGAACCGAACTGGAACCAGATGGGCACGTTCAGGAACTGGTGCAGCCCCACCACCAGCAACGCCCGGTTCGCCACCCCGAACACACCCGCGCCCCACGCGTCCAGGCCGTCCATCCAGTCGCTGAAGCTCTCCAGCGCGTCACCGATCGGCGGCCACACCCACAGACACAGCGCCGCGAACGCGATCGCGACGAACGCCATGATGATCGGCACCAGCCGCCGCCCGTTGAAGAACCCCAGCCAGTCCACCAGCCGCGTCCGGTGGAAACGCGCCCAGAAGAACGCCGCCAGCAGCCCCATGACGATCCCGCCGAACACCCCCGGATTCTGAAACGCGAACGCCGTCACCTCGCGGCTGCCGTCGGTCACCTGGCACCCCACGTTGGGCACCGCGACCGACCCTTCCGGACAGTCCTCCGGGAACTGCCGCAACACCGTGAAGTACACGAGGAACCCGGCCACCGCCGCCAGCGCCGTCGAACCGTCCGACTTCTTCGCCATCCCGATCGCGACACCCACACAGAACAGCAGCGGCAGACCCAGCGCACTGTCCAGCAGCGCACCGCCCGCCCCCACCATCACCTTCGAGACGTTCGTCCAGCCCAGCCCCTCGTCCCCGAACACGTCCGGCTGCCCCAGCCGGTTGAGGATGCCCGCCGCCGGCAGCACCGCGATCGGCAACTGCAGACTCCGGCCCATCTTCTGCAGCCCCTGGAACAACCGGCTCCAGCGGGCACGCCCCGGACTGACGGCCCCCTCCGAAGCGGCCGGGCTGTCAGCACTCATTCCGCTCCCCTTCGCCGAGAGACTTTTGTCGAGAGACGCGCTCGTGGTGTAGACCAGTCGAACGGACGGTCGCGCAGACGTGACGCCATCCTTCGGCACACACGACACGACCGCTCGCGAAGATGGGCCAACTGTGGGTTACTGCGACAAAGCGGTTCGGATCAGGGAGAACGAAGATGGCCAGCAAGGCTGAGAAGATCGTTGCCGGGCTCGGCGGCATCGACAACATCGAGGAAGTCGAAGGCTGCATCACGCGCCTGCGCACCGAGGTCGTGGACCCCGCCAAGGTCGACGAGACCGCCCTGAAGGCCGCCGGCGCCCACGGCGTCGTCAAGATGGGCAGCGCCATCCAGGTCGTCATCGGCACCGACGCCGACCCCATCGCGGCGGAGATCGAAGACATGATGTGACGCACGGGGCACCGTCCCCGGCGACGGCCCCGGCACCCCGCACGCAAGAGGCCCCTCCCCCCACGGGAAGGGCCTCTTCCGTCCCTCCCGATAGGCTCAGCCGCATGTCTCGAATCGACGGCCGCACCCCCCAGCAGCTCCGCCCCATCACCATCGAGCGCGGCTGGAGCAAGCACGCCGAAGGCTCCGTCCTCGTCTCCTTCGGCGACACCAAGGTCTTCTGCACCGCCTCCGTCACCGAAGGCGTCCCCCGCTGGCGCAAGGGCAGCGGCGAAGGCTGGGTCACCGCCGAATACTCCATGCTGCCCCGCTCCACCAACACCCGCGGCGACCGCGAATCCGTCCGCGGCAAGATCGGCGGCCGCACCCACGAGATCAGCCGCCTCATCGGCCGCTCCCTGCGCGCCGTCATCGACTACAAGGCCCTCGGCGAGAACACCATCGTCCTCGACTGCGACGTCCTCCAGGCCGACGGCGGCACCCGCACCGCAGCCATCACCGGCGCCTACGTCGCCCTCGCCGACGCCGTCGCCTGGGCCCAGCGCAAGAAGCTCGTCAAGGCCGGCCGCCAGCCCCTCACCGGCACCGTCTCCGCCGTCTCCGTCGGCATCGTCGGCGGCGTCCCCCTCCTCGACCTCTGCTACGAGGAAGACGTCAAGGCCGACACCGACATGAACGTCGTCTGCACCGGCGACGGCCGCTTCGTCGAGGTCCAGGGCACCGCCGAAGCCGAACCCTTCGCCCGCGACGAACTCAACGCCCTCCTCGACCTCGCCGTCACCGGCTGCACCGAGCTCGCCGCGCACCAGCGCACCGCGCTCGACACGCTCCTCGAAAAGTAAAGGCCGCGCCAAGAACGGTGCTCGGCCCGGGCAACCGGGCCGAGCACACCCGCGTCTGAAGGAGTACGGGCGCACGGCTCATCCCTGTGCGCCCGGCCAGCCACCGGGCCCGACCAGCCCGTCGAACGAGAGGGACCGCTCCATGGCCGCGAGCCGCCGACGCCGCCGCACCGCCGCCGTCGCCGCCACCCTGGCGGCCGTCGCGCTGACCGCCGGACTCACCACCGGCTGCGCCGCCGTCGACAAGGCACTGGACTGCGTCCAGACCGCCGACGCCATCGCCGACAGCGTCACGGAACTCCAGCAGGCCGTCGACAGCGCCGCGAACGACCCGGGGCAGCTCGACGAGTCCCTCGACTCCATCGACAAGAACCTCGGCCAGATCGGCGACAAGACCGACAACGCCGATGTCGGCAAGGCCGTCGACGACCTGAACAAGGCCGTCGACAACGTCCGCACCTCGATCGGGAACGGCGACGAGACGCCGGACATCAGCCCGGTCACGGACGCGGCGGGCGAGTTGACGAAGGTCTGCACGCCGTAGCGCTGCGGGGCGCCGGCCGGGTGCGGGTGCGCCGTGGCCGCTCGCGCGGTTCCCCGCGCCCCTGAGGGGGCGCGGTTCCTGCCCGGCCATACTGTGGTGGTCATGAGCCGCCTGATCCTCGCCACCCGCAACGCCGGGAAGATCACCGAACTCCGCGCGATCCTCGCCGAAGCCGGACTGCCCCACGAACTCGTCGGCGCCGACGCCTACCCGGACATCCCCGACGTCAAGGAGACCGGCGTCACCTTCGCCGAGAACGCCCTCCTCAAGGCCCACGCCCTGGCCCGGGCCACCGGCCTGCCGGCCGTCGCCGACGACTCGGGCCTGTGCGTCGACGTCCTCCACGGCGCCCCCGGCATCTTCTCCGCCCGCTGGTCCGGCCGCCACGGCGACGACAAGGCCAACCTCGACCTGCTCCTCGCGCAGCTCTCGGACATCGCCGACGAACACCGCCAGGCCCACTTCGCGTGCGCCGCGGCCCTGGCCCTGCCCGACGGCACGGAGCGGGTGGTCGAGGGCCAGCTGCGCGGCGTGCTCCGCCACGCACCGGCGGGCTCGGGCGGCTTCGGCTACGACCCGATCCTCCAGCCGGACGGCGAAACCCGCACCTGCGCGGAACTGACCCCCCAGGAGAAGAACGCGATCAGCCACCGCGGCAAGGCGTTCCGGGCGCTGGTACCGGTGGTACGGGAACTGGTGGGCTGACGACGAGGCCCGCCCGGTCTGCACCGGGCGGGCCATCGATCCGAAGCTGTGCGGCCGGAGGGACTCGAACCCTCAAGGGATTTCTCCCACAGCATCCTAAGTGCTGCGCGTAGGCCAGTTCCGCCACGGCCGCATCCAGGTCATGGTACCGGTCAGTCGGGGCGGGTCCGCGGGGAATACCTGCCGCCGCCTCTGCACCAGGTGCTCGTCACCGCATGGCAGTTGGGGCAGAGCAGCCGCAGGTTCGCCAGCCGGTCGTCGCTCCAGTCCCCGTCGATGTGATCCACCTCGAGCGTCATGGGCTTGCCCAGCCACTGCGGACCGACGCCGCACTCCGCGCAGACCTCGGGCACCCCCACCTCCCGCAGCGCGCGGCGCAGGACCGCCGTGCGGGTGCGCCGCTCGCCTTCGTGCTTGACCAGGATTGCCTCGGGTGGCCTCACCAGGCCTGGGCGGGGTTTGCTGCGCTGGTGTGCCTGGCCCAGGAAGTGCTCCGTGCTCAGCTGGTCCTCCGCGATCCACCGGCGCAGATGCGCGCGCTGGGTGCCGCTGCCCGAACGCCCCAGGCGACGCAGCACCTCGGCGACGGAAAGGGAGTCGGCTACCGCGGCACGCAGCTCCTCGCGTGCGGGGCGTGGCCGCCTGCTGGTCACGAGACCCGCCTCTTGCCGCGTCCCCGGTACCGGTCCGTGGTCGCGTGGCAGTTGGGGCACAGCAGCCGGAGGTTGCCGATGCGGTTGTCCTGCCAGCGGCCGTTGATGTGGTCGACCTCCAGGACAAGGGGACGGCCCCGCCAGACCGGTCCGGTGCCGCACAGCGCGCAGCGCTCCTGCACTCCACAGGCCGTCATGGCCCATCTGAGGCGGTCGCCCGGCACACGCCGGGCGCGCCCCGGCGGCTGCTCGACGAGGAATGCCTCCGGGGTTCGCGCACGCCACGGCTTCCCGCGCCGGGTCGGTACCCGGAAGTGCGAGGTGTCGATGCCGTACGCCCTGATCCGGCGGCTGATGTGCGTGTGATGCCCGCCGACGACCTCCAGCCCCAGCGTGCGCAGCACCTCGCACATGTTCGTCGACCCGGCGACCGCCTTCTCAAGGACTTCCCTCGTCCACTTCACGCCCTCCCGCTCGAAGTGCGACACGTCCACGCCGAGCTTCTTCATGCGCTCCAGCACGTACCGTCGCGTCGAACTCCGCGGGTCCACCCCCAGCCGCCTCAGCGCCTCCGACAGGGTCCGTGAACCCCGGGCCGCCTCCTCCAGCCGCTGCCGGGGGTACGCGCTCGTCCCCATCCCTCATCCCTCCCCGCTCGACCACGCGTTCGTGCTCTCGTACGGAGTAACGAACCGTGTGTCGGACGGTCACGCCCGGAATGCGGAGCGGCCCGTACCGGGGTCGTCGGTACGGGCCGCTCGCGGGAGGGCAGAGGGTGTCAGACCCCCAGGTCCTTGATGATCTTCGCCACGTGGCCGGTCGCCTTGACGTTGTACAGGGCCCGTTCGACCTTGCCCTCCTCGTCCACGATCACCGTGGAGCGGATGACGCCGACGACCGTCTTGCCGTACAGCTTCTTCTCGCCGAAGGCGCCGTAGGACTCCAGGACCTGCTTGTCCGGGTCGGCGAGGAGCGTGACCTTCAGGGACTCCTTGTCGCGGAACTTCGCCAGCTTCTCCGGCGTGTCGGGGGAGATGCCGATGACGTCGTAGCCCGCGCCGGTCAGCAGCTCCAGGTTGTCCGTGAAGTCGCAGGCCTGCTTCGTGCAGCCGGGGGTGAGGGCGGCCGGGTAGAAGTAGACGATGACCTTGCGGCCCTTGTGGTCCGACAGGGACACCTCGGTGCCGTCGGCGTCGGGGAGGGTGAAGGCGGGGGCCACGTCCCCCGGCTGGAGTCGCTCGCTCATCGGACCAGGGTAACCGGGGGTCCTGACCGTGCGACGAGCCGTGGAGCTGACAGACTGTCCGGCACAGGCTTCATACCGACTTCGGAGGCGACACGGTGGCGGACACGGCGGACACCAGGACCCCGGCGCAGATCGAGGCGGACATCAGGCGCCGCCGCGCGACCCTGGCCGAGACGCTCGACGAGATCGGGGTGCGGGTGCACCCGAAGACGATCGTCGGCGATGCCAAGGCCAAGGTCGCGTCGAACATCGACCACACCCTCGGGCGGGCCTACGTGGGGGTCAACAAGGCCGTCACCGATGTGCGCGCCCGCTTCGTGGACGAGGACGGGGCGCCCCGCCTGGAGCGCGTCGTGCCCGTCGCGCTCGTCGTGGTGGGTGTGGTGGGGCTGCTCGCGCTGGGCACGCGGCGGCGCAAGGGCTGACCCGACTGCCGACGCGGGCCGGGAAGACAGGTAGGTTTCAGGGCGTGAGCGCCAAGAGAAACGAGCACAGCACCCACCCGGACAAGCTGCCCATCCGGATGCTGCACGACCGCGTACTCGTGCGGCAGGAGACCGGCGAGGGCGAGCGGCGTTCCGGTGGCGGCATCCTGATCCCCGCCACGGCGGCGGTGGGCCGGCGGCTGGCCTGGGCCGAGGTCGTCGCGGTGGGGCAGAACGTACGGACGGTGGAGCCGGGCGACCGGGTCCTGTTCGACCCGGAGGACCGGGCCGAGGTCGAGGTGCGGGGCATCGCGTACGTGCTGATGCGCGAGCGCGATCTGCACGCCGTCGCCGCGGACCGGTTCGAGGGGTCGGAGGACTCGACGGGCCTGTACCTGTAGGCCTGCCGGCAGGTCCGTGAAGGGGCCGGTGACCATGGTCACCGGCCCCTTCGGCGTGCCGTTTGCTAGCGTGGAGGGCCCCCCGACGAGACGCGCCGTACCGGGATCAAGGCAAAGACGACGCACCGACATCGTCAGCCCGTTTCCCGGAAGGTGCCCGTCATGGCCTGGGTTCTGCTCGTCGTCGCCGGTCTGCTCGAGGTGGCGTGGTCCGTCGGCATGAAGTACACCGACGGCTTCACGCGTCCCGTTCCGAGTGTGCTCACCGGCGCCGGGATCGTCGTCAGCATGCTGCTGCTGTCGCAGGCGGCCAAGACCCTGCCCATCGGTACCGCCTACGGCGTGTGGGTGGGGATCGGCGCGGCCGGGGCGGCGGTGTTCGGCATGGCGGTGCTGGGGGAGCCGGCGACCGCCGCCCGGATCTTCTTCGTGTGTCTGCTGCTGGTGGCCGTGGTGGGGCTGAAGGCGACCTCGGGTCACTGACCTTTCGCACGGCCCCACCGGCCTCTTCGCCGGGCTCTATTCGCGGCGGACGGTCTGCGGGACCACGCCCCAGCCGGGGCCGGTCGGGCCGCCGGTGGCGCCGCCGTCGTCCGTGTCGCCGCCGGTCGCGCCGCCGTCGGTGGTGCCGGCGTCGCCGCCGGTCGCCCCGCCGTCGCCGGTGCCGCCGTCCGCGGTGCCGCCGCCGGTGGGGGACTCGCCGCCGGTGGTGCCGTCGGTGGTGCCGCCGCCGGTCTGGCCCTCGTTCTGCCCCTCGGGGGCGCTCGGGCTCTGCTCGGGCGTCTGGCTGCCCTCGTCCTGGCCGCCGGTGGTGCCGTTGTCGTCGGGGTCGCCCGTGGCCGGGTCGGAGGGGGCCGTGGTGCGGGGGATCTCGGTGACGTCGGAGCCGGCCTGGAGGTCGAGGTCGAAGGCCTTGACCGGCTTGCCCTTGAGGGCGTCGCGGGTGAACTGGGCCCAGATCTCGGCGGGCGGTCCGCCACCGTTGATGCGGGGCAGGCCGAGCGCGCCGTACAGCGGCTTCTGGGCGGCGGTGACGGGGTCCTGGCCCATGACGGAGACGACCACGGCGAGGTCGGGCGTGTAGCCGGCGAACCAGGCGGCCTTGTCCTTCTCGGCGGTGCCGGTCTTGCCGGCGACGGGGCGGCCGGTGGCCTGGGCGGCGGAGGCCGTGCCGTTCTGGACGACGCTCTGCAGGACCTTGGTGGTGGTGTCGGCGGCCTCGCGGCTCACGGCCTGCCGGGTGCGCCGGTCGGGCAGGTCGACGGGGACGCCCCCCTTGGCGACCTTCTCGACGATCGTGTAGGTGCCGTGCCGGCCGTGGTTGGCCAGGGTGGCGTAGGCCTCGGCCATGTCCAGGACGCTGGCGGTGGCCGTGCCGAGCGCGATGGCGGGGCCGTCGGCGAGGTCGGGGGTGGTCTCGGGGATGCCGAGGTCGACGGCGGTCTGCTTGACCTTCTGCGGGCCGACGTCGGCTGCCATCTGCGCGTACACCGAGTTGACGGACTTGTCGGTGGCCTCGGTGACGGTGATGTCGCCGTAGGAGACCTGGTCCTCGTTCTCGGGGGCGTACGGCTGGCCGGTCCAGCCCTGGACGGGGCGCTGGTTGGTGCCGTCGTAGACGGTGTTGGGGGTGATCGTGCGGCCGTCCTGCGTCCGGGAGTCGTTCTCGACGGCCGCGGTGAAGACGAACGGCTTGAAGGTGGAGCCGACCTGGAAGTCCCGGCGGGTGGCGTTGGGGGTGTACTGCTTGACGTAGTCGATGCCGTTGTACATCGCCACGACCTTGCCGGTCTTGGGGTCGACGGCGGCGCCGCCGGCGCGTACGTAGCGGTCGACCTTGTTCTTCTTGTCGAGCTTGCTCATGAGCTTGTCGTCGACGGCCTTCACGAAGGCGTCCTGCTTGGGCTTCTGCAGGGTGGTGGTGATGCGGTAGCCGCCGGCGTCGAGCCTGCTCTCGTCGACGATCTTGTTCTGGACGAGGTAGTCCTTGACGATCCGGACGATGTAGCCGCGCTGCCCGGACATGCCGGTGGACAGGGTGGACTCCTTCGGCACCGGGAACTTCATGCCGGTGCGCTCGGACCGGCTGAGCCAGCCCTTGGTGACCATGCCGTCCAGCACGTAGTTCCAGCGGGACTCGGCGGCCCGGCGGTTCTCGGGGTGGGCGACGACGTCGTACTGGCTGGGGGCGTTGACGAGCGCGGCGAGGTAGGCGGCCCGGGCGGGGTCGAGGTCCTTGGCGTCCATGCCGTAGTAGGCCTGGGCGGCGGCCTGGATGCCGTAGGCGTTGCGGCCGAAGTAGCTGGTGTTGAGGTAGCCCTCGAGGATGTGGTCCTTGCTGACCTCGCGGTCCAGCTTGATCGCGATGAAGAACTCCTTGGCCTTGCGCGTGACGGTCTGTTCCTGGCGCAGGTAGTAGTTCTTCACGTACTGCTGGGTGATGGTGGAGCCGGACTGCTTGCCCTTGCCGAGGGCGGTGTTCCAGGCGGCGCGGACCATGGCCTTGGGGTCGACGGCGGACTCGGAGTAGAAGTCGCGGTCCTCGGCGGCCAGGATGGCGTGCTGGGCGTCCTTGGAGATCTGCCCGAGGGTGACGTTCTCCCGGTTGACCTCGCCGTCGCGGGCGATGACGGAGCCGTCCGCGTAGAGGTAGACGTTGGCCTGCTGGGTGGCGAGCGCGTTGGCCGGGGGGATCTTCACCAGGGAGTAGCCCACGAAGAACGCGCCGATGAGCAGCAGGGCCGCGACGAGGAAGGTGCCCAGGGTCATGCGCCAGGTCGGGACCAGCCGGCGCCATCCGGTCCGCTTGCGCTTCCCGGCGGCCTGGCCCTCGGGCGCGCCCGGGTCGCCGCCGGCGTCCGCCTGCGGCTCTCGCGGTGCCCAGCCCTGACTCGGCTGCTGAGACTCGTCACTCATGTCGTGCACGGACTCCTGTGTCGCGTCGTACGTCGTTCCCGTACGTCTCTGCTCGCTCTTGTGCCCCTGTGATGAAGACTGTCGCATCCGGCGATCAGTTCCCTGATCGGGGGCCGTGTCGTGGGGCGGGTGGCCGCTCCGGGGCCGGGCGGGCGGACGTGCAGGCGGGTGCGGGGTGGTTCCCGCGCCCGGTACGCCTGTTCGTCACCGTCCTGCTCGCGCCGGGTCCCCCGAAGGGGGCACGGCCGACGGTGCGAGCGGGTCGCGCGCCCCGCTCCGGCCGGCGTCGCTGCCGTACTGCTCGCCCCGGCCGCGTGCGCCCCGGCCCACGCGGACGTGTCGGATCGTACCGCCTGGCCCGGCGCGGCCCGTCGTGCGCGCCCGGGGGCGGGCGAAAACCCGTGGCGGGCGCCGTGCGCGCGCCACTAGGCTCCTGCGCTTCGGTGCCCGGCGGCGAGGAGGGTCGGTGGACGTGGGTTCGTGGCGGTTGTACGCGGCCGTCGCGGCGGGCGGCTTCCGGCGGTTCGCGACCTATCGGGCGGCCACGCTGGCCGGGGTGTTCACCAACACCGTCTTCGGGGTCATCCTCGTGTACACCTACCTCGCGCTGTGGGAGGAGAGGCCGCACCTCGGGGGGTACGGCCAGGCGCAGGCCGTGACCTACGTGTGGCTCGGGCAGTGCCTGTACGCGACGCTGGCCATCCAGGGCGGCGGGGCGGAGAAGGACCTGATGGGGCGGATCCGTACCGGTGAGATCGCCGTCGACCTGTACCGCCCGGCCGATCTGCAGCTGTGGTGGATGGCCGGTGACCTGGGCCGGGCGCTGTTCCAGCTGCTGGGGCGCGGTGTGGTGCCCTTCCTGTTCGGCGCGCTGTTCTTCCCCATGGCCCTGCCCGCGGACGTGGGCCGCTGGGCGGCGTTCGCGGTGACGCTGCTGCTGGCGGCGGTGGTCAGCTTCGCGCTGCGGCATCTGGCGGCCCTGAGCGTGTTCTGGCTGATGGACGGCATGGGGGTCAGCCAGGTGCTGGCGGTGACGGGGATCTTCTTCTCGGGCATGGTGCTGCCGCTGAACGCCTTCCCGGGCGTGCTCGGCGAGGTGGTGCGGGTGCTGCCGTGGGCGGCGCAGATCCAGATGCCGGCCGATGTGCTGATGGGGGAGACGGGCGTGCTCGGGGCGCTCGCCTTCCAGGCGGGCTGGGCGGTGGTGCTGCTGGCGGCTGGCCGGGTGGTGCAGTCGGCGGCGACGCGGCGGGTGGTGGTGCAGGGTGGGTGAGCGCGGTGCCCTGCGGGAGGGGGTGCGGGCCTACCGGCTGATCGCGGCGATGTGGGTCCGCTCCAGCATGACCTACCGCACGTCGTTCGCCGTCACGCTGTGCGGCAACCTGGTGCTGACGGGCCTGGACTTCGTGGGGATCCTGCTGATGTTCTCGCAGGTGGACTCGCTGGGCGGCTGGTCGCTGCCGGAGGTGGCGTTCCTGTACGGGCTGTCGGTGACGGCCTTCGGCATCACGGACCTGGCGCTCGGGTCGATGGACGTGCTGGGTGCCCGGATGCGCGACGGCTCGTTCGACACGCTGCTGGTGCGTCCCGCGCCGGTGCTGGCGCAGGTCGGCGCCGACCGGTTCGCGCTGCGGCGGCTGGGCCGGATCACGCAGGGGGTGGTGGTGCTGGGCTGGGCGCTGGTGTCGGTGGACGTCGGCTGGAACCCGCAGAAGGTGCTGCTGGTGCCGGTGATGGTGGTGAGCGGGGCGGTGATCTTCTCTTCGGTGTTCGTGGCCGGCGCGGCGTTCCAGATCTTCGCGCAGGACGCCGCCGAGGTGCAGAACGCCTTCACCTACGGCGGGACGACGCTGCTGCAGTACCCGCCCGGCGTGTTCGGGAAGGACCTGGTGCGGGGGGTGACGTTCGTGCTGCCGCTGGCCTTCGTGAACTGGGTGCCCGCCGCCCATGTGCTGGGCCGGCCGTATCCGGTCGGCCTGCCGCAGTGGACGGCCTACGCCTCGCCGCTGGTGGCGGTGGCCTGCTCCGTCCTGGCCGGGCTGGCCTGGCGGACGGGGCTTCGTTCGTACCGCAGTACAGGGAGCTGAGTTGACCGGGTCGGACAGTGACTTCATCGAACTCGACGGTGTGGAGAAGGTCTTCGAGGTGCGCCGCAGGACCGGCTTCCTGAAGCGCGAGCGGCGGCTGGTGCGGGCCGTCGACTCGATCTCCTTCCGGGTGCGGCGCGGCGAGATGGTCGGCTACATCGGCCCGAACGGCGCCGGGAAGTCGACCACGATCAAGATGCTGACGGGCATCCTGACGCCCACCGCGGGCCGGCTCCGGGTGGCCGGGATCGACCCCTCGGCGGAGCGCACGCGGCTCGCGCACCGCATCGGAGTGGTGTTCGGGCAGCGCACCACCTTGTGGTGGGACCTCCCGCTGGTCGACTCCTACCGGCTGATGCACCGCATGTACCGCATCCCGGAAGCCCGTTACCGGGAGAACCTGGACCGCCTGGTCGAACTCCTGGACCTCTCCAGCCTGCTGGACGTGCCGGTGCGGCAACTCAGCCTCGGCCAGCGGATGCGCGGCGACATCGTGGCGGCGCTGCTGCACGACCCGGAGGTGCTGTACCTGGACGAGCCGACCATCGGCCTGGACGTCGTCTCCAAGGCGAAGGTGCGCGAGTTCCTGCGGGAGGTGAACGCCGGGCGCGGCACCACGGTGCTGCTGACCACCCACGACCTGCAGGACATCGAGCAGTTGTGCAAGCGGGTGATGGTGATCGACCACGGGCGCCTGATGTACGACGGGGCGCTCGCCGGGCTGCACTCGGTGGGGGAGAGCGAGCGGACCCTGGTGGTGGACCTGGAGCGGGAACTGCCGCCGGTGGAGGTGCCGGCGCCGGCGCGGGTGGTGCGGGTGGAGGGGCCGCGGCAGTGGCTGGCGTTCCCCGCCGCCGAGTCGGCGGCGCCGCTCGTGGCGCGGATCGCGGCGCAGTACCCGCTGGTCGACCTGTCGGTGCGGGAGCCGGACATCGAGGCGGTGATCGCGAAGATGCTGCGTTCGCTGGGCGAGGCGCCGGAACCGCCGGCGGAGCGTGCGACCGCATAGTGCCCGGCGCGGTCAACTCGTAGGCTGCTGGGTATGACCGACGACGCTGTGCCGGACCTCCGCGCCTCCGACGCCGACCGTGAGCGGGTCGCCGACATCCTGCGGGACGCCCTCGCCGAGGGCCGTCTGGACATGGAGGAGTTCGAGGAGCGGCTGGACGCGACCTACCGGGCACGGACGTACGGGGAGTTGGCGCCGATCACGCGGGACCTGCCCGCCGCGGGGGTCACGGCGCCGGTGGTGTCGCTGCACAAGGAGCCGGCCGCCGGGCCGGACTGGCAGGGGAGGATCGTCGGCGGCGAGGGCTCCTCGACGTGGGCCGTGGCCGTGATGTCCGGCTTCCAGCGCAAGGGACGCTGGACGGTGCCCCGCCGGTTCACCTGCTTCGCCTTCTGGGGCGGCGGCGAGATCGACCTGCGCGAGGCGAACTTCACCGACCGCGAGGTGGAGATCAACGCGATCGCGGTCATGGGCGGCGTGGACGTCGTCGTCCCGCCCGGCGTCGAGGTCGTCGTCCGGGGCATCGGCGTCATGGGTGGCTTCGACCACCGCGAGGAGGGCGTGCCGGGCGAGCCGGGCGCGCCGCGGGTGATCGTGACCGGGTTCGCCTTCTGGGGCGGTGTGGGGGTGCAGCGCAAGCCGACCCGGGCGGAGAAGCTGCGGATCCGTGAGGAGCGGCGCCGCGAGAAGCTGGAGCGCAAGGAGGGCCGGCGGGAGCTGGACTCCTCGCGCCGCCGGGACTCGCACTGGGAGCACTGAGCCGCTGAGCGGGGTGTCGGTGCTGTCCCGCGGTCACCGTGGAAGGCGCCGGCGGAGGGTGCGCGTGCCGGCCTGCGGGTGAGCGCCCGTCCCGCCGGGCCGGGCGGGTGCTCGGCGGACCTACAGCTTCGCGGGCGCGGAGCCCGTCAGCGTCCGCAGGTCGAAGGACTGCGCCATCCGCGCGTAGCCCTGGTCGCTGGGGTGCAGGTGGTCGCCCGAGTCGTACACCGGACGCAGCCGGCGCGGGTCGTACGGGTCGCGCAGTGCCTGGTCGAAGTCGGCCACGGCGTCGAAGACGCGGCCGGCCCGGATCTCGGCGTTGATCTGCTGCCGTACCGCCTCGCGCGCCGGGGTGTAGCCGCGGTGGCCGTGGAACGGCATGAGGGTGGCGCCGACGACCTTCACGCCGCGCGCGTGGGCCTGGTCGACCATCGTGCGCAGGCCGCCCAGGATCGCGTTCGGGTCGGCGAGGCGGGGGTTGCGCAGGATGTCGTTGACGCCGAGGTCGACGACGACGACCTTGACGTTGGTCCGCTCCAGCACGTCCCGCTGGAAGCGGTTCAGGCCGCTGGGGTTGTCCGCCGGGCGGCCGAGGCCGTCGGCGAGGACCTGGTTGCCGCTGATGCCCTGGTTGACGACGCTGTAGCGCGGCAGGTCCCGCCCGGCCGCGATCTCCTCGCGCAGCCGGTCGGCCAGGACGTCGGTCCACCGGCTGTTGGCGCCGACGGTGGAGGTGACGCCGTCCGTCAGCGAGTCGCCCAGGGCGACGACGGTGCCCTCGGACTCGTTGCTGAGCACGTCCAGCGCGGTCAGGTAGCGCCAGGAGCCGGTCCGCTCGGTGTAGGGGACGCCGGTGGCGTCCCGGGTGTGGTCGCCCGGGGCGGCGTAGGAGACCTGCCGGGCGTGCCGGTGGTAGGTCACCGGGCCGGAGGCGGCCGGGGTGTAGGTCGTGACCAGGACGTCCGTGTCGGCCGGGACGGTGAGGCGCACCGCGTCGCTGAGGACCTGCCGGCCGGGCGGGATGACGACCGCCGGGCCGCCGTTGAAGGTCAGCTGCCGCATGGTGTCGCCGACCGCCGCGGGCGTGCCGCTGCCGGCGGCGAGCGCGATCGAGGCCTGGGTGATGTTCAGCGGCGACTGGCCGTAGAGATTGGACAGCGTCACGCGGGCACTCGTACCCCCGACGCTGGTGTGGACGACGTTGCGCACGGATCGGTCCGCCATGCCGGTCACCTCGGTGCCGGGTTCGGCGGCGGAGGGGGAGGCGGACCAGGTGCCGACCCAGGTGCCGGTGGAAGCGGGCGCGGCGGAGTTGCGGGGGGCGCGGCCGTCGCCGAGGGCGCTGCGGTCGCGGGTGCCGTCGTCGGACGCCGTACCGGCGTACAGGGCGGCGGAAAGGGCCATGATCGCTGTGACGACGACGGCCAGGAGGGCGTAGCCACGTCCTCGGGTCATGCTGTGCAGTTCTCCTCGGGCGATGGGAGCCCAAGGCTCCGATCTGATGTGCCCATGATGCGTCATGGGCCGGGGGAAGCTCACAGGGCCCCGTGGCAAAGCCCCCTTCCGACAGACGCCGGGAACTCCTGTTCCGTTCCAGGAGTCGGACAGGAAGGGACAATGTGTGTGCGGGATCACCGAGCGGGTGGAGCGGATGGATCGGACGAAGAGCGAACAAGCGGGCGAGACCGAGGGGCAGCATGCCCGCCCCGGCGCCGGGGTGAACCGTGCGATGACGACCTTCAGCCCGGCGGACGAGGAGAAGCGGCGCGGCGTACGCCGTATGAAGCTCACCGCCACGGGACTGCTGCTCTTCGTCGCCGTGGTCTACGTGCTCGCCAAGTGGGCCCAGAACTCGGGGGCCGGTGCCTGGGCGGGTTATGTCGCCGCCGCCTCGGAGGCCGGCATGGTCGGCGCCCTCGCGGACTGGTTCGCCGTCACCGCCCTCTTCCGCCACCCCCTGGGCATCCCCATCCCGCACACCGCGATCATCCCCAAGAAGAAGGACCAGCTCGGCGTCTCCCTGGGCGAGTTCGTGGGGGAGAACTTCCTCTCCGAGGCCGTCGTGCGCCAGCGGCTGCGGGCCGTCGGCATCGGCAGCCGCCTCGGCGCCTGGCTCGCCGTCCCCGAGAACGCCGACCGGGTCACGGCCGAGCTGTCCGCCGCCCTGCGCGGCGCCCTGACCGTGCTGCGCGACTCCGACGTCCAGGCCGTCGTCGGGGAGGCGATCACCCGCCGGGCGGGCGCCCAGGAGATCGGGCCCGGCCTCGGCAAGATGCTGGAGAAGGTCGTCGCCGACGGCGGCCACAAACGGGTCGTCGACCTGGTCGTCACCCGCGCGCACGACTGGCTCGTGCTGCACGGCGACTCCGTGATGGACGCCGTGCAGGGCGGCGCCCCCGGCTGGACCCCGAAGTTCGTCGACAGGAAGGTCGGCGAGCGCGTCTACAAGGAGCTGCTGCGCTTCGTCACCGAGATGCGCGACATGCCCGCCCACCCCGCCCGCGGCGCCCTCGACCGCTTCCTCACCGACTTCGCCTCCGACCTGCAGTCCGACACCGACACCCGTGCCCGCGTGGAGCGGCTCAAGAGCGAGGTCCTCGGCCGCGGCGAGGTCCAGGACCTCATCGCCAGCGCCTGGACGGCCGTACGGTCCATGATCGTCGCGGCCGCGGAGGACGAGCGCAGCGAGCTGCGCCTGCGCGTGCGGGCGTCCCTGCTGTCGCTCGGCTCGCGGATGGCGGCCGAACGCAAGGTGCAGGACAAGGTCGACAAGTGGGTGGAGGACGCCGCCGTCTACGTCGTCACCACCTACCGCAAGGAGATCACCTCCCTGATCACCGACACCGTGGCGAGCTGGGACGCCGAGCACACCACCAAGAAGATCGAGGCGAACATCGGCCGCGATCTGCAGTTCATCCGCATCAACGGCACGGTCGTCGGCTCCCTGGCCGGCCTGCTGATCTACACGGTGACGCACGCGCTCGGGGCGTAAGCGGATCGGGTCAGGGCACTTGGAGAACGTTCTTCTCGCTGAGGAGGGAGCCCATGACCACCACGCAGGCCGGGACCGGCCGAACCGTGACGACCAGCATCCCCGCCCGCCTCGACCGCCTCCCGTGGTCACGCTGGCACTGGACCATCGTCATCGGTCTCGGCACCGTGTGGATCCTCGACGGTCTCGAAGTCACCGTCGTCGGCAACATCGCAGGCCGCCTGTCCGAACCGGGCAGCGGCCTGCCCATCACCTCGGGTGAGGTCACCGGTCTGGCGGCCGCCCTCTACGTGGCGGGCGCCTGCATCGGCGCCCTGTTCTGGGGCCGCCTGACGGACAAATGGGGGCGTAAAAAACTCTTCATGATCACCCTCGCGGTGTACCTGGCGGCCACCGCCCTCACCGCGATCTCCTTCGACACGTGGTGGTTCCTCCTCTTCCGCTTCCTCACCGGCTTCGGCATCGGCGGCGAGTACGCGGCCATCAACTCCGCGATCGACGAGCTGATCCCCAAGGAGTACCGCGGCCGCGTCGACCTGATGATCAACGGCAGCTTCTGGCTGGGCGCGGTCTTCGGCTCCCTGCTGTCGATCGTCGCCCTGGACACCGACATCTTCGCGGCGAACGTCGGCTGGCGCCTGACCTTCGCCCTCGGCGCGGTCCTCGCCCTGGTCATCCTCCTCGTCCGGCGGCACGTCCCCGAAAGCCCGCGATGGCTGCTGATCCACGGCCGCGACGACGAGGCGGAACGCATCGTCTCCTCCATCGAGAAGGAAATCGAACGGGAGAACGGCAAGCCGCTGCCGCCCGCCGAGGGTGAGATCACCATCCACCAGCGCCGCAGCGTCTCCTTCCTGGAGATCGGCCGCACGGTCTTCTCCGACTACCGCAAGCGGGCCATCCTCGGCTTCTCCCTCTTCATCGGCCAGGCCTTCCTCTACAACGCCATCACCTTCGGCTTCGGCGCGATCCTCACGACGTTCTTCGACGTCCCGAGCGGCAACACCGGCTACTACTTCGCCGTCATCGCCGTGGGCAACTTCTGCGGCCCGCTGCTGCTCGGCAAGCTCTTCGACACCGTCGGCCGCCGCATCATGATCTCCGGCACCTACATCCTGTCCGGCCTGCTCCTGTTCGGCACGGCCTGGCTGTTCGACCAGGGCTCGCTGAGCGCGACCACGATGACGGCCTGCTGGTGCGCGGTCCTCTTCTTCGCCTCGGCCGGTGCCTCCAGCGCCTACCTGACGGTCTCCGAGGTCTTCCCGATGGAGACCAGGGCCATGTCCATCGCCTTCTTCTACGCCATCGGCACGGCGGCCGGCGGCATCAGCGGCCCGCTGCTGTTCGCCACGCTGACGGAGAGCGGGGTCGTGGGCGACGCGGTCCTCGCCTTCTGCATCGGCGCGACGCTGATGTGCCTGGCGGGGCTGGTGGCGGTCTTCCTGGCCGTCAACGCGGAGCAGCGCTCCCTGGAGGACATCGCCAAGCCGCTGACCGCGGCGGCGAACAAGGTCAAGCGCGGAAGTGGGGGCGGGAGCGACCCCGACGGCCCCGGAGCGGGGGGTTCCACGCCGGCGACGGCGTGAGGGTGAGTGTGAGTGTGAGTGTGGGCATGAGGACGGGCGGGCCTCTGGCGCCGCCCGTCCTCGGCCGCTCTCGTCCCCCTGGCGTGCCGCCCGGCGAGCGGCACGCCGGAACTGCGCTATAGTTGATCTGCGTCCAGTCGCCGGAACTCCGGTCGGCGGACAGTGCGTTGGTGGTCCAAGGAAAGACGCCCCACTTCCTGTGGGGAGATGCAGGTGCAAGGCCTGCCCGGCGCTCCGACGAGAACCCGGCCCTGGGATTCAGGGCCGGGTTCTTTGCTGTGCGCGGGCGGCTGTGCTGTGCGTGGGCGGGTGGGCCGGCTCAATGGGTCTGGCCGCTGTACGGCCCCGCAGGGCTGGCTCGACGGGCCTTGGGGCGCCCGTCAGGCGGTCGCCAGGCCCTCGGCCGGTGGGCACCGGGTGTCCAACGGGCGGCCCGCAGGGCCCGGTCACGGGTCGGCAGGCGCGCTGTCGGCGGACCGCCGGGCCGAGTCCGGCGGACCGGGCGGCCGCTCACCGAGGCGCGCTGCCGTGTCGGCCCGACGGCGCGCCCCGCATGCGACCGCCCCAGCCGAGGTGTACCGGCCTGCCGTGTACCCAGCTACGGGCCCTGCGGCGTACGGACCCTGCGGCATGCGGGCCTGCCACGCACCGGCTACGGGCCTATGGCGTACGGGCCCTGCGGCGCCCCGGCCTGGGGCAACTACGCGTCGCCGCGCCCTCGTCGGTCCGCCACCGCCCAGGACGCGAGCGCCACGGCGCCGGCGACGCCGAACACGGCCGGCCAGGCGCCCACCTTCTTCGCCAGCGGATGCGACCCCGCGAACGCGGCGACGTACGCGGCGGACAACGCGCCCGCGGCCACCCCGCCCGCCTGCTGCCGCCACTGCCGGGCGGCCACCGCCCCGGCGGCGGCCAGCACGACCCCGCCGAGCGGCCGCTGCCGGGTCCAGCGGGCCGCCCCGTATCCGCCCACGAGCCCGCTCGCGGCGACCACCGCGCTGGGAACCTTCGCCATCACTGCCCTCCTGATCAGTTCGAGGAGCCCTCGAAGCCCGAGGCTAACCCGCGCGCGGCGCTGCGCCCGCGTCAGGGCGTGGCAGAACACCTCACCCCAACATGAGCCGAGGCTTGTCAACTTTCCTCCTCCGAGCTATATAAGAAGACGCAGACCGTTGGGCATCGCACCTACTGCGCCTGAAGAGAGGAGTGACCAGTGATGCTCATGCGCACGGACCCCTTCCGTGAACTCGACCGTCTCACCCAGCAGGTTCTCGGCTCCGCCGCCCGCCCGTCCGCGATGGCGATGGACGCCTACCGCACCGGGGACGACTTCTTCGTCCACTTCGACCTCCCCGGCATCGACCCCGAGACGATCGAACTGGACGTGGAGCGCAACGTCCTCAACGTCCGGGCCGAGCGCCGCTCGCCGGCCCCCGAGGGTGCGGAACCGCTGGTGGCGGAGCGTCCCACCGGCACGTTCACCCGCCAGCTGTTCCTCGGCGACACGCTCGACACGGAGCGCATCGACGCGTCCTACGAGGCCGGCGTGCTGACCCTGCGCATCCCGGTGGCCGAGCAGGCCAAGCCCCGCCGCATCCAGATCACCGGCGGCGACGCGCGCAGGCAGATCAGCGGCTGACCCGGCCGACCACACCCACGCAGGTACGGGACCGCCCCCCCCCCGCCCCCCGGGGGACGGTCCCCGCACACCCCACCCGCGCCCCGTGCCGACGGCGTCGCAGGAACCGGCGGCACGGAAGGCGGCAGCAGCACCGGATCCGGAGGAAGACCCGCAGATGAGCGTGACGACGGTGCCCAGTGTGACGACGACACCCACGCCCCCCAAGACCCTGATCCCCGGCCCGTCCCGGCACCGCGGACCCCGGGACGACGACAGCGCCTGGGCCCGACTGGTCGACGCAGTACGGGACTTGGGCCAGTACCCCACCAGGCCGGAGGCCGAGCGGATCACCCGTATCGTCCTGTCCGCCCTCGGCGGTCACGTCATCGGTGACGAACGGGTCGACCTCGCACGCGCCCTGCCGGAGGAGGCGGCCAGGGTCGTCGCCTCCCAGATCCCGGCGACCCGCCGGCTCACCGCCGCGGAGTTCGTCGACTCCGTCGCGGCCCGCATCGAAGGAGCGACCTCCGCGACGGCCCGCTGGGACGTCAGCTCCGTCCTCAGCGTGCTGCCGCACCTGATCGGCGACGACCTGGTGACCCGCATCCTGGCCCAACTCCCGCCCGGCTACGCCCTCCTGTTCGGACGAGCGGACCTGAGCCCGGCATCGTAGGACCCGATGCCCGGCGCGACGGCCACCCCGGCAACGCCCAGTGGGTGACCGTCGCGCCCGGGAGCCCCGCCCCCCACGCCAGGAGCCCCGTGACCCGGCCAAGCCCCGTGACCCTCACCGCTCCCGACGGCACGCGCCTCGCCTGCACGGACCACCGCCCCGCAGACCCGCCGGGACCAGCCCCCTTCCTCCTGCTGCACGGCCTGGCGGGCCACCAGGGCGAGTGGGACGCCCTCGCCGCGCGGCTGTCGGCCGACGGACACCGCGTGGCGACGTACGACGCCCGGGGCCACGGAGCCAGCACCCGCACCCCCGCGGACACGACCCGCGCGGCCCACGTCTAGGACGCCGTCACGGTGATCGAGGCACTGAACCTAACCCCCGTGACGCTGCTCGGGCAGTCCCTGGGCGGTCACACGGCCCTCCTGCTGGCCGCGTCACACCCCCACCTGGTGACATCCCTGATCCTGGTCGAGGCGGGTCCAGGCGGCCCGGCTCCCGAACTCCCGGGCCGCATCGCACGCCGGCTGGACAGCTGGCCGACGCCGTTCGCGTCCCTGGGAGAGGCCGCAGAGTTCCTCGGACATGAGGCCTGGACGAGAACGCTGGAGCGACGGCGGGACGGCTGGCATCCGTCCTTCGACCGCGCGACGATGATCTCCACGGTCGCCGAACTGGCCACCCGGGCCTACTGGCAGGACTGGGCGCGCATCACCTGCCCCACCCTGCTCGTCCAGGCCGAACACAGCACGATGCGCGTCGGCGAACCCGCGACGATGCTCACCCACCGCCCACAGACCCACCTGGTCCGCATCCCCGACGCGTCCCACGACGTCCACCTCGACCAGCCGGCCCGCCTGCACGAGGCGGTACGGGCCTTCCTCCTTGACCTCGACCGAACTTGAGGTCCTACCGTCGTCGCCACCAGAGCCCAGGGAGGACGAGGATGACCACGCGAACCGACGACCTGAAGGACTACCCGGACGAGGAACTGGCCGCCCAGCCGATCGGAGCCTGGACCGGCGAGGCGTACCGGAGGGTCGTCGGGGCGATCCGCGCCCAGCTGGCCGTGGAGAACCTCACCCAGCCCCACTGGTGGACCCTCACCCACGCCTCCGGCGCGCCCGGCCACTGGACCCGCGCGTCCCTCACCGCCCGCCTCACCCCCTACGACGACCAGAGCACCGACTTCGACGCGGTCTACGACGACTTGACGGCCCGGGGCTGGCTCCGGGAGGACCCGCGAGGCGGCATGGCCCTGACGGAAGAGGGTGAGGCGGCCCGCCTCCGCGCCCGGGAACGCAACCTCCGCATCCACACCCGCACCCACGGCGGCGTCTCCCGGGCCGACTTCATCACCACGATCAACGTCCTGAGGCGCATGGTCGCCAACCTGGGTGGCGACGGGAACCTTCCGAATCCCGTCAAATAGTTCGACAGCCCTCGTCCCGGTTGGCGATGCTGCGGAGCGCACTACACCCCTGCCGACCGACGGGACGGAACCGACTGTTGAACCCCACCCTGCGCCACCTCACCTTCGACTGCACCGGCGAGCCCTACGAACTGGCCCGCTTCTGGTCCGAGTTCCTCGGCCACCCCCTCTCGGACACCGACAAGCCCGGCGACGACGAAGTCCTCATCGAGTTCCCGGCCGGCACGCCCGGCCTGCTCTTCGTGAGGGTCGAGGAGCCGAAGACGGCCAAGAACCGCATCCACTTCGACCTCGCCCCGACGGGCCGCACCCGCGCGGAAGAAGTGGACCGAGCGGTGGCTCTGGGCGCCCGCATCGAGACGGACCGCACCCTCCCGAACGGCCGAGGCTGGGTCGTGATGACGGACCCGGAGGGCAACGAGTTCTGCGTCGAGCGCGGGGAACAGGGCTAGCCGGAGGCGCGGATGACCTCGAACCAGGAGGGGCGGGTGCCATCTCTCGAAGACGAACCAGGGGTGTACGAGATCCGGATCCACGGCTGCCGGACCCTGCGAGAGGCGCTGACACTCCAGGACCCGATCGAACGCCTCCTGTGCCCCGCCCCCGACCACGCCCCGCCCTGCGAGATCCCTTGGAGCTTCACCCTCGCCGGCGGGGACGACGACGCGTCCACCGCCCTCGTCCTGGGCGCGTATACGTCCGGCACCCGGGCCACACAGGTGGCGGACCGCGTGCGCACGCTCGTGGGTGAGACGCGGACCGTCGATGTGAGGGAGGGCGAGGCCGGGGAGTGGGGGGAGCTGGTTGAGCAGTATCGGTTCGAGAGAGGGCTGGGCTCAGTCGGGAACGCCCGCGGGCAGTAGAAGACCAGGCATCGTCGGGTGCCACAGGCGCTGCTCCTGATCGCACACCCGCAGCACGAAAGCCTCCGGCCCCGGACGGCTCGCTGCATCGAAGGCGTCCAGAACGCTTTCGACACGCTCCCACAACCTCGCCGGGCCGCCCTCTCGCACATGCCATTCGCCGTCCATGGGCGTCAGCGTGGCAGCAGAGCCGCTCACCACGTCGACCAGGTACACGACCTCGTCGACAGTGACCATCTGTGCGTCCGGCACGGCGCATTGGGCAAGGAACCGCAGATGGAACGCCTCCTCGGTCGCGGCCGCGAGGCGCTCCGGACCGTGTCGGGCCGTTCTGGGCTTGTCCGGAAGCCCAGCTGCCCAGTGGGCGGGATTTCCGAACGGCGGCGCGGCGTGTGTCCGGGCAGCCATGAAGGAGACCGTGCCGGGCAACAACGCGCCCTCCGCCGTGCCGTCTCCGGCGACGGTGAGCAGCACACGCGCGTAGCCGTAGAGCCACCCCGACAGAGTGAGCAGGACCTTTCCACCCGGTCGGGTCTGTGCGAGCAGGGCAGGCGGTACCGCACGGAAGGAACAGGCGGCGACGATTCGATCGAAGCGGGCCTCGGGCCAGTACCCGTACAGCCCGTCCGCGACGGCCAGGGTGGGGGTGTAGCCGCAGCCGTACAGCGCGTCGGCCGCGGCCTCCAGCCGGCGCGGGTCGACCTCGATGCTGGTGACATCTCCCGCTTCGAGGCGTTCGCAGGCCAGCGCGGTCGAGTAACCCGTGCCGGTCCCGATCTCCAACACGGTGTGACCGTCTGCCACTTCGGCGTCGTCCCACATACGCACCACCAGGGACGGCAGCGTGGAGGACGAGGTGGGAGCGCCACCATGCCGTACGACCGGGGTCCGCCAGTCGGGCTCTTCGCCGTCGAACTGGGTGATCAGAGTCGTGTCCGAGTACGCGGCCGTCAGCCACCGTCCGTAGTCGAGCTCGGCGGTGACCGGTTCCCAGGCCGTCGGACCCATTGCGTCAGGCCGCCCCCCGGGTAGGTAGAACCCGGGAACGAAGCGATGCCGCGGGACCGCGTCCACCGCCGCCCACCATGCCGGGTCCACCGGGACATCGTTCCGAGCGAGGGCGTGCACCATGGCTGCGCGCAGGGGGACCGCGTCCTTCTCGGGATCAGCGGGCATTGCCATGACCTACCGTCTCCTTCCGGTCTTCCGTGTTCAGGATGTCGGCGAATGCCTCGGCGATGTCCGCGGCGTCCGGCAGCCAGCCCCACTGTCCATTCGGATTGCACTCGATGGCCCACCAGTCCTCGGGCTCGTCTCCGTCTCCGGTGAGCGCGAAGTCGAAGCAGCCGAACGTCAGGTCGAAGGACTCCAGGTAGCTGTGCAGGGCGGCCTCGATCGGGGCGGGCACGGTGACGGGGGAGTGCGACAGTTCGTCCCAGTCGCCCCGACGCCAGTCCACAGCTCCGTCCGGAGCGACGATCCGCTGGGCGAAGACGTGGGGTCCGACGACGGTGACCCGTACGTCCGAGCGCTTGGGCACCTCGGCCTGGAACAAGTGCGCCGTCACCGCCAGGGCCTCGTCGAAGCTGTCCGGCTGGACCCTTTGGGTCCAGATCGCGCCGGCGTGGCCGTCCTCTCCACAAGGAAGACCACGGAACGTCTTGTAGACGACTCGCCCGTGATCGGCCGCGAACCTCCTGGCCTCATCCGCCTCATTGGTGATCAGTGTGGGTGGGACGCGCAGGCCCAGCTCCGTGAATCTCCGCAACTGGGCCGGCTTGAAGTCCGCGCGGGTCACCGCGTGCGGATGATTCACGTACATCGCCGGGCGCAGGGCGTTCAGGACACCACCGAGCCCGTGCCGCGCCTCTGCGGCGCCGAACTCCCTCTGCTGTCGCGGAAGGTGCCGGAAGCGGTCGGCGTACGGGGTGGGACGACGGTAGTAGACCGCCGCCACCTCCCGCACATCCACTTCTCGGCTCGGGGTGCTGAGCCGTCCGACCCACGCGGGCTCGTCCTCGTCAAGGCGGAACCCGAAGGTCAGGTCGGGCCCGAGGTCGGCGGGATCGATGCGCACGACAGGCACCTCGCGCTCATTGAGCGCACGGATGACGCGGTCCGCGGTGAAATCCTCCAGCGCCGTGATGACCAATACCGTGGACGCCACGGGTCAGTCCGACTCGTAGTCGGTGGTGTGGTCGTCCTGGGTCTGCGGCTGCGGATTCTGCCCGTCTCCGCCTCCGGAGACCGATGCCGTACCTGTCGTCCTCGACGTGCCGTGCTTACCCATTTCGACCACCCGGCCATCGGTGTCCATGTACCGAGCCGTCTGTGAAGGCCCGTCCAGGGCGACGCTCGCGTAAGACGGCGGGTGTACGGGCAGCCGGTCCGTCACCAGCCGCATGGCCCAGGGGCCCTGAACAACCACAGCAGTCATGAGTTCCTCGTTGTCGGGCGAACGGAGCTCCCGCTCGGCAGCCTGACGAGCGCGACCTGCTTCGAGCAGACCGAGAACTGAAAGCGGGGAACACACGTCGCCCTCGTGCCGAGGCGGAACCACCCAGTACGTCCCAGGTGGTTGCCGTCTGTCGATGCGCGGCACCCCCAGGTACGTGCCGCGACCGAGGCACGTGACGACATCGTCGTGAGCCCACGTGAGGCCGGCACGCACGTCGACCAATGCGTAGTAGGTGCCGCCCGCCACTCGGCGGTCGAAGATGATCCCTCCTCCCAGTAAGTCGCCGAGCTCAGCCGCCACGTCGTCCTGGTCCTCGGACCGGACGGCGGCGTGCACGATCTCGGACGCCATTCGCACCGCGGCGATTCGCTCGCCGAGCGGCAGCAGCGCGACGCCTTGCATGGCCCACTCCGTCCATACGCGCTCGGGCGTCGGATGTGTCCGTGCCAGCCACTCCGAGACCCCTCCGTCCACGTCCTCGTGTGTGTACACCAACGTGCTCCCTCGTTGTCCTGCGGTTGCGTACGGGGCAACAGAGTCCACTGATCGGCTTGCCTATTCGAGGACTTTGGAAGGCCGTTGAGCGGACGTGGAGAGGGCTTGAATACCTCCCTGGGGTGGAATAGGTGTTCCGTAGCGGACTCACATGGGAGGGTTGGAACGCGCAGTCAGCAGAAGGAGGTGGCTCGTGCCAAGGCCTACAGGCAACGTTCGACTCAAAGCCGCTCGGGTGGCCGCCGGCTTCAATTCACAACAGGACCTGGCCGACGCGCTCACCGAGCACGCGAAGGGCATGGGCATTCGAGGCCTGTCCATCGGGGTGCGTCAGGTCCGACGCTGGGAGTCGGACAACCCACCCTGGCCGCAACCAGACTGTCAGCGCGTACTGGTCCACCTGCTCGGTCAGAACCTGGAGGCGCTCGGCTTCGCGCCGCCGTGGGGCGCGGAGGGAGTGGTACCCGATCCGATCCGACGCAGGCCGGCCGCGGGCGGGACCGCAGCGCTGGGTCTGGCGATGGGCTCAGGCCGTGCAGTAGCCACCGCGCATCCGCCGACCGCCGGGGCGGATTTCGAGGCGGTCACTCGTTCCCACCGCAGGCTCTACTGGTCGGTCGCACCGACCACACTGCACCCGGCCGTGATGGCACACGCGACGCTGGGCTGCGCCCTGCTTCCGGAGACGTCCGACTCCACTCGCCGCACGATCGCGGCCGCGGTGGCCGAGACCTACCTCTTGGCGGGCCGGATCGAATTCTTCGATCTCTCCGAGCCGACCACCGCGCACGACACGCTTCTCCTCGCCCTGCAGGCAGCGGGTGAAGCGGACGATCCGTTGCTCGGATCGGCGATCATCGCGCACATGGCCTTCATCCCGGGCTGGGCGGGCGATCAGGAGGGAGCACAGGAGCGAATGATCGCAGCCAGGACCTACGCCCGCCGAGCCCCCGCCTCCGCCGAGTTCCTCGCATGGCTGGACGCCGTGGAAGCCGAGTGCGAGACCAGGTGCGGCGACACCCGAACCGCGCTGAACCTGATCACCCACGCCGAGGACGTCCTGGAGGACGGCAACGAGCATCCGTCACCCCCGTGGATGGACTGGTTCTCCCCGGCGCGGCTCATGGCGTTCAAGGGAAACACCCAACTGCTCGCCGGTCACCTCCCGCAAGCCCGGGCCGCGCTCCTCCAGGCCCTCGAAGCCATGACTCCGGGCGAGGAGAAACAACGAACTGTCGTGTACGGCGACTTGGCAGCCGTCGAAGCGGCCTCGGGCAACCCCCAGGAGGCCTGCGAGTACGCGGGCAAGGCACTCGATCAGCTGGCTCTCACCTGGTACGCCACCGGTATGGACCGGGTGCGGGAAGTCCGACGCGCGCTGACTCCGCACCGGCACGAGCGGTGTGTTCGGGATCTCGACGACCGGCTGTACGGCTGGTCGACGACGCTCAGCGCATTGAGGCGTTGAAGTCGGCGATGTGAGTGGTCAGTTCGCCGAGGCTTTCGACACGGAAGGTCGGCAGGCGCTCGGCCTCCGAGCTGTTCCACTGAATGTGGGCCCACGGCCCGCGACGGACCAGCGCCGTATGCATCCCTGCCTGCCCCGCCGGCCGGATGTCGTTGTCACACCGATCACCGACGTACAGAATCTCGCCCACCTCGAAGGGCACGATCGCGGCCACGCGCTTGAAGAACTCGGGGTCGGGCTTGCTCGCGCCCCAGTCGTCGGAGGTGCCGATCAGGTCCACGTCCTCGGAGAACAGCTCCCGCAGGATTCCTCCGGCCCGTACGGTCTGGTTTCCGGCGATACCTAGCCACAGTCCGTCGGCACGGAGCTGCCGGAGAGCGGGTCGGACATCCGCGTACAGGTCGTCCTCGCCGAACGACTCCGGCTTGCCGGTCGCAGCCCGCTTCTCCCGCTCCGCGTACAGATCGAACCCGGGCCGGAACTCCTGGAACGTCTCCCGGTAGTCCCGTCCCTGGGCGATGACGGCCCCGAACATCGCATGAAAGGTGTGCCGCGGCACACCCAGCCAGTCGGCCCAGGTCCCGTACTCCCGGGTCTCGTCCACGAGGCACTCACCTACATCGAAGACCACTGCGCGAATCATGGGGGCAGGTTATCGACGTGTAGCTGTTCAGCGTTGCCCAATCGAAGGGGTGTGCTGAGTCACGTCTCGATCAGGGCCTCACGCTGGTGCGGTCCATGGCCAGGACGAAGGATCTCCACGCATCAGCGTCCACCGCGATCCCGCACATTTTCGTCATCTTCGAGTACGGCTGTCGGCGTCGGATTCGGGTGATATCACTACGTGTAATCCTTCAAGATCGATTCGATCAACACGGCCGCCGGAAGGCCCCGTAGTGCAGCTTCACCGGCCGAACGGTCATTGGCGCAGGATGTCTGCGAAGTAGCCGAGTTCGGGATTCTCCGGGGTGCCGACCAGCAGCGCGCGGTCGAGCAGGGTGTTGTTGTGCTCGCAGCTGGTCTCCGGCAGCATCACGCACGCGTGGCAGGCGACCATGTTCGTGCCGCCGGTGCCGGACGCCTCGGCCTCGATGCACAAGGGATCGGCGGAGCACCACGAGGCCCGTCGGATTGCGGAGCGTATCGTGCTCGCCAGCTTATCGGGCTCGCCCTGGGCGACCAGTCCGCCGAGGCTGCCCGCGGAGTCACTGGTGGCGGTGTAGACGAGCAACCCCGCCATTTCCTCGTCGGCGTAGAGGCGTTCGCGTAGGGCGGCAGCCGGATAGCCGGCGTCCAGGCTCCACTCGTTGATCAGTACGTGAGCGAGGGTGTGCAACAGCACCATGCGAGGGGTGGCCGGAGAAGGCGGAACCTGGGTGGGGTCGGAGGCCCTGCGCTCCAGCATGCGGCGGTGTGCCGTACGAATCCGCTTGGCCCGCTCGGCCACCTCGGTGACGCTCTCCCAGTCGGCGAGCCGGCCCTCGGCCAGCCGGAGGAAGACGCCCTCTCCTCGAACCTCCATGGCGGGCAGCCAACTCATGGCGGCCGAGGAGAGCTCGGCCTCGTTGGCCTCGGAGACGGAGTCCGGATCGGCGACCCTGGTGAAGGCCTTGAGCGCGCGGACTTCGCGGAGCTTCTTGACCAGCATGGGGCTGGTGACCCCGATGCCGTCGAGAACGGTCGTGTCGCCGAGCGGAGTCTCGCAGATGAACTGTTCCTTGCGGGAGCGCTCGCGCTCGTCGTTGCCGGCGCGGAGGCGCTCGTACTCCTTGTTGCGCAAAGCACGGTAGCGGTGGTCGAAGGAGGGTGTTTCGTCCCCCGTGAGGTCCTCCTCGCGTTCCGCGGCAAGGAGCGCCATCACCTCGTCTACGGGGACGGGGAGGTCGTCTCCGAAGACGAACTTGAGGCGATCCTCCACTTCCGCTCGGCTGTCGAGTTCGCGCAGTCGATCCCAGTACGGCGACAGCGGATCTGCGCGTCCGTCGCTCCACGGCGGGATGGAGAGCGCGGACTTCAACACCGGTTGCCAGATGGCGGAGGAACCACGCTGGAGGGTTCGCGGGGTGAGACTGCAGCACTCCGCCGGGACCGAGGTGCCGAGCCACGGCCGGGTGCCCCGGCAGCGCAGGCCGAGATCCTTGAGCGCGCTCTTGCGGAAGGAGCCTTCCATCGACACCTCGGGCACTCCACAGCTGCACGAGACGCGGATCGATCGGAGCGAGGCGCTGCGTCCGGAGGTGCGCAGCCTGAGCGTGCCGCCGCATTGACCCGCGGTCGTCGTACCGCGCCCCGCGGCTCGATGGATCCAGTGCCAGTAGGGGAACTCGTCGAGGTGGCCCGCCTCGCAGGCGATCACGAAGCGAGAGGGGACCAGATCCGCCTCACAGGTACCGCAGACGCTCCTGCCGGGCGGCGGGTTGAAGTCCCGATGGCGGCGCAGCTCATTGCAGTCGGGGCAGGAATGCATGAGCGGGAAGCGACGGACCCGGAGGCCGTCCTTGCTGCTCTCGTCGGACGCCGGTGGCAGCCGGAAGTGCTCCACCCCCAGGATGCGCGCGAGTCGACGTTCATAGATGCGTGGCGCCTCGTCGATGCGCCACTGCTCATCGGCCCCGTCCAGGCCCGACACGACGAAGGACTCGTGATCGACCGCGATCAGTGAGCCGACGCCGTACGTGGTGATCGCTTGGGCGCGACGGATGGCACCGCGACGAGGCAGGTTGTGGGCAGGCGCCGAACCATCGGCGCCGGAACGACGCCTGCGGGCGGGGGGCGGTGTCATCGGGTGGCCTCCATGAACAGGGCGGACTCGGCATCGACGTCACGCAGGCTCCAGAGAGTGGGCCAGGCCTCGGCGTTTTCCGCCTCGTCGTCGTAGGGCTGCAGAAGCGAGGGGGTGCGCCTGCCCTTCTTCGGTTCGAAGAGCAGGCCGCCATGGACGTCGGCCTCGTCGCACCACCAGTCGAGGAACTCGTCGAAGGTCAGGGAGACAGCCTCGGCTTCCGCAGGCGTCACGGCACGAACACGGTCCAGGAGGACGGGCTTGATCTCGTCGCGGATGCGGTGGGCGTACGACTCCACGTTGCCCGCGGCCTCGTTGGGGCGAGCCTCCGGGAGCAGGATCCGGGTCAGGGCGACGATGACGGCGTGCAGTCCCCGCTCGCGGGCGCGGGCCGAGAAGGGGGTGACGGAGGTGGACTCGACCTCGCGGTACAGCGCGTTGTGGAAGTGCAGGAAGTTCTCGTAGTGAGAGCGGTCGCGCGACCTGGTCGCGTTGAGCATCACGGTGACCAGGCCGGGGTGGGCGCGGCCGACGCGGCTGGTGGCCTGGATGTACTCGGCGGTGGTCTGAGGCTGACCCATCACCGCCATCAGACCGAGCCGGTTCACGTCGACGCCGACAGCGATCATGTTGGTGGCCAGGAGGACGTCCACGACATCCCGCTCGGGGTACTCACGCTCGATGCCCTTTAGGCGGGCCGGGATCTCGCTCGCGTCGACGCGGCTGGTCAGCTCCGAATAGTTCTCGACGGTACGCACAGTGGTCTCCTCACGCGCGGCCAGCAGCTCCAGGTACGCCACCACGTCGTCGTGGACCTGGAGTTCTGCCGCTGACAGCAGCCGGAGGCTGTTGAAGTAGCCGACCAGGCTCCAGTAGGCGTCGCGCACCTGGTCCGAGGTCTGTGCCTGCTTCGCCCTGTGCAGCAAGGTCGCGTACGTGCGGATGAGGAGGGTCGACTGGCTGGTGCCGGGTGCCAGGAGACCGACGTAGCGTCGGCTCGCCTTGTCCTCGCGCGGCGTCTCCACGGCGAACCAGGAGTCCCGGGAGTCCAGGCCCGCGGGTGGGAACTGGCGGACCTCGCGGTCGAAGAGGCTGCGGCCCTGATCGGCGGCGTGGCGGATCGTAGCCGTCGAGGCGATCACCTTGGGGCGTCCGGCGAGTTCGTCGACGGCTGTCTCGTAGAGGCCGGTGAGTGTGCCCAACGGTCCCGAGATGAGGTGCAGCTCATCCTGGACGATCAGCTCGGGCGGCGGGGTCCGGTCGCTCGGGTCGTCCCGGTTGAAGAGGGCCGCTGTGGCCGGACGCCAAGGCATCGACGCGAACTTGTCGACAGTGGCGATGACCAGTGTGGGTCGGGCGTCGTACACCGCCTCGTCGATCAGGTGGACGGGCAGACCGTCCGCGAAGTCGCAGTCCACGCCGGGGCAGCGGACGTGCATGCGCTTGGCGTCCTCGACGACCTCGTACGCGCGGGCGTCCAGGCGCGTGCCGCACCAGGGGCAGGCGTGCAGCTGGACGGGGTTCTTGGTCGCCAGTCGCTTGTCGAGGTCCTTGCGGAGTTGTGCCAGTTGGTCGCTCGCGTCCTTGAGCCGGTTGGGAGTGGCCGACTCGCCGACCCACATACCGAGCGAGAACGGTTCGCTGCCCAGCTCGGACACCTTGTCGCGACGCATCCGCTCCATGGCGCAGAGCAGGATCGTGGCGCGCTCGAACTGCTGAAGTGTCAGCAGGCGCAGGGTGTATCGCATGAGCACGGTGACTCCACCGCCGTTCGCCCCGAGCCGGATCCGGCGCAGGAAGGAGGTGAGCGCGATCAGGCCCAGGTACGCCTCTGTCTTGCCACCGCCGGTGGGGAACCACAGGAGGTCGGAGATCTCGCGGTCCCTGTGCTCGGGATCGTCGATGCCGGCCATGCAGAGCAGGACGAAGGCGATCTGGAACGGCCGCCAACGGCCCTTCTCCGGCTCCGGGGATCCCTGGCGGCCGTTCTGCACCCAGGCGCTGCGGGCCCGCTGGTCGGCCATGGCCTGGTTGGCGAACCTGAACGCCGTCATGAGGTCGGGCTTGTCGCGCAGGAGGTCGATGCCCTCCCGGATCCGGCCCAGTGCCTCGCGGCACGCGTCGACCTGCTTCTGCGCGGCCTTCTCGTGCGGGCTGCCGATCAGGGCGTCGGCCTCGGCCTGCTTGCGGTCGATCCATCGTTCGTAACCCGTGGCCAGCTCTTCGAGGGCGGCGAGGACCTCTGCGTCCGGGTTCGAGGCGAGACCGAGCATGGACAGGGCGGAGCTGTCGATCTCCGGATTGGAGTCGGTGAGCAACACCTCGACGCTCGGCACGAACTCGCTGCGCACCTCGGGCACACCCGCCCGCCGCGAATCGGTCATGCCGATCGGTGGCGGTGTCCAGTCCCAATCGGCGGCGCAGCCGTGCCCGACGGCGAAGGTCGGGGCATGGCGGTGCAGCAGACGGCTGGTGGCGATCTCCGGGTCGTGCGCGAGGTCGGGGGCGGGACGCTCGACGAAGGCGCTGGATCCGTCGGCCGCGCGGATCACGAGGCCGCACTGGAACAGGGAGAACGCGTCCTGCAGTTCACGCTCGCCGACCTTGTGCGTGTTGACCAGGGTCACGGTGACGGTCACCGTGCCCATGGCCCGGTCGGGACGCCGGACGTTGACGCGCAGCCCGACGCCTTCGGCCAGTTCGAACCGAAGGTCCGGGGCGGGAGTGGTGACGTCCACCGTGGTTTCGGACAGCGCGAGTTCCTCGCGTCGCCACTGCTCGTGCTGATCGGCGATGGTGCGTGCCTCGGCACGGCGAGCGGGAACAGGCCTGCCGTCCGCGTCCGTGGGCCGGTACGCGGCGGCTCGCGCACGGACCACGACGGAGCCGCTTATGGCCGGGTCGATCGCGAAGGTGAGCCCCATGGAGGAGGGGCGGCGGGAGCCGGCGGCACCGACCTCCTGCGCCGTCCCGGACTCCTCCAGGTTGTCGCGGGTCCGCAGGGGCGAGTCGTCCAGCCCTTCGTGTTCCGCCTCGTCTTCGAGCAGCCGCTGCTCGGCTTCCGCATCCGCCGACCGCGGGTACAGCACACCGGTGAGATAGCGGTCGATCGGGGCGTCCTGGGCCAGGACTTCCTCTCGGTCCGTCGGAGCGGCGTCCGGGGCAGGTCCGAGGAGCTCGCGGCGGAGACCCACCAGCAGTTCCTCGTCCCGGACCCGGTAGTGCTCGGCGTGCCGGTGGTCCGTGTCGCTCATGCGCGCTGCTCCTCGTCGTCCGACCGTCGGTACCTGCCGATTCCGGTGATCCGGGGCGCGATCCACACACCCCGGTCGCCGAGGCCGGCGTTGGCACCGGCGGCGGTGCTGCCCGCCAACGTCTCCAGGGTGTCCACCCGCAGACCGTGAATCTCGTCGGGCCACCAGGGGTCCCACCTACGGTTGACCTTCTGCACCTGGAACAGATCGAGTCGGAACCGCTCCGAGACCTCGCCGATCTCCCGCCCGTCGTGCAACAGAACGTACGGCGGGCTCTGCCACTCACCAGGCGGCAGGTCGTGAAGTTTGCGAAGCAGGATCTCGTCGCCCGGGGCGACGTGCTCCAGGAGGTAGGCCTGGGTCGCGCCGGCATCGTGGCCGGGAGGGGCGTCCGCGCACACGTCTCCGGGCTCGCCGACGATCCCGTACCGGTCGTACGCCTTCCAACCCCCCAGGAACCTGCGGCCGTTCTTCCCGCCACCGGCGCGCCTGATGATCGGCAGCTTCGGCGGGTCCAAGTGGTACAGGTCCTGACGGGCGCGGGTCAGGGCCACGTACAGGGCACGTGCTTCGGCCGGAAGGTCCAGCTCTTCCTTGTATCGCCGGCGCAACTCCGCCACGGTCGGCGGAGCCAGGACGATCACCCGGTCGAACTCCAGGCCCTTGGCCCGGTGCACCGTCGAGATCACGACGCGCGCTGTCTCCGGATCGGCCAGCTCGTCCGGGAAGCGACCGTCGGCGATCAGGCGACGCAGCCGATCCAGGTCGAGTACACCTCGCCCCGGGCCTCGCGCCGCCCGGCGCAGCACGGTCCACACCGTTTCGGGGGCCGACTCGTACGGCAGGGTCATCTCCGCCAGCAACGACCGGAACCGCTCTTCGGAAAGCGTCGCGGACTCCGTACGACGCAACAACTCGGCCACCCAGTAAGGAGTGGGGCGGTCCTCCAGAGGCCGTCTCAACCGATGCTCCACACCATGCTCGTGAAGCAGCTCCGAGACGACCAGGGCCTGGTGGTTGTCGCGGGTGAGGATCGCGCAGGTGTCGGGGAAGTCCCGCAACCACTCCAGGGTGAACGGGTCCGTCAGGGCTCCCATGCCGTTCGTCGGATCGAGGAGCAGTTCGCGCATCTCTTCGTAAAGAGTCTCGGCCTCGTCCGCGTCCGTGAGGTTCTGCAGGCGCTCCCCGTGCGCCAGCGCTATCTCGGCCTCCGGCGTGGTCGCCCGGAAATTCTCGGTCAGTCGGAGTTCGACGAGGTCGTCCGGGTACGAGGCTCGCAGCCAGTCGAAGAAGCGGCCTGTCTCGTCGGCCCGCTCGGTGGGGTCCGTGATCTGGAAGCCGTAGACGGACTGTGCGGCGTCACCGACCACGGTGAAGCCGCAGCTGTCCTGATAGCGGTCGAGCAGGGTCTCCACGAGATCCCGGCGGTCGCCCATCAGGTCCTGCACCTCGTCGATGACCACGTGCGCCGGGGGCACGGAGTCCCCGGCCTCCAGGGCCCCCTTCTCGACCGCGCGGGCAGCGGCCTCGATCCGTTCCAGAAAGGGGGTCGCGCTCCAATCCTCGTCCGGGTACGCCTGCCGCAGCACCCCGAGCGCCCAGGCGTCGAACGTCTGAGCCCGCACCCGGCGGGCTCGCTCGCCGTGCCTGCTGATCCGCTCCCGCAGCTCCCGCGCCGCGGCCCGCGAGAAGGTCAGCACCAGGATCTCGTAGGCTTCCAGCGCCTCCTCGGAGGCCGAGTTCCCGCACAGCGCGTCCAGTCGGCGCACCAGGGTGTGGGTCTTGCCGGCCCCCGCACCGGCGGTCACAAGGACGCGGGCGTCCCAGGGCTGTTCCACGACGGTCCGCTGCTCCTCGGTGAGCGGCGGACTGTCGAGGTAGGCGTCGGTCACGAACGGCTCCAGAGGTGCTCGAACTGGGTGAAGGCGAGCTGAGTGTCGAAGTTCTCGATGTTGTCGCTGACGTTGAGGATCAGGCAGCAGGCCTTGCCGCCGTTCCGAGGTCCGCGCAGGCCGCGACCGATCATCTGCTGGTACACGTTGGTGCTGTAGACCGGCCTGGCCACGACCACGGCGCGGGTGGCAGGCGCGTCGAAGCCCTGGGTGAGAACACCGTAATTGGTGAGCACACGAATGCGGCCGTTTCGGAAATTCTCGATACGGGTGCGACGGTCCTGCGTGTTGGTGGTCGAGTCGACCGCGGCCGAGCGGATGCCACGATCGTTGAGCATGGCCGCCAGATACTTGGCGTGGTCCACGGAGGTGGCGAAGAGCAGCGTAGGCCCTTCGTCCGCCAGGCCGGCGACCTCGTCGACGATGCGGCGGCTGCGCTCGTGGTCTTCGGCGAGCCGTTGCTCGGCGGAGCGAGAGAGCATCGCCATGCGGTCCGCGTGCGTTCTCTCGTCCCGGGTCAGCTCGATCTTGCCGCCCCTGAGGGTGCGATGCTCGACCTGAGCGAGCATCCCCCACTCCTGGAGATCCCGGTAGGGGTCCCCGGAGGGGAAGACTCCTTCGTCCAGTCGGCGGTTGCCGAAGCGGTTGACCAAGCGGCGGGTCTCCTCCTCGTTGGTGTTGCGGAACGGAGTCGCCGTCAAGCCGAGCAGATGGCGACCGGTCTCGTACTGGGTGAGTTGCAACCGCCCCAGGATCTCGGTGTACCGCTTGGAGATCGCGGTGTGCGCCTCGTCCACTATCACCAACGCGGACTGTCGCAGCCAGGCGTACTGGTCGGTGCCCAGGCAGCGCTCCAGCTTGGCGTCGGTGGCGACCACCAGGTGGGGGTGATCGACGACGTCTCCCACCTCGTTGCTGCTCCACAGTCGGCTGATCGTGAGAGGGCGCTCGGCGCCGACCTTGGACCACACGAACTTCCAGCTCTGTACAGCCTGTTCGCACAGTTCCTCGGTCTGCGCGATCCACAGCAGGGGGCCCTTGAGGTCTCCGACCCGCTTCACCCAGCGGATGACCGCTTCGGCGGTGACCCGGGTCTTGCCGGCGCCGGTGGGCAGGGAGAGCATGCCGCGCTGCGGAGCCAGCCGGTCGAGCATGGTGGAGATGTTCCGGACCAGGTCCTCCTGGTAGTCGTGGAGGCTCGGAAAGTCTCGAGGACCCTCCACGGTCTCGAACGGAGGCGGCGACGGAGTCCTCGAACCGGCGAACGCGACAGGCAGTTTCAGTTCCGTGACGAACGCGATGGCCGCCGACGACCCACCGTAGGAGACAGGCGCGTTGGGGAAGCGGGCCTGGATGTCCCGAGCATGCTGCTGGAGCACCCCGTCCCCGTGCGCGTTGAACGCCATCTGCGCGATGCGCCGCCCGGAGGGCTCCGCGCCGTCTGCAGACTGCAACTCGGCCTCCATCAGCCCCTCGGGCAGGCCGCTCCGGAGCGCGTCCGCACCGATCAGCAGCTCGATCTTGGACACGACGTCCTCGGCCTCGCGGACCGCCTTCTGCGCCGCCTTCAGTTCACTGTCCCGAGCCATGCGGTCCTGGTGCTCCAGCACCGCACGGCAACCGGCGGCACCCAGACCGAGGCCGAGTTCGCGGTCGATCAACCGCAACATCGGTTCCCGCTCCAAGGGCACCCGGACCTTGACGATGCCGTCCTGACGAACGGCGTCCAGAACTGAGGGCTTCGTGCCCTTGGGGCTGCGAACGACCTCCTCCAGCTCGGTGCACCGTTGCACCATGGCGTTCCGGTTCCCGCTGTTCAGACGCTGGCGCAGAGCGGGAAAAAGCTCGACCAGAGGAACGGGATCGCCCTCCGGCACTTCACGGGTCTCTCGGCTGATCACGTCGGCGTAGCGGAGCATGCCCCACTTTTCGACCATCAGTTCCGCATCGTCGACGGTCTGGACGAGCAGCGCAGGTAGCTGCTCTGCGCGAAGCGCCCGGTACTCGGCCGCACCGACAGCAAGGGTGATCTCGTCGTCGGGACGGGTGTCCCAGGTGTCGCCGACCCGGCAGCGGGTCAGGGAGTCCTCCGGGAAGTCGGCACCGAAGCGGGTCAGCATCACGTAGGTCGCGCCGACGAACGAGTCGTCCTCGCTGCGCGACACCTCGTCGAGGAGCGCGTCCCAACGATCGGCGGGAACCTCGTCGACGGTGGTCGGAAGGCGAAGCTTGCGGGCCTTCTCGGGGGTGATGTCGGCGACCGGCAGCACGTCGCGGTAGGCGGCGAGTTGTGGGCCGACGGCCTCCCTGAGGGGCTTGATCCCCTGGGAGGTGGAGACCGTGCCGTACTTTCGCACCATCCACCGGATCGGCGAGGCCACGGCCTGGCGTGTGCTGGTCTGCGCGCCGATCTGGCGCGTCCAGTTGTCCACCACGGCGTCGTCGGGCAGCACTTTCAGAAAGGCCGCGCGCGACTCCTCGGAAAGGGCGCGGAAGAGATGGAGCGGGCCACCGATCGCGGCACCTTCGACCTTCATCCGGTTGAGTGCCGGGCGCGGGGCGCGGGTGTCCAGACTGCGCAAGTAGGCGGCATGAACGGCTTCGCGGTACTCCTCGAACCAGTCCTCGTCCGCCCGGGGCTGCACCCCGCCGGACGGTCGTTCCCGCAGCCCGATCTGTGAGAAGAAGGGAGTGTCGTCGGAGTGGAACGCCATGTCGACGGCGACGCTCGGATCACGCTTCGCGTCGACCACGACACCCGGCAGCATGCAGTCCTCGATGGGCCGGAACCGTCCGTCCGCGGTCCGCACGCGGAGCGTCGAGCGTGGCGTGGGCACCCGCTCCAACAGCTTGTGGGCCACGCGATGTGCCCCGGCCTGACGGAACAGTTCCCAGAACCGCTGCCAGTCCGACTCGCTGTAGTGGTCGAAGCCCTGGTCGAGAACGCTGAAGAACCGGCCCTCGACATCGGCCTCCCGGATGCCCAGGACGTTGAGCGCGTGCATCAGCGACGGGTCCTGGGCGAGCCGGTCGACGACGTACACCAGCGACTCGCGCAGTCCGCCCTGGTCGGCCCGGCGGAACACCTTGCCGTGGACCGGGGCGACGAGGCCGTGCTCCTCCGTCAGTACGACACGGGCCCTGCGCGCCTCGTCGGCGTACGGGGAACGGACCTCGATCATGTCCGCAAGGATGCGGATGGCCACGGCCGACGCCTCGGGGCTGCCGCTCTCGACCAGCGCCTCCAGCCATTCACGGACATCGGTCCGTCCGTGCCCGGCCGCCGCGAGAACGTGCTCGACCTTTCCCGAGCGCAGGGAGTCGGCCTCGACGCTCGGGTGCAGCCAGTCGGTGGGACGACCAGGGCATTCGTGCCACATGCGGAGCCAACCGGAGAGCCTCTTCAGGTCTCGGTCGAGGCGAGGATGGATCCGCAGCTCCGTCGGGACGCGCAGGACGCCGTCCTGGTCGGGCAGGGAAGGGCTCTCCGCTGTACGAGACCAGATCTCTCGGGTCAGGTACTCGTCGGCCCAACTGATCGCTTCCTTGACGCGTCCGGGAAGCAGGGGGAGGTAGGCGGCCGGATCCTCGGCGGGGGACAGGGCCGGCAGGGCGCTGACCACCAACTGCGCCGAGACCCTGATCATCTCCTGGTTGAACGGGGATGAATCGAGCAGGTTCTGACGGTCCTCATTGGTCTTCCAAGCTCCGTTGAGGATGCCGCTCAGGGACATCTCGTACTTGGTGGGGAAGAAGGACCAGAACTTGCCACGACCACGGGACCGAGGGCTGATGTGCAGACCGCTCTCCGCGTCCTTCTCCAGAGAGGGCACGCCCCAGGCGAGTTCGAGAGAGACGCGGTCGTGCAGTTCTCCGGCGTCGTCGCGGGCTGCGGGGCCGGGTTCGTGGGAGGTCGTGAACACCCGCCACCGCTCGGTGGCGACGGCCCTTCCGGTCCGTTCCTCGGCCACGGTGTGCAGGTCGCCGGACTGCTGGGCGCTGAGTATGCGTCGGGCCACGGGCCGGGGCCGGCGGTCCTCCAGCACGACCTTTGCGACATGCGGGGAGAAGAGCTGAAAGCCCAACGGGAACTCTTCACGGGGCTCGCCATGGTCCTTGGCGCGGCCTCCGTGCATGTCCCGGCCCAGCCGATCATCGGCCTTCGGAAGCAAGGGGAGTCGTACAACAGTGGTCGCCCAGGTCAGCAACTCGTTCAGGACGGGGTCGGACGCGCGCTCGGCCTGAAGGTCGAGAGGACGGGCCATGCGCAGCACAGGGGCGTCGAACTCCGGGCCGTAGCGTGCCGCCACGCCGGGAACGGCCTTGATCTGCTCGTACGACCAGGCGCGGTCGAATCCGAAGCTTCCCGTACGGCTGAAGAATTCAGGAGCGTCCGTCACCACGAGCACCGATTTGACGCCGACACCGAATCGACCGATCTGGCCTCCGCGCTTCTTCGACATGCTCATTCGGAGGATCGTCTCGGCACCTTCTGCGGTGACCGGATTCCCCTCGTTCGCGCAGTACAGGTGATTTTCCGTGAGGACGACATGGATGCGACCGCCGGGCTGGTCGGCGATTTCGTCGGCGGCATTCTGGACGAGTTCGAAAAGCTGACGGTCGCCATATCCACCCTTGGTGATGCGGCGCTCGCCGTTGGCATGTTCGGCCACAAGCCCGGGATCCACGGCGTAGGTCTGCAGGACGCGGGAGGACTGTTCGAGAACTGTTTGGATCACGGGAGAGGTCGAAGACGGCATTGCTTCTGCGCTCCTGAGGTAGCGATGGCCGGGCTGGATCGTGAATGACGGGCCGGCTTCCGGATTCGACGAAGTGGCCGGCCCGTGATTCATACGGTGTGCTGTGGTCAGGCCTATGGAGCGTCGATGTCCGGCAGGTCTCGAACCACCTTGGCCAGGTAAGGGAAGCTGCGGGTGAAGTCGTCCTCGGACAGGTCGTGCGTCTGGAGAACTCTCGCCACCTCGACCTTGCTTCTTGCCGTCTTGATCGTCGCCTCGAACGAGGCTAATTCCCGGCTCGAAACCAGGAAGTCGCCACAATCCTGCTCGTCCATTGAGTGCTACACCCCTGATAGGTCGTGTCCTGATGGTCCTACAGGGGTGTATTTGGGTACACGTCCCCGTGGAACGAGTTGCATCTCGAGGGATGGCTTCTCCCCCGAGAATGACGCTAGCGGTTGAACGTTTCCCCTCGCCAGCACTTTTGAAGAACTGCTTCCGGGCGAGGGGATGGCCCCTCTGTGGAGGCTTTCGATCCCCTTATGACGCTGGTTCTTGGCATACGGGTTCCACGGCCGCCCGAAACCCCGTTTCAGTCCTTCGAGCGAGGTGGATTCTCCACCGTCGCCGAAGTTATCGGGGGTCACTCGAATGTGCAACCCCGAACTTCCGTTCCCTTAAAGGGAGTTGGTCGTTCCGTTCTTTGGGGCAGGCGCACCCGGGCAATGTGCGCATATTCGGACAGTTCGGGCATTGATCTGATGACCCTGAGGTGATCCAGGGTAGTTAACTTTTGGTTGACGAGCTCCGTCTCGTCAAATTAGCCTCTCCTTGGGACACTCGAGGAAGAGCAGGTGGCGCGTGGAGACAAGTGAGGAGTTCGGGCCATGGCTGGCTCGGCAGCTCAAACTCGCGGGCAAGACACAGGCCGAACTGGCCGAGGAGTTGAAGCTGACAAGAGCTGCCGTCTCCGCATGGATCACCGGCAGATCGACTCCGCGCCCGACGGTCATGTCGGACATCGCCAAGGCGCTCGGCACGGACCTCGGCACAGTGCACACCCGCACCACCGACACCCAAGCCGGCCTGCCGGTCACCTGGTACCACCGACCCGGCTATCCCGACGGTGGCCGTGACCTGGGCAATGCCGCGGCCTTCGCGTTCGATGCCGACGTTCAGGTGCTCGCACGCGAGACCTGCCAGAACAGCCTCGACGAGCGACAGACGGAGAACGGTCGCCCGGTCCGCGTCCGTTACACCCTGCACGAGCTGACCGGTGAGGCACTGGAGGCCTTCCGCGAGGCGATTCTCTGGAACGACCTCTTCCCGCACTATTCCGCCGTCTCGGAGATCGCCGGGAACCAGAAGGTCGGCCGGGTCGTGGACGCCGGAGTCCGTGACATGTACGAGAAGGGCCGCTTGGTCCTGCTCCGGGTCGACGACTACAACGCTTCGGGGCTGATCGGAGACGACTACGCGGACGGCAAGTTCGCGGCCGTGGTCAGGCGCCAGTTGGAGAGTCTCAAGTCCGGTCATGGCGCGGGCGGTTCGTACGGCCTGGGCAAGGCCACGTTGTGGGCCACCAGCGCGCTCGGCCTCGTACTCATCAACTCCACTCTGTCCGAGCCCCACGAAGGGCGTACCGAGCGACGGGTCATCGGCCGTCTCGAACTGCCGTGGCGTGAGGTCGATGGTGAGCCCTACGCGGGACCCGCCTGGTTCGGGCGCCCGGATCCCGACTCGCCCGGCGCCATGGTCGCCCGCTCCTGGTGGGCGGACGAGGAGACCGTGGCTCGTCTGCACCTGACCCGGGACAGCGACGAACCCGGTACGTCCTTCCTCATCGTCGGCGCGCACGACGTGGCCAGCCTCGAGGACGATTCGTCCGACGCCGACGAAGAGAACCTGGACGAGGACGGCGGGGACACTCGCGACATCCGCAAGATGCACCGTCGTCTGGTCACGGCGCTGGGACGTGACTTCTGGGCGGCGATGACCGGAGGAGGCAACAAGCTTCCGCTCCTGGAGGTGTCGGTCCGTACCCTGCGCAACGGTGATGTCGTCGTGGCGGAGGAGCAGGTGGACCCGTCTGCCGAGCAACCGTCTCGAACCCGTGCGTTGCGGGCGCACTACGAGGGAACCACCGTGGATCGGCTCACCGAGGCCGGGCAGGTGGCCGCGCGGAGCGTGCCGCTGAAGCTGCCGCTCTCCGGAGGAGCGCACGGGTCCCTCGGCACGCACCAGGCCGTCCTGTTGGTGACGGACGCCGACAACGACAAGGACACCCCCAAGAACCAGGTGCACTCGCTGCGTGGCAACCGCATGACCGTGAAAAGGGCGGGTGTTCCGAACCTGCCGATCGGGACCAACCCTTTCCAGGCCGTACTTCTGATGGGGGAGGCTGCCGGAGAATCGGCCCCCTTCGCCAAGGAGGCGGAGGAGTTCCTGCGGGCGGCGGAACCGCCCGAGCACGACCGCTGGGGACAGACGGAGGAGTTGACCCTGCGCTGGTCACCCTCCGCGTACAGACGGATCAACGCGTTGACCACCGAGGTCAACACAGCGGTGAGGGAACTCGTCGCACGGCCCAAGCGCGGCAGCCGCGAGGGTGGTGAGGCGCTGCGCAAGGCATTGACCGTGAAGTCGAGGCCCAAGGCCAAGGCGCCCTCCGGGCCCGTGGTCCCGGTCCTGGACGGGCTCGACGCGGCCATCGGCGACGGTGGAGAGTGGCAGATCACAGCGGAAGTGAGCATTCCGCGTGGCGACGAAATCGTGCCGATGGTTCCGGTCGCCCAGATGGACGTACGCTCCGGCGGCCGCCCGAAGCTGGACTGGGCGGAACTCGCGGCCGTCGAGGGATGTGAGGTGGAGAACGGAACCTTGCGCTTCACACCAGGCGTGCGTCGCGCGAAATTCCGCGGTTCCACCGACGTCACCAGCCACCCCGTCAGGACCACACTCACCCGCCTCGTGGTGGAACTCCGTGCCGGCAAGGGGGAGTGACGGTGAAGATCTACCCGTACAAGCGACTCAACCGACCGGTCACACTCAGGGTGACCTCGGTCTCCCTCAAGCTCTCCGACGGCACCAGGGACCAGTTGGAGACCACTGCTTACTCGACCCAGCAACAAGCCGTGGCGCTGGGCATCGCGGGTCACACCGACTGGGTGAGTGCCACAATCGGTCTCTCGGCGACACTGCCACCAGGTGCGAACGCGCCGGACGCTGCGTGGTCGGACCTGTGCGTTCTCGCCGTGTTGACGGACGGCGAGACGAATGTGCGCACCTCCACCGCTCTCACTCGTGACTCCGAGGACGGTCGGGACTGGTCGGGTTCGCTGGAGGTGCTGCGTGACGATCACCTGGGTCGCGCCTCCCTGGCCGTGCACGCCGTCGGGACGGTTGACGGAGTGGAGGGCCGGTCGATCGCCGAGACCGATCGGAGCTGGCTCGTCGACACGGTCTCCGACGAGCCGGTACGTGGCCTCCAACTGGATGTACAGAAAGCCTCGTTCAGCAAGAGTTCCAGGGAGTGGCTGCACCCCTATGCCGACGTGCCCTGGATCGTGGACGTCTCCGCCAGAGTCCCGACGGTGTTCGTGAACACCGACGTGGACGGGATCATCGCGCTGTTGGGCAGCAGCGGCTCCGGCGTGGAGGGCAAGGTGCGTGACCTCCTCGTCGCTCAGATGGCCACCGATGTCTGGACTGCGGTCTTCCACGGTGCCATCGGCGAGCTGGAGGTGGAAGCGGGTGGTGGACCGGTCTTCCCGGACGACTGGCAGGGCGAGGTACTGCGGGAGATGCTCCCGGACGTCGTCCCCGGCGTGCACGTCGAAGAGGCCCTACGACAGGTCCATCGCAGGCGAACGGGCGACTCGGGCTGGGTGGAGCTGCAGACCCGTATCCATTACGCGGCGGCCCGTCGTGCCGATGCCGGCAAGGCGCTCGCCTACGCCATCCGCAGTCTGGAACAGATGAACCGGGAGAGCGAGACGTGATCAAGCAACCGAACCACGTACCGGAGCGGCTCGGGCTGCTCTCCGCCTCGGCCGTCGATCCGTTCCTCACCGAGGAGTTGCTCAAAGGCGAACAGGTGCACGGCGGTATCGATCTCGCCAAGGTCGTCGAGTCGCTTCCCGACGACGACGCCAGATGGTCGGTCGAGCCGATCCGAAGCCTGGTGGAAGACGCCATGTTCGAGTTCCGGGAGGACCGGACCAGAGCTGACGCGTGGCTCGCTCCGCGGCTTCACGCCACGTTGCGCCTGACACGGCGGGAGGCGGCGGACAAGAGGCTGTGGAACCACATCGCCCTGGCGGTGGCTCCCGACTACGTCGCCTGGCGTCACTTGTCGGAGCCGACAGCGAAAAGGCCGGAGAGGCGAATCGCCCCGGAGCGCTTCCGGGGTCCCGCGGACCGCCAGTGCTTCTCCCGTCTTTGGTGGGCGGCCGAGCTCTTTCGGAACGGGCCGGACTACGCGCCCGTCGAGGTCGCCTGCGGGAACCAGGACCTCATCCACACAGTTCTGAGGGGCGGCCTGGTCGATCACCGCCCCACCGCTCAGGCCCTGGTCCGTCTCCTGCAGAACGGACAAGTCACCGGCGGGCGAGAGGTCAACGGACTCAGTGTCGCGATCAACGCGGCAGGAGCGACGCTGATCTACGACGTCCTGGCCCCGGACGCGCCCAAGGACCCGACTCGTCTACGGGACTGGATCGCCGAGGCGGGATCGGCGCTGCCGGTGGGGCGGCACAACCTCCCGGAGGGGCCCGACGAGGACCCCGTTCCGGAGGACTCTGTGGCCGCGCTCACCAAGTACTTCACGGAGCTGTTCGAGACAGCGCCGGTCAGGGGTAGGAAGGGCGTCGACTGACCCGTCGCGCTTCCGGCTCCGCCGACTGCTTCTTCGACGTATCGGTCCGGGGATGTGCGGCGGAGCGGGCCGGAGCCTGATCTTCGGGACGCGGGCACCTGGCGGTACAGGTGTCCGCGGCTCCGCAGCCGTGGCTGCGCAGCTTGGCCCGCTGTTCCTCCGTGGCCGGTACCCACGGCTTTCTGAGGACATCCGGGTTCGGAACGGGAAGACCGAGCGCGGCGCTCAGCAGGTGGGCGCCGAACACGGGCGGCACGGCGTTGCCCACCTGCTGGGCCTGTGCCGTACCGGACCAGGGATAGTCCGGCGGGAAACTCTGCAGCATGCCCGCCTCGTTCATGCTGAATCGCGCGCCCTCGCGCACGACCTGCTCGTCCAGGTGCTCGAAGACCACGAAGCGGGAGATGCGACCGGTCACGGTGGCGGCGGGCTGCAGATCGGTCCGCACCCCGCGCCGCCCCGGAACACCGGAGCTGCCGTAGTTCGAGCGGACCAGGAAGGGAGTGCGCCGACCCGGGTGCGTGCCCACCGGACGGGCGAGCACCTCCCCCATCGACTTCCAAGGCCTCAGGGCACTGTCGTCGGTTGCCCGGGACTTCTCGGCCTCTTCGTCGGTGTCCTTGTCGTCGAGTGTGGGTTGGTGGATTCCGCTCGCCGACAGTTCGGCCCTGCGATTCCATTCCTTCGCCTCGTACGCGCGGTGCGTCGGCGCGGGAAGCGACGGCTGACCGAGTCCTTCGCGACGAGCGATCAGCACTGCCCGGGATCGTGTCTGCGGTACCCCGTAGGTCTCGGTGTCGAGGACGTCGACGACGACCTTGTACTTGGTGCCGTCGGGGAGGCCGGTCTGCTCCAACACCTTGGCGTAGTGGTTCCAGAGCGCCTCGACGGCGGGGACCTGTTCCAGGACGATGACGTCGTAGGGGCGCTTCTGCCTGTTGGGGCTCCTGGTGGCCTGGATTGCGTACCTGAGGGGCTCCAGGACCATCGCGGTGCGCGGATCGCTGAGCTTCTTCAAGCTCTTGTCGATCGCTTCGTCGGAGTGCCCGGCCATCAGGCGCTCGATGTATTCCTTGACCTCTTCCAAGGCCTTACGACCGGCGCCCTTGCCGGCCACCGAGTACGTCTGGCACGGGGGGCCACCGGCGAGCACGTTGACCTCCGGCGGGAGCGACTCGAAGGCATCCCTGCGTACCGCGCTCACGTCCGCGTGGAGGGTGTCCAGCCCCGCCGCGTATCTCGTCAGGCACGCGCTCCTGTCCCACTCGATGCCGAGGCTCGGGATGTCGAGTGCGTGCCCGGCGACGTCCAGCCCTCCAGGACCCGCGAAGAGATCCAGGACAAATGGCTTGTCGAGGACGGACTGGTGTGGCGCCGTGCTGGTCATGTGGCGGAAGTCTAGCCGGCCGAGGGGACTGCCGGCTCGCCGTCGAGTGCTTCCGCGAAGGCCCGTCCCAAGGCCTCTGCGACGGGCGGCGGGGTGGCATGTCCGATCTGGCGGTAGCGGGCGGTCTTGAGCCCGGTGATTTGCCACCACTCGGGAAACGCCTGCAGCAGGGCCGCCTGTTCGACCGTGATCTTCACCATGTTGTCCCTGCCGAGTTCGGGGTTCCAGACGAACTCCGGGCCGGGAACCGTGTCACCCAGCGAGTGCGCGTTGACGCCCATGGTCGCCCACTTGTTCTTGGCTCCGGTCGGGCCCAGGTCGGCACCGCCCCGGTTCTTCGACCCTCCGACCAGTGTGGGAGCCGGCTGGTCGGCCTGTGCGGCCCAGCGGATGGCGTCCTGCCAGCCGCGAGCGGCCATGGACGGGCCGAGGGCGGCGCCGACCGTCGTCGGCTCCAGCACGGTGGGCGTCGGCGGTCGGAACGCCTGGGCGCGGTTCCGCTCCACGGCGACCAGCACGCCCTGCTTACGACTCTGCGGCACCCCGAAATCGACAGCATTCATGACGAACCAGCTGAATTCATACCCTAAGTGGGCGAGTTCAGCCCGGGCGAAGTCGCGGAACGGCTGGTACTCGTCCGCGTGGGCGAGGCCGGGGACGTTCTCGATGAGCACTGCCCGAGGCCTGATCGCATGGACGAGATAGACGGCGGCTTCCAACAGCCGCTCCTCCATGTCCGAATCGGCCCGTCCGACGGTCGCACTCGACTTCACCCGCGGCAGGCCCGCCGCCAGGAGGTCCACGTCGTGGCTCACCGGGTGCTCGGCCGGGTCGAAGTCCAGCAGATTGGTGTGCAGCACGTTCCACTGTGGCCGGTTGGCCCGCAGAGTCGCGACGGAGGAATCGTCGTCGTCCAACAGGAGACGCGGTTCGAACCCCGCCCGCTCAAGACCGAGGGCAAGCCCGCCCGCCCCGGAGCACACATCCACGAAAGTGAGGCCGCTCACTCTTCTTTCCCCCTGTTCAGTACCGACCGACGTTCGTGCACCGCTGCTGCGACTCGTACCGCCACATCCTCGGGGGCCTCGTGCTCCCAGAACCGCAGCACAGCCCACCCTGCTGCGATCAGATGCTCCGTCGTCTCCTTGTCCCGGGCCATGTTCCGTTCGAGCTTGGTCCGCCACCAGTCCGCGTTGGCCTTCGGGTGGGTGGCGTGCTGAGGGCAGCCGTGCCAGAAGCACCCGTCGATGAGGACGGCCACCTTCGCTCGCGGGAACGCCACGTCGATACGGCGTCGCGGCAGACCTGGCACCGGGTATTCCACGCGGTAACGCAGGCCGGCAGCGTGCAGCAGCCTCCGCACGGCCAACTCGACAGCGGTGTCCTTGCTCGCCTGTCTGCTCATGCGGGCCGAGATGCCGGGAGACGAAGGCGTCATGCTGTTCACTGTCGAGCCTCACGCATGCATGTCGTCACGGTCGATGATCGCTGCTTTCGGTCGCCGGCTGATCCGCCCCCGATCACTCTTGGCGATGCGATCAGTTCTAGCAGTAGCCGCTGACATCCGAAGGGCCTTCACCGCAAGCTGATCGTCCTCGGCTGTCGGGCCGCCCGCATCCATGCCCAGTGTCGCGCTTCCGCGCCCCGCCTCAAGGGCGCTTCACTCCGCTGCGCTGCGTTCCGCGTCGGCTGCGCCGATGGCCCTGCGGGCCACCCTTGACCCGGGCCGCTCCAGCACGGGAGAGAGGCGAGCGGGCGGCCCGGGGAAGCGGGGGCCACGGTGGGGAGCGCCGCAGTGTGCTGCGCAGGTGCCCGGCGTGACGGGCGCGTCAGCGTTTCCGCGCACGCCGGGTCGGCTCAGCGGTGACCTGCCGGTGGTCCGCCTGGACGAGGGCAGTGGGATCTCAGGCGGTGTTGCCGTGGCAGCGGGCGTACGCCTCGCCCGACCCACACCAGCACCCCGCCCCCTGCTGCGGTGGCCAAGCCACCGCCCGCCCCCGTGCCGCCAAGGTCGTCGCGTACTGGGGAAGGAGCGTCGGGTCCGTCGGGGAGCTGCCCTCCGAGGCCGCGAAGGCCTCGTAGGAGGGGACCGTGCCCGTGACGATGCCCAGGTTCGGGGTGCCGGAGGCGGACAGTTCGCGCAGGGCGCGCTCTATCGAGGCCAGGTGCTCCTCCTGGGACGGGTACTCCTCGGCCAACGCCGGGTACGCCTCCAGGAGTTCCGTCAGTTCCGGCGCCGGCCAGTGCAGGATCGCCACCGGGAACGGGCGGGACAGCGCCGCGCGGTACGCGCCCAGTTCCGCTCGCAGGCGGAGGATCTCCGCCTCCAGTTCCGCCGGGTTCTCCGAGCCGAGGGACCAGACGCGCTTGGGGTCGTGCAGTTCGTCCAGGGAGACCGGCAGGGAGTGCACCGAGTCCGCCAGGGCGTCCCACTCGTCGTGGGAGCGGCCCAGCATGCGGCGGACCCGGTGGCGGCCGAAGAGCAGCGGGTGGGTCGGCTGCGCGGGGTGCGCCACGTCCGTCAGAAGGTGGCGCACCGCCTCCGTGAAGGTCTCGTGCGCTGCTTCCAGCTCGTCGTGGTTCTCCAGGGCCTCCGCGACGATGACCCAGGGGGCCGGGTCCTGGGGCGCCGAGGCGCGGACGCCCTCGATGATCGCCCGGGCCTCGGCCTCGTGGCCGTACTCCCAGAGGTTGGAGGCCTTGAGGGCGCGGACCAGGTGCGGGTCGTCCAGGCCGCCGGGGGAGGCCAGGAGGCGGTCGTAGAGCTTGGTGGCGCTGGGGCGGTCGCCGGACAGTTCGAGATGGGCCGCCGCCCGCAGCAGCAGGGCCTCGGCGTCTTCGGGGTACAGGCCGGCGGTCCGCTCCAGGCGTGCCGCCTCGGCGGTGTGGTCGACGTTTTCGGCAGGCGTGTCGGGGCGCATGGGGGACACCGTACTGCCGGGAGGTGACAAGCGTGAGAGATGCGCAGGCCGGACCCGATGGCGGACGGACGGCTCCCGGCCGTGCACCCGCGCTCCGCACCGGTCCGGCCGGGAGGGCGATCCTGTATAACGTCAGCAGGGATACGCGCGTACGAGAGGAGGGGCAGTCGGTGAACCGCACCAGGTCCGCACTGCGTCCCGTCCTCGCGCTGTTCCTCCTCGTCGCCTCGGTGCTGCTGCTCGACACCGGCAGCCTCTTCGCCACCGTCGCCCTCGCCGCGACCGCCGCCGCCTCGGCCGCCCTCGCCGTCTGCTCCGTCGTCGCCTCGCGCTGCGCGCCCGCCGTGCCGCGCACCCGGGTGCGCACGGCCATCCGCGACCGCGACCGCCGTACGGCCTTCCTGCCCCAGCGCGATCCCGACGCCCGGGGACGCACCCGGCCCCGGGCTCCCGGTCACGCCCTCCGGGCGACCGTCGCGTAGGGGTGTCTCCGTGTAGGTGACCCCGCGCGGGTCGTCATGCCGCCTGTCCTGATTCCGGCACGACGAGACCCCCGGAGGGCTCACCCATGTCCGTCTTCGCTCACCTGGTCGAGCAGCTCGCCGACCTGCTCCAGCCGCTGTTCGGCGCCTCCGCGGCCGCCGCCGCGATCGTCCTGTTCACCGCGCTCGTACGGCTCCTCGTCCATCCCCTGTCCCGGGCCGCCGCGCGGGGCCAGAAGGCGCGGACGGCGCTGCAGCCGCGGATCGCCGAGCTGCGCGGGAGGCACGCCGGGGATCCCGAGAAGCTGCGGCGGGCCGTGCTCGACCTGCACGCCGAGGAGAAGGTGTCGCCGCTGGCCGGCTGCCTGCCCGGGCTGTTGCAGGTCCCCGCCTTCTTCCTGCTCTACCACCTGTTCTCCAGCGACACGATCGGCGGCGAGGCCAACGGGCTGCTCGGTCACCGGCTGCTCGCCGCGCCGCTCGGCGGGCGGTGGGCCGATGCGCTCCAGGGCGGGCTGTTCGGCGGGGCGGGGCTGGTGTACGCGGGGCTGTTCGCCGTGGTGGCGTGCGTCGCCGTGTTCAGCTACCGGCTCAGCAAGCGCATGATGGCCGCCCACCCGGTGCTGCCCTCCGGGGACGCCGAACAGGTGCCCGGGGCGGGGGCGGTGGCCAGGGTCATGCCGTTCATGTCGTTCTTCACGCTGGTCACCGTGGCCGTGGTGCCGCTGGCCGCCGCGCTGTACGTCGTCACCAGCACGACGTGGAGTGTCATGGAGCGGGCCGCGCTGTACCGCTGACCCACCGGGGCGGGGTCCAGTACGTGAACGGGGTATTGCGGACTGCACCCCGACCTTGGAGGATCGACCAGCCCTGCCGATGGCTCCCCGCCGCATCCGGGTCGCGCGCGTCGGACGGGCGCCCGCGATCGAGGGAGACTGATCATGAAGCTGCTGCGAGTCGGTACGGCCGGGGCGGAGCGGCCCGCGCTGCTCGACACCGACGGGATCCTGCGGGACCTGTCGGGTGTCGTCCCGGACGTCGACGGCGCGCTGCTCGCCGACGAGGAGGCGCTCGCCCGGGTCCGGGCGGCCGCCGACGCCGGCACGCTGCCCGCCCTGGATGCGGCCGGGCTGCGGATCGGGCCGCCGCTGGGGCGGATCGGCAAGATCGTGTGCATCGGGCTGAACTACCACGACCACGCCCGCGAGACCGGGGCCGAACCGCCCGCCGAGCCCGTCGTGTTCATGAAGGCACCGGACACGGTCATCGGCCCCGACGACACCGTGCTCGTGCCCCGGGGCTCCCGCAAGACCGACTGGGAGGTCGAACTGGCCGTCGTCATCGGGCGTACGGCCAGGTATCTGGAGTCGGCGGCGGAAGGGCTGGCGCATGTCGCCGGATACGCGGTGGCGCACGACGTGTCCGAGCGGGAGTTCCAGATCGAGCGGGGCGGCACCTGGGACAAGGGCAAGAACTGCGAGACGTTCAATCCCCTGGGGCCCTGGCTGGTGACCGCGGACGAGGTGCCCGATCCGCAGGCGCTGTCGCTGAGACTGTGGGTCAACGGGGAGCTGAAACAGGACGGGACGACCGCCGAGCAGATCTTCCCGGTCGGGGAGGTCGTGCGGTACGTCAGCCGGTTCATGACCCTCTACCCGGGAGACGTCATCAACACCGGGACCCCGGCGGGCGTGGCCATGGGGCAGCCCGAGCCGAAGCCCTACCTGCGGGCCGGGGACGTCGTGGAGCTGGAGGTCGAGGGGCTCGGACGGCAGCGGCAGGAGGTCAAGGACGCGTAGGGCTTCGCCGGGAGGAGCGGGGAACTCCGGTCCGTTTTCCGGCTGCGGGCAGTCGGTGGCTGGTCGCGCAGTTCCCCGCGCCCCTCAGGGCGCTCCGCTCACGCCAGTGTCGAAGCCAGGTGCCGCCACGCCTTCCTCGGCAGGGCGTCGCGGGGCTCGCCGGTCAGGACCTGGAGGGCCACGTGGTCCGCGCCCGCCTCGAAGAAGGCGTCGATCCTCGTGCGGATCGCCGTGGCGTCTCCCCAGGCGAACAGGGCGTCCACCAGACGGTCGCTGCCACCGTCGCGCAGGTCGTCCTCGGTGAAGCCGTGCCGCAGGAAGTTGTCGGTGTAGTTCGGCAGCGGCAGGTAGAGCTCCAGAAACGCGCGCGCCAGCGCGCGGGCGCGGTCCGGGTCCCGCTCCGGGATCACGCCCAGCTCCGGGGCGAGCAGCGGACCGTCGCCCAGGATCTCCCGGGCGTGCGCGGTGTGTTCGGGAGTGACCAGGTACGGGATCGAGCCCGCCGCCCGGTCGCGGGCCAGGCGCAGCGACCTGGGGCCGAGCGCGGCCAGGAGGCGCCGGTCCGCCGGCATCCCGGCGGCGTCCAGTGCGTCGAGGTGAGCGACCAGGGCCGTGTAGGGGCGGGCGTACTGCTCCACCCGCTGGGCGTGGCTGACGCCGAGGCCGAGCAGGAACCGGCCGGGGTGCGCGGACTCCAGGTCCGCGAAGGCCCGGGCGGCGGCGGCCGGTTCGTGCTGCCAGATGCTCTGGATGCTGGTGCCGACGACGACCCGGGAGGTCGCCTCGAGGAGCGGGGCGGCGTTGGCCGCGGAGGAGTTGCCGCCCAGCCAGAGCGCGCCGAAGCCGAGTTCCTCCAGTTCGGCGGCGGCCTCGGTGAGTTCCCCGCGCCGCTGCGGGTCCTCCGAGCGCAGGCCCACGCTCCAGACGCCGTACCGGCCGACCGCTTCCTTGACGGGCGTGCTCATCTGTCCGTTCCCTCCGGTGGGCGCCAGGTCCTGCGTACGGCAGGTGCCAACCGGAGGGAGCCGGGGTTGATTCCGCCGGACTGGGCGGACGACCCCTAGAGGTCGAGGAACCGCTCCAGCGCCTCCACCACGAGCCGGTGGTCCTCGAGCTGCGGCAGGCCGGACACCGTCACCGCCCCGATCACGCCCACGTCCTCGACGGTGATCGGGAAGGAGCCGCCGTGGGCCGCGTAGGTGTCCGGGTCGAGGCGGGAGGACTCCTCGAAGGTCGTGCCCTTGGCGCGGAAGCGGGCGCCGACCAGGTAGGAGGCGGAGCCGTACCGCTCGACCACCCGGCGCTTGCGGGCGATCCAGGCGTCGTTGTCCGGGGTCGAGCCGGGCAGCGCGGCGTGGAAGAGCTGCTGTCCGGCCCGGTGGATGTCCACGGCGACCGGGGCCTGCCGTTCCCGGGCCATCTCGACCAGCAGCGAGCCGAGCGCCCAGGCGTCGTCGTGGGTGAACCGGCGGAACACCAGGCGGCGTTCCTGCTTCTCCAGTTCCTCCAGGCTCGGGGTCAGCTCCGGGTGGAACCTCGGCCCGAGCTCCTGGCCGTGCGGGTTGTTCCTGGCGGTCACAGGGTCACCGTCACCTTCTCGCGCGCCGAACGGCGGGCGGCTTCCAGCACGTCCAGGGCGGCGGCCGCCTCGCGCGCCGTCACCGGGTTGGGGGCGCCCTCCAGCAGGGCCTTCGCCACGGCGGCGTAGTAGGCGGGGTAGTCGCCCGGGAGGGTCGGCTCGGGGCGGCCGCCGCCGGTCACCGGGGACTCGCCGGAGCCCACCCGGCCCCACAGCGACTCGGGCTCCACGCCCCAGCCGGGCCCGGGGCGCCGGCCCTCGCGCAGGGCGGCCTCCTGGGGGTCCAGGCCGTACTTGACGTACCCGGCGGTGGAGCCCAGGACGCGGAAGCGCGGGCCGAGCTGGGCGGTCGTCGCGGAGACGTACAGGTGGGAGCGGACGCCGCCGGTGTGCGTGAGGGCGATGAACGTGTCGTCGTCGGTCTCCGCGCCGGGGCGGCGGACGTCCGTCTCCGCGTACACCGAGGCCGCCGGGCCGAACAGGGCCAGGGCCTGGTCGACGACGTGGCTGCCGAGGTCGTAGAGCAGGCCGCCGATCTCCGCGGGGTCGCCGGACTCCCGCCAGCCGCCCTTGGGCTTGGGCCGCCAGCGCTCGAAGCGGGACTCGAAGCGCAGGACGTCGCCCAGCTCGCCCTCGTCCAGGAGCTTGCGCAGGGTGAGGAAGTCGTTGTCCCAACGGCGGTTCTGGAAGACCGACAGGAGCAGTCCGCGCTCCTCGGCCAGGGTGGCCAGGGCGCGTGCCTCGGCCGCGCTGCCCGCCACGGGCTTGTCGACCACGACCGGCAGACCGGCCTTCAGGGCGGTCGTCGCGAGCGGCACATGGGTCTTGTTCGGTGACGCCACCACGACCAGGTCCAGCTCGCCGGCCCGCTGGAACAGCTCGTCCGGTGAGGCGGCCAGGCGGACGTCCGGGAACTCGGCGCGGGCCTGCTGCTGCCGTTCCGGGTTCGAGGTGACGACCGTGTCGAGCACGAGGCCCTCGGTGGCGGCGATCAGCGGGGCGTGGAAGACGGAGCCGGCGAGGCCGTAGCCGACGAGGCCGACGCGGAGCGGCGAGCCGGAAGCGGTGCCGGTGGGTGTGCCAGTCATGCCGTCCACTTTCGCAACGCTGTTGCCAAAGTGCAAGCGCCAGGGACAATGGGGGCGTGAACAGGGCGGACGACAGGACGGGCGGAGCGGGCGGCATGCGGGGCACGGGCGGTGGGGTGAACCTGCCGGCCCTGCGCAGCCACAACACCGCCCTGGTCCTGGACCTGCTGCGCACCGCGGGGGAGGAGGGGATCAGCCGGCTCGAACTCGCCGAGCGGACCGGTCTCACCCCCCAGGCGGTCAGCAAGATCACGGCCCGGCTGCGGCAGGACGGGCTCGCGGCGGAGGCCGGGCGGCGCGCCTCGACGGGTGGCAAACCGCGCACGGTCCTGCGGCTGGTGCCCGAGGCCGGGCACGCGGTCGGCGTCCACCTGGACCGGGACGAGGTGCGGGCCGTGCTCGTCGACCTGCGCGGGAGCGTGGTCGCGGAGCGGCGGGCCGCGCTGGACCTGGGCGCGGGAGCAGCGTCCGTGCTGGCGGCGGTGACGGGCGCGGTGCGGGAGGCGGCGCACGGGTCCGGCGGCGCCCTGCTGGGCGCGGGCGTCGCGCTGCCGGGGCCGCTCGACCACACCCGGGGCGTGCTGCACCGGGTGACCGGGTTCCCCGAGTGGGACGGCTTCCCGCTGCGGCAGGCCCTGGCGGAACGGCTCGCGATGCCCGTGGTCGTCGACAAGGACACCAACGCGGCGGCCCTCGGCCTGGCCGCCGCGGGAGAGGCCGGCTCCTTCGCCTACCTGCACCTCGGTACGGGCCTGGGCGCCGGGCTCGTCCTCGGCGGCGCCGTGCACCGGGGCGCCCGGACCGGGGCCGGGGAGTTCGGCCACCAGGTGATCCGGCTGGACGGCCCGCCGTGCACCTGCGGCCAGCGCGGCTGCGTCGAGGCGCTGTGCCTGGCCGCGGTGGGGCGCGGCGACCCGGCGGAGGCGGCCCGGGTGCTGGGCACCGCGGCGGGCAACCTCGTGAGCCTGCTCGACATCGACGTGGTCCTGCTGGGCGGGCGCACGGTGGCGGCGGCGCCGGAGGCGTTCGTCCGCGGCGTCGGCGCGGTCCTGACGGCCCGGGCCCGGCGCACCGGCCAGGACGAGGTGCCCGTGCGGATCGCCCCGGGCGGCGACCGCGTCGTGGCGGCCGGAGCGGCCCACCTGGTGCTGGGGCCGGTGTTCGGGCGCGGGGGCGGGTGAGGGCGCCCGCGCGGGCCCGGCGGGGTCGTGCCGGGCGGGCGGGCCGAGGACGGTGTCCGCCGACCGGGCGGTTGTGCGCCGCCGTTCGGGGGGCTTCCCGGCGCGGCTGATGTACCGGAGGCCCCGCGCGGCAAGGTCACGTCATCATGCGACCCTGCACGCCCGTACACCTCTGCCTCGCGACGGCGGCGGCCGTCCTGCTCCCTGGTGCCCACCCGGCGTACGCGGACGACCCGGCGCCCGCCTGTGCCGCGCCCGACGACCACACCTTCCCGCTCACCACCCGCGTCCACGGCGGACCCGGCACGTACACGGCCGGCGGCGGGTTCGGTACCTGGTACGTCGACCTGACCAACACGACCGACCGCACGTGCGAGGACATCCACCCCGTCGTGGTGCTGGTCGACGACAAGCGCGCCCTGGAACCCTCCCAGCCGCGGCTGGAGTTCTTCGACGGCCCGCGGGCCCACCCCGTGCGGTTCGAGCAGACCGGCGAGGACGAACTCGTGGGGGCGTTCTCCGACGAGGAGGGCGGCTTCCGCGGGTTCACCGTCGGCCCCGGCGGGACCGTCACCGTGAAGGTGCGGCTCGCGCTCACCTCGGACGCCGTGCCGAACGACGTCACCGTCAACGCGGCGGTCGTCCAGCGCCACGACGACGACGGCGACTGGGTGGGGCAGTCCGGCGACTACCGCTTCCGGATCGAGGAGGGCGGCACCGACACCGACACCGACCCCGGCACCGGGAACCGGCCCGACGCCGAGCCCGAACCGAGCCCCGACTCCTCCGCCCCGCCCCGCGAGGACCGCTTCCCGTTCGCGGAGGAACTCGCCAGCACCGGGTCCGGCGTCCGGATCGCGGCCGCCGCGTCGGCCCTGCTGCTCGCCGCGGGCGGCGCCCTGCTCCTCGCACGCCGCCGCCGCTAGACCGCGTCCATGGGGCCGGGCCGTTCCCCAAGATCCCGGCACTGTTTAGGCTGGATCGCACGCTGGACCGCGTACGGCAGGAGATCCCGCACATGGCAGACCGCAAGCCCATCCAGTCGTGGCTCACCGACATGGACGGCGTCCTCATCCACGAGGGCGTACCGATCCCCGGCGCCGACGCCTTCCTGAAGAAGCTGCGGGAGTCCGGCAGGCCCTTCCTGGTCCTCACCAACAACTCCATGTACACCCCGCGCGACCTGCACGCCCGGCTGCGGCGCATGGGCCTGGAGGTGCCGGTCGAGAGCATCTGGACCTCGGCCCTGGCCACCGCGCAGTTCCTGGACGACCAGCGGCCGGGCGGCTCGGCGTACGTCATCGGCGAGGCCGGGCTGACCACCGCGCTGCACGACATCGGCTACATCCTCACCGACCACGAGCCGGACTACGTCGTCCTCGGCGAGACCCGCACCTACTCCTTCGAGTCCATGACGAAGGCGGTCCGGCTCATCAACGGCGGTGCCCGCTTCATCTGCACCAACCCCGACGAGACCGGCCCCTCCACCGAGGGCCCGCTGCCCGCGACCGGCGCGGTGGCCGCCCTGATCACCCGGGCGACCGGCAAGAAGCCGTACTTCGCGGGCAAGCCGAACCCGCTGATGATGCGGACCGGCCTGAACGCCATCGGGGCGCACTCCGAGAGCAGCGCCATGATCGGCGACCGCATGGACACCGACGTGCTGGCCGGCATGGAGGCCGGGATGCAGACGTTCCTGGTGCTCACCGGCCTGACGCGGCCCGACCAGGTCGAGGACTTCCCGTACCGGCCGTCGCAGGTCGTGGACTCCATCGCCGACCTCGTCGACCGGATCTGACCCGGGCACCGGCACCCGCGCGGGCCAAACCCGTCACCACCCGTACGGAGCAGCCGCCGCGTCCCTGCGGATGCGGCGGCCCACCGTGCGGGGGAGGCTCCAGGCGTCTGGAGGTTCACGATGGGTTCCCTGAGAGTCACTGTCTGCACCGGCGCCCTGGCCGCGGTTCTCCTCTCCCCGGCGGCGCACGCGGCGGACGGAGGGGGCGTCACGGTGGCCCCGGCGGCCCCCGCACCGGGCGGTGACGTCACGCTCCGCGTGACCGACTGCGCGCGGCGCACGGCCGTCGCCGTCTCGCGGGCGTTCGTGGCGGACGCCCGGCTCACCGTCGCCGGCGACCGCACGCTCACCGGTGAGAGCCGTGTCCGCTCCACGCTGGAGCCGGGCAGGTACCCGGTGCGGATCGCCTGCGGGGGCACGGCGCGGACCGGCGTCCTCACCGTCCGGGACGGCGACGGCCGCCCGCGGTCGTCGTCCGTGCCCGCGCCCGGAGCGGCGGGGCAGCCGCCCGTGCCCGGCAAGGGCGGGCAGCCGTCGGCTCCCGCCGAGGACGAGCGGGTGCCGAGCCCACCGGCCACACCCGTCGCGCCCGTCCGGGCCGGTGGCGGAGGAGCCGCGGGACTCGCGGCGGGCGGGGAGCGCGCGGCCGGACCCGGCACGGCCCAGGGCGTGACCGGCCTGGTCCTGGCGGGCGTCGCCGCCACGGTCGTCGTACGGGGCGGTGTCCGCAGGCGACGGGGGACGGGCTGACCATGTCCGACCAGGAACAGACGTACCGGCGCCCCTCCGGCACCGGCCGCATGCTCGCGGGCGTGGCCTGGGTGGTGCTGCTGCTGGGGCTGTGGCTCTGGGGCCGTGAGGTCACCGACGTGCGGCACGGCATCTCGGCGCCCACCACCGGTGACATGGCCGCGGCCGGACGCCCCCCGGACGTGAAGCTGCCGCCCGCGCACCGGCCGCTGGGCGACGCGGTGCCGCAGCGCGTGGACATCCCCGGGCTCGGCGTCCAGGCCCCGGTCGTGGCGCGCGGCCTCGACGCCCAAGGGGCCCTCGATCCGCCGCCGTTCGACCAGCCGGGGGTGGTCGGCTGGTACGCCGCAGGGGCGGCGCCCGGGGCCCGGGGAACCGCGCTGATGGTCGGTCACGTCGACACCGACTCCCGGCCGGCCGTCTTCTTCCGGGTCAGCGCCATGCGCCCCGGGCAGACGATCCGGGTGGTCCGGGCCGACGCCGAGGTCGCCGAGTTCACCGTGGAGTCCGTCCAGGTCCTCAGCCGCGACCACTTCGACGCCCACCAGGCCTACGGCCCCCGCGAGTCGGGCCGGGCCGAGCTGCGGCTGATCACCTGCGGCGGCAGCTTCGACCGGGCGACCCGCAGCTACACGGCGAACGTGGTGGTCTCGGCGTACCTGACCGGAACCGGCCCCTGACGGCGGCCACCGGACCCGGTCGGCGGCCCGCTCCCCCTGGAGCCGCCGACCGGGTCGGTCCTCGACCGCGCGCGCACGGGCTGCGGGAGTGACCCGGCGCACCGCGCGGGAGGCCATGGGAGCCACGGTGGGTGAACCTCTGGCCGAAGACACGGCCCCCACCGACTGTAGGGCTCGGGGGTCGTCCGGGCCTAGGGGGTGGATGACGGGAAGTCCCGATACGGTGGCGCTGCGTCACCGTGCGGGTGGACTTCGAACCGCCTGGGCGCCACGGGACGTATGTCAGGATTGAGGCTTGTACGGGTGTACCCGAGGGGGAATGGGATGTACGGCAGCAGGGGGGTCGGGGCGCTCGCGGGGAGGCGGGCGTCCGCGGTGGTGCTGGGGGCGGCGCTGCTGGTCACGGGATGTTCCCCGGGCGACGGAGGAAACGGCGGGGACGGCCGGGACGGCAAGGACGACGCCGGGACCGCGGGTGCGGGGGACACGCGGCAGCCCCGGGGCAGCGCCCCGTTCTGGGTCAACCCGGACGGGACGGCGGCGCGGCAGGTGGCCGCCCTGGAGAAGGCCGGCAAGAAGCGGGAAGCCGGGCAGATCCGCCGCATCGCCGAACAGCCGGTCGCCGAGTGGATCGGACCGGACGACCCGGAGGGGCAGACGCGGGGCCTGACCGAAGCCGCCGACGAGGCGGGCCGCACCGCGCTGCTCGTCCTCTACAACATCCCGCACCGTGACTGCGGCCAGTACTCCCAAGGCGGCGCCGCCGACGGCGACGCCTACCGCGCCTGGGTCGACGGCGTGGCCGCGGGCATCGGCGACCGGTCCGCCACCGTCGTCCTCGAACCGGACGCGCTGCTCCACCTCGTGGACGGCTGCACCCCGCAGAAGTACCACGAGGAGCGCTACGACCTCCTCGAAGGCGCGGTCACGGCGCTGAAGGCGCTGAAGAACACGAAGGTCTACCTCGACGCGGGCAACGCCGGCTGGCAGGACCCCGACCGGATCTTCGAGCCCCTGGAGCGGGCGGGCATCGCCCGCGCCGACGGCTTCTCGGTGAACGTCTCCAACTTCTACTCCACCGAGGACTCCCTCGCCTACGGCAGGCAGCTGTCCGCCAGGGTCGGGGGCAAGCACTTCGTCATCGACACCAGCCGCAACGGCAACGGCCCCTACACCGGCGGCGATCCGGACGAACGCTGGTGCAACCCGCCCGGCCGCGCCCTCGGTGAGACCCCGACGACCCGGACTGCCGACCCGCTGGTCGACGCCTATCTGTGGGTCAAGCGGCCGGGCGAGTCCGACGGCGAGTGCAAGGGCGGCCCCAAGGCCGGCCAGTGGTGGCAGGACTACGCCCTGGACCTGGCGAAGGCCACCGGCTGACGTGACGACCGGGCCGCGGGCCCACCGACCGCGTGCAAGGGGCGCCCCCGAGCGGGGGGCGCCCCTTGCACGCGGGAGGCCGGGACGGTCCTACGGCACCTTCACCCACCGGGCCTTGCTCGGTGTGCCGTCGGCGTTCGTCACGAACAGCATGTACCAGCCGGACTGGACCAGGTTGCGGTTCTCCGGCACGGTCACCTTCACCTTGTCGCCGTCGGCCGTGAAGTCCAGCGCGATCGACCGCTGGTCGACGTCCGTGACGTGCGTGGCCGCACTCGGCCGGATCAGCCGGACCTTCTCGACCTTCGCCGCGTCCCGCGAGGTGAACGTCCCCGTCCCGCCCCGCTCGACGGTCCGCGGACCGCCCGACAGCTCGGGTCGCTCCGCACCGCCGTACAGGTACGGCGGTGTGTAGATCTCGATGCGCTGCTCGAACTCGCCGGGCTTGGTGTTGGCCTTGTCGCCGTAGAGCGAGTCGGAGCCGAAGAACATCACGCGGCCGTCGGGCAGCAGGATCGACCCGGAGTGGTAGTTGCGGCCCACCAGCGGGTCGGCGACCCGCCGCAGTGCGTTCTTCTCCGCGTCGTACAGCCGTGCCTCGAGGATGTCGGAGTCGCCACGGCCCCGATAGTCCTCCGAGCCGCCCGAGATCAGCACGCTGTCGTCGGGCAGGATCGAGGCGTTCGGGTAGCGCGTGCCCTTGTCCAGGGCCGGGCCGTCCACGAACCTCGGGTCCGGGGCCCTGAGATCGACGATCCGGGTCTTCTCGCTGGACCGCTGGGACTCGCCGACACCGCCGCCGCCGATCACCATGTACTTCTCGTCCTGCGCCGGCGGCAGCAGCACCGTGCCCGACGTCTCCATCAGCTCGGGGTCGCTCAGCCCGGGGATCTCGGTGAACTTGTTGGTGTCCACGTCCCACACACCCGGCTCACGGCCCACGTCGTCCGGCCCGTAGCCCGCGTTGGACCCTGAGTAGAAGACCTTGCCGTTCTGCATGAGGAACAGCGCCGGGTAGGTCGGGAACTGCCGGACCTTGCCGGTGTACGCCCACTTCCCGGTCTTCGGGTCGAACACCTCGTTCTTGCCGGGGACGAGCTGGCCGATGTCGTCGAGGCCGGAGACGCTGAGGACCCTCCCGTCGCTCAGGGTGGTGAGCGTCGGGTACCAGCGAGCCTCCTTCATCGGGTCGACCCTGATGTACTTCTCGGCCACCGGGTCGAACTCGAAGGCGTCCCGGATGCCCTGGAAGTCCTTCTTGTCGAGGGCGAGTTTCTGCGCGATGCCGTAGGTGTTCCGGGCGTCGGCGCCCTGCAGGCCGTGCACCCGGTAGTTGTCCTGCGTGCCCGTCTCGTACTTCCTGCCGCGCTTCTGCGCCTCGACGTAGATCCGGCCCAGCCCCGGGTCGTTGCGCAGGAACCTCCCCGTCGCCTTGTCGAAGACCTTCTTCGCGCGCGGGACGAGCACCGGGTCCTTGGAGACGAACGTCCGGTGGTTGTCCTTGCCGGTGAACGCCGTGCCGGCGGGCAGTGTGATCGGCTTGTCCGGGTTCTCGTTGTGGACGATCATCAGGCCGCCGGCCTTGGTGACGTCGCCCTTGAGCTTCTCGTAGCGCTTGGTGCCGCCCGCGATCAGCAGGTTGCCGTCGGCGAGCTGCGTGTGGCCGGTGCAGAACAGGTCGGCGGGCGTCGGGACCTTCTTGACGGTGCCCCTGACCGGGTCCCAGATCCGGGTGTCGAACCTCTTCGCGTCGAAGTTGTCCTGGTTGTTGCCGGACCCCGCGACCAGCAGCACCTTGCCGGTGCGCAGCAGCGCCGCGTGGATGGTGTTCTGCCGGTACTCCTCGGGGAAGTCGACGATCTCCCACTTGCCGTTGGCGGCTTTGTACTCCGGCTTGTTGATCGTGTACTGGTGGTATTTCGCGGTGCCGAAGCGGTAGAGCCACGGTCCGTTCATCCCGGCCAGCGCGAGTACCACCGCCGTGCCGATCGCGAGTCGACGGGCCCGGCGGCGGCCTGCACGGTCCTTCATTTCTTACGTCCCCCAAGTCCACCAAGGGCGATCTGCATGGTCTGGCCGGCTCCCTGGGCCTCCCCCTCCGGGTCGGGGGCGGCGGCCCAGCCGGGCGTGTGCCGCGGGGTGTGCGGCGTCTGCGCGCGCGGAGCGTCCGGCGGCCGCGTGCGGTGCGGCGCCTCGGGTCCCTGCTCCGGGCCCCCGGCGTCACCGCCGGGCCTCCTGGCGTCCTGCCGCAGCTGCCAGCGCCAGGCGAACACCGGTGAGGCCGTGATCAGCAGCGCGAAGGTCGCCCAGATGATCATGGCCGGGTGGGCGTGGCCCAGGGTGAGGCCGGCCGCGATCGAGCCACCGAAGATCAGGACGAAGTACCAGTGGTAGCGGAACGTGCCGAACCAGCGATCCGGGCTCGCCGAGTCGCCCTTGGGCGTGACCACGAACTTGCTCTTGCGCCGCAGCATCGAGTCGATGAGCGCCTTGGCGTACAGCGGCGCCGACAGCGCGGACATCACCATGCCGGCCACCCCGCCGGAGCCCTCGGGCTCGTGCGGTGAGACGTTGTGCCGGCGGTTCCAGACGTACAGGCCGATCTGCAGGGCGGAGGCGTTGCCGTAGAGCATCAGCCACACGGCCGGGTCGATGTTCACACCCGAGGCGCCCAGCCCCAGGAACAGGCAGCAACTCAGCGCCGCCAGGATCCAGTTCAGGGCCGACATCGGGTAGAAGACGATCATCATGGTGTAGTTGAAGAGCTTGCCCGGCGGCAGTGAGTACCAGCCCTTCCAGTACTGCTTGAGGATCGTCTCGTACGTCCCCCGCGACCAGCGCATCTGCTGGGTGAAGAAGTCCGTCCAGGCGCTCGGGCCCTCACCGACGGCGAGCACGTCCGGGGTGTACACCGAGCGCCACTTGCGGCCCGTGGCCGGGTTCTTGTGACGGTGCATCTCGAAGCCGGTGGCCATGTCCTCGGTGATCGAGTCGTACAGACCGCCGATCTGCTTGAGCGCCTTGATGCGCACGGCGTTGGAGGTGCCGACGAACATCGGGGAGCCGTAGCGGTTGCCCGCGCGCTGGATCAGCGCGTGGAAGAGGAACTGCTGCGACTCGGCGGCCTTGGTGATGGGGTTGTCGTAGTTGCCGTAGACCTGCGGGCCGATGACGAAGCCGACGTCCGGGTCACGGAAGAAGCCGAGCATCCGCTCCAGGTAGTTGGGCAGCGGCACGTGGTCGGTGTCGACCGAGGCGAAGAAGTCGTAGTCGTCGCCGTGCGCCTCCAGCCAGGCGTTGTAGTTGCCGTGCTTGGTCCTGGCGCGGTGCGGACCCGTGGCCTGGTTCCACTTCGCGACGCCCTTGCGGGAGAAGTGGTGCACGCCCAGGCGCTCGCAGACCGCCTTCACCTCGGGGTCGTCGCCCTCGTCGAGCAGCCACACGTGCATCAGACCGCGGTGGCGGATCCTGACGGCCGCCTCCAGGGTCTTCGTCACCATCTCCAGCGGCTCCTTGCCGGGCACGAAGGAGGTGAGGAAGGCGACTCTGGTGCCGGTCTCGGGCACCACCGGGACCGGGTCGCGGGCGACCAGCGTGGCGTGCGCGTTGGACAGCACGTTCATGCAGCGGAAGAACTCGATCAGGCCGATCGAGACGAGCATGACCAGGTCCAGCGCGGGCAGCCAGTCGAAGGCCGGGTGGTCGCGCTCGGTCCAGTGCTCGGGCTGGAGCAGCCAGAACAGCAGCACCAGGGAGAGCACGGGCGCCGCGGCCAGCATCAGGGCGACCCGGATGCGGTGCGGTTCCCGGGAGATGAGCGAGCGGTACTGCACCCGGTACGGCTTGTGCGGATCGGGCTGGGTGAGGGGACCTGCGAGCCGGCTGTAGTGCTCGTAGTCGTAGCGCGGCAGTGTCTTCCTGATCCGCCGGAACGTGCCCGTGGTACTCATCCGGTGAGCCGGCACCCTCAGCTGGGTGGTCCGGGACGGGTCGTGGTCCTGCCGGGCACCCGTGGGCCTCGACGTCATGTGTCTTCCCCCCACACGCGGACAGCCGCGTGTCGCGTAGCTTTCGTGCCGCCTGCGGGTCCCCCTAGACCGGCACAGGCGTCTTTCGGTGATATGTCGCGATCACCACGTCATACACGCCCATAGACATGGAAATGCGACCTTCCGGTTGCAGATGCGCCCCACGGCATCGCTTCACGGTCCGGGAGCCCCTACTCCCGCCGCTCCGCACAACCGGTACGGATCCCCCCAACTGCCACGAAGCCGCAGCTTTCTGATGAACTGGGGCTCAGCGTTCTACGGCGTCCCTCATGATCGCAAGATGCGCAACACGGTGTTCACCGGTCATCCGCGCTCATTATGGTGCGCACAGGAGCTTTGTGGGGCGGGTGTGGACAAAAAGGCGCGGATGCCGTAGGCGTGCTCCTCCCGCCCCTCCCGCTCGCGCCGCGCCCGTGCACGCACTCGGCAGCAGGTGCGGACGAGGGGTGCGCCCTGTTCACGGCGAGAGGGTATCCGGCCCCGCGGGCGCAGGGTGGGCGTTCTCCGCAGAGAAAGGTTTCAGCCAAGGAAGCCGACAGTGCGGAGCACCTCCGGGAACGCGAAAGGCCCCCCGCTTCCGCGAGGGGCCTTTCACCGTCTGTGCGCCGCCAGGGACTCGAACCCCGGACCCGCTGATTAAGAGTCAGCTGCTCTAACCAACTGAGCTAGCGGCGCCTGCTGACACGGAAACTCTACAGGACGCCCGGGGGTGCTCCGGACCATCCCCGGCCGGCCCGGGCCGCCCCCCGGCGGGTCCCGCGTACATCATTCGGACCGTCAGCATGCGCGTCGGGAAGACAGTTGCGAAACTGACGACGCGCTCCCGCACGTGCACGGGTGCCGTACATTCCGCCGGAAGTGTGAGGGGAATCGCATGGAGTCTCCGGTATTCGAGGAATTCGACCCCGCGAGCGACTGCGACTGTCCCGGATGCCTGTACTGGCGGCGGGTCCTGCCGCATTCCCGGGCCGGCCGCGGCACCGCCCACCCGGCCGCCCACCGGGCGCTCGCCCTGGCCGCCGTGGCCTCCGCCGCCCTCGGCGCGGGGCATGCCGTACCGGCCGCCGCCGCCCCGCACGCATCGCACCGCCCGGGTGGCCTTCCCGCAGGTGACGAGCCCGACACGCCGCAGGGCGAGAGGGCACCGCTGCACGGTCCGGGCGGGCACGCGGCGCCGCAGTCCATCGCGCCGAAGCCCACCGCCATCACCCGCACGGAGATCATCGACCGGGCCAAGATCTGGGTCGCGGCGAAAGTGCCGTACAGCATGAGCGCGTACTGGTCCGACGGTTACCGGCAGGACTGCTCCGGCTATGTCTCGATGGCCTGGAAACTGCCGGGGAACGAATGGACCGGAAGTCTCGCCCAGTACGGGGAACGCATCACGAAAGAAGAACTCCAGCCGGGCGACATTCTGCTGTTCCACAATGCGGCCTCCCCGACCAGCGGCTCGCACGTCACCATCTTCGGCGGCTGGACGGACGCGGCGCACACCACCTACACCGCCTACGAGCAGACCCGCCCGCACACCCGCCGGCAGTCCACCCCGTACGCCTACTGGAGCGACTCCGACCGGTACGTCCCCTATCGCTACAAGGGCGTCACCGCCGAGGAGCCGGCTCCCGGACCGGGCGGCGGGAACCCGGGCTCCCCGGCCGTGACGCCGTACCCCGGGGCGGTGTATTTCGGCCCCGGCGCGAACAACAAGTACGTCACCCAGCTCGGCCGCCTGCTCGTCGCCCGGGGTGCCGGGGGTGCCTACGCCGCCGGCCCCGGACCCCGGTGGACCGACGCCGACCGGCGGGCGACCCGCGCGTTCCAGCAGGCGCAGGGCTGGACGGGCGCGGACGCCGACGGACTGCCCGGCCCGCTCACCTGGGAGCTGCTGGTCACGGGCAAGGGCAAGGACGTCACGGGCGGGGTGGAGGGGCCGCCGCCCGCCTCCCACGGAGTGCCCGGCTACCCGGGGCGGGCGATGTTCCGGCCCGGAGCCGACAACGCCTACGTCACCCGGCTCGGGCAGCAGCTCGTGCGCAAGGGGTACGGCAGGTTCTACAAGATCGGACCGGGCCCCCACTGGACCGAGGCCGACCGGCGGGCCGTCGAGGCGTTCCAGCGCGCCCAGGGCTGGCGGGGTGGAGCGGCGGACGGCTACCCGGGCCCGGAGACCTGGCGGCGGCTCTTCCTGTGACGCCGCCGGCCGGCGGTGCCCGGCCCCCGGGCCGTGCCCCCGGCCGGCCGGCCCAGACACCCGGGCCGGGCCCGTCGAACGGGTCCGGCGGCGGGACCACCGTTGTGACGCATCTGGCGCGGAGGCTGGAGGCACGCATGAGTACGACCACTTCCCACACGTCCGAGCCCGACCGACCGGCCGAGGGGCCGGTCCGGCCCGCCCGGCTCATCCAGAACGAGTCCACCACCGAGATCCCCGTCCACCTGCTGTTCCGCGACGACCCCGACCCGGCGGCGGTGGCGCTGAAGCCGGCGGTCGTGAGCCGCAGGCACGGCACGGGGGAGCAGCCGCGCCTGCGCCGGCCGGGGGCCGCTCCGGCACACGCGGTGCCGCGGGCCGACCCGGGCCTCGCGGAGCGGCCCGCGCGGGTGCTGCCGGGCGCGGCCGGCGTGCTCGCGGGGCTGTGCGGGGCGGCGGGGTGCGCGGCCACCTCCTGGTGGGCGGGGGTGCTGCCGCCCCTGGCGGTCCAGGCGCTGGGGCTGCCGGCCGTCTCCGGGGCCGGGCTCGGCCCCGCGCAGTGGGCGGCGTACGCGGGAGCCGGTGCGCTCGGCCTGTTCGGGTTCGGCGGACTGGCCCGGGGGCGTACCGGCCGGGCCTGGGTGCTGGATCTGTTCGGCCGCTACCGGGGGACCGTGCGCCGCTCCGGCCTGCTGTGGGTCAATCCGCTGCTGCTGCGCCGCCGGGTGGACGTGCGGCTGCGGCACTGGCGCAGCGAGCCGGTCCCGGCGGCCGACGCGAGCGGGGTCGCCCTGCGCGTGGTGGTCCTGGTGGTCTGGCGGGTGCGGGACACCGCACGGGCGACGCTGGGCGTCGAGGACCACGAGACGTACCTGCGCGAGTGCGTCGAGGCGGCGCTGGCCCGGGTGCCCGTGGAGATGCCGGGCGGGGCCCGGGGGCCGGGGGCAGCGGCGGGGGAGGCGCTGACGCGGCTGGTGGCGGCGGACGCGGCACCGGTCGGCCTGGAGGTGTACGCGGTGCAGCCGCTGCGGGTGGAGTACGCCCCGGAGGTCGCCGCCGCGATGCACCGCCGCCGGATCGCGGCACTGGACGCCCAGCACCGGGCGAGCGTGCTCACCTCGGTCGTGGACTCCGTCGAGGACACGGTGACCCGGCTGACCATGCGGGGACTGGTCGAACTGGACGACTACGAGCGCAAGGTGCTGGTGAAGGACCTGACGGTGGCGTTCTGCTCGGGCCGCGGCGAAACAGCTCCGTGATTGGTATGGACATGTTCAACTAACGGTCATACGCTCCCCTTGGTCTAGACCTACATGCACGGCTCACTGAACCCTCCCCCACGTTTCCCAGGAGCGGCAGCATGCGCACAAGGACCAAGGCGTCCGCACTCGCGGTGGGACTGGCCACGACCGGAGCTCTCGTACTCTCCTCCGGCGGGGCCAGCGGCCACGGCTACACCGACCTCCCCATCAGCAGGCAGAAGCTCTGCCAGAACGGCACCGTGACCAACTGCGGTTCCATCCAGTGGGAACCGCAGAGCGTCGAGGGGCCGAAGGGCTTCCCGGCCTCCGGGCCGGCCGACGGGCAGATCTGCAACGGTGGCGTCGGCCACTTCAGCCAGCTCAGCGCGCCCCGGACGCCGTCCGGTGCGGCCTGGCCGGCCACCAAGGTGACGGGTGGTCAGAACTACACGTTCCGTTGGCAGTTCACCGCCATGCACGCCACGAGCGACTTCAAGTACTACATCACCAAGCCGGGCTGGAACCAGAACCACAACCTGTCCCGGTCCGACCTCAACCTCACGCCGTTCTTCACGGTGCCGTACAACGGCCAGCGGCCGCCGTCCACGCTCTCGCACAGCGGCCGGCTGCCGTCGGGGCTGAGCGGCCGTCATGTGATCGTCGCGGTGTGGACGATCGCCGACACGGCCAACGCGTTCTACGCCTGCTCGGACGTCACCTTCTGACGCGTACCGCGCACCTCTGAGGTTCCCTTGAGTCACCGGCGCGGCCGGCGTGGGTAGGTTGCTGCCACGCCGGCCGCTCGGGACGGCGCACGGACCTCGGGGGTGCGCAATGGACGTGGTCTTCTACGTCGTGCCCGGCTCGATCATGGCCCTGGCACTCTTCATGGCCTACCGCGTCGTACGGCGCTGGCTGCAGATCCGGGGCGCCTGGAACAGCGGGCTGACGGCCGACGGGCGCTGCGTGCGGGCGTACACCACGGTGGGCGGCGGGCGCGGGGACACGTCCGTGCGGACCACGCTCCACCACGTCTACGAGTTCATCGCCCATGACGGCCGGGTCGTCCGCTTCGAGGAGGACGGCGGTCCCGGCACGACCATCGAGGGCGACTACGTCACCGTGTACTACAGCGGCGGCCCCCGGGTGGTGGCCACGGCCCAGCCGCCGAGCCGGGTGCGGCAGACCGTGAGCGCCGTCGGCGTCCTGGCCTTCCTGGGCGTGGTCGTCGTCTTCTGCGCCGGTTTCATGACCGCCTACAGCCAGACCTTCGGCACCTACGGCGACAGCGTCGTCGGGGTGGTCGACAACGGGACGTCCATGCTGCCCTGAACACGTCGAAGGGCCCCTCGCTCCCACGAGGGGCCCTTCGACGTATGGTGCGCCGCCAGGGACTCGAACCCCGGACCCGCTGATTAAGAGTCAGCTGCTCTAACCAACTGAGCTAGCGGCGCATGACCCACGCCGGCCGCCGGAACGTGTTCCGCGGCTGGCGACGAGAAAATATTACCCGGTCCGAAGGGGTGCTCCGGACCACCCGGACGGCAGGCCTCAGATCGCCAGGGAGAGCAGGACCGGGGCCGCGCTGCGGTTGAGGGTCTCGGCCGCCCGGCGCAGGCGGTGAGCCTGCTCCACGGGCAGGGACAGGGCCAGGCAGCCGGCCGAGGATCCGGCCGTGATCGGGACGGCCGCGCACACCGTGCCGACCGCGTACTCCTGGAGGTCCAGGACGGGCACGGTCGGCGGCTGGGCCTCCAGCCGGGACAGCAGCAGCCGGTCGCTGGTGATGGTGCGGGAGGTCAGGCGGGCCATCCTGTGGCGGGCCAGGTGGTCGCGGCGCCCGGCGTGGTCGAGCTGGGTGAGCAGGCTCTTGCCGATGGCGGTGGCGTGGGCCGAGGAGCGGAAGTCGACCCACTCGTTGACCTTGGGCAGGGCGGGACTGTCGGCGTACTGGGTGACGCTGATCTCGCCGTCGACGTAGCGGCTGAGGTAGACGGCCGCGCCGACCGAGTCGCGCAGCCGGTCGAGGGTGTGCTGGAGCGTGTCCCGCAGCGCCTGCTCGCGCTGCCGGGCGGAGGTGAGACCGGCCAGGGTCTCACCGGTGACGTAGACGCCGTCGGCGATCTGCTCGACGTAGCCCTCGCGGCGCAGCATGCGCAGCAGCGCGGGGAGCCGCTCGGGGTCGATGCCGGTGTGCCGGGCGAGGCCGGTGTCCGTGACGCCGCCGGGGCGGTGCGCCACGGTCTCCAGCACGCGCAGCGCGTCCTGGGCCGAGTGGTGCGGGGTGGTCGGCGGCTCGTGCTTCAGCGCCACGGTGGTCTCCCCCTGCGCGTGCTGTAGGGCCGTGATCCGGTCGGTCGACCTGTTCCAGGCTAGCGGGCAAACGCCTTGTGCGGAGCGGGGGTTGACAAGATTCCGGACCGCCCGAACTGGGGCAACGGCACTCCGGCACATGCCGGTGGCATGTCCCGGTCCGGGCGGTCCGCGTTCCGCCTGGTCACCAGGCGTAGTCACAGGACTGCGCTGAGGAACTCCCGGGTGCGGTCCTTCTCCGGCTCGCTGAACATCTTCTCCGGTGGGCCCGACTCGATGATGCGACCGGAGTCGAACATCAGTACCTGGTCGGAGATGTCCCGGGCGAAGTTCATCTCGTGGGTCACACAGAGCATCGTGATGTCGGTGGAGCGGGCGATGTCCCTGAGGACGTCGAGCACTCCCGCGACCAGCTCGGGGTCGAGCGCGGAGGTGACCTCGTCCAGGAGCAGGACCCGGGGGCGCATCGCCAGGGCCCGGGCGATCGCCACCCGCTGCTGCTGGCCGCCGGAGAGCTGGGCCGGGTGCGCGTCGCACTTGTCGGCCAGGCCCACCAGGTCGAGCAACCCCTTGGCCCGCTCCACCGCCTCGTCCTTGGACATGCCGAGGACGGTGACGGGCGCCTCGGTGATGTTCCGCAGCACGGTCATGTTCGGGAACAGGTTGAACTGCTGGAACACCATCCCGATCTTCTTGCGGACCTCGCGGACCTCCTTGTCGGAGGCCGGGAACAGCCGCTGCCCGTCCACGGTGATGGTGCCCTCGTCGGGCTTGGCCAGCGTCATCAGCAGCCGCAGGATCGTGGTCTTGCCCGATCCGGAGGGGCCGATGAGGGTGACGTGCTTGCCGGCGTCCACGGAGAAGTCCAGGTGGTCCAGGACGGTGTTGTCGCCGAACCGCTTGGTGACCTGCTCCAGCCGGATCAGCTCGCCGGTGCTCCTGAGGGGGTTCTTCTCGGGGTTGGGGAGGGTGTCAGTGGGCAAGGCGACGCTCCAGGGCTCGCAGGCCAAGGCTGGCCAGGTAGGAAATGACGATGAAGGCCACGCCGATCAGCGTGACGGGCTCGGTGAACCGGAAGCTCTCCTGCGCGAACAGCCGCGCCTCGCCGAGCATCTCCAGCACCGTGATCGCCATCAGGATCGGGGTGTCCTTGAGCATCGCGATGACGTAGTTGCCGAGGGCCGGGACGACCCGGCGGATCGCCTGCGGCAGGATCACGGCCGTCCAGGTGCGGCGCAGCGGCAGGTTCAGCGCCGTCGCCGCCTCCCACTGGCCGGCCGGCACCGCCTCGATACCGGCGCGGTAGACCTGCATCGTGTACGTCGAGTAGTGCAGTCCGATGCCGACGACACCCGTGGTCAGCGCCGAGAAGGCCACGCCCCACTCGGGCAGCACGTAGAAGAGGAAGAACAGCTGCACCAGCAGCGGGGTGTTGCGGACGAACTCCGTGACCGCCCCGACCGGCCAGGTCACCCAGCGCGACGGCACCCGCATCAGCAGCGCCCACACCAGGCCCAGCGCGAAGGAGATCACCGAGCCGAGCAGCAGCGCCTGCAGGGTGACCAGCAGGCCGTCCCAGAAGTGCGGCATGAAGTCGGAGACCGCGCTCCAGTCCCAGTTCATCGCACCGCCTCCACCACGACCGGCTCGGGCGCCCGCGTCGCACCGCCGGGCCTCTTCCCCACGCCCGCCTTCAGCTTCCGCTCCAGCCCGCGCATGCCCCGCGTGAGCAGGAACGCGATCACGAAGTAGATCAGCAGGACGTACGTGTAGATCCCCGCGCTCTCCTGGAGCGCCAGCCGCACCAGGTTGCCGCTGAACGCCAGGTCACCCATGCCGATGATCGACACCAGGGCGGTGCCCTTGAGCAGTTCGACGAGCAAGTTGGAGAACGGCGGGATCATCTCCGGCACGGCCTGCGGCAGCAGGATCAGCCGCATCCGCTGCCAGGGCGTGAAGCTCAGCGCGATCCCGCCCTCCCGCTGGGCCGGGTCGACCGCGTTCAGCGCGCCGCGCACGATCTCGGAGCCGTACGCCCCGTAGGTCAGGCCGAGCGCCAGCGTGGCCGCCCACAGGGGCACGAGCTGCCAGCCGAAGGTGATCGGCAGCACGAAGAACACCCAGAAGATCATGATCAGGGCGGAGGTGCCGCGGAACACCTCGGTGTAGACGCCCGCCAGGAAGCGGACGATCCACAGCCGGTGCGTGCGGGCGATGCCCACGACGAAGGAGACCGCCGTGGCCAGCAGTGTGCCGAGGACGAGCAGCTGGATCGTGACCCAGACGCCCTTGAGTACCAGTTCCCACAGTCCCGAGGTCATCCGCCGCACAGCTCCTTCGCGGTCAGGTCCGTCATCTCGGCCTCGGTGAAACCGAAGGGCTTGAGGATGCGGAACAGCTCGCCGCTCTTCTTGAGCTTGCGCAGCTCCACGTTGAAGGCGTCGCGCAGATTCGTCTCGGTCGGCCGGAAGGCGAACGCGCCCCCGTCGACGTGGGGTTTGCCGCCCACCAAGGGCTTGAACGGCTCGGTCGCCTCCGCCTTGGCGGACTTCTTCACGACCTCGCGCACGGTGAGTGCCGTCCCGGCGAACACGTCCACGCGTCCGGCCTCGACGGCGTTGAGCCCCGCGACCTGGTCCGGGACGATGAGGATGTCGCTCTCCTTGTATCCCGCCTCGACGGCGTACTGGATCTCCGCGTAGCCGGTCCCGGTGGCGAACGCGGCCTTCTTCTCGACGACGTCCTTGTAGTCGCGCAGCCCCTTGGGGTTGCCCTTGCGCACGATGAAGGCGTCGAGCATCTGGTAGTCGGGGTCGGAGAAGACGACCTGCTCGCAGCGCTCGGGGTTGACGTACATCCCGGCGGCGACGACGTCGAACTGCTGGGAGTTCAGGCCGGGGATGAGCGAGCCGAACTCGGTCGGCACCGGCTGCACCCGGTCGACGCCGAGCCGCTTGAAGATCACTGCGGCGAGTTCCGGTGCCTCGCCGGTCAGTTCGCCGTTCTTGTCGATGTAGCCGAACGGGATCTCACCGGCGATTCCCAGACGGACGACGCCCGCCGCGCGGAGCCGGTCGAGGAGGTCACCGCCTTCGACGTCCGAGGCGGTGGCGACCCGGCTGCATCCGGTGGCGCCCAGCGCGCCGAGCGCCGCCACCCCCGCGAGCAGCGACCGGCGTGTGGGTCTCGGTCCGGGCCTCGATATGTGTTCTGGGCTTGTCGGGCTTCTGTGTGGTGGAGCCATGGGCGCGCGGCTACCCGAACGCCTTCGAGTCATGCCGGTCTTTTCAAGCCCCGCACGCGTGCCGTACGGTCCCGCCGGCCGGGACCGGTGCCTGCGGGGGCGTCCGCCCTCCCCGGCACGTCACGGCCCGGGGACGTACCCGCGCCTCTTGTCCACCACGTTCCTCAGCGGCTCACCGGCCGCCCACCGTTCGAAGAACTCCACGAACTGTGCGGCGAGTTCGTCCCGCCAGCCGTCGGTGTCGCCGCTCATATGCGGGGACACGATCAGGCCCGGCACCCGCCACAACGGGCTGTCCCCGGGCAGTGGTTCCGCCTGGAAGACGTCCAGGGCGGCCCCGGCGATCCAGCGCTTCTCCAGGGCCTCGGCGAGGGCCTCCTCCACCACCAGCGGGCCGCGGCCGACGTTGACGAACCGTGCGGAGGGCTGCATCACGCCGAAGCGGCGGGCGTCGAACATGCCACGCGTCTGCTCCGTGAGGGGCGCCGCCGCGATCACCCAGTCGGCGCGGGACAGCAGCCGGTCCAGGTCCTCCGGGCCGTGCACACGGGCGCGCGCGGTCCGCCCGACCAGTGCCGTCGTGACGCCCAGGGCCTTCAAGGTGCGGGCCACGGCCCGGCCGACGGGGCCGGACCCGACCACCACGGCCCGGCTGCCCGCGACCTTCCGGGACTCCCGGTGCCGCCAGGTCCGCTCGCGCTGCAGGTCCAGCGTGCGGGGCAGATCCTTCGCCATGGCCAGCACCAGCGCGGCGACGTACTCGGCGACCGGCTGGTCGAAGACGCCCCGCGCGTTGGTCACCACCGTGTCGGAGGCGGCTAGTTCGGGGCACATCAGATGGTCCACACCGGCACTCGCCGTGTGCACCCAGCGCGGACGCGGGCCCTCGCCCGGCCATGCGTCCCGCACGGCCCGCGAGGTGAAGTCCCACACCAGGAGGACGTCCGCATACGGAAGGCGCTCGGCGAGCCCGGACGCGTCGGTGTGCTCGACGCGGACGCGCCCGGTGAGACGGCCCAGACGGGGGAGCGGCTCGGCGTCCAGGACGAGCAGGGTGGGGGTGGGCATGAGCAGCCGTTCCTCCAGCCGTTCGGCGGATCCGGCCGGCGCGGACCCCGGGCGGGGACGGGAAGGGGCAGGCCCGGAGCCGGCCGGGCGGGGACCCGGGCGGACCGACCACGCTGGCACCCTCGGGACGCGGCCGTCAACACACACCGTCGCCCGCCCGTCGCCCCACGTGACACCGGTGCCCCGGCCGAGGCCGCGCCGAGCCGCGCGACCCGGCGAACTCGGCCAACCCGGTGACGAGGGTGGGCGGCGCTGCGCCGACTGGGTACCCGGTCCCGTAGTACGGGAAGCAGAGCAGCAGGAAGGCTGGACATGACAGCGCTGGGATTTCTCTACCCGGGCCACTTCGCCGACGACGACTATCCGCGCATGGAGCAGTTGCTGGGCAGCGACATCCGGGTGGACCTGGTGCACACCGACCTCGGTCAGGAGACGCACCGGGTGGACGCGACGGCGGCGGGCGACGCGGCCGGCCGGCTGGCGGCCGAGGTGCAGGAACTGCGGCACGCGGGCGCGGACGCCGTGGTGTGGGCGTCGACGACCGGCAGTTTCCTGCACGGCTGGGACGGCGCGCAGGACCAGGTCCGTACGCTGGCCCAGGCAGCCGGCATGCCCGCTTCCTCGACGTCCTTCGGCTTCGTGCACGCGGTGCGGGAACTGGGGGTGCGACGGGTCGCGATCGGCGCGGCCTACCCGGAGGACGTGGCGCAGCTCTTCGCGCAGTTCCTGCGCTCGGACGGGGTCGACGTCGTCTCGGTCCACGCCTCGGGCGGCACCGCGGCGGCCGGGGCCGACTGGGGCGAGGCCGAACTCCTCGCCCTCGCACGCGCATCCGACCATCCCGACGCGGGGGCGCTCCTCCTGCCCGGCACGGACCTGCGCACCGCCGCCCACATCCCGGCCCTGGAGAAGGAACTCGGCAAGCCGGTCCTCACCGCCAACCAGGTCACCGTCTGGGAGGCCCTGCGCCTGGCGGACCGCCGCGTGAACGCCCCCGAACTGGGAGCCCTGTTCACCCGCGAGCCGATCGTCCAGGCCTGACGCCGGGGGCGCCGCCCTCGCCGGGCCGGCCGGGCCCCCGTGGTCCGGGCGCCCGGCCGGCCGGGTCCCCGTGGGCCGGGAATAAACGGAGACAGTCCCCTGTTAGAGCCGGAACGACAGCACACGGCCCACAGCAGGAGGCACCCCACCGTGGCGGCAGACGAGATTCGCGGCGCAGCGCAGGGCAGCGCCCCCGTCCCCCTCTCCGTACTGGACCTGGTCACCGTGGGGGCCGGCCGGACCGCCTCCGACGCGCTGCGCACCAGCGTCGAGCTGGCCCGGCTCGCCGAGCGCCGCGGTTTCCACCGGTACTGGGTCGCGGAGCACCACTCCATGCCGGGTGTGGCCTCCTCGTCCCCGGCCGTGATCCTGGCCCACCTCGCCGCCCACACCGAGCGCATCCGCCTCGGCTCGGGCGGGGTGATGCTGCCCAACCACGCCCCGCTCGTGATCGCCGAGCAGTTCGGCACGCTGGAGGCCATGGCCCCCGGCCGCGTCGACCTCGGCCTCGGCCGCGCCCCGGGCACGGACGGTGCCACCGCCGCCGCCCTGCGCCGCACCGAGCGGCTGAACGAGGGCGCCGACGACTTCCCGGAGCAGCTCGCCGAGCTCACCCGCTTCCTCGACGACGACTTCCCCGACGGGCACCCCTACCGCCGCATCCACGCCGTGCCGGGCCCCGTGCAGGCCACGTCCCCCGGCGGTGTCCAGTCCCCGCACCGCCCGCCGATCTGGCTGCTCGGCTCCTCCGGCTTCAGCGCCCGGCTGGCCGGCGTGCTCGGACTGCCCTTCGCCTTCGCGCACCACTTCTCGGCGCAGAACACCATCCCCGCGCTGGACCTGTACCGCGAGTCCTTCCGGCCGTCCGCCGTGCTCGACCGGCCGTACGCCCTCATCGGCGTCTCCGCGCTCGCCACGGACGACGAGCGGGAGGCCCGCCGGCAGGTGCTGGCCGCCGCCCTCAACATGGTCCGGCTGCGCACCGGCCGCCCCGGTCTGGTGCCCACCCCGGAGGAGGCGGAGGCGTACCCGTTCAGCCCCATGGAGCGGGAGTTCGTCGACTCCTGGAACGCCAACGTCGTCCACGGCACCCCGGACGAGGTCCGCTCCGGCCTGGACGACCTGGCCAAGCGCACCGGCGCCGACGAGCTGATGATCACGGCCAACGCGCACGGCGGGGACGTCCGTCTGCGCTCCTACGAGCTCATCGCCGACGCCTATGGATTGCCGACGCCCGCCTCGGCCTGAACGCCCGGGGTGCCCAGCAGCTCGGAGATGCGGTCCGGCGGCACCGGGCGGGAGTAGAGCCAGCCCTGCCCGGTGTCGCAGCCGATGCTGCGCAGCCGGGTGGCCTGCGCCGAGGTCTCCACGCACTCGGCCGTGACGGTCAGTCCGAGCCGGTGCGCGAGCTGGATCATCGCCTCGACGACCACCTGGTCGGCCGGGTTGGCCCGGGCAGCGGCCTCCCGGTCGTCGTACTGGAAGCCGCGCACGAACGAGCCGTCCAGCTTCAGCGCCGACACGGGCAGCCGGCTCAGGTAGGCGAGGTTCGAGTAGCCGGTGCCGAAGTCGTCGATGGCGATGCGCACGCCCATGTCGCTGAGGGCCTTCAGCGTCTGCAGCGGGCGGCCCGCCGAACCCATCACGGCCGACTCGGTGAGCTCCAGTTGCAGCAGGTGCGGCTCGAGTTTCGTCCCGGCCAGGACCTCCGCCACGTCCGCCACCAGGTCGGAGTCCCAGATCTGGCGCACCGCCACGTTCACGCTGACGAAGATCGGCGGCTCGCCGGGGTGGTCCAGCTGCCAGCGGCGGGCCTGCTCGCAGGCCGTGCGCAGCACCCAGCGGCCCAGCGGGACGATGGAACCGTCCTCCTCGGCCAGTCCGATGAACCGATTCGGCGTCAGTACGCCGAACTGAGGATGATTCCAGCGGATGAGCGCCTCGACGCCGTGCAGCCGATCGTCCTCCATGCCCACCAGCGGCTGGTACTCCAGCCGGAACTCGCCCCGGTCGATGGCCGGGCGGAGCGTGGAGGCGAGGGCCTGCCGGGTCATGCGGTGCGCGTTGCGCTCCGGGTCGAACAGGGTCCAGCGGGCCTTGCCGTCCGCCTTCGCCCAGTACAGCGTCGTGTCGGCCGCCTGCATCAGGGCCGTCGGGGTCGTCCCGGCCGCATGCCGTTCGACCACCCCGATCGACGCCGAGACCGACAGCCGCTGCCCGGAGATGTCGAACGGGTCCTGGACCGCGCGCAGCGCCGACTCGGCCAGCTCCGCCAGTTGCTCGGTGCCGGTGGAGTCCTCCACGAGCAGGGCGAACTCGTCACCGCCGAGCCGGGCCACCAGCGGGACGGTGGTCCGGGAGTGCCCGGCCTCGTCCGCGCAGCGCATGAGGCGCTCGGCGACGGCGGCCAGCAGCCGGTCGCCCACGCGGTGGCCGAGGGTGTCGTTGATGGCCTTGAAGCCGTCCAGGTCCAGGTAGCACAGCCCGATCCGGCCGGTGCCGCTCTGCTCGTACGACTCGGCTTCCAGTGCGGCGGACAGCCGTTCGAAGAAGAGAGTGCGGTTGGGCAGCCGGGTCACCGGGTCGTGCATCTGCAAGTGCCGCAGACGGGCCTGGAGTTCCCGGCGGGCGCTGATGTCGGCGACCGACAGCAGTACGCCCCGGTCCTCGGCCGGCAGGGGGGCGACCGTCACCTGCACCCACAGCGAGTGCCCGTCGGGGTGCTTCAGACGGCGGGTGCAGCGCAGCCGGGACTGCCGGCCGCGCAGCACCTCGCGGTAGGCGTGCCAGGTGCGCGCGTCGGAGGTGAGGTCGACCAGGTCGGCGGCGGCGGACCCGGCGAGTTCGTCCGGTCCGCTGCCGAGCAGCGCGGCGAGCGCGTCGTTGGCGCTGACGACGGCGCCCTCGCGGTCGACGACGGCCATGGCGAGCGGGGCGGCCGTGAAGACGGAGCGATAGGGCTGCCGTGACGGGGTCTCGGTACGGGGAGACGTGTCGATCTCACTCTCTGTGACGACCGGCCGGTCGAGGTCCACCGCGGGCGCCGGTCCTTCGGAGGTTCCGCTCACCGCTCGCTCCCGCATGTATTCGATCTCTGTCCGTGCAGGAAAGGTCAGGAAAGTGTGCCGATCATAGAGGCTGGCCCCAGGGCCTTCCAGCCGGTGTCCGGCGTTCCGGTCCCGTCCGCGCTGCTGCCAGATCGTTTCTGCTCAGCCTTGGACGGCTTCTTCAGGCCCCCGACCAGTTGTGACGTTCCGTGAGTGCTTCGGGGGCGTCGTCGTTCGCATTTCTTCGACCTCTTCACCCGACCGGTGCAGGCAAACAGGGCGCAGTACGACAAATCATCACAGGCTGGGTGCGGTGTCCCGCGAACCGTACCCGGAGGTACCTGTGCCGCGTCAGTTCCCGCGCGCCCGATGGCGCAGCACCGCGGCCGTGTTCACCACCATGTCCGCGCTCGCCGCCACCTCCCTCGGTGCCAGTCCCTCCTCCGCCGGGGCCGATTCGGCCGCGCCCTGCGCCCTGACGCGCACCGACGCCCACCACTCGGAGGGCCTGGACACGTGGAACGCCGCCTATCCGCGGCCGAACCGGTCGCTGAACGCGGTGATGGTGTTCCTGTCCTTCCCCGACTCCCACCCGCTGACCACCCCGCAGGAGCTGACCGCCGACCACTTCCCGGCGACCACCCGCTTCTTCGACCGCGCCTCCTACGGCCGCTTCACCCTGCGCCCGCATCCGCTCCGCCACTGGATCCGGATGCCGCAGCCGTCCACGGCCTACGACATACAGCGCGACTGGGACCCCGGCCGGCGGGCCGCGTACCTGCGCGACGCCCTGTCCGTGGCCGATCCGCAGGTCGACTTCTCCCGCTACGACGTCGTGTACTTCGTCGCCGACCCGGACGCGCCCGGTGTGGACTCGGACGCCACCAAGGTGGTGAACCTGACGAGCCCGCTGCGGGCCGACGGCACCGATCTGCGCCGGGTCGTCACGGTGTTCGAGCAGCACCCGCCGGACCGGCTCGTCCTCGCCCATGAGACCGGGCACGTGTTCGACCTGCCCGACCTGTACCACCGTCCCGCCGACGGCAAGGGCGACTGGGACACGCACGTCGGCGACTGGGACCTGATGGGCAGCCAGTTCGGCCTGGCCCCGGACCTGTTCGCCTGGCACAAGTGGAAACTGGGCTGGCTCGACCCGAGCCAGGTGCGCTGTGTGCAGGACGCCGGTCCGGCCCGGCTGACCCTGGAGCCGCTGACGGCGGGCCCCGGGCCGGCCACGGCCGGTGCCGCCGGGGCCCAGGCCTTCGGGCTCGGGCGCGGCACCAAGCTCGCCGTGGTGCGCACCGGGCCCGACAGTGTGCTCGCCCTGGAGGCGCGGGGGCCGGTCGGCAACGACGTCGAGGCCTGCCGGGCGGGGGTGCTGGTGTACCGGGTGCGGGGCGGGGCGCAGTCGGGAGGCGGACCGATCGAGGTGATCGACGCCCATCCGCGTACCGAGGCGTGCTGGGAGAACTCCGTCTACCCGCCGCTGGCGGACGCGCCGATCGCCCTCGGCGAGAGCTTCACGGTGCCGGGGGAGGGGGTGCGGGTGGAGGTCCGGGTGGAGGGACGCACGGCCTCGGGTGCCTGGACCGTGAAGATCAGGGTGGGCCACTGACCGCAGGCGCCACCGGCGTCGCGACACGTCCCGCTCGCACGCGAAAGGCCCCTCGCTGATGCGAGGGGCCTTTCACCGTCTGTGCGCCGCCAGGGACTCGAACCCCGGACCCGCTGATTAAGAGTCAGCTGCTCTAACCAACTGAGCTAGCGGCGCCTGCTGACGTCGTAGACCTTAGCATCCTGGTCGGTGGGAGGAAAAATCGAAATCCGCACGGCCGAGCGGGCCGCCCGCACGGCCGCCCACAGCAGCACCTCGGGCCCGGGGAGCCAGGGCTGACGGGTGTCGGGAGCGACGAGCCAGCGCGAGCCGGACCGGGCGGCGGCCGGGCCGCCGCCGGCTCCGACCCGGAGAGCCGTGAGGTCGCCGTACGCCGGGGCCGGGACGGTCACCGCGTCGCCCGTGCCGTGGCACAGCAGCGGCGGCACCGCGTCCGTACGACCCCCGGCCCCGCCGTTCCGGCCGTGCGCGCCCCACTCCTCCCACTCCAGCAGCGCCGGCAGCCGCTGGGCCGTGCCGGGGGCGGCGAACAGCAGCATGCGACCGCGGAACTCGGCGACGGGGCCCGAGCCGGGGCCGTCGTCCCACAGCCGGTCCAGCATCCGGCGCCCGAAGATCGCGGGCGCGCTGACGACGTCGAAGACCGAGCCGCAGGGCAGGACGACCGGTGCGCCCGGCTGCTCGTCCCACAGGGCGAGCGTGCTCCGCGGATACGTTCCTGCCGAGGCGAGCCAGGCGGCTCCGTCCGGCGTGACTTCGGAGGCGTTCCATGTGCTGCTCATGGCACACAGGTCTACCGGCAGTGAACGAGTGGTTCCCCAGGGTTGCGGGAAATCGGGACAGCCGGGGGTGAGGGGGAGTATCTTGCCCGCCTGGCATATGCCAGGTGATCGTTGGGCTGGGCTGGGCTGGGCTGGGGCCGGGTCGGGGTGGGCCAGGGTGTGCTCAGGCGGGGTCGCCGGGACCGCGGCCCTCGGCCTCGCCGCGCATCAGGTCCCGCCCGAACTCGACCATCTTCTTGGCGTAGTCCTCGGTCCACTCCGCCCGGTCGGCGATGTCCGCCGTGGTCAGCCGGTCGAACCGCCGCGGATCGGCCAGCTGCGCCGCCGCCATCGCCTGGAACTCCAGCGCCCGGTCCGCCGCGGCCCGGAACGCCAGCGTCAGCTCCGTCGCCCGGGCCAGCAGCGCCCGGGGGTCGTCGATCGACTCGAGGTCGAAGAAGTGCTCGGGGTCCGAGGCCGCCTCCGCGGGCTCGAACAGCAGGGGCGCGGGGCGTAGCCGCGGCTCGTTCCGACGCGGCGTGGGCTCCGCCATGTCTTCTCCTCCTCGTACAGCGCGCTCGGCCCGCCCGGCGGATCGGGCCACCGTCCATTGTCGCGCGGCGCGCAAGTGGGCATCGCGGACGCGGACGACCCACCGCACCACCCGGCACCCACCGCGCCGTTCCGGCCCGCTACGTCTCCCATGCCACCCGGTGCTCTGCCAGGTGGGCCAGGACGGCGTGGTCGGCCTCCCAGCCGTCCGGGCTGTGTTCATCGGCCGCCTCCGGCGGCGGACCGGCCTCCGGCCGGCGGGGACGGGCGTCTCGCTGGAGCGCCCTCGTCACGTCTCCCATGCCACCCGGTGCTCTCCCAGATGGGCCAGGACGGCGTGGTTGGCCTCCCAGCCGTCCGGGAACTTCACCACCGTGCCCAGCTGGACCGGTTCCGTCGACGGGTAGTCGTCCAGGAGGTCCGTGACGCCTGCCCGGCAGACCACGATGCAGGCGTGCCGGTGGCGGGAGGCCAGGACGCAGAGGCGGCCCGTCTCCAGGTGGAACGCCGTGGCGTCGGGGCGGCCCGAGAGGGGATGCAGCACCACCGTGACGTCGTACTCGCGGCCCTGCAGCCGGTTCGCCGTGTCCACCACGACGTCGGTGACGCCGAGGCCGGACAGGGCCGCGCGCACCGCCGCCGCCTGGTCCCGGTGCGCCGTGCCGACGGCGATCCGGTCGGCCGTGAGGGGCGAGGGGTCCGGTGAGCGCTCCGAGGTCGCCGCCCCGCCGCGCTCCAGCAGGCGGCGGACGACCCGGGCCACCGCCACGACCGCCTCCGGGTCCGTGCGCGGGGTGTGGCGGGCGGGCAGCTCCAGCAGCCCCCAGCCCGACGCCGCCGCCTCGTCGATCACCCGGTCGGGGCCCGAGCCGTCCGACGGCACCGCGAAGGCCAGGGCACGGTCGCCGTGGCCGGTGCCGCTGCGGAACGGCGTGTACGGGTAGAAGGCGTCCGACACCAGCGGAGCGGCCGAGGCCGGGAGCCGCCAGGAGACCGGCAGCCGGTGCTGGGGCAGGTCCGGGTTGTGCGCGAGCAGGGTCGTCACCGCGGAGGCCGACGGGTCGTAGGACAGGCCCGCCCACTGCTCGCTGCCCACGATCGCGAACGGGTCCAGCTGCCCCGGATCGCCCACGAACAGCGCCCGCTCGAACAGCCCGGCCACCGCGAGCAGCGCGTCGGAGCGCATCTGGTACGCCTCGTCGACGATGGCGTGCCGCCACGGCTCGTCGGTCTTCACATGCGCCCACTTCGCCGCCGTCGAGATCACCACGGCCAGACCGGCGAGGTCGGCCGCCTTGGCGGACGTGCGGACGTTGTCCAGAGCGTCGAGCGCCTTGTCGTACGGGTCGGCGTCGCTGCTGTGCAGCCGCCCCACCGGAAGGTCGGGGTTCTTCTCGGCGAGCCGCAGCACGAGGTCGTCGACCTGGGCGTTGGTCTGCGCGACCACCATCAGCGGGCGGCCCGCCTCCGCCAGCTCCAGCGCCGCGCGGACGACCAGCGTGGACTTCCCGGCACCCGGCGGGGAGTCGACCACGACCCCGCGCGCGGTGCCGTGCAGCGTGTCATGGAGGATCGCCTCCGTCGCCCGGCCCGCGGCGAGCGAGGGGTCGAACACCGTGGTCACAGCACATCCTCCTCGGTCACCGGATCGGCGGCCTCCAGGGTCGCCTCGCCGGGCGGCCCGCCGTGCGTCCACGGCGTCTCCTCCGGGTCGGGCAGTTTCGCCCCGCCCCGCTGCTCGTGCTCGAAGAGCGTGAAGCAGACCCGGTCGCCCTTCTCCGGCACCGACCCCGGCTCGGGCTCCTTGCCGCGGCCCATCTTGTCGAGGACCCGCAGCACGACGTACGCGCCGTCCTCCTCGGCCGCGACGAACTCCGCCGACTGCGGCTTCCCGCCCAGCGACCGGTACACCTTCGTCCGCTCCCCGAGATACGGCCGGTCCTCCGTGCGGACCGTGACCAGCGGGCGGGGGCTCGGGCGCTTGCCGTCGCTGTACGTCATCACCACGTCGGTGACCTCGCCCGCGAACGCCTCCCCGGACAGCCGCCGCCCCGCCAGCACCAGCGGGTCGTCGAGGGCCTCCTGCGCCTCGAGACGGGCCTGCTCGCGCTCGCGCGTCGCCAGCTTGTTCGCCGCCGTCACCGCGTCGTCGCGGCGCGGCTGCGGGGGCTCGCCGGCCAGCACCCGGTCGCGGTGGCCCGTGAACGACCAGCGGTCGCGAGTCCACCGCTCCTCCACGTGTGCGCCCTCCGGCAGCTCGCGCAGCAGGTCGACACCGCGCCACACCGCGTCCCAGGTCGGCCGGGTCCGGCTCAGCACCAGATCGCGGATCTCCCGCTCGGCGGCGCTCACCGCGCCCAGCCGGTCGTCGGCCTCCAACCCGTCCTCGGCGGCCTGCAGAGCCGTACGGGCGCGGTCGTAGCGCTCGATGGCCGGGGCGAGGAGCTTGTTGTCGAACGCCGGGTCGGTGGCGGGGCCGGCCGGCGGGCAGCGCAGCTGGCCCCGCTCGTCCCGCTCCAGCTCGGCCCGCAGCGCCGCCTCGGCACCGGTGACGCCCCCGGGCGGGTCGATCCAGGCGAGCAGCGCCCCGAGGTGCTGGTCCTCCAGCGTGGACTGCCCGGTCGCCCAGTGACGGCCCAGGACGTCGGTGATCGCCAGCAGCAACGAGGAGCCGGGCACCCGGGCCCGCTCCCCGAAGTGGGTCAGCCACCGGCCGAGCAGCGGCACCCTCGGCGGCGCCGGGTAGGGCGCCTCAGGGTCCTGCTCGGCCGTGCGGCGGAACCGCGTGGAGCGCCCGAGCAGCCGTACCAGCTCGATGCCCGCCCGGCTCGGCACGATCAGCTGCGGCGCGTCCGCGCACAGGTCGACCTCGACCTTGACGCGCTTGCCCGTCTCCGGGTCCGTCTCCGTGCGCTCGGCGGTCTCGACGACCTCACCGTAGGAGTCCACGTAGGGCAGCACCACGTCGGCCAGGTCCGCCAGGAAGCCGAAGCGCAGGTCGCGGTCGCGGGGCTGCGGGACGACCAGCAGGCGCGGCGCGTCCCGGTCGGTGCCGACCAGCGCGCCGAGGGGGGCGCCCGCCTCACCGGCGGTGGTGAGCGGCACGAAGACCAGCGGCTGACCGGACAGGTGCCGGTGGCGGACGGTGGCGGCGGGCTGGGCGCGGCCGGTGCTGACCGCCTCGAGGCGGGCCAGGGTGGAGATCAGCGACACGCCGCCTCCAGTGCCTCGGCGCGCAGGGCCGCGGCCCGGCGCAGCGCGGCCACCGCCGGGTCGTCCGGGTCGCCGGCCTCGCCGCGGGCCGCGGCGAGGACCTCCTCGACCGTCGTCAGACCGCCCAGCTCGGCCCGCACCGGGCGGCCGAGCGTGGTGACCGCGCCCGACTCGCGCGACCGGGACCGGCAGTGGAAGGCCAGCTCGCAGGCGGACAGGCACTCGGGCGCGTACGTCGCCGGGACGGACTCCACGGCCGCCGTCAGCTGCTCGGCGGGCAGCTCGGGGGAGAAGCAGGTGCCCTCCGGCAGAGCGTCGGCGATCTCCTCGATGCGGGTGAGCCGGGCCAGCTGGCGGGCCGTCACCGCGCGCTGCTTGCGGATGTCCACGGCGGAGGCGGCCGGCAGGTTGGAGAAGTCCCGGGGGCAGACCAGCAGGACCCGGTGCCGCACGCGCGGGGCGGGCTCCAGCCGCGCGGCGACCTCCTCCAGCGCCAGCACGTACACCGCCGCCTGCCGGGCCGCCGCGCCGACCTTCGCCGGGTCAGCCGAACCGTCCAGCAGCGGGAAGGACTTGATCTCCACGACCGTCCAGCTGCCGTCCGGGTGCACCACGACGGCGTCCGGCTCCAGGTAGGCCGGGGAGCCCGCGACGTCCAGCGCGAGCATCGGGTGGTCGAGCAGCGTCCACGCGCCCGGGTGCGCGGCGGCCTCCCGCAGCTCCAGCGCCGTACGGGCGGTGCGCCCCTGGGGGCCGGTCGCGGTCAGGTCGGGCACGCGCGCGGCGGTGGGGGGTTCCCCGGAGCGGTCCAGCTTCTCGTGCACCAGCCGCAGCAGCTCCGCGCCGCCGTCCGCCTTGACCTTCGCCTCGAAGGCGTTGCCCCGGGTGAGCGCGAACTGCGACTGCCCGAAGGCCGACGGCGAGCCGAGCGCGTCGGCCAGCACCGCCTTGTTCACCCCCGCCCCGTCCAGGATCGCGCGCCGCGCGCAGCCGGGGTTGGCGGCCAGCGCCGCCAGAGCACGCGCGTCCAGTGCCTTCGCGGGTGCGTCGCCGCGCAGCTCAGCGAGCCGGTGTCGGAGCGCCGTCCCCCGCGTCCTTGGGGGAGGTACTCGGTTCGGCTCCGGCTGCGAGCCGCGCCTCGCGCTGCCGTGGAATTCGCTCACCCGCGGAAGTCTGGCATCCGGCACTGACAATCGGGGAACCAGCGGCGGGAGAGTCCGCCGGGACCGCTGCGGCCGCCGTGACGAACCGGGCCTTCACGCGGTCGGCGGCGCGCATCACGACCGGCGCGAGGAGCAGACCGGCACCCATGACGAGGGCGCCCGCGGCCGCGTCCAGGAAGTAGTGGTTGGCGGTGCCCATCACCACGATCGTGGTGATCAGGGGGTAGGCGACACCGGCCGCCTTCATCAGGCGCGTACCGCCGAAGCGCCACAGCATGACCCCGCACCACAGGGCCCAGCCCACGTGCAGACTGGGCATCGCGGCGTACTGGTTGGTCATGCCGCCCATGCCGCGCGGCGCGCTGGCCGCTCCGCCCCACCAGCCGTAGGAGCTGTACTGGGCCATCGTGTCGACGAAACCGTGACCGGCGTCGAGGAGCCGCGGCGGGCAGGTCGGCAGCAGGGTGAAGCCGATCAGGCCGATGAGGGTCGAGGTCATCAGCCAGGTGCGGGCGGCGCGGTAGCGCACCGCGCGGGAGCGGAAGAGCCACACCAGGACGACCGGCGTGACCACGTAGTGCAGGGAGGCGTACCAGAAGTCGGCGGGTATGCCTATCCAGGGCTCGCGCGTGAAGAGGCGGTTCAGCGGGTGCTCGGCGTTGAGGTACAGCGCCTTCTCGATCCGCAGGATCGCCAGGCCGTGGTCGACCGCCGTGGAGACGTCACCCCGGGCGAGCAGCCGGCCCGCCGTGTAGCACCCGTACACCAGCAGGATGAGCGGCAGCTCCGTCCACCAGCGCAACCTGGGCGCAGGGGCCGCCTCGGTGCCCGGTGTCTCGGTGTGCGGCATCCGATCGCCCTCCCCCTTCGTCCTCATGTGCAGCCGGTCGGCGTGCCACTTTACGGCGTGTACGCGCGCCCCGGGGGGCGGCCTCCGGACCTCGAAGACGCAGGGATCGCCCCCCGGGTTGCCCGCCGGCGGCGTGCGCGATGATGGAGGAGAGTCCCACTCGCGTTGCACTTCGAAAGGTTCCCCATGGCCGCGCGCATCCTCCTGGCCCGCCACGGACAGACCGCGTGGTCCCTGTCCGGCAAGCACACGGGCCGGACCGATGTACCGCTGCTGGAGGAGGGCCGGAGCGGCGCCAAGCTGCTCGGCGAGCGCCTGCACCGCGCGCCGTACGACGGGCTGGCCGGGGTCGAGGTGCGCACCAGCCCGCTGGCACGCGCGCGTGAGACGTGCGACCTGGCCGGCTTCGGCGACCGCGCCCGCACCTGGGACGCCCTGCTCGAGTGGGACTACGGGGCGTACGAGGGCATGACCCCGGCGCAGATCCAGGCCGTCCGGCCCGGCTGGCTCATCTGGCGCGACGGCGTCCCGGAGGGCGAGTCGCTCGCCGAGGTCACGGCCCGCGCGGACGAGGTGGTGGCCTGGGCGCGCTCGGCCGACCGTGACGTGCTGGTCTTCGCCCACGGGCACATCCTGCGCTCCATCGGGGCGCGCTGGCTGGGGCTGCCGATCGACTTCGCGGCCCGCATCCGCCTCAACCCGACGTCGCTGTCGGTCCTGGGCTGGGCGTACGGCGAGCCCGCGATCGAGAGCTGGAACGACCTGGGGCACCTGGCCTGAGCCGCCGGAGCCCCGGCCGGTCCCCGGGGCACGACGGCGGCCGCTGCGGCCCGCTCGCCGTCGCCGGCGTGGGCAGGAGGGGACGGCCCGCACTCGCCCAGCGGCATGGCACGACACGGCCGTGCCGGTCCCGACTCCCGTGCCCGACGGCCCGCGCAGCGCGATGCTGCGGGACCGCGGGGGGTTCCGCGGAGGGACGGCGGAGGGACCGCGGGAGGACTGCGGAGGGACCACGGGAGGACCGCGGGGAGGGGGGCGTTGCCCGGGGTGCAGCCCTCTAGGCCGTGCGCGGCAGCGAGGCGTGCCGGTCCAGGAACGCCGACACCCCCGAGGCGCGGCGGTGCGGCAGCAGCACCCGTGCCGTGGCCGCCAGCATCGTCTGGATCCGGGACGACTGGACCTCCTCCAGCAGGTCCAGCACCCGCATCCCGGCGACCGCCGCCTCGTCCGGCCGGCCGCCCCGGGCGAGATCGTCCGCCAGTTCCGCCGTGTACAGGGCGATGTTCCGCGTGAAGTGCCGGTCCTGCAGCCGCGCCGCCCGGCGTGCGTGCCGGGCCGCCCGGGGCCAGTCGCCGAGCGTCGACCAGCACTGGGCCTCCAGCCCCTCCAGTTCGGCCTCGCCGTAGAAGCTCATCCACTCGGGGTCGGCGTCGGAGGGACCGCGTTCGAAGAGGGTCTGCGCCCGGGCCAGACCCTGTTCGCAGGCGACGCGGTCGGCGAGTCCGGCCCAGCCGCCCGCCTCGCGCAGCGCGAGCAGCGACATCAGCCGGGCGGAGCCCACCGGGCGGGCGACGCGCTGCGCGGCCTGGGCCGCCCGGACCGCCTCGCGCGGCCGGCCCGCGTCGCGCGCGAGGAACGCCGTGTTGCAGAAGGCGTGCGCCTCCAGCCCCGGGTCGCCGGTCATCCGGGCGGTCGCCAGGGCCTCGGCGTAGTGGGAGCGGGCGTCGTCGAAGCGCCCGGAGTCGTGCGCCAGCCAGCCCACGGAGATGGCCAGTTCGCCGGCGCCCGAGTAGAGGCGGTCCGCGGTCGTCTGCCGGGTCGCGCCCGCGTCGAGCAGGGCGTAGGCCGCGCGCAGGGGGGCGGCGGCGCGGCGGTAGAGCCCGTCCGCCCCGTGCCGGTCGTCGAGCAGCCGGATCCGGCGAACGGCTTCCTCCAGGGCGCCGGCGTCGCTCGCCCCGGCGCGGCGTACGGCGCCCTGGGCGGCCGAGGCGTCCCTGGAGAAGCCGGCGGGTCCCAGCGAGGCGGCAGCCACCGTGGCGCCCCCGCTGGTCATGAATGCGCGACGCAGCACGTCGCTCTCCTCGTAGGTGTCGTGCGGGTGGTACGGGTCGTACGGGTTCCGCGTTTCATACGGCTCGCACACCCGGTTGGTCTCACTGGGGGCGTCCGCGGGGTTCGGGGTGTGCGTCGGGGGCGTGTCCTCGCTGTCGCGCGCCCGGCGTCCGCGTACGGACGAGCGGGGCGCGAAGCCCAGGTCGGTCAGGGTTCGGCCCGGGAACATGTGCAGGAACACCCGTTCGTACGCGTAGTTGGGGCAGCGGATCTCGCCGGCCTCGACCCGTCCGACGTAGCGCGCGTCACAACTGACCTGCTCCCCGATCTCGAGTCCGGCCCGGCGGATCGCCGCGGCGAACTCGGCCGGCGAGCGCCGGCCGCGCAGCCGCCGGAAGACGGGGTTCGGCCGTGCGGGCCGGTCGGGCTGAGACGAGGCCATCGTGGACGACGCCATGGCCGGGTCCTCTCGTGCGAACCGTCGAACCATGCCGGGCTTCGGGCGAGTTGCGTGCGTTGTCCGCGGATCCGCCTTGTGTCCGGCGGGCAAGAACGTACCTGCTGTGTCGAAGTCCTCACGCTGTGTTTGGCTACAAACCGGATATCTCATCCGTGATCTGCCATGAAGTGCCATCCTTTGTGGCTGACTTCTGCCGTAGCCGTTGACGCCCCGCCGCGTTGAACCGGTGGACCGGGAGGAGGCCCCCGTCTCCCGACCGCTTGTCCGAGCAGGGGTTCTCGTGGTGGAGGCCGGGATGGATACCAGCCGGATCGACGATTCTCGTACGCCGCCGTGCAGACCGGCGGTGGGCTGCGACGTGGTGACGGTGCCGGCGCGGCAGGGACTGGAGGCCGTGGACATCCTGCGGCGCGCCCCCGGGGACGCCGTGGGGCCAGTGCTGCACGACGACGGGGGCGACACGCTCGGCTTCCTGGTCCCGCCCGGAACCGCCGCCGGATGGGACGTCCCCGGCAGCACCTGCACCCGCACCGACGGCCGGGGACTGCGCCTGGCGCCCGAGCCTCCGGTGGAGGGCTCCGACTGGCTGCTGCCGCCCGGCGAGGCGGACCTCGCCACGGACCCGGCCGTCCTGCGCGAGGCTCTGGACGAGGCGGCCCGCATGATCAGGGCCGCGGACAGCTGCCGCTGACGGCCCGCCCCCGATGGAGCGTATGTCCGGCCCGCCGGGCCACCCGCGATAATGGCCCGATGGGGAAGTCCAGGAGCGGCCGGCGCAGACAGGCCGGTGAGCAGGCCGTCGTCGAGCACGTCGACGGCGGACTCGCCGAACTGATACCCGACCGCGAGCGCAACCGGGCCTGGACCCTCGTGATCGACGGAGCGCCGCAGTCCCACGTCGACCTGGACGACCCGGCGTACCTGTCCTTCGAGTACCAGCGCCGGCTCGGCCACGTGATCGACCTCGCCGCCCCGCCCGGCCGCCCCCTGCACGCCGTGCACCTCGGCGGCGGAGCGCTCACCCTCGCCCGGTACGTCGCCGCCACCCGGCCCCGCTCCACCCAGCAGGTCGTCGAACGGGACGCGGCCCTGGTCCGGCTGGTGCGCCGCGAGCTGCCGCTGGACCCCAACGCGCGCATCAGGGTGCGGTCCACCGACGCCCGGGAAGGGCTCGCCAAGGTGCCGGACGGCTGGGCGGACCTCGTCATCACGGACGTGTTCGGCGGGGCCCGCACGCCGGCCCACCTGACCTCGACCGAGTTCCTCGACGACGTCCGCCGGGTGCTCAAGCCCGGCGGTGTCCACGCCGCCAACCTCGCCGACGGGCCGCCGCTGACCCATCTGCGCGGCCAGATCGCCACCGCGGCCGCCCGGTTCGCGGAACTCGCGCTGGTCGCCGACCCGACCGTCCTGCGCGGCAAGCGCTTCGGGAACGCCGTCCTGGTCGCGGGCGACCACCCGCTGCCCGTCGCCGAACTGACCCGCCGGGCCGCCTCCGACCCGCACCCCGGCCGGGTGGAACACGGCCGGGCGCTCACGGACTTCGCCGGCGGGGCGCTCCCGGTGACGGACCTCGCGGCGGTGGCATCGCCCGCGCCGCCCCCGTCGGCGTTCCGGTGACCTCACGGGCCGTGTGCCGGCCCGCCGGTCAGTAGGTGCCGATCTCCACGCGCGGCGGGCCGTCGTGCCAGGTGCAGAACACCGACACCCGGTCCGCGCCCGAGGCGAACTCCACACGGATCCACGACTCGGTCTTCCACACCTGCATCGACCAACCCGCGCCGGGGGTCGCCGAGACGAGGGAGGCCGACGCCTTGCCGAGGTCGAAGACCGCCCGCCCGCCCTCCGTGTCGTAGCTCTTGACCTCGCCGGTGGCGGCGGGGGCCGCCGTGGGGGAGGGAGCGCGCGACGGGCCCGGCGTGCGCGCCGGGGCGGGGCTCGGCTTCCCGGACGCCGGCGGTGAACCGGGCGTCCGGCGCTTCGGCGGGGGCGACTCGGGCGACGGAGCGACCGGCGGCCCGGACGCCCGGGCGGCCGCGTCGGCGGCCTTGATGGGCAGGGCGCGCGGCGGGTCGTAGGCGGTGCCCGCCATCACCGTGTGGACACCCCACCACGACAGCGTGACCGCCGCGCCCGTGGCGAGCAGCCAGGCCATCACGTGTACGAGTCCTCTGCGCATCGCGGCCATACTGCCTCACCGGTCCCACGTGTTGTCCACAGAAGCAGCCCGCCGGGGGGCCGGCCGCCGCGGTGACGGGGAGTTGTCCACAGGCCCGCACCGGGCTGTTCGGGATGGCGTACGGTGCGGCGCATGGCAAGTGTGCTCGTGGTCGAGGACGACCAGTTCGTACGCTCGGCGCTCATCCGCCACCTGACCGACGCCGCGCACACCGTGCGCAGTGTGGGGACGGCGCTGGAGGCGCTGCGCGAGGTCGCCCATTTCCGTTTCGACGTGGTCATCCTGGACCTCGGACTGCCCGATCTCGACGGGTCCGAGGCCCTGAAGATGCTGCGCGGCATCACGGACGTGCCGGTGATCGTCGCCACCGCCCGGGACGAGGAGACGGAGGTCGTCCGGCTGCTCAACGCCGGAGCGGACGACTACCTGACCAAGCCCTTCTCGGTCGATCACCTGTCGGCCCGCATGGCGGCCGTCCTGCGCCGGGCCCGCTCCCGCTCGGGGGAGCAGGAGACGTCGTCGGTGCTCCGGGTCGGCGGGCTCACCGTGGACCCGCTGCGCCGCCAGGCCGAGCTGGACGGCACGCGACTCGACCTCACCCGCCGCGAGTTCGACCTGCTCGCCTTCCTGGCCCGCCGCCCCGGCGTCGTCGTACCCCGCAAGGAACTGCTCGCCGAGGTGTGGCAGCAGTCGTACGGCGACGACCAGACCATCGACGTCCATCTGTCCTGGCTGAGAAGGAAACTGGGCGAGACGGCGGCCAACCCCCTTTATCTGCACACCCTTCGGGGCGTCGGCGTGAAGCTGGAGCCACCGGGGGCACCGCGATGAGGTGGGCCCTGGTCAAGGTGTCGCTGGCGGTGACCACCATGGTGGTGCTCGCCTTCGCCGTGCCCCTCGGCCTCGTGATCCGCGAGATGGCCCGCGACCGGGCCTTCTCCAACGCCGAGCGGGAGGCGGCGGCCGTCGCCCCCGCCCTGTCCATCACCACCGACCGCGACCAGCTGGAGCGGGTCGTCGCCTCCGCCGGCTCCGACGCCGGGATGGCCGTGCACATACCGGCCGGTGACGGCCAGCAGGCCCTGGAACTGGGCCGGCAGCGCGCCGCCGGTCAGGACATCGCGGCCGTGCGCAGACTGGGCCGCGCCTCCACGACCGGCGTCCCCGGCGGCTCCACCCTGCTCCAGCCGGTCGCGCTCAGCACCGGAGAGATCGCGGTGGTCGAGGTGTACGTGCCGGAGTCGGAAGTCACCAACGGCGTGGGCACGGCCTGGGCGGTGCTCGCCGCGGTCGGCATCGCGCTGATCCTCGGCTCCGTCGCGGTCGCCGACCGGCTGGGCGTGCGCATGGTCCGGCCCGCCCGACGGCTGGTCGAAGGGGCCGGCGAGCTGGGGGAGGGCAAGCTCGGCGCCCGCGTGCCCGAGGAGGGCCCGACGGAACTGCGGCTCGCGGCAGTCGCGTTCAACTCCATGGCCGACCAGGTCGTGCAGCTCCTGGCCAATGAGCGGGAGCTGGCCGCCGACCTCTCCCACCGGCTGCGCACGCCCCTGACCGTGCTGCGGCTGAACACCGCATCCCTGGGCGAGGGACCGGCCGCCGACCAGACCCGCACCGCGGTCGAGCAACTGGAGCGCGAGGTCGACACCATCATCCGCACCGCCCGCGAGGCCAAACCCCAGACGGCCGCGGCCGGTCCGGGCGCCGGCTGCGACGCGGCGGAGGTGGTGCGCGAACGGATGGCCTTCTGGTCGGCGCTCGCCGAGGACGAGGGGCGCAAGTGGCGGGTGGCCGGGGCCGACCGGCCGGTACGCATACCCGTGGCCCGCGCCGACCTGGCCGCCGCGCTCGACGCGCTGCTCGGCAACGTCTTCCGGCACACCCCGGAAGGCACGGCCTTCGCGGTCGACGTGCACAACGGCGAGGACGCGGTGATCGTCCTGGTGTCCGACGCCGGACCCGGCATACCCGACCCGGAGGCCGCGATGGCCCGGGGGAGTGGTTCCGGGAGCGACGGCTCGACCGGGCTCGGCCTGGACATCGTGCGCCGGCTGGCGGAGTCGACCGGCGGGGACGTCCGCATCGGTTCCTCGGTGCTCGGCGGCACCGAGGTGCGCCTCTGGATCCAGCCGACCGGACGGGCGCCCGGAGGCAAGGGACACCGCCAGATGCGCCGCCGCCGCCCCGGCCGCCTGACGGCGACACACCGCTCCCGCCCCCGCTGACCACCGCGTACGCGCCGCATCGCGCCTCACCCGGGCCCGAAGCGGCCTGACGAGCGCGGCGGAGGGGCCCTTCGGTGATCCCGGCCGTGCCGGACGCCCTGCCGAGCCGTCGCCCCGGTGGTGCCGTCTGAACGGGACACGGACGGTCACGTCCCGACGACCACCGACGGCGGCGGCTCCCGACCGCCCGGCGTGAGGGCTGACCGCCCGTCGTGCGACGGGGGAGGGGCGCGGCACTCCCCTAAGCGTGCCGCGCCCCGCCCCCCGCCCGGATCAGAACGCCTGCACCTCGGGCAGCGTGCCCGTCCGGGCCGCCTGCCCGTACCAGTGGGCGCTCGTCTTCGGGGTGCGCTCCAGCGTCGCGTAGTCGACGTACACCGCGCCGAAGCGCTTGCCGTAGCCGTACGCCCACTCGAAGTTGTCCAGCAGCGACCACAGGAAGTAGCCCCGGACGTCCGCGCCGTCGGCGATCGCACGGCGCACCGCCGACAGATGGCCGTGCAGGTAGGCGACCCGCTCCGGGTCGTGCACCCGGCCGTCCGAGTCGACCTTGTCGTCGTAGGCCGCGCCGTTCTCCGTGATGTACAGCGGGAGACCCGGTGCCTCGCGGGAGTAGCGCATGATCAGCTCGTGCAGCCCGGTCGGGTCGATCGTCCAGCCCATCTCGGTGCGCTCGCCCGGGGTCTGGTGGAAGGCCACGTCGTCCACGCCCGGCCACGGTGAGTGCTCGCTCGCCCCGTGCCCGTCCGCCCGGGGCCCCTTGGCGGCCGGGTCCGCGGCCGACACCAGGGAGGGCGTGTAGTAGTTCAGGCCGAGGGCGTCCAGGGGCTGGTGGATCTGCTCCAGGTCGCCGTCGAGGACGAACGACCAGTCCGTGACACCGGCCGTCGCGGTGAACAGCGACTCCGGGTAGGCGCCGTGCAGCAGCGGGCCGTGGAAGACGCCGCTGGCCAGATCGTCGATCTTGCGGGCCGCTGCCAGGTCCGCCGGATCCTGCGAAAGCGGCCGGACCGCGGCGGAGTTGAGGGCGATCGCCACCTGGTTGCGGGCCGGCATCACCGACCGCAGCGCGACGGCGCCCAGGCCGTGGGCGAGGTTCAGGTGGTGCGCGGCACGCAGCGCGGCGAGCGGGTCGGTGCGGCCCGGGGCGTGCACGCCCGAGGCGTACCCCAGGAACGCGGCACACCACGGCTCGTTGAGGGTCATCCAGTGCTCGACGCGGTCCCCGAGCGCCTCACCGACGAGCTGCGCGTACTCGGCGAACCGGTACGCGGTGTCCCGCTCCGGCCAGCCGCCCGCGTCCTCCAGCTCCTGCGGCAGGTCCCAGTGGTAGAGGGTGACGGCCGGCTTGATGTTCTTCTCCAGCAGTTCGTCGACCAGCCGGCGGTAGAAGTCCAGGCCCTTCTGCACGGCCGGGCCGCGCCCGGTCGGCTGTACCCGCGACCACGAGACGGAGAAGCGGTAGGCGCCCAGGCCCAGTTCCGCCATCAGCGCCACGTCGTCGCGGTAGCGGTGGTAGTGGTCGACGGCGACGTCACCGTGCTCGCCGCCGGCCGTCTTGCCGGGCGTGTGGCTGAAGGTGTCCCAGATCGACGGCGTACGGCCGTCCTCCCGCACCGCGCCCTCGATCTGGTACGCGGAGGTCGCCGCGCCCCACAGGAAGGCAGGAGGGAAGGTCACCGCGGTGGCCGTGTTCTCGGAGTCAGGCATGGAAGCGCTCCCAAAGAGGTCGTGGAGACCGGAGAGTGAAGAGGGAAGGGAGGGGAGGGGAAGAGGAAGAGGGACCGGGGCCGGAGCGGCACCGGCCCGGCCCCCGGAAAAGAGCTACCCCTTGACGGCGCCCTGCATGATGCCGCCCACGATCTGCTTGCCGAAGATCGCGAAGACCAGCAGCAGCGGCAGTGTGCCCAGCAGCGCGCCCGCCATGATCAGGGACTGGTCGGGCGTGTAGCCGCGGCCGAGGCCCGCGATGGCGACCTGCACGGTCGGGTTGCCGGTCTGGGTCAGCACCAGGAACGGCCATAGGAAGTCGTTCCAGGCCTGCACGAACATCAGCATGCCGAGCACCGCCATGGCGGGCCGGGCCGTGGGGAACACCACGTGCCACACCACGCGCCAGCTGCTCGCGCCGTCCACCCGGGCCGCCTCGATGATCTCGTCCGGCAGCGCCTGGATCAGGTACTGCCGCATGAAGAACACACCGAACGCGCTGACCAGCGAGGGGAAGATGACCGCCTGCAACTGGTCGGTCCAGTCCAGCTCGGCGACCATCATGTACAGCGGGATCACGCTGAGCTGCGGCGGCACCATCATCGTGCCGATCACCACCAGCATCAGGGCGTTGCGGCCCTTGAACCGCAGCTTGGCGAAGGCGAACCCGGCGATCGTCGACAGGACCACGATGGTCGCCGCCGAGATCCCGGCCACGATCGTGGTGTTGAGGAACGCCTCACCCAGATTGGCGTCCCGCCAGGCGATCTCCAGGTTCTTGAACAGGTTGGCGCCGAACCAGAACGGCGGCGGCGTCTCGGCCAGCCGCTGGTTGTCCCGGGAGGCGGCGATCGCCGTCCAGATCAGGGGGAAGAGCGAGACGAGGGTGAACAGGCCCAGGATCACGTAGGCGACCGGGCCGGCGTGCAGGGTGCCGCCCGCCCGGGCGGACTTGGGCAGACGCGAGCGCTTCGGCTGCGGGGCGGGGGTCTTGGTCTCGGGGGGCGTCACAGTCGTCGTCACGGCCACACTCCTTAAGCACTGGCGCGCAGCCGGCGCGAGATGACGTAGTTGACGATGCCGACGACGATCAGGATGAGGAACATCGTCCACGCGATCGCCGAGGCCCGGCCGAGGTGCTGGTTCACCCAGCCCTGCTCGTACAGGTACAGGCCGAGGGTCTGGAACTGGTGCTCGGCGCCGCCCGAGGCGCCCTTGTTGGCGTCGAACAGCAGCGGCTCGCCGAAGACCTGGCTGGCGCCGATGGTCGACACGACGACCGTGAACAGGATCGTGGGCCGCAGCGACGGCAGCGTCACGTGGAAGAACTGCTGCCAGCGATTGGCGCCGTCCAGCGCCGCCGACTCGTACAGGTCGTTCGGGATGGCCTGCATCGCCGCCAGGTAGATCAGCGCGTTGTAGCCGGTCCAGCGCCAGATGATGATGGTGGAGACGGCGATCTGCGAGGGCCACCGGTCGTTCTGCCAGTCGATGTGGTCGATGCCGACCATGTTCAGAACCCAGTTGATCATGCCGTAGTCGCGGCCGAAGAGCAGCACGAACACCAGGGAGGCGGCGGCGATCGAGGTCGCGTACGGCGCGAGCATCACGACCCGGTAGAAGGTCGAACCGCGCAGCTTGTAGTTGAGGATGTGCGCGATGCCCATGGCCATCAGCAACTGCGGCACGGTGGAGATGATGCCGATGGTCAGGGTGTTCTTCGCCGCGTTCCAGAAGAAGTCGTCGTCGAAGATCCGGGTGTAGTTGCGCAGCCCCACCCAGTTCATGTCGGTGGGCGCCGTGAGCTCCACCTGGTGCAGCGAGGCCCAGCCCGTGTAGACCAGCGGGAACAGGCCGAAGGCCACGAACAGCAGGAAGAACGGCGAGACGAAGGCGTAGGGGCTCCAGCGCACGTCCCGCTGCCAGCGTCGGGACAACCGGGCCCGGCGGCGCTCGTCCGGCGCGGACGGCGTGCCCGTCGCCGGACCGGCCGGGGCCGCGCCCCCCTCCTTGGAGGGGAGCGCGGCGGTGTCGGGGCGGGTGGCCATACGGGTCACTTGTCCAGGTTGTTGTCGATGGTCTTCACGGCCGTGTTCCAGGCCTCCTCGGGCGACTTGCCCTTGGTGACCAGCACCAGACCGTTGTCGTTCAGCGCCGACCCGATGATCTGGTCCTTCGGGCCGATGACCTGGACCGGGCTCGTCTCGGCCGCCTCGGCGAAGATCTTGCCGATCGGGGCGTCACCGGTCATCTTGTTCTTCGCGTTCTGCACGGCCGGGGTGTCGTACGCCGACGGCGTGCTGGGGAAGCTGCCGCGCTTCTCGAACAGCTTCGCCTGCTGCTCCGGAGCGGTCAGCCAGGCGGCCAGCTCGGTGGCTTCCTTCACGTGCTTGCCGCTCTTGGGCACGCTCAGGAACGAGCCGCCCCAGTTGCCGGACTTGGGCGCGGGGGCCACGTCCCACTTGCCCTGGGCCTCCGGCTTGGACTTGCTCTCGATGTAGCCGAGCATCCACGGCGGGCAGGACATCGCCGCGAACTTGCCGTTGGCGATGGTGGTGTCCCAGGCCGGCTGGAACTGGGTCTGCGCGCCCACCAGTCCGTCCTCGGCCGCCTTCGCGGTCATCATGAACGACTTCTTGACGACCGGGTTGTCCTTGTAGATGACCTCGCCGGACTCGTCGTAGTAGCGGACCTTCTCGCTGGACATGATGGCGCTCATCAGGCCGCCGGGGGAGTCCATGAACGTGGTGCCCTCGGGCGCCTTCTTCTTGTACTTCTGGCCGACGTCGATCAGCTTCTGCCAGTCGCCCGACCACATCTTCGCCAGTTCCTCGCGGTCGGTCGGCAGGCCGGCCTTCTCGAAGAGGTCCTTGCGGTAGCAGATCGCCATCGGGCCGACGTCGGTGCCCAGACCTATCGTCTGGCCCTCCTTGGTGGTGGCCTGCTGCCACTTCCAGTCGAGGTAGTTGTCCTTCTTCACGCCGGGGGCCTTGGAGAGGTCCTCGAGCTTGCCCGCCTGGGTGGCCACGACCTCGGCGATGTTGCCGACCTCGACGCCCTGGATGTCCATCAGGCCGCTGTTGGTCGTGAGGTGGTTGACGAGCGCCGGGTAGTAGTTCTCGTTGCGCTCGGTGACGTTCTCCTGGATCTTGACGTCGGGGTGGAGCTTCTCGTACTCCGCGTAGAGTCCGGCCTCCTTGAAGCCGAAGGTGCCGAACAGACCCAGGGTGATGACGGTCTTGCCGCCACCGCCGCCCGACGAATCCGAGTCGCTGCCGCCGTCGTCGGCACAACCGGCCAGCAGCCCGGCGCCCAGCGACGCCACCGCCGCCAGCACTACCGCCCTACGTGCTCGCATCTGAGGTCCTCCTGTTGCCCTGACGTGCCGACCCCCCGGGCCAACTGCATTGTTGGGCCCTTTTTACTCGCTGCGGCTCGGGTGGGGAACGTGCGGGATGTGTATGTGTCAGGTACTGTGGGAGCGCTCCCATCAGTGATGTGTTGAAGGGTTGCGGGTCGGGGCGAGGGTGTCAAGGGACCGAGCACGGCGAAATGCGTTCAGTTATCGGGCTGTTAACTCGGCCCGTGGGGGCGTCCGCGCACCGGCGGGCCTGACTCGTTTCCGTCGCCGTACCGTACGTGCGGACCGTGCGGCGCCCCAAGCGGAAGGCACCGGGAGCATCGGCTCACAGGGGCGGTCACCGGCTCTGACGGGGCTGTTAGATTCCAGCCAGCGTGACACACGACGGAAGGCGGAGCCCATGGCAAGCCACGGAGCGCGGGGCCGGAGCGGGGGCCGGCCCACCCTCGAAGAGGTGGCGGCGCGCGCCGGTGTGGGCCGCGGCACCGTCTCCCGGGTGATCAACGGTTCACCCCGGGTCAGCGACGCCACCCGCGCCGCGGTCGAGGCGGCGGTCGCCGAGCTCGGCTACGTCCCCAACACCGCGGCGCGCGCCCTGGCCGCGAACCGCACGGACGCGATCGCGCTCGTCGTGCCCGAGCCGGAGACCCGGTTCTTCGCGGAGCCGTACTTCTCGGACATGCTCAAGGGTGTCGGGGCGGAGCTGTCGGAGACGGAGATGCAGCTGCTGCTGATCTTCGCGGGCAGCGACCGTGAGCGTCAGCGCCTCGCCCAGTACCTTGCGGCCCACCGGGTGGACGGTGTGCTGCTGGTCTCGGTGCACGCCGACGACCCGCTGCCCGACCTGCTCGCGCAGCTGGAGATCCCCGCGGTCATCAGCGGCCCCCGCTCGGCCGGGGAAACGCTGGCCTCGGTGGACTCGGACAACTACGGAGGCGCCCGGCAGGCCGTGGAGCACCTGCTCTCCCGCGGCCGGCGCCGCGTCGCCCACATCACCGGCCGCCTCGACGTCTACGGTGCCCAGCGCCGTATCGACGGCTACCGCGACGCCCTGAGCGACGCCGGTCACGCGGCGGACGAGACGCTGATCGAGGCGGGCGACTTCACCGAGGACGGCGGTCTGCGCGCGATGACGGCGCTGCTGGAGCGCCACCCGGACCTGGACGCGGTCTTCGCCGCCTCCGACGTCACCGCGGCCGGCGCCCGGCAGGCCCTGCGCGAGGCGGGCCGCCGCATCCCGGACGACGTGGCGCTCGTCGGTTACGACGACTCCGCCATAGCCCGGCACATGGACCCGCCCCTCACCAGCGTGCGCCAGCCCATCGAGGAGATGGGCCGCCGGATGATCGACCTCCTCCTGTCCGAGGTCGCCGATCGCCGCCCGGCGGCGACCCGGGGTCTTCAGCGGCGTCAGCTGGTCCTGGCGACGGAACTGGTGCCGCGGGCGTCCTCCTGACGGCGGTGCGGGCCGTTCCGTCGTGGAACGGCCCGCTCGCGTGGGGGAGTCGGGGCGCCGTGGGCCGGCCGCCGGAAACACGAACGAGGGGCTTTCCCGGTCTCCCGGGAAAGCCCCTCGTCGTTCAGGGTGAGTGACGGGACTCGAACCCGCGGCATCCTGGACCACAACCAGGTGCTCTACCAGCTGAGCTACACCCACCATGACCGGTGTGGAGATCAGTGTCTTCCCCGACCGGCCGAGAAAAAGTGTACAGGGTCCGAAGGGGTGCTCGCGCCCGCCTTTCGCGGCGCCCCTCGGCGGTCCCCGGTCCGGCCTACTGCGCAGGCAGGACGTGCTTCGCCGCGATCGTCCGCGCGGTGTCGGAGTCGGGCCCGGGCTGCGGGACGAAGACGGCCTCGCGGTAGTAGCGCAGCTCCGCGATCGACTCGCGGATGTCGGCCAGGGCGCGGTGGTTGCCGTTCTTCTGCGGACTGTTGAAGTACGCCCTCGGGTACCAGCGGCGGGCCAGCTCCTTGATCGACGACACGTCGACGATCCGGTAGTGCAGGTAGTCCTCCAGCGTGGGCATGTCCCGCAGCAGGAAGCCGCGGTCGGTGCCGACGGAGTTGCCGCACAGCGGGGCCTTGCCGGGCTCCTTGACGTGCTCCTTCACATACGCCAGGACCTGTTCCTCAGCGTCCTTCAAAGTCGTGCCGTTCTCCAGCACCGCGAGCAGGCCGGAGGCGGTGTGCATCTGGCGCACCACGTCCGGCATCGTCTCCAGGGCCTGGTCCGGCGGCCGGATGACGATGTCCACACCCTCGCCGAGCACGTTCAGCTCCGAGTCCGTGACGAGGGCGGCCACCTCGATGAGCGCGTCGTCCGACAGCGAGAGGCCGGTCATCTCGCAGTCGATCCACACCATGCGATCGTTCATGCGCCCAACCCTACGGCGCGGGGTGCCGGAGTCAGGAGCGGGAGCGGGCGGGCCGGTGTCACGCCGGCCCGCCCGGTGTCTACCGCCTCACGTTCCGCTGCGCTGGCCCGGCAGGCTCGCCGAGAGGGTCGGGGACCCGCCGACCGCGCTCGCCGCCGCCGTGCGGCGGGACTGGTGCGGCACGGGGTGGTCCGGGTGCAGCGGGGTGGGCACCTGGGCGTGGTGGCCCGGGTGGCCGGGATGGCCCGGCATTCCGGAGCCGTGGCCGCCCGGGGCGGTCTCGGACTCCTGCGGGCGTTCGCCCTGCGGACGCCGGGCACGGTACGCCGCCCGGTACGCAGCCGGGGACGAACCCAGCTGCCGCCGGAAGTGCCCGCGCAGGGCGACCGGCGACCGGAAGCCACAGCGTCCGGCCACCTCGTCCACCGAGTAGTCCGACGTCTCCAGCAGCCGCTGGGCCTGGAGCACCCGCTGCGTGATCAGCCACTGCAGCGGAGCGCTCCCGGTCAGCGAGCGGAAGCGGCGGTCGAACGTACGCCGGCTCATGTACGCGCGGGCCGCCAGCGTCTCCACGTCGAACTGCTCGTGGAGGTGCTCCAGCGCCCAGGCGACGACCTCGGCGAGCGGGTCGGCGCCGATCTCCTCGGGTAAAGACCTGTCGAGGTAGCGCTCCTGCCCGCCGCTGCGGCGCGGCGGCACGACGAGCCGCCTCGCCAGGGCCCCGGCAGCCTCGTTGCCGTGGTCCGTGCGCACGATGTGCAGGCACAGGTCGATGCCCGCCGCGGTGCCCGCCGAGGTCAGCACGTCGCCGTCGTCGACGAACAGCTCACGCGGGTCCACGTGCACCGACGGATAGCGCTTGGCCAGCGTCGGTGCGTACATCCAGTGGGTGGTCGCCGGACGGCCGTCCAGCAGACCGGCCGCCGCCAGCACGAAGGCGCCGGTGCACAGCCCGACGATGCGGGCACCCTCCTCGTGGGCGCGGCGCAGCGCGTCGAGCGCCTCCTCCGGTGGTGGTGAGGTGATCGAGCGCCAGGCCGGCACGACGACCGTGCCCGCGCGTGAGATCGCCTCCAGGCCGTGTGGTGCGGTGAGTTCGAGGCCCCCTGTGGTCCGCAGCGGGCCTTCCTCGCCTCCACACACCAGTAGTCGGTAGCGCGGTACGCCGGCGTCCTGGCGGTCAACCCCGAACACCGACAGCGGTATGGAACTCTCGAAGATGGGGCCGCCGCTGAACAGCAGCACCGCGACGATCTCCTTGCGGCGGCGCCCGGAGAGTTTCCGGGCCGCGGTTTCCGGCGCGGCAGTGGAGTCGTGGCTCATCCTGCTAAGCCCCCCTCGGTGGTCGCGGCTCCTCGGTTGTGTCGCTCCTGCACGTTTCCCCTCGGTCCTGCACGAGTCCCCCGCCGTAGACAGTCAAGATCGAATCTACTGTGTCGCATTGCGTCGAGGTGGCCGGTTCGGCACTCGGCACATTGTCGACTTGGCAACTTGGCGTAAAGCATTCGATCACGAAGCGTTGCACTCGTGGGGCGTGCAGGGAAGTGCGCCTCGTCGCAGTGGCCAATCCACGTAGGGTGCGCCGTCGCCCGGGGACCCTTTCCCTGCAGGTCGAACGGGGGTTGGGGGGTGAGGGGGCGGGGGGATGTACGGGTACGAGAAGTTGGCTGAAAACCAGCGTGCCGAGGTACGGAAACCGGTCAGCCGACCGGTGTCTCTCCTCCAGTGTGCCGCCCGCCGCGGTGGGACCCCGTCCCCGTGCGGTGGCGCCTGCCCCGGTGGGGTGCCCGGTCCTCGGCCGCGAGCCGGGCCGCGCCGCGCTCGGACTGGCGCAGCAGGACCCGGCAGGCGCCGGTGACGGCCGCGAGCCCGAGGGCCGTGCCGGCCGCGCCGGCCAGGGTGGCGCCGTAGGCGAGGAGCACGACCGGGACGAGCAGGCAGCTGAAGACCGCCCAGCGGACCACGTCCGTCGCGGTGTCCCGCCGGGGCGGGGTCGCGCGGTCCGCCCGGGGGGCGGGGCGTGGTGCGGACATGGCTGGGCTCCCTGTGGCGTGGCTCACGGGGTTCAACGCGCGGCCGGGGCGTCGGTCACTGTGTCGCCCGATGACGGCCACGGGTCAGTGAATCCTGTGCAAACCGCCTGTACAGGGCAGCAACCATTGCGTTACGGGCGTCGCCTCGTGCATGCTCCCTGGAACCCGCACGCACGACGGGCGGGAGCTGGGCCAAAGAAGCGTGCCGCCGTACCCTTGGGGGTATGGGGTGGGGAAGACCATTCCCGGACACAGCTCCGCCGCACACTGTCGTCCCACCCATAAAGGATCACAACGCCGAGACAGCCATGGCCGGTCACGAATTCTTCGAACCCGCGGACCGCAAGCGGCCCGTCGCCGATCCCACGGCGGCCGAGCCCCTGGCGGCGGAAGAGCCACGCCATTCGTGCGATCCCGCTTTCAAGCACGGGGTCGTCGTCGGCTTCGACGGCTCGACGTCCAGTGAGCGCGCCCTGGCCTACGCGATCGGCATGGCCCATCGCTCCGGGTCGGGCCTGATCATCGTCCACGTCGCCAACCGGCTGCCGACCACCGTGTGGGCGGGCTGCGAGCCGCCCGTCTTCGTGGACGTGCCGGACCACCGGACCGAGGTGCTCGGGCTGGAGCTGGCCTGTGCGGACTACCTCGCCGAGGTGCCCTGGATCCTGGTCGAGCGCGGCGGTGACATCTGCCACGAGCTCGAGGAGGTCGGCCGGGAGTACGAGGCGGACGCCATCGTCGTCGGATCGACCCACGGCCTCGTCGGGCGGCTCTTCGGGTCCGTCGCGGGGCGGCTCGCCAAGCGGGCGCAGCGGCCCGTCATCGTCATTCCCTGACCTCCGCCGCTGCCCAACTCCCTTGTGCACTGCGTGAATTTCCCTGCGCGCGCAGGTGTTTGTGCCCTTGTGAAGGGCATATACGGGACATCGCACCACTGCACCTGCACGAAGGGAGCCCGCCGTGGACAAAGACGTTCCCGCGGGAAGCGGAATCACGACCGTGGCCGGTCGACTCGCCCTCGGAATCACCCTGTTGGCCTTCGGTCTGGGGAACACCGCCGTGCTCGACGGCGTCTCGGCCGCCGACGCCTCGTCGATCGCCCAGTACGTGGGCGGAGTAGCCCTGTTCGTCGCCGGGATGGTGGCCCTCCGCGAGGGCGACGCCGCCGGCGGTACGGCGTTCTCCGTGCTCGGGGCGCTGTGGTTCACCTGGGCCGTGGCCGACGTGGCCGCCGCCGGCGAGGCGGGGCTTTTCCTGCTGCTGTTCGCCCTCGCGGCGCTGTCCCTCACGCTGGCGGGCGGGGATCAGCTCGGACGGGGCGTGTACGGGCTGTTCTTCGTGGCCCTGGTGCTGCTCGCGGTCGCCGCGTTCGCGGAGAACGACGGGCTCGCGAAGGTCGGGGGCTGGTTCGCCGTCGCCGCGGGTGCGGTGGCCTGGTACGCGGCGACCGCCGCGTTGGCGCACTGGCCGACGGCACTTCCGGGACGCGCTGCCGGCCGGGGAGTGACGGCCACCGGTTAGCTGCGCCGGCTGGGGAGTCGGGCGGCTTCCCGGCGACGAGACGGACCCCCCGTGCGCGGTGGCAGCACGTGGGGGTCCGTCCCTGTCTTCTCGGCCTGTGCGGGTATGTCGTGGTTGCTCGCGCAGTTCCCCGCGCCCCTGAAACGGGGTCGGTTACTCCACCGTCACCGACTTGGCGAGGTTGCGGGGCTTGTCGATGTCGCGGCCGAGGGCCAGAGCCGTGTGGTAGGCCAGGAGCTGGAGCGGGATGCCCATCAGGATCGGGTCCAGCTCGTCCTCGTTCTTCGGGACGACGATCGTCTCGTCGGCCTTCTCCTGGTGCCGGTGGGCGACCGCGAGGATCTGGCCGCTACGGGCCTTGATCTCCTCCATGGCGGCGCGGTTCTTCTCCAGCAGGTCGTCGTCGGGGACGATGGCGACCGTGGGGAGGGCCGGCTCGATCAGGGCCAGCGGGCCGTGCTTGAGCTCGGAGGCGGGGTAGGCCTCGGCGTGGATGTAGGAGACCTCCTTGAGCTTCAGGGACGCCTCGCGGGCCACCGGGTAGCCCCGGACGCGGCCGATGAAGAGCATCGAGCGGGCCTCGGCGAACTGCTGGGCCAGCTTCTTGACCTCCTCCTCCTGCTCCATGATCTCGGCGATCTGCGCGGGCAGCCTGCGCAGGCCCTCGATGATCCGCTTGCCGTCGCGGACCGAGAGGTCGCGGGTGCGGCCGAGGTGCAGGGCGAGCAGGGCGAAGGCGACCGTGGTGTTGGTGAAGCACTTGGTGGACACGACGCAGACCTCGGGGCCGGCGTGCACGTAGATGCCGCCGTCGGCCTCGCGGGCGATCGCCGAGCCGACCACGTTCACCACGCCCAGGACGCGGGCGCCCTTGCGCTTGAGCTCCTGCACGGCGGCCAGCACGTCGTAGGTCTCACCGGACTGGGAGACGGCGACGTAGAGGGTGTCGGGGTCGACGACCGCGTTGCGGTAGCGGAACTCAGAGGCGGGCTCGGCGTCGGCGGGGATGCGGGCCAGCTCCTCGATCATCTGGGCGCCGATCATGCCCGCGTGGTACGAGGTGCCGCAGCCGAGGATCTTCACACGGCGGATGCGCCGGGCCTCGCGGGCGTCCAGGTTCAGGCCGCCCAGGTGCACGGTGGAGAAGCGGTCGTCGATGCGGCCGCGCAGCACGCGGTCCACGGCGTCGGCCTGCTCGTGGATCTCCTTGTGCATGTAGGTGTCGTGGCCGCCCATGTCGTAGGAGGCGGCCTCCCACTCGACGGTGGTGGGCTCGGCGGTGGTGCGGGTGCCCTCGGTGGTGTAGGTGCGGAAGTCGTCGGCCTTGAGGGTGGCCATCTCGCCGTCGTCGAGGGTGACGATCTGGCGGGTGTGGGCGACCAGTGCGGCGATGTCGGAGGCGACGAACATCTCCTTCTCGCCGATGCCGAGGACGACCGGGGAACCGTTGCGCGCGACGACGATCCGGTCGGGGAAGTCGGCGTGCATGACGGCGATGCCGTAGGTGCCCTCGATGAGCCGGAGGGTCTCGCGGACCTTGTCCTCCAGCTTCTCCGCCTGCGAACGGGCGATGAGGTGGACGAGGACCTCGGTGTCGGTCTCCGAGAGGAACTCGACGCCGTCCGCCTCCAGCTTGCGGCGCAGGTCGGCGGCGTTGTCGATGATGCCGTTGTGCACGACGGCGACCTTGTTGTCGGCCGACATGTGCGGGTGGGCGTTCACGTCGGACGGGGCGCCGTGGGTGGCCCAGCGGGTGTGGGCGATGCCGGTCGTGCCCTTGAAGCGGGCCGGGACCTTGGCCTCCAGGTCGCGGACGCGGCCCTTGGCCTTGACCATCTTCAGGCCCGACGTCTTCGGGGAGGTGACGACGATGCCCGCGGAGTCGTAGCCGCGGTACTCCAGGCGCTGCAGGCCCTCCAGGAGCAGGGGCGCGACGTCACGCTTCCCGATGTAACCGACGATTCCGCACATGTATACGTATTCCTAGCCGTAGACGATGCGCCGCAGCTGCCGGAGCGAGAGCTCCGGCGGGGCCACCGCGCGGTACTTGAGGTCCGCCTCGATCCGCTCGAAGATCGCCGCGTTCACCAGGCCCTGGGCCTGGAGCTCGCGGTGGCGGCGACGGACGTACTCCTCGGTCGTCTCGTCGAAGTAGGCGAGCACGTCCTGGATCACACGCAGCGCCTCGCCCCGGCCGAGGGGGCTGGACCGCGTCAGATGATCAACGAGTTCGTCGTGCACCCGATGATCCTGAGGCACCGGCCGCTCTTTCGCAAGAATCCTGCCCGATTCCGGGCAGACGCCTCGTGGGAAGCCCTGGGGGCGCCGCCGAACGGGGAGATTTCGGACGTCATGGAGACACCTCGCTCGGGCCGGGTCACATCCGTCGGAGGACCGCCTGCTTGGCCAGGGCGAACTCGTCGTCCGTCAGCACGCCCGCGCGGTGCAGCTCCCCCAGTTCGCGCAGGCGCCGCAGCAGGGCGTCGTGGTCGTCCTCGGCGGGGGCGGCCGGGGCGGAGGGCACCTCGGGCCGCACGTCCCGTCCGTCGGGCGCGGGCCGGGCCGGGTGCGGAAGCCTGGCCTGGACCGCCGCCGCGACCAGCGCCATCAGTGGGTCCTTCTTGAAGCCCCACAGCTCCACGGCGTTCGGGTCGTACTTGGGCGGGGTCCTGGTGGGCGCGTTGCGCACGGAGAAGCGCAGATGGCCGTTCTCCAGCCCGGCCGCGGGCTGCCACTCCACGCCGGTGACGTCGGCGAGTGCGAGCGTACGGGCCCCGGCGGCGGCCTTGGCGTCCTCCGTCTTCCAGTTCCACTCCAGGCGTATGCGCTCGCCGTCGAAGCTCGCGGTGCCGTCCCCGGCGGACGCCGACAGGGGCACGGCGGGACCGGGCAGCAGGAACTCGGTCACGGGGCCGGTCGGCACCCGGTCCAGCAGCAGCGCGTTGCGCACCTCGTCGGTGAGGTACTCCGCGACGCCGTAGCGGTCCGGCTCGACGGTGAGCTGGTACGGGTCGTGGGGCTCGGTGAGCCGCCCGCCGGTCGCGTGCAACAGGGGGTCGGCCCCGACGCGCAGGCGCAGCCGCAAACGGCCGGCCTTCTTTCCCTGCTCGAACGAGACGCCCGCCAACGCGTCCAGCGGGACCGTCAGTTCACCCAGCTCCCTGCGCAGCACACTGACGTTCTTGTCCCGCCCGGGGGTCAGCCGCAGGGCGCCGCCGTCGAAGATCCACGTGCCGTCCCTCTGGATGATTTCCGCCATGGGGTGGATTGTTCCACCCGTCTCACGAGAGAGTGGTCCAGACCTCTTGGAGCTCAACGGCTCACGGAAGGGACGGTTTTGTGAGAGACGGTCTCGTAGGACAGCACCACAGAACGCTTCGCCTTCTCGGTTCCCTGCTGCTCGTCGCAATGGGCGTCTGCGCCACCGGCGCCACCCCGGCCCGTGCGGCGGCTCCCACCCCGCTGGACCGGGTCGTCCCGGCACCCTCGTCCGTCACGCCCGGCGGCGCCCCGTACCGGATCACGCGCGGTACGCACATCCGCGTCGACGGCTCGCGCGAGGCGCGGCAGGTCGCGCAGTACCTCGCGGACCTCCTGCGGCCCTCCACCGGCTACCGCCTGCCGGTCACCACACACGGCGAGGGCGGCATCCGACTGGCCCTCACCCGCGGCGACTTCGGCGCCGAGGGCTACCGGCTGAGCAGCTCGCCCCGGTCGGTCACCCTCAGCGCCAGGACCCCCGCGGGCCTCTTCCACGGCGTGCAGACCCTGCGCCAGCTCCTGCCCGCGGCCGTCGAGAAGGACACGGTCCAGCCCGGTCCGTGGACGGTCGCCGGCGGCACCGTCACCGACACCCCCCGCTACGCCTGGCGCGGGGCCATGCTCGACGTCTCCCGGCACTTCTTCACCGTGGAGCAGGTCAAGCGCTACATCGACCAGCTCGCCCTGTACAAGTTCAACAAGCTGCACCTGCACCTCAGCGACGACCAGGGCTGGCGCCTCGCCATCGACTCCTGGCCGCGCCTCGCCACGTACGGCGGCTCCACGGAGGTCGGCGGCGGCCCCGGCGGCCACTACACCAAGGCCGACTACCAGGAGATCGTCCGGTACGCCGCCTCCCGCCACCTGGAGGTCGTCCCCGAGATCGACATGCCCGGCCACACCAACGCCGCCCTCGCCTCCTACGCCGAGCTGAACTGCGACGGCGTTGCCCCGCCGCTGTACACCGGCACCGCGGTCGGCTTCAGCTCGCTGTGCGTCGGCAAGGACGTCACGTACGACTTCGTGGACGACGTGATCCGCGAGCTGGCCGCGCTCACCCCCGGCCGGTACCTGCACATCGGCGGCGACGAGGCGCACTCCACCAGCCACGAGGACTACGTGCGGTTCATGGACCGGGTGCAGCCGATCGTGGCGAAGTACGGCAAGACCGTGGTCGGCTGGCACCAGCTGACCGGGGCGACCCCGGCCAAGGGCGCCCTCGCGCAGTACTGGGGTCTGGACCGTACGTCGGCGGAGGAGAAGGCGCGGGTCGTGAAGGCCGCGCAGAACGGTACGGGGCTGATCCTGTCCCCGGCCGACCGGCTCTACCTGGACATGAAGTACACCAAGGACACGCCCCTGGGGCTGTCCTGGGCGGGGTACGTCGAGGTGCAGCGCTCCTACGACTGGGACCCCGGGGCCTACCTGCCGGGCGTGCCGGAAGGCGCGGTGAAGGGGGTCGAGGCGCCGATGTGGTCGGAGACGCTGGAGGAGTCCGAGCACATCGAGTTCATGGCGTTCCCGCGCCTGCCCGGCGTCGCCGAGCTGGGGTGGTCGCCGGCGGCCTCCCACGACTGGGAGCGGTACAAGGTGCGGCTCGCCGCGCAGGCGGAGCGGTGGGACGCGCTGGGCATCCAGTGGTACCGGTCGCCGCAGGTGCCGTGGAGTGCGCAGTGACGCGTCCGCGGGCCGGTGAGGGCCGAGCGCGCAGCTTCCCGCGCCCCTGACGGGAGCGATGACGGGCACCCCGGAGGACCGTACTCCGGGGTGCCCGTCCGTTCGGGGTCAGAAGCCGGCGATCGGGTTCTTCAGGGTGCCGATCAGCTGGAGGGCTCCCGACGGGTCGGCGAGGTCGACCATCTGCCGGTTGTTGCGCAGCTGGAGGCGGTTGAGGCAGGAGAGGGCGAACTCGGGGGCGAACATGTCGTACCGGCGGAACTTGTCGGCGAGTTCCGGCACCGACTCCTGGTAGGCCCGGGTGACCTCGGCGACCGTGCGCCAGAAGTCGTCCTCCTCCAGGACGCCCTCGGTGGCGAGGTTCGCCGCGAGGAACCGGAAGAAGCAGTCGAAGACGTCCGTGAAGATCGACAGCAGCTTCGTGTCCTCGGGGACGTCCACCCGCAGCCGCTCGACCGCCGGCGGCAGCACCGCGTCCACGTCCATGACCGCGATCTCCTCGGCGATGTCCTTGTAGATCGCCCGCTGCACCACCCCGTCCTTCAGCACCAGGATCACGTTCTCGCCGTGCGGCATGTACACCAGGTCGTAGGCGTAGAAGCTGTGCAGCAGCGGGGTGAAGTAGGCCTGGAGGTAACGGCGCAGCCACTCCGTCGGGGTGAGGCCCGACTGCTCGATCAGCGCGCCCGCGATCGACGCGCCCTGGTCGTCGACGTGCACCAGGGACGCCATCGTGGCCAGCGACTCGCCCTCCTCCAGCGACGGCACGGGGCTCTCGCGCCACAGCGCGGCGAGCATCTTGCGGTAGGGCGAGTACCGGTCGGTCGCCTGCTCGTACTCCAGGTGCCGGTAGCCGACGGCGGCCCGCTCCCGGATGATCGACAGGCCGGTGGACCGCAGCACCGGGTCGCCCTCGATGAGCTGGGCCAGCCAGTCGTTGATGGCCGGGGTGGCCTCCATGTAGGCCGCCGACAGGCCGCGCATGAAGCCCATGTTGACGACGGACAGGGCCGTCTTGACGTAGTGCTTCTCGGGGCTGGACCGGTTGAAGAAGGTCCGGATGGACTGCTGGGCGAGGTACTCGTCGTCGCCCTCGCCCAGGCACACCAGGTGCCGTCGCGCGATCTCGGCGGCGAAGGTGACGGAGAGCTTGTTCCACCACTGCCAGGGGTGGACCGGGATGAACAGGTAGTCGGCCGGGTCGAGGTCCTGCTCGCGCAGCACGGCGTGGAAGCGCTCGACGGTCTCGCCGCCCAGCTCCTCGCGCAGGAACGACTCGTACTCGACGCCGGCGCCGGCGGTGAACGCGGCCCGCGAGCGGTGCGCGGCCAGCCAGACCAGCCGGACCGGGCTCGCCGTCTCCGGCGCGTACGACAGGTACTCGTGGATGCCGAACCCGAGCCGCCCGTTGTTGGCCACGAAGCAGGGGTGGCCCTCGGTCATCGAGGTCTCGATGGTCTGGAAGCCGGCGCGCGCCAGCTCCGCCGCCGGCACGGCCGGCTTGGTGAGCTTGTAGCAGGTGCCGGAGAGGGTGGAGGAGATCTCCTCCAGGTAGACCGGCAGGATCTCGTCGCTCAGGCCCAGCGACTTCTGCATCTCGATGAAGAAGTCCAGCGCGGACAGCGGGACGTCGGCGCCGTCCCGGTGCCGGGTGATCGACTCGGCGTCCACCTGCCAGTGGTCGAGGGCGCGGATCACCGCGGTGAAGGTGTACCGGGTCTGTCCGTCGTCGCTGCGGACGGCGTACCGGCCCTCGCCGTCGGCCTCCGGGGTGAGGAGGCGCTCGTGCGTGAACTCGGCGAGCGCCTTGCGGATCAGCAGGCGGTTGGCCCGCGCCCAGCGGTGGGGGGACAGGTGCGCCACGGCGTCGGACAGGGTCATACGGCTACTCCTCGGGCGGCCAGGAACTGTTCACGCGTGCAGAAGCTCAGCAGCGCGCGCTTCTCCGGCTTGTCGATCTCGCGCTCGGCCACGAAACCGACGGCCTCGTTGAGCGCGTGTACTGCCTTGTTGCCGACGTCGGGCTCCACCACGACCCGCCGGGTGCGCGGGTCGGCGAACAGCTCCTCCATCACGGTCGTGATGACGGCCCTGGTGAAACCGTGGATCGGCCGGTCGGTCGGCGCGACCAGGAAGTGCATGCCGACGTCGCCGGGCTGCGGCTCGTACAGCCCGGTCAGCTCCACGTACCGGGGGTCGTACTTCTCCATGAGGAACGCGGGCCTGCCCTCGTGCAGGCCGAGGAAGGCGTCGTGGTGCTCGTGCGCCGCGATGCGCATGTACTCGCGCTCGACATCGTGGAGCTTCGCGTCCTGCATCATCCAGTAGGCCGCCTTGGGGTGGGTGACCCAGCCGTGCAGTGTCCCGGCGTCCTTCAGGGGGTCCAGGGGGCGGATGGTGAGCCGGCCGATGCCGGTGCTGCTGCTCATACGGCGAACTCCTGGAACGCGATCGTCTTCTCCACCGGGTAGTACTCCGAGCCGAGCAGCTCGCGGATGATGTACGCGTTCCGGTACGGGCCCATGCCCAGGTCGGGGCTGGTGATGCTGTGCGTGTGGACACCGGCGTTCTGCAGGAACACGCCCCGGCCGGTGATGTCGACGGCGTAGTTGCGCGCCACGTCGAAGTTGCCCTGCGAGTCGTAGACGAGGCGGTCCTTCACCGGCGCCAGGAACTCCGGCTCGGCGTACCTGTAGCCGGTGGCGAGGACCAGGCCGTCGGAGACCAGCTCGAAGTCCTTGCCCTGCTCCTCCTGGCGGAAGCCGAGGGTGTAGGTGCCGTTCTCGTACCGGGCGCTGTTCAGGGAGGAGTTGGTCAGCAGCCGGGTGGGGACGGGGCCGGCGAGGTTCTTCTGGTAGAGCAGGTCGAAGATCTCGTTGATCAGGTCGCCGTCGATGCCCTTGAACAGGCCCTTCTGCTCGGCCGTCAGGCGGTAGCGGGTCGCCTCGGGCAGCTCGCGGAAGTAGTCGACGTACTCCGGGGACGTCATCTCCAGCGTGAGCTTGGTGTACTCCAGCGGGAAGAAACGCGGGGAGCGGGTGACCCAGTTGAGCCGGTAGCCGTGGACGTCGATCTCGCTGAGCAGGTCCTGGTAGATCTCGGCGGCCGACTGGCCCGAGCCGACCAGGGTGATGGACTCCTTCTTCTGCAGCTCCGCCTTGTGCTGCAGGTAGCGGGAGTTGTGGAGGAAGTCGCCGCCCAGGTCCCGGCACGCCTCGGGGATGTGGGGCGGGGTGCCGGTGCCGAGCACGAGGTGCCGGGCGCGGTAGGTGTCGCCGCCGGCGGTGTGGACGACGTACAGCTCGTCCTCGTACGTCACCTCGGTGACGGTGGTGCCGAAGCGGATGCTGCTCAGCTTGCCAGCGGCCCAGCGGCAGTAGTCGTCGTACTCGACGCGCAGCGGGTAGAAGTTCTCCCGGATGTAGAACGAGTACAGCCGGCCCTTCTCCTTCAGGTAGTTGAGGAAGGAGTACGGGGACGTGGGGTCGGCGAGGGTGACCAGGTCCGACATGAACGGGGTCTGGAGGTGGGCGCCGTCCAGGAACATGCCGGCGTGCCACTCGAAGTCGGGCTTGGACTCCAGGAAGACGCCGTCGAGTTCCTCGATGGGCTCGGTGAGGCAGGCCAGGCCGAGGTTGAAGGGGCCGAGCCCGATCCCCACGAAGTCGTGGGTGCTGGTTCGGTTGTCAGGACGCGCGGTCAAGGGACTCTCCCAGGTACTGCTCGGCGTGGCCGGCGATCAGGTCGAGGACGGCGGCGATGTCGGACACCGTCGTCTCGGGGTTCAGCAGGGTGAACTTCAGGTAGTGGCGGCTGCCGACCTTGGTGCCCGCGACGACGGCGTCCCCGGAGGCGAACAGGGCCTTGCGGGCGTAGAGGTTGGCGCGGTCGATCTCGGCCGGGTCGGTCACGGCCGCCGGGATGTAGCGGAAGACCAGGGTGGACAGGCTCGGTTCGACGACGACGTCGAAGCGCGGGTCCGCGGCGAGCAGCCGCCAGCCCTCCCGGGCCAGTTCGCACACCTCGTCGAAGAGCTGCCCGATGCCGTCGGCGCCCATGGTGCGCAGGGTCATCCACAGCTTCAGGGCGTCGAAGCGCCGCGTGGTCTGCAGGGACTTGTCCACCTGGTTGGGGATACGTTCCTGCACCATGCGGCGCGGGTTGAGGTACTCGGCGTGGTAGGTGGCGTGCCGGAGGGTGGCGGCGTCCCGCACCAGGACGGCGGACGAACTCACCGGCTGGAAGAAGGACTTGTGGTAGTCGACGGTGACGGAGTCGGCGCGCTCGATGCCGGTCAGGCGGTCCCGGTGCTTGAGGGAGGCGAGCAGACCGCAGCCGTAGGCGGCGTCGACGTGCATCCAGGTGCCGAACTGCTCGCACAGCTCGGCGATCTCGGGCAGCGGGTCGATGGAGCCGAAGTCGGTGGTGCCCGCGGTGGCGACGACGGCCATGGGCACCAGGCCGGCCTCCACGCAGCGCTCCAGCTCACGGGCGAGGGCGACGGTCCGCATGCGCTTGTCGTGGTCGACGGGCAGGGACACCACGGCGTCCGGTCCGAGGCCGAGGAGCTTCGCGGACTTCTTCACGCTGAAGTGGCTGACCTCGGAGGCGAAGATGCGCAGTTTCGCGAACGTGTCGGTCTTGGCCTCCTCCCGGGCGAGCAGCAGCGCCTGGAGGTTGGACTGGGTGCCGCCGGAGGTGAACACGCCGTCGGCGTTCTCGCCGAGGCCGATGCGGGCGTTCGTCCAGTCGACGAGCTTGCGCTCGATGAGGGTGCCGCCGGCCGACTGGTCCCAGGTGTCGAGGGAGGAGTTGACGGCGGACAGGACGGCCTCGCCGAGCACGGCCGGGATGACGACCGGGCAGTTGAGGTGCGCCAGGTAGCGGGGGTGGTGGAAGTAGACCGCGTCCCGGAGGTAGACCTCCTCCAGTTCGTCGAGCACCGCGGCCGTGTCGTGCAGCGGCTGGTCGAGGTCGATCCCGTCGATGCGGGGAGCGAGGTCGTCGACGGTCACACCGGTGAACGGCCGGTCGGTGGCGGCGAGTTTGGCGGCCACCCGCTCGACTCCGTCGGTCACGGAGCGGCGGTACTGCTCCGCCGTGGTGTCGTTGAGCAGGTGCGAGCGCATGTGCGGGTCCTCCGGTGGGGACAGTCCGGGGCGGAACGGTGACGGGCTGAACCGCGGGTTCAACTTAGGTTAGCCTAACCTAAGTTGATGCGGGAGGGGTGGGGGTGGCCCGTGACCGTGATCACGCGGACCCAGGGCCGCCCGGCGCCGCGGCCTCAGCCCTCGGCGCGCAGCTGCTCCTCGCTGACGCCCCGGCGCCAGTAGCCGACGAACGTGACCCGGCGGCGGTCGACGCCGCGCTCCGTCACGAAGTGCCGGCGCAGTTCCTTCACGCACCCCGACTCGCCGGCCAGCCAGACGTAGGGCCGCCGGGCGGGGCCGAACTCCGCCGCCCGGACGGCGTCCAGGGCGGTGGGTGCCCCTTCGTCCCGCACGAGCCAGGTGATCTCGGCGTCCGCGGCGGTCGTCAGGTCCTGGACGTCCCCGGCGTGGGGCACCTCCAGCCAGACCCGGGCGCGGGTGCCCGCCGGCAGCGACTCGACGACGGCCGAGGCGGCCGGTGCGGCGGTCTCGTCGCCCCAGACGACCACGAGGTCGCTGTCCACGGGCGGCCGGAAGCGGATCGCCCGGTTGTCGGCGACGGCCGGCCCCAGCAGCAGCACCCGGTCGCCCGCGGCGGCCCGGGCGGCCCATCGGGCGGCGGGACCGGCCTCGCCGTGGGCGCCCGGCCCGACGCCGTGCAGGACGAAGTCGACGTCGATCTCGTCCGGGTCCCGGCGCAGCGCGCGCAGGGTGTACGACCGCATCACGGCCCGTACGTCGTCCGGCAGTTCGCGCCAGCCCTGCCACCAGCCGTCCCCCAGCTCCAGCGGCACGACCGGCTCGCTCTGGCCCGGGTGCGGCAGGAACAGGGAGAGCGACTGGTCGCGGCCCTCGGAGTGGAAGGCGTGCAGATCGGGCCCCGCGAAGGTGACCCGGGCCAGGGACGGGCCGAGCCGCCTCGTCCGTACGACCCGGAGGGAGAAGAACCGGAACGGGGCGGCCACGGCGGTGGTCATGAGGACTCCTGATGTGTCACCGGGCGGTGGGGTGGCGCCCTGTCAGGGGCGCGGGGAACCGCGCGACGAGGCGGACACGGCAGGCCGCCGTTCGCGCGCAGTTCCCTCGGGGGGAGGCGTTCAGCCGACCTTCTTGGCCGTCTCGATCGCCTTGGCGAGGTTCTCCACCAGCGGCACGCACTTGTCGTAGGACAGGATCGGCTCGGCCGAACGCGGGATGACCTGACCGGCCTTGACCGCGGGCAGCTTCTTCCAGGTCGCCTTGGTGATGTCGGCCGGCTGGATGGCCGAGCTGCGGTCGTCCATCATGATGATGTCGGCCTGGTACTTGTCGACGTTCTCCCAGCTGAGGCTCTCGAACCAGCCGCCGCCCTGGGTCTTGGCCTTCTCCGGCGGCTCGATGAAGTTCACGCCGAGCGCCTTGAAGTACTCCAGGTCGATGGAGAGGTTGGTGCCGGAGACGTAGAACAGCTCCTGGCTCGCGGAGCCGGCCATCACCTTGATGTCGGGGTGGGCCTTGGCGGCCTTGCGCAGCCGCTCGGAGGCCGCCTCGAAGCGCTTCTTGGCGTCCGTGGCCTTGGCGGCCTTCATGTCGCCGCCCAGGGACCCGGCCAGCTCCCACATCCGCTGCAGCGGGGCGGTGATCTGACGGTCGTAGACGGAGACGCCGACGCTCGGGGCGAGCTTGGCGATCTTGTCCTTGGAGGTCTCCGGGACGTACCAGAGGGTGCCGGCGTCGTCGAACATGGTGGAGATCAGCACGTCCGGTGCGAGGGCCGCGTACTTCTCGACGTTGAACTGGTCCCAGGTGTTGCCGAGGATCGTCAGCTTGCTGACGTCCATGTCGCCGGCCTGGACATCGGCCTTGCCGTCCTCGGTCTTCGTCGGGCCGAAGACGCCCTTCACCTCGACGCCGTAGTCGTACAGGGCGGCGGCGACGCCGGTGAACGCGACGATGTTCGCGGGGACCTTGTCGAGCTTCACGGTCGTGCCGCGGTCGTCCTTGAACGACCAGGAGCCGGACGTGCCGGCGCCCTTCGCGTCGGAGCCGCCGTCCTTGGAGTCCTCACTGCCACACGCGGTCACGAGGGCGCCGAGCCCGAGGGCACCACCGGCGGCGAGCAGGCCGCGACGGGAGAGACGGGCGGTTCTGGCGTTCGACATGACGGGGTCTGCTTTCGTGCGTACGGAGCCACTGCGGGTACGGCCGACAGCCGCTTGGCTGAGATCAGGCTTAGGTTAGCCTAACCTCGGTATCTGTCCAGGGGGGCCCTGGGGTCAGTGCCCGAGGACGGGGCGCCGCATGCGAACGGGCGCAGTGACCCGGATCACCGCGCCCGCCGTCCGGCCGTCTCGGCCGGGTGCTCCGGTCTCAGCCGACCAGCCCCAACTCCCGGGCGATCAGCATGCGCTGCACCTCGCTCGTGCCCTCGCCGATCTCGAGGATCTTGGAGTCGCGCCACATACGGGCGACCGGGTACTCGTTCATGAAGCCGTAGCCGCCGTGGATCTGGGTGGCCTCGCGGGCGTTGTCCACCGCGACCGTCGACGAGTGGAGCTTGGCCAGGGCCGCCTCCTTCTTGAAGGACGCGCCGGTCACCAGACGGACCGCCGCGTCGCGCCAGGACAGGCGGGCCGTGTGGGCCTTCATCTCCATGTCCGCGATCTTGAACTGGATGGCCTGGTTCGACCCGATCGGCTTGCCGAACGCGTGGCGTTCCTTGGCGTACTTGACCGACTCGTCGACACAGCCCTGCGCCAGACCCGTCGCCAGCGCCGCGATGGCGACGCGGCCCTCGTCGAGGATCCGCAGGAACTGGGCGTAACCGCGGCCCTCCTCGCCCAAAAGGTTCGCCGCCGGGACGCGGACGTCCGCGAAGGACAGCTCGCGGGTGTCCGAGGCGTTCCAGCCGACCTTGGAGTACGGGGCCGCGACCGTGAAGCCGGGCGTGCCCGAGGGGACGATGATCGAGGAGATCCGCGGCCGGCCGTCGGGCTTGCGGCCGGTGACCGCCGTGACCGTCACCAGGCCCGTGATGTCCGTGCCGGAGTTGGTGATGAAGCACTTCGTGCCGTTGATGACCCACTCGTTCGTCGACTCGTCGAGACGGGCCGTCGTCCGGGTCGCGCCCGCGTCACTGCCGCCGTCCGGCTCGGTCAGGCCGAACGCGCCCAGGATCTCGCCCGCGCACAGGCGGGGGAGCCACTCCTGCTTCTGGGCCTCGGTGCCGTACAGATGGATCGGCATCGCGCCGAGCGAGACTCCCGCCTCCAGGGTGATGGCGATCGAGGAGTCGACCCGGGCCAGCTCCTCCAGGGCCACGCCGAGCGCCAGGTAGTCACCGCCCATGCCGCCGTACTCCTCCGGGAACGGCAGGCCGAACAGGCCCATGCGGCCCATCTCCCGCACGATCTCGTACGGGAACTCGTGCCGCTCGTAGAAGTCGCCGATCTTCGGCGCCACCACCTCGTGGGCGAACTCCTCGACCGTGCGGCGGAGTTCCTCCAGCTCGGGGGAGAGACGGTAGTCCATGGTGATCACTGCTCCTCGGTGCCCTCGTGGGACAGAGCTCGTACGGTGCGGGAGGGGCTGGGTCGGCCCAGTCGGGCGGCCATCCACGTGCTCGTGGCGACGAGGCGGCCGAGGTCGATTCCGGTGTCGATGCCGAGGCCCCTCAGCATCCACACGAGGTCTTCGGTGGCGAGGTTGCCCGTCGCCGACTTCGCGTACGGGCAGCCGCCCAGGCCGCCCGCCGAGGCGTCGACCGTCGTGACGCCCTGCTGGAGCGCCGCGAGGGTGTTGGCGAGGGCCTGGCCGTAGGTGTCGTGGAAGTGCACGCCGAGCGCGGACGGCGGCACCCCGCCCTCGTCCAGGGCGGCGAGGAGCGCGACGACGTGACCGGGGGTCGCGACGCCGATGGTGTCGCCCAGGCTCAGCTCGTCGCAGCCCATGTCCAGCAGGGCGCGGCAGACCTTGACCACCTGCGGGACGGGGACCGCGCCCTCCCACGGGTCGCCGAAGCACATGGAGAGGTAGCCGCGGACATGCACGCCCTCGGACTTCGCCCGGCTCACCACCGGCTCGAACATGGCCAGGGCCTCGTCCACCGTGCGGTTGAGGTTGGCCTTGGCGAAGGACTCCGTGGCGCTGGCGAAGACGGCGACCCGCCGGGCGCCCAGGGACAGCGCGCGGTCCAGGCCGCGTTCGTTCGGCACCAGGACGGGGAGCTCCACCGGGAGGTCCCCGACCATCGGGAACAGCGCCTCGGCGTCCGCCAGTTGGGGGACCCACTTGGGGTGGACGAAGCTCGTCGCCTCGATCGTCGTCAGGCCGGCGCCGGCCAGGCGGCGGATGAACTCCGCCTTCACCTCCGTCGGGACCGTGCCCTTCTCGTTCTGCAGGCCGTCGCGCGCGCCCACCTCGTGGATGCGGACCCGGCTGGGCAGGTCCCGGGCCGGCACGGCCATCGGGAGTCCCGGTGCTGTCATTCCGCCGCCTCCTCGTGCGGTGCGATGACCGCCAGGACCTGGTCCATGGCGACCGTGGTGCCCGGCGAGACGTCCAGTTCGGCGACCGTGCCGGCGTGCGGGGCGGAGATGACGTGCTCCATCTTCATCGCCTCCACCACCAGCAGGCTCTGACCGGCGCTCACCTCGTCGCCGACGGCCACCTTCACCACCGTCACCGTGCCGGGCATCGGCGCGGTCAGCGAGTCGGCGCCCCCGTGGGCCGCCCGGGTGAGGGACGCGGCCACCGGGTCGTGGTCACGGACGTGCCAGGCGTCGCCGTCCCGGCCGAGCCAGTCCGCGGCGCGGTGGAAGGTGTGCCGGACGCCGTCCAGGGTCACCGCGACCCGGTCGTCGGTGACCGCGGCCGTGCCGCGCGGGGAGTACTCCAGCGGCTCCTGCACCCTCAGGTGGAAGACCGGCGGCTTCGGCTCACCGCCCAGGCGCCAGCCGCTGGGGACCGAGAAGGGGTCCGTCCAGCCGCCCGGCTCGGGCTTCAGAGCCTCCAGGCGCACCGCGGCGGCCGCCTCGTAGACCTCCTCCGGCACGTCCGTGGGGACCAGGCCCTCCACCTCGCGCTCGACCAGGCCGGTGTCCATGTCGCCGGAGACCACCGCGGGGTGGGCCAGCAGGCGGCGCAGGAAGCCGGCGTTGGTCTGCACGCCGAGCGTGACCGTCTCGGCCAGGGCCGCGCGGAGCTTGCGCAGGGCCGTCGCCCGGTCGGGGCCGTACGCGATGACCTTGGAGAGCATGGGGTCGTAGAGGCTGCCGACCTCCGTGCCCTCGGTGAGGCCCGAGTCGGTGCGCACCCCGTGGCCCTGGGGTTCGCGCAGCCGGAGCACCGTGCCGCCGGAGGGGAGGAAGCCGCGGGCCGGGTCCTCGGCGCAGATGCGGGCCTCCACCGCGTGGCCCGTGAGCCGTACGTCCTCCTGGGTGAAGCCGAGCGGCTCACCGGCCGCCACGCGCAGCTGCCACTCCACCAGGTCCAGGCCCGTGACCAGCTCGGTGACCGGGTGCTCGACCTGGAGGCGGGTGTTCATCTCCATGAAGTAGTACGACGACGGGTCGGTGCCCGGGACGATGAACTCCACCGTGCCCGCGCCCCGGTAGCCGCAGGAGCGGGCCGCCTGGACCGCCGCCTCGCCCATCGCGGCACGCGTCTCCTCGTCGAGCAGGACGCTCGGCGCCTCCTCGATGATCTTCTGGTGGCGGCGCTGCAGGGAGCACTCGCGCTCGCCCAGATGGACCACGTTGCCGTGGCCGTCCGCGAGGACCTGGATCTCGATGTGGCGGGGCCGGTCGATCCACCGCTCCACCAGGAGCGTGTCGTCGCCGAAGGAGGCGCGGGCCTCGCGGCGGGCCGACGCGATCTCGTCCTCCAGCCGGCTCAGGTCCCGCACCAGGCGCATGCCCTTGCCGCCGCCGCCCGCGCTGGGCTTCAGCAGCACCGGCGCGCCCAGCGCGCGGGCCGCCTCGGCCAGCTCCGGGTCACGTCCGCCGGGCACCACCGGTACACCGGCCTCCTGGACCGTCTCCTTGGCGCGGATCTTGTCGCCCATCAGCGCGATCGCGTCCGCCGGGGGACCGATGAAGACCAGACCCGCCTCGGCGCAGGCGCGCGCGAAGGCCGCGTTCTCGGCGAGGAAGCCGTAGCCGGGGTGGACGGCCTGGGCGCCCGTGCGGGCCGCGGCCTCCAGCAGGCGCTCCACCGACAGGTAGCTCTCGGAGGCGGGAGCGGGGCCGATCCGGACCGCCGTGTCCGCCTCGCGGACGTGCCGGGCGTCGGCGTCCGCGTCGGAGAAGACCGCCACCGAGCGCACGCCCATCGACCGCAGCGTCCGGATGACGCGTACGGCGATCTCGCCACGGTTGGCCACCAGTACTGTCTCGAACATCGTCGTCCGTCCCCTCACATCCGGAAGACGCCGAACTGGGGGTCACCCAGGGGCGCGTTGGCGCAGGCGGTCAGGGCCAGGCCCAGGACCTGACGGGTGTCCATCGGGTCGATGACACCGTCGTCCCACAGGCGGGCCGTCGCGTAGTAGGCGCTGCCCTGGCGCTCGTACTGGGCGCGGATGGGGGCCTTGAAGGCGTCCTCGTCCTCGGCCGGCCAGGACTCGCCGCGGGCCTCCAACTGGTCGCGCTTGACCGTGGCGAGGACCGAGGCGGCCTGCTCGCCGCCCATGACCGAGATCTTGGCGTTCGGCCACATCCACAGGAAGCGGGGGGAGTACGCCCGGCCGCACATCGAGTAGTTGCCCGCGCCGTACGAGCCGCCGACCACGACCGTGAGCTTCGGTACGCGGGTGCAGGCCACGGCCGTGACCATCTTGGCGCCGTGCTTGGCGATGCCGCCCGCCTCGTAGTCCTTGCCGACCATGAAGCCCGAGATGTTCTGCAGGAACACCAGCGGGATGCCGCGCTGGTCGCACAGCTCGATGAAGTGGGCGCCCTTCTGGGCGGACTCGGCGAACAGGATGCCGTTGTTGGCGACGATGCCGACCGGATGGCCGTGGATCCGGGCGAATCCGGTGACCAGGGTCTGACCGAACTCGGACTTGAACTCGGCGAACCGCGACCCGTCGACGACCCGGGCGATGATCTCGCGCACGTCGTACGGGGTGCGGGAGTCGACCGGGACCGCGCCGTACAGGCCGTGCGGGTCGACCTTGGGCTCGACGGGCTCGGTGACCTCCCAGGGGAGGGGGCCGCGGGCCGGCAGCGTGGAGACGATCGTGCGGACGATGCGCAGGGCGTGCGCGTCGTTCTCCGCGAGGTGGTCCGTGACGCCCGAGACGCGGGAGTGCACCTCGCCGCCGCCGAGCTCCTCCGCGGTGACGACCTCGCCGGTGGCGGCCTTCACCAGGGGCGGCCCGCCGAGGAAGATCGTGCCCTGGTTGCGGACGATCACGGCCTCGTCGCTCATCGCCGGGACGTACGCCCCGCCGGCCGTGCACGAGCCGAGGACGGCGGCGATCTGGGGGATGCCGGCGCCGGACATGCGGGCCTGGTTGTAGAAGATGCGGCCGAAGTGGTCGCGGTCCGGGAAGACCTCGTCCTGCATGGGCAGGAAGGCGCCGCCGGAGTCCACCAGGTAGACGCAGGGGAGGCGGTTGTCCAGGGCGACCTCCTGGGCGCGGAGGTGCTTCTTCACCGTCATCGGGTAGTACGTGCCGCCCTTGACCGTGGCGTCGTTGGCGACGATCACGGTCTCGCGGCCGCTGACCCGGCCGATGCCGGCGATGACGCCGGCGGCCGGGGCCTGGTCCTCGTACAGCCCGTCGGCCGCGAGCGGGGCCAGCTCCAGGAACGGTGATCCGGGGTCGAGGAGGGTGTCCACCCGGTCGCGGGGGAGCAGCTTGCCGCGCGCCGTGTGGCGGGCGCGGGCCTTCTCGCCGCCGCCCTGTGCGGCTCTGGCGAGCTTGGCGCGCAGCTCCTCCACGAGGGTGCTGTGCGCCTCCTCGTTGGCCCGAAAGGCCTCCGACGCGGGGTCTGCCGCGCTCGTGAGCTCCGGTGCCTCGTGCATCCTGCGGGTCCCCTCACGTGTTAATGAGCGTTAACGCATTTCCTTCAGGTTAACGAGCGCTAACCTCGCTGTCTAGAATCGATTTCATGGCCACCAGAACCGACGCCCCCACCCGCCGTGAACAGATCCTCAAGGAGGCCGCGCGGCTGTTCGCCGAGCGGGGCTTCCACGGGGTCGGGGTCGACGAGATAGGCGCCGCGGTCGGGATCAGCGGACCCGGGCTGTACCGGCACTTCCCGGGCAAGGACGCGATGCTCGCGGAGCTGCTGGTCGGGATCAGCGGGCAGTTGCTGACCGGGGCGAAGCGGAGGGTGGCGGAGGCGGACGGGGCTGGGGCGGAAGGGCTGCTGGACTCGCTGATCGAGGGGCACATCGACTTCGCGCTCGACGACCGGCCTCTGATCACCCTGCACGACCGGGAGCTGGATCGCCTCCGGGACAGCGACCGGAAGATGGTGCGGCAGCTGCAGCGGCAGTACGTGGAGCTGTGGGTGGGGGTCGTGCGGGAGGTCTACCCGGGGCTGGGTGAGCCTGCGGCGCGGTCCGCTGTGCACTCGGTGTTCGGGTTGCTGAACTCGACGCCGCATCTGGGGAGGGGTGGGGTGTTGCCCGGGCGGGGGGCGACGGCGGAGTTGCTGCATCGGATGGCCCGGGGGGCGTTCGCGGCGGCGGAGTCTTAGGGGCCTTCGCCCACCCACTTGCCCGGAGCTGTGGGCCAGGAGGCCCGGCCGCTTCGGGGCTCCGCCCCCGGCGGTTCACCCACCCGCCCGCCCGGAGCTGTGGGCCAGGAGGCCCGGCCGCTTCGGGGCTCCGCCCCGGACCCCGGCGGGGGCTGCGCCCCCTGGCCCCCGGCGTTCGCCCACCCACCCGCCCGTAACTGTGGGCCGGGAGGCCCGGCCGCTTCGGGGCTCCGCCCCGGACCCCGCGGGGGCTGCGCCCCCTGCACCCCGGCCTTTGCCCACCCACCCGCCCGGAGCTGTGGGCCAGGAGGCCCGGCCGCTTCGGGGCTCCGCCCCGGACCCCGGCCGGGACCGCACCCCCCGCACCTGCCCCCCGGCGCCCGCACCCCACCGCAACTCCACCCCCACCCAACCCCCACCCCCAGCGTGACGAGCGTTACCCCCGTCCCACCCTGGACGCCCCTCGATACTCGTCGGTATCTTGGGCTGAGCAAGCGCTTAGACATAGTCGTGGAGGTGGCGGCGTGCGCCGTACGGTGTTCAACGAGGATCACGAGGCGTTCCGGGAGACCCTTCGCGCCTTCATCGAGGCCGAGGTCGTGCCCGTCTACGACGAGTGGTTCGCGGCGGGCCAGGCGCCCCGCGACTTCTACTACAAGCTCGGTGAGCTGGGCATCTTCGGCATCAACGTGCCGGAGGAGTTCGGCGGCGCCGGTCTCGACTCGCACAAGTTCGAGGCCGTGCTGTACGAGGAGACCGCCCGCGCCGGCGTCCAGTTCGGCGGCTCCGGCGTGCACGTGCTGCTCGCCCTGCCCTACCTCAAGATGCTGGCGACGGACGAGCAGAAGAAGCGGTTCCTGCCGAAGTTCGTCACCGGCGAGGAGATGTGGGCCATCGCGATGACGGAGCCGGGCACCGGTTCCGACCTCGCGGGCATGAAGTCCACGGCCAAGCTCAGCGAGGACGGCACGCACTACGTCCTCAACGGCGCCAAGACCTTCATCACCGGCGGCGTGCACGCCGACCGCGTGATCGTGTGCGCCCGCACCTCCGCGCCCACCGCCGAGGACCGCCGCCACGGCATCTCCCTGTTCGCGGTGGACACCAAGTCCGAGGGCTACTCCGTCGGCCGCAAGCTCGACAAGCTCGGCCTGAAGACCTCCGACACCGCCGAGCTGGCGTTCGTCGACGTCAAGGTGCCCGTCGAGGACCTCCTCGGCGAGGAGAACAAGGGCTTCTACTACCTCGGTCACAACCTGGCCTCCGAGCGCTGGGGCATCGCCTTCGGCGCCTACGCCCAGGCCAAGGCCGCGGTCCGGTTCGCCAAGCAGTACGTGCAGGAGCGCACCGTCTTCGGCAAGCCCGTCGCGCACTTCCAGAACACCAAGTTCGAGCTGGCCGCCTGCCAGGCCGAGGTGGACGCCGCCGAGGCCGTCGCCGACCGCGCGACCGAGGCGCTGGACGCCGGCGAGCTCACCCCCGCCGAGGCCGCCTCCGCGAAGCTGTTCTGCACCGAGGTCGCCCACCGCGTCATCGACCGCTGCCTCCAGCTGCACGGCGGCTACGGCTACATGAACGAGTATCCGATTGCCCGCCTGTACGCGGACAACCGCGTCAACCGCATCTACGGCGGCACCAGCGAGATCATGAAGACGATCATCGCCAAGGACATGGGCCTGTAGGGCCCCGGCACCGGCGCACGATCACTGGCCGGTACAACTACCTCATGAGCCAGGCACTCCAGGACCTCCTCGATCTGCTCGACCTCGAGCAGATCGAGGAGGACATCTTCCGCGGCCGTTCCCGGTCCGCCGTCGTCCCGCGGGTCTTCGGCGGGCAGGTCGCGGCCCAGGCGCTCGTCGCCGCCGGGCGGACCGTCCCGGCCGACCGGCCCGCGCACTCGCTGCACGCGTACTTCCTGCGGCCGGGCGATCCCGGCGCGCCCATCGTCTACACCGTGGACCGGATCCGGGACGGGCGTTCCTTCACCACGCGCCGTGTCGTCGCCGTCCAGCACGGCAAGCCGATCTTCCACCTGTCGGCGTCGTTCCAGGTGGCGGAGGACGGGCTGGACCACCAGGAGCCGATGCCCGCCTCGCCCGACCCCGCCACGCTGCCGACCGGTGAGGAGCGGCTGCGCGGTTACGCCCACCTCGATCCCGAGGTGGTCGAGCGGTTCGTCGAGGCCCGGGCCGCCGTCGACCTGCGGTACGTCGACGAGCCGCCGTACGGGAGGTTCGGCGAGCCGCGGGAGCCGCACTCGCAGGTGTGGTTCCGCACCAATGGCAAGCTCGACAGCGGGATCGACGACCCCCTGCTGCACGTCGTCCTCGCCACGTACGTCTCCGACATGACGCTGCTGGACTCCGTGCTGCTCGCGCACGGGCGCGGCGGCTGGGCCGTCGGGGACGTCGTCGGGGCCTCGCTGGACCACGCGATGTGGTTCCACCGGCCGTTCCGCGCCGACGAGTGGCTGCTGTACGACCAGGAGTCCCCGTCCGCGCACGGCGGCCGGGGACTGGGCCAGGCGCGCATCTACACGCAGGACGGCCGGCTGGCCATCACGGTCATCCAGGAGGGCGTCGTCCGCGTCCCCCGCGCCCGGGGCTGACCGGGCAGGGCCCGGGTCAGCCCTGGCTCAGCCCCGCCTCCGAGAGGAGGTACGCCGTCATCGGGTCGTAGTGGCGGGGGCTGATCACGTGGTCGTCCAGGGGCACCGTCACCTGCACGGTGCCCTCGGCCTCCGCCAGGAACAGGGCCGGGTCGTTGCAGTCGGCGTAGCCGACGGAGTCCACGCCGTGTTGTCCGGCGTAGCCCGCCCAGCCGTGGTCGGCGACGACCAGGTCGGGCAGCGGGCGGCCCTGGCGCTCCAGGGCCGTCAGGATCGCCTTCATCGGTTCGCCCGAGTGGGTGTGCCACAGCGTCGCGCCGTGTTCCAGGACCGCCACGTCCGCGAACTGCATGACGTAGCCCTCCTCGGTGGTCAGCCCGTCGGGGATGACGACGATCTCGCAGCCGGCCGTGCGCAGGGCCGCCGCGGTCGCGCGGTGGACGTCGAGCAGGCCGCCGGGGTGGCCGGTGGCGAACAGGACGCGCTGGCCGCCGTCGGCCGCCTTGCGCAGCCGTGCGGCGAGCCGCTCCAGGCCCGAGACCGTCAACTCGGGGTCGATCGTGTCCTGGCCGTACCGGTGCCCGGGGTCGTCGTTGACGCCGACGCGCTCCGCCATCACCGCGAGGACGTCCTGCTCGTCGGTCCAGCGGTCGCCGAGTTCCAGGCCGAGCCAGTAGTGGCGGTCGCCGTTCGCCAGCTTGCGGTAGTGGGAGAGGTTGTTCTCGCGCGGGGTGGCGACGTCGCCCGCGATGCGCGTCCGTACGAGGTGGTCGACGAGTTCGGCGCGGCTGGGGGTCCCGGTTATCGGCATGGGTCCCATTGTGGAGCAGGCCCAGGTGGACGTCCCTGGCGTATCGCGCGCTGGGACGTGCGTCACGTACTCAGGGCGGGACCGGTCCCGGGTGGGCGCGGGTACTCACAGGCGCCGCAGCGCGAACCACAGTTCCATGCGGACGTCCGGGTCGTCGAGGTCGCTCCCCAGCAGGCTCGCGCAGCGGGCGACGCGCTGGCGGACGGTGTTGCGGTGCACGGACAGGGCCACGGCCGTACGGTCCCAACTGCCGTGCAGGGAGAGCCAGGTGCGCAGGGTCTCGGTGAGCGCGGGGTGGGCCGTGACCGGGGCGAGGAGCGCGCGGGCGTGGGCCGCCGCCTCGCCCGGCGGGACCAGGTCGGCCAGGGCGGGGCGCGGCGCGTGCCGGAGCAGCGGGGCGCGGGTGGCGCGGGCCCGGGCCAGGGCGCGGGCCGCCTGCGTGTCGGCGGCGGCGAGGTCGGCCGGGTCGACGGCGGCGCTGACGCCGAGGGTCCAGCCGGGCAGCGGGGCCGGGGCGTGGCCGGCCGGCACCAGGACGCGTACGGCGTCGCCCGCCGGGTCGACCAGGGCGGAGCCGAGCGCGGCGCCCAGGGCGGAGGCGGCGACGGGGTCCGCGGGGCCGTCCCCGTCCGGCCGCGCGTGCACGACGACCCAGTCCCCGTCGCCCAGCAGCGGGGCGACCTCCCCGGGCGGCGCGCCCAGCAGCAGCCGCACGAGTGCGGCGGAGCGGGCGGCGCCGGTGCCGCCGTGCTGCTCGCCGGTGAGGAGGGACAGCAGGACGGCGGCGACGGAGGCGATGGTGTGGTCGCCGGGGTCGCGGGCGGGGGCGGCCACTCCGAGCACGAAGCCGTGCCCGGCGCCGAGCGCGTACGCGGCGAGGTGGAGTCCGGCGGTGGTGTCGGCGGCGGAGGTGGGCCCGGGGCGCTCGGCCGGGTCACCCGCCGGTCGTACCACGCCCGCCAGCGCCGCCAGGGCCTCGCACACCTCGGCCGCGGGCTCCCGGCCGGCCGCCGCGAGCCGCGCGCCGTCCGGTCCGTAGAGCACCGCCCATCCCGCAAGCCGCCGGGCGAGCTGGCGCAGGACCGAGGGGACCGGGTCGGGGCGGGAGGCCGCGGAGGCGAGGCGCTGCTGGGCGTCGGCGACGCGGCGCAGTTCCGCGAGGCGCGCCCGGGCCATCAGCTGCCAGACCGCGCGGGCGACACCCGAGAAGGTGGTGCGCGGCGGCACCTCGAGCAGGGGCAGGCGGTGCCGTGCGCAGGCCCGGGCCAGGGCGTCCGGCACGGTGTCGTGCACCGGGGCCACGCCGAAGCCCAGCGCCGCGCCGCCCGCGGCCACGATCCGGGACACGTAGTCGTCGAAGTAGTCCGCCGCGGCGTCCTGCGGGATGTGCACACCGGCCGAGAGCAGCAGTTCCCCGCCGAGCAGGTACGGGAACGGGTCGGCCATCTCCGAGGTGTGCACCCAGTGGACGACCCGGTCCGGGTCGTCCGGACCGGCGACCTGGCGCAGGCCCAGGTCCTCGCGGGCCAGCAGCGCGGACAGCCGTACCGGCGGGGTGGGCGGGACGGCCGGTTCCGGCATGGTGTGCGTTCCCTCCATACCGAGCGGTTCGGATGGATGAAACGTACACTTCGCAGTCGCTTTCCGGCCACCTAGGGTCAGTGCTCGTCAACCTCGTCCCCACGATCGAGCGTGTGCGAAGGAGGCCCCATGGCCGTCGACTACCTCGTGATCGTCGTCTACCTGGCCGGCATGCTGGCCATGGGCTGGTGGGGCATGCGCCGCGCCCGGTCCAAGAGCGAGTTCCTCGTGGCCGGCCGCCGCCTCGGCCCGGCCATGTACTCAGGCACCATGGCGGCGATCGTCCTCGGCGGCGCCTCCACCATCGGCGGGGTGGGACTGGGCTACCAGTACGGCCTGTCCGGCGCCTGGATGGTGTTCACCATCGGCCTGGGCCTGCTCGCCCTGTCCGTCTTCTTCTCCGCCCGCATCGCCCGTCTGAAGGTCTACACCGTCTCCGAGATGCTGGACCTGCGCTACGGCGGCGGCCGCGCGGGGGTCATCTCCGGTCTGGTCATGTGGGCGTACACGCTGATGCTCGCGGTGACCTCGACCATCGCCTACGCCACGATCTTCGACGTGCTGTTCGACCTCAACCGCACGCTGGCGATCGTCCTCGGCGGTTCGATCGTCGTGGCGTACTCCACGCTCGGCGGCATGTGGTCGATCACGCTGACCGACATGGTGCAGTTCGTCGTGAAGACGATCGGTGTGCTGCTCCTGCTGCTGCCCATCGCCGTCGTCAAGGCCGGCGGGTTCAGTGCGATGAAGGCCCAGCTGCCCACCGAGTACTTCGACCCGCTGGGCATCGGCGGCGAGACGATCTTCACCTACGTGCTGATCTACACGTTCGGCATGCTCATCGGGCAGGACATCTGGCAGCGGGTCTTCACCGCCCGCAGCGACCGCACCGCCAAGTGGGGCGGCACCGTCGCGGGCACGTACTGCCTCGCCTACGCCCTCGCCGGTGCCGTCATCGGCACGGCGGCCAAGGTCCTGTACCCGAAGCTGGGCAGCCCGGACGACGCCTTCGCCACCATCGTGAAGGACGAACTGCCCGTCGGGGTGCGCGGGCTGGTGCTCGCCGCCGCGCTGGCCGCCGTGATGTCCACCTCCTCCGGCGCGCTGATCGCCTGCGCCACCGTCGCCAACAACGACATCTGGTCGCGGCTGCGGGGGATCGGCGGGAAGGCGCCGGAGGGCGATCACGACGAGGTGAAGGGCAACCGGGCGTTCATCCTGATCATGGGCCTGGGGGTGATCGGCACGGCCATCGCCATCGACAACGTCGTGGAGGCCCTGACCGTCGCCTACAACCTGCTCGTCGGCGGCCTGCTCGTGCCGATCCTCGGCGGCCTGGTGTGGAAGCGCGGCACGGTGTACGGCGCTCTCGCCTCCGTGGTGGTCGGCGGCGTCGCCGTCGTCGTGCTGATGGCGACCCACGGGATCCTCGCCAACGAGCCGGTCTACTACGGGTTGCTGGCCTCGCTCGCCGCGTACGTGATCGTCTCCCTGGCGACTCCCGCCACCGACGCCGCCGTTCTCACCGCCTGGCGCGAACGCCTGGCCGGGCGATCACCCGAACTCGCGTCCGAAGCTGTCCCGGCCGCCCAGTAGAGTCGTAGGGCAAGCAGTACATACGCGATGAAGCGTAGGAAAGAAGGCATTACTTCATGAGCAGCAACGAGACCCCGCGCGGCCCCGTCGATTCCTCCCGCGTCCCGCGGTACGCCGGTCCCGCCACCTTCGCCCGGCTGCCCCGGCTCGACGAGGTCGGCCGCGCCGACGTCGCCGTGGTCGGCGTGCCGTTCGACTCCGGTGTCTCGTACCGGCCGGGCGCCCGCTTCGGCGGCAACGCGATCCGTGAGGCGTCCCGGCTGCTGCGCCCCTACAACCCGGCGCAGGACGCCTCGCCCTTCGCGCTGGCGCAGGTCGCGGACGGCGGCGACATCGCCGTGAACCCGTTCAACATCAACGAGGCCGTGGAGACCGTCGAGGCCGCCGCGGACGACCTGCTCGGCACGGGCGCCCGGCTGATGACCCTCGGCGGCGACCACACCATCGCGCTGCCCCTGCTGCGCTCGGTGGCGAAGAAGCACGGCCCCGTCGCCCTGCTGCACTTCGACGCCCACCTGGACACCTGGGACACCTACTTCGGCGCCGAGTACACGCACGGCACCCCGTTCCGCCGCGCGGTCGAGGAGGGCATCCTCGACACCGAGGCGCTCTCCCACGTCGGCACCCGCGGCCCGCTGTACGGCAAGCAGGACCTCACCGACGACGAGAAGATGGGCTTCGGCATCGTCACCTCGGCGGACGTCTACCGGCGCGGCGCCGACGAGGTCGCCGACCAGCTCCGCCAGCGCATCGGCGACCGGCCGCTGTACATCTCCATCGACATCGACTGCCTCGACCCGGCCCACGCCCCCGGCACCGGCACCCCCGAGGCCGGCGGCATGACCTCGCGCGAACTGCTGGAGATCCTGCGCGGCCTGGCCTCCTGCAACCTCGTCTCGGCCGACGTCGTCGAGGTGGCCCCCGCGTACGATCACGCCGAGATCACGTCGGTGGCCGCGTCCCACACGGCGTACGAACTGACCACGATCATGTCCCGCCAGATCGCGGCGGCCCGGAAGGACTCGGAAGCCAAGTGACTCACGACCACGACCTGGTGCTCCGCCCGACGCCCGCCCAGACGGAGGCCGCCCTCAACCCTCCTCCCGGCCGCAACGGCGGAGACCTGGTCGTGGAGACGCTGGCCGGGCTCGGCGCCACGACCGTCTTCGGCCTGCCCGGCCAGCACGCGCTCGGCATGTTCGACGCACTGCGCCGCTCCGACCTGCGCTACATCGGCCTGCGGGTGGAGAACAACGCCGGCTTCGCGGCGGACGCGTACGGCCGCATCACCGGTGAGGCCGCGCCGCTGCTGCTGTCGACCGGGCCGGGCGCCCTGACGTCCCTCGCCGCGCTCCAGGAGGCGGCGGCCGCCTCCGCGCCCGTGCTGGCGATCAGCAGCCAGGTCCCGACGGCGGGCCTGGGCGGCGGACGCCACGGCTACCTGCACGAACTGCCCGACCAGGCCGCCTCGTTCCGGGGCGTGGTGAAGTCCGTGCACACCGTGCGCACCCAGTCGCAGATCCCCTCGGCGATCGAGGCGGCCTGGAAGTCGGCCCTGACCGCCCCGCACGGGCCGGTGTGGGTGGAGATCCCGCAGGACGTGCTGCTCGCCGAGACGTCGATCCCGGTCGTCACCGGCGGCGACGCCTTCCCCGAGGACCTGGTGCCGCGCCCCGAACTGACCGCCGTCGCCGCCGATCTGCTGTCCCGTGCGGCGCGGCCGGCGATCATCGCGGGCGGGGGCGTGGTCCGCGCGGACGCCTCGGGGAAGCTGAAGCAGCTGGCGGAGCGGCTCCAGGCACCCGTCGTCACCACACCCGGCGGCAAGGGCGCGTTCCCCTGGGACCACCCGCTGTCCCTGCAGTCCTGGATCGAGGACCGGTACACCACCGACTTCCTGGAGGACGCGGACGTCCTGCTGGTCGTCGGCTCGGGACTCGGTGAACTCTCCTCCAACTACCACACGTTCAAGCCGCGCGGCCGGGTCGTGCAGATCGAGGCCGACCTCGGCAAGCTGGAGTCCAACCACCCGGCCCTCGGCATCCACGCCGATGCCCGCCTCGCCCTCCAGGCCCTGCTGGAGACGGTCGCGTCCCGAGAGGACGCCACCGCGGCGGACCGCGTCCGGGCGGTGCTGGCGAAGGTCGCCGGCCGCATCGCCGCCCAGGAACTCACCCTGGAGCAGGAGGTGCTGGCGTCCGTGCGCCGGGCGCTGCCCGCCGACTCCCCGTCCTTCTGGGACATGACGATCCTGGCGTACTGGGCCTGGTCGGCCTTCGACGCCAAGGGCCCCAACCACATGCACTCCGCGCAGGGCGCCGGCGGCCTCGGCTACGGCTTCCCGGCGGCCCTGGGCGCGGCCGCGGCCGACCCGGCCCGCCCGGTCCTCGCGGTCTCCGGCGACGGCGGCGCCCTGTACTCGATCGCCGAGCTGGCCACCGCCCGCCAGTACGACCTCGACGTCACCTGGCTCATCGTCGACGACGGCGGCTACGGCATCCTGCGCGAGTACATGAACGACGCGTTCGGCGAGGCGACCGCGACCGAACTGACCCGGCCCGACTACGTGGCCCTGGCCGAGTCCTTCGGCGTGCCCGGCGTCCGCACGACGCCGGAGAACCTGGAGCAGGACCTCGCCAAGGCGTTCGCGTCGCCCGGCCCCTCGGTGGTGGTGCTGCCGGCCGTGCTGCGGATGTTCGCGCCGACGCACCTGGACTGAGCGGCACGGTGCCGGCGCGTCCGCCGCGCTCGCCGATGCCTACGACCCGGTAACGACTCGCACAATCCTTCGCACTCCCTACAACCATTCGACGGCACCCGGCGGTCAAGGGGTGCATGACCTCTGGGATATCCCGCCGCGCGAGAGTGCTGGCGGTGGCCATGGGTACGGGTGTCCTCGTGCCGCTCGTCGCCGCCGCCACCCCCGCCGCCGCTGCCCCGCCCGCCGTGACCTGCACGTCCGCCAAGGCCGGCCTGGCCGCCAAGCTGGCCAAGGACATCACCGCCGCGCTGGCCACCCGCAAGGGCACGGTCGCCGTCGGCCTCCACGACCGCAGCACGAACACCACCTGCACGCTGCGCGCCGGTACGGCCTACGACTCGGCCAGCGTCGTGAAGGTCACCGTGCTCGCCACGCTGCTGTGGGACGCGAAGAAGACCAACCGGTACCTCACCGACCGCGAGGCCGGCCTCGCCAAGGCCATGATCACCAAGTCGGACAACGCCGCTACCTCCGCGCTGTGGAAGCAGCTCGGCATGACGAAGATCAAGAACTTCCTCAAGGCCGCCGGCATGACCCAGACCAAGCCGGGCGCCGACGGCTACTGGGGCCTCACCCAGATCACCGTCACCGACGAGCAGAAGCTGCTCAAGCTCATCACCGGCAAGAACACGGTGCTCAGCGACAGCTCCCGCGCCTACATCCTGAAGCTGATGCGCCAGGTCGTGTCGTCCCAGCGCTGGGGGACGCCGTACGGGGTGCCCTCCGGTGTCACCGTGGCCGTGAAGAACGGCTGGCTGGAGCGCGCCGGCAACGGCTGGCGCGTGCACAGCATCGGCGCGTTCAAGGGCGGTGGCCACGACTACACGATGACGGTGCTCACCCATGGCAACAGCACCATGAGCTACGGCATCGCCACCATCCAGGCCGTGGCCAAGGTCATCCACCGCGATCTGGCGGCGAGCTGACGGGCCCCGGCCCGCCCTCCCCGCCGGCAGGCGGGATTGTTACGGCGGGATGAAATCGGCCGCTCACGGCGTTGGTGCCTTCCGGCAGACCAGGACGACCGGAAGGCACGGGTGTGACACCGCAACGGGGATGGGCACGACGGCTGTGGGCCTACGCATGGCGCCACCCCAAGGACGTCGTCCTCGCCCTCGGCTCCTCGCTGGCCGGCATGGCCGTGATGGCGCTCGTGCCGCTGATCACCAAGGTGATCATCGACGACGTCGTCAGCGACCACTCCCGGCCCATGACCACCTGGGCCGGGCTCCTCGTCGCCGCCGCCCTGGCCGTCTACGTCCTCGCCTACGTCCGCCGCTACTACGGCGGACGGCTCGCCCTCGACGTCCAGCACGACCTGCGCACGGAGATGTTCGGCACGATCACCCGGCTCGACGGCCGCCGCCAGGACGAACTGTCCACCGGCCAGGTCGTCGGCCGTGCCACCAGCGACCTCCAGCTCATCCAGGGCCTGCTGTTCATGCTCCCGATGACCATCGGGAACTTCGCCCTGTTCCTGATCTCCCTGGTGGTCATGGCGTGGCTGTCCGTGCCGCTGACCCTGGTCGCCCTGGCCGTCGCGCCCGCCCTGTGGTGGATCGCCCGGCGCAGCCGCACCCGGCTGCACCCCTCCACCTGGTACGCCCAGGCCCAGGCCGCCGCCGTCGCCGGTGTGGTCGACGGGGCCGTCAGTGGGGTCCGGGTCGTCAAGGGCTTCGGGCAGGAGGAGCAGGAGACCGGCAAGCTGCGCCAGGTCGGCCGCAGGCTCTACGCGGGCCGGCTGCGCACCGTCCGGCTCAACTCGGTCTACACCCCGGCCCTGCAGGCCGTCCCCGCCCTCGGCCAGGTCGCGATGCTGGCGCTCGGCGGCTGGCTGGCGGTGCGCGGGCACATCACGCTCGGCACGTTTGTGGCGTTCTCCAGCTACCTGGCCCAGCTCGTCGGGCCGGTCCGGATGCTCGCGGTGGTGCTCACCGTCGCGCAGCAGGCCCGCGCCGGCACCGAACGCGTCCTGGAGCTGATCGACACCGAGCCCGCCATCCGGGACGGCGACAAGGACCTGCCGGCCGACGCGCCCGCGACGGTCGAGTTCGACGGCGTCTCCTTCGGCTACGACGCCGACCGCCCGGTCCTCGACGGACTGTCCTTCCGGATCCGCCCCGGCGAGACCCTCGCCGTCGTCGGCTCCTCCGGCTCCGGCAAGTCCACCGTGTCCCTGCTGCTGCCGCGCTTCTACGACGTCACCCGCGGTGCCGTGCTGGTGGGCGGCCACGACGTGCGCGAGCTGACCCTGCAGTCGCTGAGGTCCGCGATCGGGCTGGTCCCGGAGGACTCGTTCCTCTTCTCCGACACCGTCCGCGAGAACATCGCCTACGGCCGCCCGGACGCCACGCAGGAGGAGATCGAGAAGGCGGCCCGGGCCGCCCAGGCGGACCGGTTCATCGCCGACCTGCCCGACGGCTACGACACCACCGTCGGCGAGCACGGACTGACCCTGTCGGGCGGGCAGCGCCAGCGCATCGCCCTGGCCCGCGCCATCCTCAGCGACCCGCGCCTGCTGGTCCTGGACGACGCCACCTCGGCCGTGGACGCCCGCGTCGAGCACGAGATCCACGAGGCGCTCAAGGGTGTCATGCGCGGCCGCACCACGCTGCTGATCGCCCACCGGCGCTCCACCCTGAACCTCGCCGACCGCATCGCCGTCCTCGACGGCGGCCGGCTCGCCGACATCGGCACCCACGACGAGCTCCAGCGCCGCTCGGCCCTCTACCGGCGGCTGCTCACCGACCCCGACGAGCTGGGCGGAGTCTCCCCGGGCCACACCCCGCCCGCCTGCCCCGAGGAGGACACCTCCGTCCGGGACGAGCTGGACGCGGAGTACGACGCCGAGCGCGGCGTCACCCCCCGGCTGTGGACCGGGGACCGCGAGCGCCAGGACACCGCCCTCGCCGACAGCCCCGCCACCCCGGAGCTGCTCGCCCAGGTCGAGGCGCTGCCTCCGGCCACCGACGTGCCCGACGTCGACGAGGCGCGGGCCGTGCGCCCCGAGGACTCCTACGGACTGCGCCGGCTGCTGCGCGGCTTCGGCCGCCCACTGCTGATCGCCCTCGCCCTCGTCGCCACCGACGCGGGCATGGGCCTGCTGCTGCCCGTGCTGATCCGGCACGGCATCGACTCCGGCGTCACCCAGGCCGCGCTCGGCGCCGTGTGGGCGGCGGCCCTGCTGGGGCTGGGCACGGTGGCCGTGCAGTGGGCCGCCCAGATCGGCGAGACCCGGATGACCGGGCGCACCGGCGAGCGGGTCCTGTACGCGCTGCGGCTGAAGATCTTCGCCCAGCTCCAGCGCCTCGGGCTCGACTACTACGAGCGGGAGCTGACCGGGCGGATCATGACCCGGATGACCACCGACGTCGACGCGCTGTCGACGTTCCTGCAGACGGGTCTGGTCACGGCCTTCGTCTCGGTCGTCACCTTCTTCGGCATCATGGTCGCCCTGCTGGTCATCGACGTGCAGCTCGCCCTGGTCGTCTTCGCGACGCTGCCGCCGCTGATCATCGCCACGTTCTTCTTCCGCCGGGCGAGCGTGAAGGCGTACGAGCTGGCCCGCGAGCGGGTGTCGGCGGTCAACGCCGACCTCCAGGAGTCGGTGTCGGGGCTGCGGATCGTGCAGGCGTTCCGGCGCGAGCGCGACGGCGGGCGACGGTTCGCCGAGCGCAGCCACAGCTACCGGCAGGCCCGCATCCGCGGCCAGTGGCTGATCTCCGTGTACTTCCCGTTCGTGCAGTTCCTGTCGTCCGTCGCGGCCGCGGCCGTGCTGATCGTGGGCGGCGCCCGGGTCGACGACGGGACGCTGGCGATCGGCTCGCTGGTGGCGTACCTGCTCTACATCGACCTGTTCTTCGCGCCGGTGCAGCAGCTCTCCCAGGTCTTCGACGGCTACCAGCAGGCGACCGTCTCCCTGGGCCGCATCCAGGAGCTGCTGCGCGAGCCGGCCTCGACGCAGCCCGCCGCGGCGCCCGCCCGGGTCACCTCCCTGCGCGGCGACATCGCCTTCGAGGACGTGCGCTTCGCGTACGGGGACGAGGGCGAGGCGGCCCTCGCCGGGATCGACCTGCGCATCCCCGCCGGGCAGACCGTCGCGTTCGTCGGCGAGACGGGCGCCGGCAAGTCCACGCTGGTCAAGCTCGTCGCCCGCTTCTACGACCCGACCGCGGGCCGCGTCACCGTCGACGGAAGGGACCTGCGGGAGCTGGACCTCACGTCCTACCGGCACCGTCTCGGGGTCGTCCCGCAGGAGGCGTACCTCTTCCAGGGCACCGTCCGCGACGCCATCGCCTACGGGCGCCCGGACGCCACCGACGCCGAGGTGGAGGCGGCGGCCCGGGCGGTCGGCGCGCACGAGATGATCGCCACCCTGGAGGGCGGCTACCTGCACGAGGTCGCCGAGCGCGGCCGCAATCTGTCCGCGGGCCAGCGCCAGCTGATCGCCCTGGCCCGGGCCGAGCTGGTCGACCCGGACGTCCTGCTGCTCGACGAGGCGACGGCCGCCCTCGACCTGGCCACCGAGGCCCAGGTCAACCAGGCCACCGACCGCCTGGCGGGCCGCCGCACGACGCTGGTGGTGGCGCACCGCCTGACCACCGCGGCCCGCGCCGACCGGGTCGTCGTCATGGACAGCGGCCGCGTCGCGGAGGACGGCACCCACGACGAACTGCTCGCACGCGGCGGGCGCTACGCGCGCCTGTGGCGGACGTTCGTCGGCGCCGAGCCGGAGGAGCCGGTCGGCGTGAGCCGCTGACCACGCGGATGAGCCCGTTTCGTAACGCCCGTGCAACCGTCCGACATACGTCATGCGTCCGTACTGCCGTACGCCGATGGTCGCGGACGACGCGGAGGACGACAGTGGACAGTGGACCGATACGCCGGCGGCTCGCGCTCGGCCTGGCCCTGCTGACCGCGGCGGGGCTGCTCGCCGTCGCCGTGCCGGGCCAGGCGCAGGCCGCCTCCGCGTCCTGCCCCGGCCGCAAGGTCCGCACCCTGCCGTTCTCCACGGGCACCGTCCTCGTCTACAAGCGCGGCGGCTACGTCTGCGCCGTGACCACCACCAGGCGGCCCGGCGTGAAGCGCGCGATGTCCGTGAGCGTGCAGGCCCGGGGCAACCGGCCGGTCGTCGACGAGGGCCGGTACGCCCACCACGCGGGACCGGTGACCGTGCACGCCGGACGCCGCTGCGTGTGGCTCAAGGGCCGGGTGGGGGCGGGCCGGTTCAGCTCCGGCTGGATCCTCTGCTGACACCCCGTCCCGGGGGGGCCGTACGTCCCCGCGCACAGGGTTTTCCCCATGTCCCCTGGTGCTCCGGTGAGTTGGTCCGCTAGCTTCCGGCGCACATATGTCTCACAGGGGAGTGCGCATGCGCAAGGCGCTCAGATGGCTGCTGGCGCTCACGGTGCTGATAGGCACGTTGAGCACGGCGGGAGCGGCCACCGCCGCCGGGGCCACCGGCACCACCGACATCAAGGACAGGCTGCTGTCCGTCCCGGGCATGAGCCTGGTCGAGGAGAAGCCCTACACCGGCTACCGCTTCTTCGTCCTGAACTACACGCAGCCGATCGACCACCGCAAGCCGTCCAAGGGCACGTTCCAGCAGCGCATCACCGTGCTGCACAAGGACGTCGCGCGCCCGACGGTCTTCTTCACCAGCGGCTACAACGTCTCCACGACGCCCCGCCGCAGCGAGCCGACGCAGATCGTCGACGGCAACCAGGTCTCCCTGGAGTACCGCTACTTCACGCCGTCGCGTCCCGCCCCGGCCGACTGGTCGAAGCTGGACATCTGGCAGGCCGCCAGCGACCAGCACCGCGTCTTCACCGCGCTGAAGAGCGTCTACAGCAAGAAGTGGATCTCCACGGGCGGCTCCAAGGGCGGCATGACCGCCACCTACTACGAGCGCTTCTACCCGCGTGACATGGACGGCGTGGTCGCCTACGTCGCCCCCAACGACGTGGTCAACAAGGAGGACTCGGCCTACGACCGCTTCTTCGCCCGCGTCGGCACCGAGGAGTGCCGCGACCGGCTGAACGCCGTGCAGCGCGAGGCGCTGGTGCGCCGCGAGCCGCTGGAGAAGAAGTACGCGGCCTACGCCGAGGAGAACGGCCTCACCTTCACCACCATCGGCAGCCTGGACAAGGCCTACGAGGCCACCGTCCTGGACTACGTGTGGGGCTTCTGGCAGTACAGCCTGCTGGCCGACTGCGACCAGATCCCGGCCGACGCCAAGACGGCCACGGACGAGGAGATCTGGAACTCCGTCGACGCCATCTCCGGCTTCTCCGCCTACGCCGACCAGGGGCTGTCCACCTACACGCCGTACTACTACCAGGCCGGCACGCAGCTCGGCGCACCCACGATCCACTTCCCGTACATCGAGAAGCGGTACATCCGCTACGGCTACCAGCCGCCGCGCAACTTCGTGCCGCGCGACATCCCGATGAAGTTCCAGCCGTCGGCGATGCGCGACGTGGACACCTGGGTCCGCCACAACGCCCGCCGCATGCTCTTCGTCTACGGGCAGAACGACCCGTGGGGCGCGGAGCCGTTCCGCGTGGGCAAGGGCGCGAAGGACTCCTACGTCTTCACCGCCCCCGGCATGAACCACGGCGCCAACGTCGCGGGCCTGGTGCCCGAGCAGAAGGCGCTGGCCACCGCCCGCATCCTCGACTGGGCGGGAGTCGCCTCCGGCACGGTCCAGGCCGACCCGCAGGCGGCCAAGCCGCTGGCGAAGTTCGACAGCAAGCTCGACAAGCGTGACGTGCGGCGTGAGATGACGCTGCGTCCGTGACGCACCCGCGCCCGGCCGCTCACAGCGGCCGGGCGCACCCCACGGGCCGCTCGCCGCCCAGCCGCACGTACAGGGCGGTCGTACCCGGGCAGTCCGCCCGCCCGGCGACCGCCCGTGTGACCTCGTACTCGGGCTTCTCCTCACCCGCGCCGTCGCAGGCCGTCTCCCGGACCTGCCCGCCGCCGGAGCCGTAGACGCAGTCGCCCACGATGGTGCGGGGCCCGCCCCCGGCGCCGGGATCGCCCGGGTGCGGCGGCTGGAGGTTGCGCATGCAGGCGTACCCCCGCGGCACCGCCCCGTCGCCGTCCTCGTCGAAGGAGGGCCGCTGCTCGCTGATGTGCAGCACGAAGTCGGTGGTGGGCGGACAGCGCGGCCCGTCCCGGACCGTGCCGGTGTGCCGGGCCGTCACCCGGGCCGCGGCCCGCTCCCCGGAGCACGGCACCTCGGTGAAGCTCGTCGTGCCGAACGAACTGCACTCGCCGACCGCGAGGAACACCGCCCCGAACCCGGCGGGCGTCCGGGCCGGCGCCGGTGACGCCGGGGCGGTCCGTCCGGTCGCGGGGCCGCTCGGCCGGCCGTCCCCGCCCAGCCCGCCCGAGGGGCTCTGACAGCCCCCCAGCAGCACGCCGAGCAGCGCCGGCAGCCCGCAGACCACCCCCACGGAACATCTCCCACGCATGGCCGTACCCCCCGGTTGTGCCCACCCAGCGTGGCCCGCCGCGACGGGCGCACGCCAGGGACACAGGAGGCTTTGCGCACGTTGGGGGTGGTGCGCCCGTTCCGTGGCGTACGTCTAGTACGCCAGGCCGTGCCCGATCGGGTACAGCACCTGCTCCGGGTCGTCCGCCCGCTGCACGGGCACCGGCAGCTTCCCGCGCGGCCTCACCCGCCCCGCGATGACCCGGGCGGCGGCCCGCACCTCGACGTCCGTCCAGGAGTAGGCGGCCAGGTACGCCGGCACCGACGGCAGCTGGGCCACGTCGTACGGGTTGCGGATCGCCACCGCCACGACCGGCGTGCCCGTCGCCACGAGCTGCTCGACCAGCGTCCGCTGGCTGCCGGCCGCGCCGACGTTGTACGTGGCCGCCACCACCGCGTCCACGTCCCGCGCCGCCGCCACCGCCCGGGCGATCGTCGCCGCCGAGGGGGCCGTGCCGGTGGACAGCGCGGTGGCGGTGAAGCCCAGTTCGGACAGGGCGCCCGCCAGCACGCCCGTGGGCGGTCCGGTCGTCCCCGACGGCGAGGCCGGATCGGCCCCGACCACCAGCACCCTGGGGTGCCGGCGCCGCGACAGCGGCAGCAGCCGCCCCTCGTTGACGAGCAGGGTGGTGCTCCGCTCGGCGATCCGGTCCGCCGCCGCGCGATGCGACCGCGTCCCCACGGTCCGGTCGACGTCACCGAGCCGGACGTACGGCTCGCGGAACAGCCCCAGCTTGGCCTTCAGCCGCAGGACGCGCAGCACCGAGCGGTCGAGCCGCTCCTCGGTCAGCTCCCCCTCGCGCACGGCGTTCAGCACGGCGTTCCACGCGAGGTCCAGGTCCGGCGGGTTGAGGAGCTGGTCCACCCCCGCCTTCAGGGCCAGCACCGGCACCCGCTCGTCGCCGTACTTGGTGCGCACCCCCTCCATGCCGAGGGAGTCGGTGACCACGACCCCGTCGTAGCCGAGGCGTTCGCGAAGGATGCCGGTGAGGATGGGGCGGGAGAGGGTGGCCGGGTCGCCGGAGTCGTCGAGGGCCGGGACCATCAGGTGTGCGGTCATGATCGAGTCGATGCCGGCGGCGATCGCCGCCCGGAACGGCGGGGCGTCCAGCTTCTCCCACAGTTCCCGGCTGTGCGTGATGGTGGGGAAGCCGGTGTGGCTGTCGACGTTGGTGTCGCCGTGCCCGGGGAAGTGCTTGGCGGTCGCGGCGACGCCGGACCGCTGGTACCCGGCGACCTCGGCCGCCACCAGCGCGGACACGGCCTGCGGGTCGGCGCCGAAGGACCGTACGCCGATGACCGGGTTGGCCGGGTTGACGTTCACGTCGGCCACGGGGGAGTAGTCCTGCCGGATCCCCATGGCCCGCAGTTCGCGCCCGGCGACCCGCCCCAGGGTGCGCGCGTCGGAGCGCGATCCGCTCGCACCGACGGCCATGGCCCCCGGGAACAGGGTCGCGGGTTCGCCGACCCGGGCCACGATCCCGTGCTCCTGGTCCGTGGAGACGAGGACGGGCAGGCCCCTGGGCAGTCCGAGGGAGGCCCGCTGGATGCCGTTGGACAGGTCGGCGATCTGGTGCGGGTCGCGGGTGTTGTGCGCCCAGGTGAAGTAGATGATGCCGCCGACCCGGTACCGCTCGATCAGTTCGGCGGCCGTACGGACGCCGATCTCCTTGAGGTTGGCGTCGATGTCGGCCTGGTCGGGGGCGGTGGCGGAGTGGCCGTAGACCCGCATCACGAACAGCTGGCCGACCTTCTCCTCCAGCGTCATCCGGGAGACCAGCGCGCGCAGGCCGCTGTCGTCCGGGGCGGGGGCCGCGTGCGCGGGGCCCGTCGCCGCGAGGGTCGCGGTGACGCCGGCCGTGGCGGCGAGAACCGTGCGTCTGGAGGGTTGTGCGGTGCTTCCCGTACTTGCCGTGCCGGTGTCGTGCACGTGCGCTCCTTCCGGAGGTGATCCGCTCGGATCCGCTGAAGGAAACTTCCAACCGGTCACCAATATCCGGGAAGTTTCTGCCAGTCAAGGGAACGCGCAGCGGCCGGAAGGGGCCGCCACCGGCACGGTTGGAGGGGGGACGTGCCGGTGACGGCGGGGCCGCCGGCCGCGGTACGGCGGAGAGGGTGGTCGGCGATCGCAGCCGGAGCGAGGCCGATACCGCACCGAGGTGGCTCCCCGGCGGCCGCAGATCTGACGCCCCGCCCCCACCCCGGGTTCCCCCCGGGCGCCCGATCCCGGAAAGTCGAAACGCACGAGACCCGGGTGACACCGGTGACGCCGGCACCGCACGGATCGGGACGGGCCCGTCTCCCCATGGGGAAACGGGCCCGGGTGTGTGTCGAGGTGGCGGTCAGGCGTCCGGGTCCGCCGTGCGGCGGCGCACGGCGAACACCGCGCCGGCGCCGAGCACGAGCGCCGCGCCGGCCCCGAGGGCGACCGTGGGCAGGGCGTCGCTCGAACCGGTCGCGGCGAGCGATCCGGTGGTGTTGCCGCTGGTTCCGGTCACCGGGGTGGTGGAGGAGCCGCCCTGCTGGGTCGTGCCGCCGGTCCCGCCCGGGGTGTCCTTGGTGCCGCCGGTCGTGCCGGTGCCGTCGGTCCCGCCCGGGGCGCCGGCCTTGGCGGCGATGCGGAAGTCGTGCTGGTCGAGGTCGGGGTAACCGCCGCAGGTGCCGTCCTCGTTGGCGTACTGGGCCGACGTGTAGACGGCACCCTGCCCGGCCGGGACGTCCGCGTCGACCTTCAGCCGCAGCTTGACGTCGAGCGATGCCTTCGGCTTCAGGGCGCCGACGGGCGTCGCGTCCAGCAGGTCCATGTCGCGCCACGTGGGATCCGCGGCCGTGGACCACTCCAGCTCGAGGTGGGAGTCGAGCTTGTCGAGGCCCTTGTCGTCGAAGGCGTGGACGGCCGCGTACGGGTACACCTCGTCCATCGCCTCGCCCGTGCCGTTGGTGAGGTGCAGGGTGAACTTGTGCGTGGTCCCGCCGACGACCTTGTCCGGCAGCCCGGTGACGACGGCGGTGAGCCGGGGCTCGGGCACGCAGCCGGCGTCCGGCTCCTCCTCGTCCTTGGCGTCCGCCAGCGCCTTCTTCGCGTCGTCCAGCTTCGTCTTGGCCTCGTCCCGCGCCTTCTGGAGGAGTCCGATCTTGCGGACCTGGGCGACGCGGGCGTCGTCGTGGGCGGTGCGGGCCTCGGCGGCCTTGGTGTCGGCGGCCGTCTTGGCCTCCGCGGCCTCCCGGGCGGTCTTCTCGGCCTCGTCCAGCGCGGTCTGCGCCGTGGCCTTCTCCTCGTCGGTGGTGGCGGCGTCCAGCTCGGCCCGGGCGTCCACGACCGCCTGGTCCGCCTCGGTCTTGGCCTTGGCGGCGGCCTCGGCGGCCTTCTTGGTCTCGATGACCGCGGCCTTCGTCGGGTACGTCTCCGCTTCCAGGCCCTCTTCGAGGAACGTGATGGCCCCGCGCACCGCTACGACAGCGGTGTCGTACTCCTTCTGGGCCAGTTCGACGGCCTGCCTGAGCTCTTCGAGCGTCGGCTCCGACTCCTGCGTCCGCGTGGCCGGCTTCTCGTCGGCGAGGGCGGGCGCGGCCGAGAGGAGGACGACCGGAGCGGTCACGGCTGCGGCGACTGCGGTCGCGAGAACACGGCGAATCTTCAAAAGGGGACCCCTGGTCGCAGTGGTGGGAGAAGTGCGCTGGGCGTCGCTCCTGCGGAGTGCTCACGCGGTGCGCCGCCCGGGTGATCGTATGACCTGCACGATCAAGGTCACAGGCGGTTTTCCGCCGCTCTGCGCAGCCAGCCTCCCCGACGGCGGAACAAAGGCTGCTTAAGGGACAGTTGCCCGCGGAAGCCCCCTTTCTCTGTGATCCATGTCATCACCGGGGACGGTTCCGCCGCCCCGGGAACGCGTGCCGCCCGGTCACCCCGGGCAGCCGTCAGGTGGAGTCACTCGGTGTGCTCGGTGAACCTCGCCGCCGTCTCCGCCAGGACCTCGAACCCGTCCCGGGCCCACAACCCGTCGTTGAACAGCTCCACTTCGATCGGTCCCGCGTACCCCGCCGCCTCCACGTGGCCCTGCCACTCGCGCATGTCGATCGCTCCGTCGCCGATCTGCCCGCGGCCGTTGAGGACGCCCTCGGGCAGCGGGGTCGTCCAGTCGGCGAGCTGGAAGGTGTGGATACGGCCGCCCGCCCCGGCCCGGGCGATCTGCCCGGGAGCGGTGTCGTCCCACCAGACGTGGTACGTGTCGACCGTGACGCCGACCTGCCGCGCCGGGAAGCGTTCGGCGAGGTCCAGGGCCTGGGCCAGTGTCGACACCACGCAGCGGTCGGAGGCGAACATGGGGTGCAGCGGCTCGATCGCCAGGCGCACCCCGTGCCGCTCGGCGTACGGGCCCAGTTCCGCCAGGGCCTGCGCGATGCGCTCCCGCGCCCCGCGCAGGTCCTTGGAGCCGGCGGGGAGACCGCCCGAGACCAGCACCAGCGTGTCCGTGCCCAGGGCCGCCGCCTCGTCGACCGCCCGGCGGTTGTCGGCCAGCGCCCGCGCCCGCTCCCGCGGGTCGATCGCCGTGAGGAAGCCGCCCCGGCACAGCGTCGTCACCGACAGGCCGGCGTCCCGCACCAGCTTCGCCGTGGCCTCCAGCCCGTGCGCGCGCACCGGCTCCCGCCACAGGCCGACGTGCCCGATGCCCAACCGGGCGCAGCCGTCGACGAGTTCCGGCAGCGACAGCTGCTTCACCGTCATCTGGTTGACGGAGAGGCGCTCCAGCGACGCGCTCACTGTTCCACCCCGTACACGCCCAGCAGTGCCCTCATGCGCTCCTCCGCGAGCTTCGGATCGGGGAACAGGCCGAGTCCGTCGGCGAGTTCGTAGGCCCGCGCCAGGTGCGGCAGCGAGCGGGCCGACTGCAGACCGCCGACCATCGTGAAGTGCGCCTGGTGGCCCGCCAGCCACGCCAGGAACACCACGCCCGTCTTGTAGAAGCGGGTGGGGGCCCGGAACAGGTGCCGGGAGAGCCCGACCGTGGGGTCGAGGAGGTCCCGGAAGCCCCGGGTGTCACCGGTGTCCAGGACCCGGACGGCCTCGGCCGCCAGTGGGCCCAGCGGGTCGAAGATGCCCAGCAGGGCGTGGCTGAAGCCCTGTTCGTCCCCCGCGATCAGCTCCGGATAGTGGAAGTCGTCGCCCGTGTAACAGCGCACGCCCCGCGGCAGGCGCCGGCGGAGGTCGATCTCGCGCTGGGCGTCCAGCAGGGAGACCTTGACGCCGTCGACCTTGTCGGGGTGGGCGGCGATGACGTCCAGGAAGGTGTGCGTGGCCGCGTCCAGGTCCGTCGCGCCCCAGTAACCCTCCAGCGCGGGGTCGAACATGGGGCCGAGCCAGTGCAGGATCACCGGCTCCGACGCCTGGCGCAGCAGATGCCCGTAGACCTCCAGGTAGTCCTCCGGGCCCCGGGCGACCGCGGCCAGCGCCCGGGAGGCCATCACAATGGCCTGCGCGCCGGACTCCTCCACGACGGCGAGCTGTTCCTCGTACGCGGCCCGGATCCCGGCCAGGCCGTACGGCCGGCCGGAGTCGGTGACCGGCAGCTGGTCGGTGCCCACACCGCAGGCGATCAGACCGCCGGCTGCCTTCGCCTCGGCCGCCGACCGGCGGATCAGCTCCGCCGCGGCCGCCCAGTCCAGGCCCATCCCGCGCTGCGCGGTGTCCATCGCCTCGGCCACGCCCAGCCCGTGCGACCACAGGTGGCGGCGGAAGGCGAGGGTGGCGTCCCAGTCGACGGCGGCGGGCGAGCCCGGCGAGACGTCGGCGTACGGATCGGCGACGACGTGCGCGGCCGAGAAGACCGTACGGGAGGTGAAGGGCGTGCCGGGAGCCGTGGTCAGCGGCTCGGAGCGGGGCTCGTAGGCGCGCGACGCCCCGCCGGGGCCCGGGAGCCGGATCGTCACAGCGAGATCTCCGGTACGTCGAGACGGCGGCCCTCGGCCGAGGAGCGCAGGCCCAGCTCGGCGAGCTGGACACCGCGCGCGCCGGCCAGCAGGTCCCAGTGGTAGGGAGCGTCCGCGTAGACGTGCTTGAGGAACAGTTCCCACTGGGCCTTGAAGCCGTTGTCGAACTCACCGTTGTCCGGGACCTCCTGCCACTGGTCGCGGAAGACCTCCGTGGCCGGGACGTCCGGGTTCCACACCGGCTTCGGGGTGGCGCTGCGGTGCTGGGCCCGGCAGGTGCGCAGCCCGGCCACCGCCGAGCCCTCGGTGCCGTCGACCTGGAACTCCACCAGCTCGTCGCGGTGGACGCGCACGGCCCAGGAGGAGTTGATCTGCGCGATCGCCCCGCCCTCCAGCTCGAAGATGCCGTAGGCGGCGTCGTCGGCGGTGGCGTCGTAGGGCTTGCCGTTCTCGTCCCAGCGCTGCGGGATGTGCGTGGCGGTGAGGGCCTGCACCGACCTCACCCGGCCGAACAGCTCGTGCAGCACGTACTCCCAGTGCGGGAACATGTCGACGACGATGCCGCCGCCGTCCTGCGCCCGGTAGTTCCACGACGGCCGCTGCGCCGCCTGCCAGTCGCCCTCGAAGACCCAGTAGCCGAACTCGCCGCGCACGGACAGGATCCGGCCGAAGAAGCCGCCGTCGATCAGGCGCTTCAGCTTCAGCAGGCCCGGCAGGAAGAGCTTGTCCTGGACCACGCCGTGCTTGACGCCGGCCTCCGTCGCGAGCCGGGCGAGGTCCAGGGCGCCGGTGAGGCCCGTCGCGGTCGGCTTCTCGGTGTAGACGTGCTTGCCGGCGGCGATGGCCTTCGTCAGGGCCTCCTCGCGGGCGGAGGTGACCTGGGCGTCGAAGTAGACCTCCACCGAGGGGTCGGCCAGGACCGCGTCCACGTCCGTCGACCAGTGCTCCAGGCCGTGCCGCTCGGCCAGTGCCCGCAGCGCGTGCTCGCGGCGGCCGACCAGGACCGGCTCGGGCCACAGCACGGTGCCGTCGCCGAGGTCGAGTCCGCCCTGCTCGCGCAGGGCGAGGAGGGAGCGCACCAGGTGCTGGCGGTAGCCCATGCGCCCGGTCACGCCGTTCATGGCGATTCGCACCGTCTTGCGTGTCACGTCGTTCCCTTCGTACGCGGACGCCGCGCCGCGTGCGCCCCACCCGTCACCGGCGACCCCCGGGGAGGCGTCCGGAACTGGTGAACGTTGCAGCAAGCGCTTTCTATGCACACAGAAACTAGCCTCTGGCGGCGGTCCCGACAAGACCGTGACCATCACGAGTTGTTCGAGGGGGCGAACAACCCGGGGCCGGGGGCTTAAGGTCTGGTCGGAACCGCGGCCACGGGTGTGGGCGTGGACGAGGGCGGACACGAGATGCGCGACCGGAGGACGACGAGATGACGGTGACCCTGGCGGACGTGGCGGCCCGCGCGCAGGTCTCGCCCGCGACGGTGTCGCGCGTGCTGAACGGGAACTATCCCGTGGCCGCCTCCACCAGGGAGCGGGTGCTCAAGGCCGTCGACGAGCTGGACTACGTGCTCAACGGGCCCGCCAGCGCCCTGGCCGCCGCCACCTCCGACCTGGTCGGCATCCTGGTCAACGACATCGCCGACCCCTTCTTCGGCATCATGGCGAGCGCCATCCAGGCCGAGATCGGCGGGCCGGGCGGCCGCGCGGGCGGGGAGCGGCTGGCGGTGGTCTGCAACACCGGTGGCTCCCCGGAGCGCGAGCTGACCTATCTGACGCTGCTGCAGCGGCAGCGGGCGGCGGCCGTGGTGCTGACCGGCGGCGCCATCGAGGACCCGGTCCACCAGGCGGCCATGGACGCGAAGGTGCGCAAGCTGATCGAGGCCGGGACCCGGGTGGTGCTGTGCGGGCGCCCGCCGGCGCCGGACACCGGGGCGATCGCGCTGACCTTCGACAACCGCGGGGGCGGACAGGAGCTCACCGAGCACCTGATCGGGCTCGGCCACCGGCGGCTGGGGTACATCGCGGGACCGCAGGAACGGACGACGACCCGCCACCGTCTGGAGGGCCACCGGGCCGCGCTCGCCGCGCACGGCATCGAGGAGGACCCCCGCTGGACCGTGCACGGGCGCTACGACCGGCGCTCCGGGTACGAGGCGACGCTGGAGCTGCTGCGGCGCGACCCGTCGCTGACGGCGGTCGTCGCGGCGAACGACTCCGTCGCACTGGGGGCGTGCGCCGCGCTGCGCGACTCGGGGCTGCGCATCCCCGAGGACGTGTCGGTGGCCGGCTTCGACGACCTGCCCTTCAGCATCGACGCGGTGCCCTCGCTGACGACGGTCCGGCTGCCGCTGGCGGAAGCGGGTGCCCGGGCCGGACGTGTGGCGATGGGCCGGGAGGAGGCGCCGCCCGGGGGGATCGCCTCGGTGCGGGGCGAGTTGATGGTCCGGGGTTCCTCCGCAGTGCCGCGCACGTCGTGAGGGGATGCCGCCCCCGGGCCCTCGCAACGGCTCCCGAAGGCGGCATCCCCGGCCGTCGGCGGGCTGCTGTGTGACGCACACCTCAGACGCTTCCCCGCCCGGGGGATCGCCCTTCTCCCCGGCCAGGGGTGATCGTGAGGGCATGGCGGAAGAGCGTGCCGGGAGCGCCGGCCCGGAAGAGGCCCTGGAAGTGCGGGCATTCTGGGAGCGGCTCGGCCTGCCCGGGCTCGTCGACGTGCACACCCACTTCATGCCCGAGCGCGTCCTGCGCAAGGTCTGGGACTACTTCGCCGCCAACGGTCCCCTGGTCGGCGGCCTGGAGTGGCCGATCACCTACCGGCACGAGGAAGCCGAACGGACCGCGCTGCTGCGGGAGTTCGGTGTCCGGGCGTTCACCGCGATGCTCTACCCGCACAAACCCGGCATGGCCCGGTGGCTGAACGGCTGGGCCGCTCGGTTCGCCCGGGACACGCCCGACTGCCTGCACACCGCCACCCTCTACCCCGACCCGGACGTCGAGCGTTACGTCCGCGAGGCCGTCGAGGCGGGCGCGCGGGTGTTCAAGGCACATGTGCAGGTCGGTGCCTACGATCCGGCCGACGAGCGGCTGGAGCGGGCGTGGGGACTGCTCGCCGAGGCCCGGATCCCCGTGGTGATGCACTGCGGCTCCGGCCCCGCACCCGGCAAGCACACCGGCCCCGAGCCGGTCGCCCGGGTGCTCGCCCGGCACCCGCGGCTGCGGCTGATCGTCGCGCACATGGGCATGCCCGAGTACGAGGACTTCCTGGACCTCGCCGAGCGGTACGCCGAGGTCCGGCTGGACACCACCATGTCGTTCACGGACTTCTCCGAGCGGCTCGCGCCGTTCCCGCGCCGGGCCCTGCCCCGGCTCGCCGCACTCGGCGACCGTGTCCTGCTCGGCTCCGACTTCCCCAACATTCCCTATCCGTACCTGCACCAACTGCACGCCCTGGAACGGCTCGGGCTCGGTACGCGGTGGCTGCGCGCGGTGTGCCACGACAACGCGGCGGAGCTCTTCGGGCTGGACGGCGGGCGGGCGGGGTCGTGACGGCGGCCGGCTTCTGCGTCCTGCGCGCCGCGGCGATGAGTTTCGCCTGGCGCGCCGGTCTGCACTCCCGTCGTCACCCGTGACCGGATCCTTCCGAGGAAGCGAAAGTGAGTCCCATGCGTATCGTCATCACCGAGTTCATCAGCCTCGACGGCGTCGTGCAGGCCCCGGGCGGCCCGCAGGAGGACACCGACGGGGGCTTCACCCACGGCGGCTGGTCGCACCCGTACTTCGACGCGGAGGTGCTCGGCGGCGCCTTCGACGCCGGCCTGGGCAGAGCGCAGGCCCTGCTCTTCGGGCGGCGCACCTATCTGACGATGGCGGCGGCGTGGCCCGAGCGGGCCGGCGACCCCTTCGCCGACCGGATGAACTCCCTCAAGAAGTACGTCGTCTCCAGCACCCTGGAGCAGTCCGACCTGACCTGGAACAACTCCTCGCTGATCCCCGGCGACCGGGCCGTCGACCGCATCCGGGAGCTGCGCGCCGCCGAGGGCGGCGAGATCGCCATGATGGGCAGCCCCACCCTGGTCCGGACCCTGCTGTCCGAGGGCCTGGTCGACGAGCTGCAGCTGGCCGTCATGCCGGTCCTCCTCGGCGGCGGCAAGACGATCTTCCCCACGGACGGCGCCAAGCACCCGATGGAGCTCGTCTCCACGGTCACCGGCAAGACCGGCGTCCAGCTCTGCGTCTACCGCCCGGCCGCCACCGAGGGCTAGAGCCCGCCGTTCGGATCATCCCGGCGTCACGGGGCCCGGCCCGCCCATCCGCGGCCTGACCGGCCAGGACCGGCGGCGGATCCATCCGCAACACCCGGGGCGTGAAGGGGAATCGCGTGCGGGGATCGCGGGTAGTGTCCGTCCACATGAAGCTCGCGTTCTCCACCCTCGGTGTCCCCGGCCTGCCGCTGCCCGACGTCCTGCGGCTCGCGACCACCCACGGCTACCACGGAGTGGAGCTGCGCACCCATCCCGAGGAGCCGGTGCACCTCGGCCTCGACCCGGACCGGCGGGCCGAGGTGGCGGCCGAGTTCAAGGGTGCGGGTGTGGAGCTCCTCGGACTGGCCGGCTACGTGGGCGTCGCCGCGCCCGGCGACGACGGCCCCGTCCTGGCCGAGGTCAGGGCCCTGCTCGACCTGGCCCGCGACCTCGGCGCCCCGTACGTACGGGTCCTCCCCGGGGGCGACCCGCAGGCCCAGACGCCCGAGGAGGCCGACGCGACGGCCGCCCGCCGCCTGGGCACCGCCGCCGAGTACGCCACCGACCTCGGCGTGCGCATCCTGCTGGAGACCCACGACACCCACCGCACCGGCGCCGACGCGATGCGCGTCCTCGGCCTGGTCGGCCACCGGCAGGTCGGCGCCCTGTGGGACGTCATGCACACCTGGCTCGGCGGCGAGCAGCCCTCCGAGTCCTACATGGCCCTCGCCCCGCACCTCGGCTACGTCCAGGTCAAGGACATCGCCTCGGCCGAGGACACCACGCCCCTGCCCCTCGGCCGGGGCGTCCTCCCGCTGGCCGACTGCGTGGAGGTCCTCTCCCGCCACGGCTGGGACGGCTGGCTGTGCTGGGAGTACGAGAAGCGCTGGCACGAGGACGCGGCACCGCTGCCCGACCTGCTGGAAGCGGGCCGCGACCACCTCAACCGCCTGCTGAACGACTCGGCCTGACGCACCCGGCGGCGCCCGGCGGGGGTGCCGCCGCACAGGCGCGAGGAAAAATTCTCGTTCCGGCGTGCAACCCTTCGCCGCCTCCGCGGGTCGTACCCGGTGTCAGGACCTCTGGGGGGATTCCGGGGGGGGGGATCGAGGGAGTTCCTGACGGGAGGGGAAACGCCGAGGGGACCCGGTCGACGGACCGGGTCCCCTCGAAACGTATCCGGGGCTCAGGGGCGCGCAGGACCTCAGAAGAAGACGCCGCAGCGCAGCAGCACGTTCGCGTACGGCCGCGCCTCGCCCGTGCGGACGATCAGCCGGGACCGGGACGACAGTTCCTTGAGACGCTCGTGCGGGACGAGGTCCAGCGCGGGGAAGTGCCGCTCCAGCAGCGCCGCCGCCCGCGGGTTCGCCCCCCGGATCTCCTCCGCGGCCGTCGCCCCCTCGACCACCAGCTCCGCGAGCAGTCCTTCCAGCACCTCCGCGAACGCCGGCACCCCGGCCCGGAACGCCAGGTCCACCACGCGCGGGCCGTCGGGGATGGGCATGCCCGCGTCGCACACCAGCACCCCGTCGCCGTGGCCCAGAGCGGCCAGCGCGCCCGCGAGGTGGCGGTTGAGTATCCCGCTCCTCTTCACGCGGACCCGCCCCGCGACGCGATCTCCGCCGCCGTCGGGAAGGACGCCTGCGCGCCCTCCTTCAGTACCGTCGCCGCCCCGACCCGCGCCGCGTAGGCCGCCGCGTCCGCGAGGGACTCGCCCGCACCCAGCCGGCAGGCCAGGGCGGCCGTGAAGGCGTCCCCGGCGCCGGTCGTGTCCACGGCCTCCACCTGCACGGACGGGACCCGCGCGACCCCCTGCGCCGATGCCACCAGCGCGCCCTCGGCTCCGAGCGTCACCACCACCGACCTCGGGCCCTTCGCCAGCAGGATCCGCGCCCAGTCCTCGGGGGCGTCCCCTACGGCCGCACCACCCAGGATCACCTTCGCCTCGTGCTCGTTGACGATCAGCGGGTCGCAGGCCGCCAGCACCTCCTGGGGGAGGGGCCGCGGCGGCGAGGGGTTGAGGACGAAACGGCTCCCCGGCGCCAGGTTCCGCACGACCTCCACCACCGACTCCAGCGGAATCTCCAGCTGCGCCGAGACCACCCGGGAACCCTGGAACAGGCACCCGGCGGCCCGCACGTCCCCGGGGGTGAGACGGCCGTTCGCGCCCGGGGAGACGACGATGCTGTTGTCCCCGGACGGGTCGACCGTGATCAGCGCGACCCCGGTCGGCGCGCCGCCCACCAGGACCCCCACCGTGTCGACCCCGGCCTCCCGCTGCGAGTCCAGCAGCAGCCGGCCGTGCGCGTCGTCGCCGACCCGGGCCAGCAGGGCCGTGCGGGCGCCGAGCCGGGCGGCGGCGACCGCCTGGTTCGCGCCCTTGCCGCCCGGGTGGACGGCCAGGTCGGAGCCGAGCACGGTCTCGCCCGCGCCGGGCCGGCGCTCCACTCCGATCACCAGGTCGGCGTTGGCCGACCCCACGACCAGCAGGTCGTAGTCGTACATGTGTCGTCTCCCCATGTGAGTGACATGGGCGGGCGGTTCGCACGCCGTGTGCGACCGCCCGCCGTTCCCCGCCGTCAGCCGCTGAAGCCCGCCACGTTCTCCTTCGTGACCACCTTCACCGGCACCTTCACCGTCTGCTCGACCTTCTTGTCCCGGAGCGCCTTCAGGGCGTTGTCGACGGCGATCTTCCCGAGCTGGGAGGGCTGCTGCGCCACCGACGCGTACAGCGTGCCGCCCTCGACCGCCTTCAGCCCGTCAGGCGTGCCGTCGAAGCCCACCACCGAGACCGACCTGCCGGCCTTGGACCCCAGCGCCTTGATCGCGCCCAGGGCCATCTCGTCGTTCGCGGCGATGACGCCCCGCACGTCCGGGTGGGCCTGCAGCAGGTTCGACATCACGTCGAGGCCCTTGGTGCGGTCGAAGTCGGCGGGCTGCTGGGCGACGACCTGGATGCCGGGGAAGGACTTGAGGCCGTTCGCGAAGCCCTGGGCGCGCTCGCGGGCCGCGGAGGTGCCCGCCTGGCCCTGGAGGATCACGATCTTGCCCTTGCCGCCCAGCTTGTCCGCGATGGTCTTCGCGGCGAGTTCGCCGCCGGCGACGTTGTCGGAGGCGACCAGGGTGTCCACCGCCGCGTCGTTGACGGTGCGGTCCACGGCGACGACCGGGATGTCCGCCTTGCCGGCGGCCTTCACGGAGTTGCTCGCCGCGTCGGAGTCCACCGGGTTGACGATGATCGCGTCCAGCTTGGAGCTGGTGAAGTTCTGCAGCTGGTTGGCCTGCTGGGAGGCGTCGTTCTGGGCGTCGGTGACGGTCAGGTCGACGCCGCGCTTCTTCGCCTCGGCCTGGGCGCCCGCCCGGATCTGCACGAAGAACGGGTTGTTGAGCGTGGACAGCGACAGGCCCATCTTCGGCTTGTCCGAGGAGGAGCCGTTGTGCAGGAACGAGGTGGCGCCGACGATCGCGACCGTGACGACGGCCGCCAGCGCGTACGTCGCCGCCTGCCTGCCCTTGGGGCCGCCGGCCCCGGCCGCCACCGGGGTCGCCCCCGCCTTGCGCCGCAGCGTGTCGAACAGCACCGCCAGCGCGATGACGACGCCGATGACGACCTGCTGCCAGAACGCCGAGACGTTCAGCAGGTTCAGCCCGTTGCGCAGCACGGCCAGGATCAGCGCGCCGACGAGCGTCCCGGAGGCCTTGCCCGTACCGCCCGCCAGTGAGGCGCCGCCGATGACGACCGCGGCGATGGCGTCCAGCTCGTAGCCGTCGGCGGCCTGGGGCTGCGCGGAGGAGAGGCGGGCGGCCAGGACGACGCCGGCGACGGCCGCGAAGACACCCGAGAAGGCGTAGATGGCGAGCTTCTGCCGCTTCACGCGCAGCCCCGACAGCCGCGCGGCCTCCTCGTTGCCGCCGATGGCGTACATGGAGCGGCCGATGTAGGTCCGGCCGAGCACGAACGCGGCGATCAGGCCCATCACGATCATCACCAGGACCGGCACCGGCAGCCAGCCGCCGAGCGTGTCGCCTAGGTGGGAGACCGAGTCGGGGAAGGCGATCGGGGAGCCCTCGGAGATGACCAGGGACAGACCGCGCGCCACGGACAGCATGGCCAGGGTGGCGATGAACGGCGGCAGCTTGCCGTAGGAGATCAGGATGCCGTTGACCAGGCCGCAGACGATGCCCGTCGCTATCGCGAGCAGCACGGCGAGGAAGACCGGGACCCCCGCCGAGGTGGCACTCCAGGCGAGGACCGTCGCGGACAGCGCGGCGACCGAGCCGACCGACAGGTCGATGCCCGCCGAGACGATCACGAACGTCACACCGAAGGCGAGGACGGCCGTCACGGCCGCCTGGACGCCGACGTTGAGCAGGTTGTCCGCCGTCAGGAAGTCGCCGGACAGCGCCGACATCGCGATGACGAGGACGATGAGCGCGGTGAGTGCGCCGTTGTCGAGCAGGAGACGGCGCAGGCCGCCGGGGGCGCCACCCGCGCCCGTCGTGCTCTTGAGCGTGTCAGTGGCCACCGGAGGCCTCCGTTCCGGTCGTTGTCGTGGACGTGGACGTTGTCGTGGACGGGGTCGCCGTGGGGGTGCTGACGGCGAGGGCCATCACGGCGTCCTGGGTCGCCTCGTCGGCGGCGAGTTCACCGGCGATCCGGCCCTGGGCCATCACCAGCACCCGGTCGCTCATGCCGAGCACCTCGGGCAGGTCGCTGGAGATCATCAGGACGGCCGCGCCGGCGGCGGTGAGTTCGTTGACGAGCTGGTAGATCTCGACCTTGGCGCCGACGTCGATGCCGCGCGTCGGCTCGTCGAGGATCAGCACCTTGGTCTCGGCGAGCAGCCACTTGCCGATGACGACCTTCTGCTGGTTGCCGCCGGACAGCGTGCGCACCTGCTGGCCGAGGCCCGCCATCCGCACGCCCAGCTGTCCGGCGATCCGCTCGGCGGCCGCGCGCTGCCCCTTGAGGTCGACGAGTCCGCCACGCGTGGCCGACCGCAACGTCACCAGGCCGAGGTTCTCCTCCACGGAGGCGTCCAGCACCAGGCCCTGGCCCTTGCGGTCCTCGGGCACGAGCCCGATGCCGGCGGTCATCGCCGCGTTCACGTCGTGCTTGGCCACCGGCGCCCCGGACACCTTCACGCTGCCCTTGTCGTACGAGTCGGCCCCGAAGACCGCCCGGACGACCTCGGTGCGTCCGGCGCCGACCAGACCGGCGATGCCGACGACCTCACCGGCGTGCACCTCGAAGCCGACGTCGTGGAAGACGCCGTCGCGGGTGAGCCCCTCGACGGTCAGCAGCGCGGGGCCGCGACCGGCCCGCTCGCGCGGGTACTGCTGCTCGATGGAACGCCCCACCATGAGCCGGACGAGTTCGTCCTCGGGCGTGGAGGCGGGCACCTGGCCGACGCTCCTGCCGTCCCGGATCACGGTGACCCGGTCGCCGAGCGCGGCGATCTCCTCCAGGTGGTGCGTGATGAAGACGATCCCGACGCCGTCCTCGCGCAGCGAGCGCACGATCGCGAAGAGCCTGTCGACCTCCTCGGAGGTGAGCACCGCCGTCGGCTCGTCCATGATGAGCACGCGCGTGTCCAGGCTGAGTGCCTTGGCGATCTCGACCATCTGCAGACGCGCGATGCCGAGTTCGCGGACCCGGGCGCGCGGCGAGACGTCCACGCCGACCCGCTTCAGCAGGACCTCGGCGTCGGCCTCCATCCGCTTGCGGTCGATCATGCCGAGGCGGCGCGGCTGGCGGCCCAGGAAGATGTTCTCGGCGACGGTGAGGTCCGGAACCAGGTTGAACTCCTGGTAGATGGTGGCGATCCCGAGCCGCTCGGAGTCCTGCGCACCCTGGATGCGTGTCTCCTCGCCGCCGACCAGGATCCGCCCGGCGTCGGGCGTGTAGGCACCGGAGAGCATCTTGATGAGGGTGCTCTTGCCGGCGCCGTTCTCACCGAGCAGCACGTGCACCTCGCCCCGGCGCAGGTCGAAGTCGACGCCGTCCAGCGCCACCACGCCCGGGAAGGTCTTGCGTATGCCCTCGATGCGCAGCAACTCGTCCGCGTTGCTCACGACGTGCTCCTTTGCACTGGGGTGGGGTTCTCGCCGCACGAGCGGCGCACGACGAGACGGGCGGGAAGAGTGACGGACTCCCCGGCCCGCCCCTCGATGCGGTCGACCAGGGCCCGTACGGCGGCCCGGCCCAGCTCGCCCGTCGGCTGGGCGATCGCCGTGATCGGCGGATCGGTGTGCACGAACCACGGGATGTCGTCGAAGGCGGCCAGCGCGAGGTCGTCCGGCACGCGCAGACCACGCGCGCGTACGGCGTCCAGCGCGCCCAGCGCCATCAGGTTGTCGGCCGCGAACACGACCTCCGGCGGCTCGGCCAGGTCGAGGAAGCCCTCGGTGACCCGCCGTCCGCTCTCGGCCTGGAAGTCGCCCTGCCCTATGTGGGTGCCGGGCAGGTCGAGTCCGAAGGCGGCGAGCGCCTCCCGGAAGGCGGCCACCCGCTCCTGCCCGGTCGTGGTCGCCGCCGGGCCCGCGATGATCGCCAGCCGCCGGTGGCCGAGCCCGTGCAGATGCGCCACGAGATCCCGTACGGCGCCGCGCCCGTCGGCCCGGACGACCGGCACGTCCACGCCCGGGATCCACCGGTCGACGAACACCATGGGCGTCCCGGCCCGCGCGGCGTCCAGCATCAGCGGGGAGCCGCCGTCGGTGGGCGAGACCAGCAGGCCGTCGATCCGCCGGTCCAGCAGGGTGCGGACGTGGTGGTCCTGGAGGTCGGGGCGCTCGTCGGCGTTTCCGATGATCACGCTGTAGCCGAGCGCGCGGGCCTCCTCCTCGACGGAGCGGGCCAGCTCGGTGAAGTACGGGTTCAGCACGTCGCTGATGACCAGGCCGAGGGTGCGGGTCTGGTCGGTGCGCAGCGACCGGGCGACGGCGTTCGGGCGGTAGCCCAGGGCCTCGACGGCCGCCAGCACGCGGGCGCGTGCCTCGGCGCTGACCGACGGGTGGTCGTTCAGGACGCGCGAGACCGTGGCGACGGAGACGCCGGCCTCGGCAGCGACGTCCTTGATGCTGGCCACCGCCGCTCCACCTCCTTGTGGATCAGTCGGGTGAGCACCTCGCGGCACTCGTGGAATCGATTACATCGACGGGTGCATGGAATCGATTACACGGCGGGGAGGCAAGACCCCTCGGTCCCTCTTGACCGGATCGTGATGTCGCGGAGCCGGCCGGGGCGGGTGAGGGTGGAGGTGCGTGGGGCCCGCGGGGAGGGCTCGTGGAGCAGCGGTGGGGCGGGGGCGGCGGCGGGCGCCGGAACCGGCGTCCGGGCCGCCGATGAGTTCCGGCGGCCCGGGCGGTCCATGTCTCGTCGACCACAGGAGGAACGCTGTGTCCCAGTTGCTGCGCGTGCAGAACTTCAACGTCTCGAGCGACGGCTTCGGCGCCGGGGAGAACCAGAGCCTGGAGCGGCCCTTCGGCCACGCCGACCCGGGGAAGATGTTCGCCTGGGCCCTGGCCACGGCCAACTGGCCGAACCGCACCGAGCCGGGCGGCAGTCGCGGCCTCGACGACTACCTCGTCCGCGATTTCAAGAACAACATCGGCGCCGAGATCATGGGCCGCAACAAGTTCAGCCCGCACCGCGGCCCGTGGCAGGACCACGAGTGGCAGGGCTGGTGGGGCGACGAACCACCCTTCCACACCCCGGTGTTCGTCATGACCCACCACGAGCGCCCCTCGTTCACGCTCTCCGACACCACGTTCCACTTCGTCTCGGGCGAACCCGCCGAGGTCCTCCGGCAGGCGCGCGAGGCGGCCGGCGGCAAGGACGTCCGGCTCGGCGGCGGGGCGACCGTCGTCCGGGAGTTCCTGGACGCCGACCTGGTGGACACCCTGCACGTGACGGTCTCCCCGGACATCGTCCTCGGGTCCGGCTCACGGCTGTGGGAGTCCCCGGAGGAGTTGCTCGACCGCTTCCACCGCGATGTGGTGCCGAGTCCCAGCGGGGTCGTGCATCACCTGTTCTGGCGCAGGTGACGGCCGCGCGGGTGCCCTCGCCGCCCCGGTCAGACCGTCTTGCCCCAGTCCAGGCGGTCGGCCAGCCCGGCGGCGGCGAAGGCGGCTTCCAGGTGGTCGCGGCCCTCGGTGAAGTGGGCCCAGCTGTCGTAGTGGACGGGCACGACGCGGCGGGCGCCGAGGACGCGCGTGGCCTCCGCGGCCATGGCGCTGTCCAGCACGATGACCCGGTTGTCGAAGAGGACGGGGAAGCGGGGCGCCCCGGCGAAGAGGACGGCGGTGTCGACGGGGCCGAAGCGCTCGGCGATCTCGCGGACCGCGTCGAGGGAGGCATTGTCGCCGCTGACGTAGACGGTGGGCAGGCCCTCGCCGGTCAGCACGAAGCCGACGACCTGCCCGGTGACCGCCTCGACCTCCTCGCGGGTGCCGGGCCCGTGCAGCGCCGGGACGCCGGTGACGGTCACGGTGCCGCCCCCGGGCCGGTCCAGCTCGACGGACTCCCAGTCGGCCAGGCCCCGGGCCCGCTCGCCCAGGGTCTCGCCCAGGCGCTTGCCGCCGCCGGGCGTGGTCAGGGTCAGCGGGACGCCGGCGAGCAGGGCGCGGCCGGAGACGTCGAGGTTGTCGGGGTGCTCGTCGTGGGAGAGGAGCACCACGTCGACGCGCCCGAGATCGTCGGGGGAGGCGGCGGAAGGTGCCGTCTTGGTCAGGAACCTGGCCTCGCCCCGGGGGTAGTCGCCGGGGGCGTCGAAGGTCGGGTCGGTCAGGAAGCGCAGCCCGCCGTACTCGAAGAGGGCGGTGGGGCCGCCGAAGACGCGCACGACGAGGTCGCCGGTGGGCACGGACGTGGAGGACATGCAGCACCTCACGGATAGGCGTGGTGGAACCGTGAGAAGACCGTAGCCCTTTCTCACGGATGGCGGCAAGCCTTACCATGAGAACCATGGAGGAGCCCGTGTCCGAGCAGCCCGTCCCCCCGCCCGCCCAGGGCGAGGAGGAGCACCCGTCCCTCGCCCTCGCCAACAGCGCGATGGCCCTGCCCGGCGGGCACACGATCGATCTCCTGGGCTCGCCCGCGCAGGCCAACCACTGGCTCACCGAGCGCGGCCTCGCGCCGGCCGACGCCGGGATGCGGGAGATGTGCGCGGCGCAACTGCGCTCGCTGCGCGAACAGATCAGATCGCTGTTCGCCGCCCGGGCCGAGGGTCTGCCCGCCCTGCCCGCGGCGGTCGACGCGGTCAACGACGCGATGACCCGCGTACCCACGGCCCCCCTGCTGCGGTGGGACGACAGGACCGGGCCGTACCGCACCGCACCGCACCCCACGACGGCGATCGTCGACCTCGCCGTCGCGACACTCGCCGCCGACGCGGCCGACCTGCTCACGTCCCCGGCGGCGCAGCGCCTCACCGCCTGCGGCTCCCCGCCCTGCAACCGTTTCCTGCTCCGTCACGGCCGCCGCCAGTGGTGCTCCACCCGCTGCGGCGACCGCGCTCGCGCGGCCCGGGCGTACGCCCGCAGAACGGCCGAGGCCTGACCCGGGCGACGGCCCCGGGCCCCTCACCGCCGGGGTGGGCGGAGCCGATCGAGCTCGCTGTCCGCACTCCCGCTGGGGCGCGGTGCTTCGGCGTCCCGATGGGCCGCCGGCCTCTGCTTGCCCTCCCGGGCGGGTCGCCGTCTTGCCCGCCTCTTCCGCGGGCGCCGTGCTGTCCGCTCTCCCGCGCGAGCCGTGCAACTGCCCGGCCTCCCCGGCGGGCCGTGCTGCTGTCCCCCCCCGTGCGGGCCCCCGGCCCTGCTGCCCGCCCCCGGCGGGCCGCGCTCGCCCCCCGCGTGCGGGCCCCCGCCCCTGCTTGGCCTCCCCCCGGGCGGACCGCGCCGCTGTCCGCCCACCCCGTGCGGGCCACCCGCCGCCCGCCTTCCCGCCCGGGACCCCGCCCCTACGCGCCCGGGACCCCGCCCCAACGCGCCCGGGACCCCGCCCCTACGCGCCCTCCCCGGCAGCCGCATCCCGTACGCCCGTCAGGAACGTGCGGATCGCGGCCAGTTCGCGCTCGTCGTAGGAGCGCAGCAGGGTCACGGCGTGGTCGATCAGCGGGCCGAAGTGCTCTTGGCCGAGGGCGACCGCCCGCTCCTCCACCTCCACCACGACCTTCCGCCGGTCGCCGGCGCCCCGCACCCGCCGCACGTGCCCGGCCCGTTCCAGCCGGTCCACGAGTGCCGTGGTCCCCGCCGAGTTCAGGCCGAGCGCGGCACCGAGGCGGCCGGCCGTGGTCTCCTCGCCGGCGCGGGACGCGTCCATCAGGGCGATCAACGCCCGCACGTCCGTCGGATGCAGGCCATGGCGCTGCGCGAACCGGGCGCTGTGCCTGCCCAGTTCGACGGCGACGGCACGCAGTAGATGGACGACCTCCATCCCGGCCCCGGGCCCGGCCGACTGCTCGATCTGCTCGCCGGACATGCCAGCCTCCGTTACCATCTCGCTCAACAAGTATCTCGTCGAGCGAGATAATAGGGGGTCCCGGCTCATGAACGCTCGCGATCCGTACGACATGGACGCTTTCCTCGCCGCCTACGACAAGGTCATGGCCAAGTGGCCGGCCACCCGCGAAGCCCTGACGGTCCCCACGCCCTTCGGCGCGACGCACGTGACGGTGTGCGGCCCCGCCGAGGGACCTCCCCTGCTGCTGCTCCCGGGCGGGGGCGGCGCCACCTCGGCGACCTGGTACCGGCAGGCCGCCGAACTCTCCCGTGTGCACCGGCTGTACGCCGTCGACCTGATCGGCGCGCCGGGACGCAGCGCCGCCGATCCCGAGCGCCGCCCCCGGACGGCCGCCGACCTGTCGGCCTGGCTGGACGCCCTGCTCACGGAGCTGTGCCTGTCAGGGACCGACCTGGCCGGTCACTCGTACGGCGCGTGGATCGCGCTGCACCACGCCCTGCGCGCCCCGGACCGGGTGCGCCGGCTGGTGCTCCTGGACCCGACGAACTGCTTCGCCGGCTTCCGGCCCGCCTACCTGTGGCACGCGCTGCCGACGCTGCTGCGGCCCACGCCCCGCCGGGCGCGCGCCTTCCTGGAGTGGGAGAGCGGCGGCGCCGGCCTGGACCCCGACTGGCTGGCCCTGCAGGAGGCGGCCGCCGGTTTCCCCGCCCAGCGTCCGGTCACCGGACCCCGCCCGGCGCCGGCCGCCCTGCGCGCCCTGGAGCTGCCGGTCCTGCTGCTGCTCGCGGGCGCCGGCCGCACCCACGACCCCGCCGCGGTCACCGCCCGGGCCGAGGCACTGCTGCCGCGGGTCACGACATCCACCCTGCCGGACGTGTCCCACCACGCGCTGCCCCTCGCCGACCCGGCCGTCTGCGGCCGGCGCGTCACCGGCTTCCTCACCCGCCCCAACACCTGAGCCCGTCCGTCGACTTGGAGCGCCGTGCAGCCCCTGCCGCCGGCACCTCCGGTGACCTCTCCACGGCCCCGCGGCCGTCCTCACCGCCGCAGGCTGTAGCTCACCAGCGACGCCCCGACGACCGAGCCGAACGCCGGGGCCAGGAAGAGGGCGAAGGCGTCCCACCCCCATGCGATCCCCGCGCACGCCGCCATGACGTTGACGGCCAGGGCGAGTATCCACAGGGCGACGCTCTGGGCCTGGGGTGACATCGTTCCTCGTCGCGTTCGGGGCCGGGGAGCACGCACCGGGCGGAGCCGGATCGCCCCCGCACCGGAGCCGGAAAGCGGTGCTCTTCCGGGCCGGGGTGCGCTTCGGGGCCGAGCGCCGGACCGGCCGGCCGGGCCGAACCGCCCGTCCTGCACGGCCCGACGAGCGGACCGCCCCGCGGCGTGCGACGCCGGGAGGCACCCGGGCGACTTTTCGGCGAACGCCCCGCATTCTTCCATGCGGAGAGATCCCGGAAGGCCCCTCGTCGCAACGGCGGCGGGCGTGGGCGGGAACGGCTCTCGGCGCGAAGCGGCCGACCGGGGGCGGCTCGCTGTCGTACCCGGGCGGTACCGTCGGATCATGACCGATCAGGCGGGGGCCGCCCATGCGGGCGAGCGGCGACCGGCCACGCTGGAGGGCGTGCTGGAGCGCATCACGTACGCCAACGAGGAGAACGGCTACACGGTCGCCCGGGTCGACACCGGCAGGGGCGGCGGCGACCTGCTCACGGTCGTGGGGGCGCTGCTCGGCGCCCAGGTCGGCGAGTCCCTGCGCATGGAGGGCCGCTGGGGCTCCCACCCCCAGTACGGCAAGCAGTTCCACGTGGAGAACTACACGACGGTCCTGCCGGCCACCGTGCAGGGCATCCGCCGCTACCTCGGCTCGGGCCTGGTCAAGGGCATCGGCCCGGTCTTCGCCGACCGCATCACCCAGCACTTCGGCATGGACACCCTGAAGATCATCGAGGAGGAGCCCAAGCGGCTCATCGAGGTCCCCGGCCTGGGCCCCAAGCGCACGAAGAAGATCGCCGACGCCTGGGAGGAACAGAAGGCCATCAAGGAGGTCATGCTCTTCCTCCAGACCGTGGAGGTCTCCACCTCCATCGCCGTGCGCATCTACAAGAAGTACGGCGACGCCTCCATCTCCGTGGTGAAGAACCAGCCCTACCGGCTCGCGTCCGACGTGTGGGGCATCGGCTTCCTCACCGCCGACAAGATCGCCCGGTCCGTCGGCATCCCGCACGACAGCCCCGAGCGCGTCAAGGCGGGCCTGCAGTACGCGTTGTCGCAGTCCACCGACCAGGGCCACTGCTACCTGCCGGAGGAGCAGCTGATCAAGGACGCGGTCAAGCTCCTCCAGGTCGACACCGGCCTGGTCATCGAGTGCCTGGCCGAGCTGGCCGAGCCGCGCGAGGACGGCGAGGAACCCGGCGTCGTACGGGAGAAGGTGCCGGGCCCCGACGGCGGCGAGCCCGTCACCGCCATCTACCTCGTCCCCTTCCACCGCGCCGAACTCTCCCTCTCCGCCCAGCTGCTGCGCCTGCTGCGCACCGGCGAGGACCGCATGCCCGGCTTCGCCTCCGTCGCCTGGGACAAGGCGCTCACCTGGCTGAAAGGGCGTACGGGCACCGATCTCGCGCCCGAGCAGGAGGCCGCCGTGCGGCTGGCGCTCACCGAGAAGGTCGCGGTCCTGACCGGCGGCCCGGGCTGCGGCAAGTCCTTCACGGTCCGCTCGATCGTGGAACTGGCCCGCGCCAAGAAGGCCAAGGTCGTGCTCGCCGCGCCGACCGGCCGGGCCGCGAAGCGCCTGTCCGAGCTCACCGGTGCCGAGGCCTCCACGGTCCACCGCCTGCTGGAGCTCAAGCCCGGCGGTGACGCGGCCTACGACCGCGACCGCCCGCTCGACGCCGACCTGGTGGTGGTCGACGAGGCGTCCATGCTCGACCTGCTCCTGGCCAACAAGCTGGTGAAGGCCGTCCCGCCCGGGGCGCACCTGCTGTTCGTCGGGGACGTGGACCAGCTGCCCAGCGTCGGCGCGGGGGAGGTGCTGCGGGACCTGCTGGCGGACGGCAGCCCGATCCCCGCCGTCCGCCTGACCCGGGTCTTCCGCCAGGCGCAGCAGTCCGGCGTGGTGACCAACGCCCACCGCATCAACGCCGGGCAGCACCCGGTCACCGACGGCATGAAGGACTTCTTCCTCTTCGTCGAGGACGACACGGAGGAGACCGGCCGGCTCACCGTGGACGTGGCCGCGCGCCGCATCCCGGCCCGATTCGGGCTGGATCCGCGCCGGGACGTGCAGGTCCTGGCGCCCATGCACCGCGGCCCGGCCGGCGCCGGCACGCTCAACGGCCTGCTCCAGCAGGCCGTCACCCCGGGCCGCCCGGACGTGCCCGAGAAGAGGTTCGGCGGCCGGGTGTTCCGCGTCGGCGACAAGGTCACCCAGATTCGCAACAATTACGAGAAGGGCACCAACGGTGTCTTCAACGGCACCGTGGGCGTGGTGACCTCGCTCGACCCGGTCGACCAGCGCCTGACGGTGCTCACGGACGAGGACGAGGAGGTCGCCTACGAGTTCGACGAGCTCGACGAGCTGGCCCACGCCTACGCCGTGACGATCCACCGCTCCCAGGGCAGCGAGTACCCGGCGGTCGTCATCCCCGTCACCACGGGGGCCTGGATGATGCTCCAGCGCAACCTGCTCTACACGGCGGTCACGCGCGCCAAGCGGCTGGTCGTCCTCGTCGGTTCGCGCAAGGCGATCGGCCAGGCGGTGCGCACGGTGTCGGCGGGTCGGCGGTGCACGGCACTCGACTTCCGGCTCGGCTCGGCAAAAAATGATCGATCAAATGAGTCGTGAAGGTCACAAGCCACTTCCGGAAGGGGATCACAGGGGGCAGGATGGGCAAGTTGGCGGCACTCAGTGCCGTCAGTAGGCCCGATGGTCGACCCCGAGTGCACTCTCCTGAGCCAAGTGGGGGATGGTAGAGACAGTCAGGGCACCTCGAAGATGAGGCACAACGTCGGTGAGGGAAGACGTGAGCGACAACTCTGTAGTACTGCGGTACGGCGACGGCGAGTACACCTACCCGGTGATCGACAGCACCGTCGGTGACAAGGGCTTCGACATCGGAAAGCTCCGCGCCCAGACCGGTCTGGTGACGCTGGACAGCGGTTACGGCAACACCGCCGCGTACAAATCCGCCATTACCTACCTGGACGGCGAGGCGGGCATCCTGCGCTACCGCGGGTACCCGATCGAACAGCTGGCCGAGCGCTCCACCTTCCTGGAGGTCGCCTACCTGCTGATCAACGGCGAGCTGCCGACCGTCGACGAGCTCTCCGCGTTCAAGAACGAGATCACGCAGCACACCCTGCTGCACGAGGACGTCAAGAACTTCTACAAGGGCTTCCCGCGCGACGCCCACCCGATGGCCATGCTGTCCTCGGTCGTCTCGGCGCTGTCCACGTTCTACCAGGACAGCCACAACCCGTTCGACGAGCGCCAGCGCAACCTCTCGACGATCCGCCTGCTCGCCAAGCTCCCGACGATCGCGGCGTACGCGTACAAGAAGTCGATCGGTCACCCGTTCGTCTACCCGCGCAACGACCTGGGCTACGTCGAGAACTTCCTCCGCATGACCTTCTCGGTCCCCGCGCAGGAGTACGAGCTGGACCCGACCGTGGTCTCCGCGCTCGACAAGCTGCTGATCCTGCACGCGGACCACGAGCAGAACTGCTCGACCTCCACGGTCCGCCTGGTCGGCTCCTCGCAGGCGAACATGTTCGCCTCGATCTCCGCCGGCATCAACGCGCTGTGGGGCCCGCTGCACGGCGGCGCCAACCAGTCCGTGCTGGAGATGCTGGAGGGCATCCGCGACTCCGGCGGCGACGTCGACTCCTTCATCCGCAAGGTGAAGAACAAGGAGGACGGCGTCCGCCTGATGGGCTTCGGCCACCGGGTCTACAAGAACTTCGACCCCCGCGCCAAGATCATCAAGGCCGCCGCGCACGATGTGCTGTCCGCCCTCGGCAAGTCCGACGAGCTGCTGGACATCGCGCTGAAGCTGGAGGAGCACGCGCTCTCCGACGACTACTTCGTCCAGCGCAGCCTCTACCCGAACGTCGACTTCTACACCGGCCTGATCTACCGGGCCATGGGCTTCCCGACCGAGATGTTCACGGTCCTGTTCGCCCTCGGCCGGCTGCCGGGCTGGATCGCCCAGTGGCACGAGATGATCAAGGAGCCGGGCTCCCGCATCGGCCGTCCGCGGCAGATCTACACGGGCGTCGTCGAGCGCGACTTCGTCCCCGTCGAGGAGCGCTGAGGCAGCCGCCCGGCAGTCCTGGGCCGCGCTTCCACCCGAGCCCCCGTCGTCCGGCCGCCGGACGACGGGGGCTCGGGCGTGCCGGGCGCGGGCCCGGGGTGATCTCTCACGGGATTTCTTACGCAATGAAGAAGGCGCCCCGGCGTCGGTCCCCCCACGGGCCGACGTCCAGGGCGCCTTCCCAGTCCCGGTACGGATTCCCCCCACGGGATCCGGCCGGGCGTCTGTGAGGACAGCGCCTGAATCGCTGTGCGAGCGCGACGAGCGGAACTCGCCGCACTCCTGGTACGAGGTGCGATCTGCCGGGACAGCGCACGCCCGGGAGGGCCGCTCAAAGCTTCCCGGTGTACGTGCCCCGGCAACGCATCTCCGGGGAAGTCCCCCAAGACATCCCCAGATGTCGGGTCGCGCCCCCCAAGACGCTTCCTGACATCGTCAACTTAGACCTTCGAACCCCTCGGATGGTTACGTTCACATCACTGTGATCTGCGTCTCTTGCATATGTCCTATAGGTGGGCAAGAGCCCGGATGTGCCGTCCGGGAGGTCCCAGCGTAAGGAAGATGCGCGAGCCTTGTGAAGAGCTTATGTGAGCCCGGCCCGGGACTCCAGAGGGGTTCAAATCACGTTCGCCGTGAATTTAGGGCGAATTCGGGCGACTTCACTTGAATGTCCGCAGTCGCAGGCTGTTGCTGACCACGAAGACCGACGAAAAGGCCATCGCGGCCCCCGCGATCATGGGGTTCAGAAGCCCCGCGGCCGCCAGGGGGAGTGCGGCCACGTTGTAGCCGAAGGCCCAGACGAGATTGCCCTTGATCGTCGCCAGGGTGCGGCGGGAGAGCCGGATCGCGTCCGCGGCCGCCCGCAGATCGCCGCGGACCAGGGTCAGGTCGCCCGCCTCGATCGCCGCGTCCGTGCCCGTGCCCATGGCGAGGCCCAGATCGGCGGTGGCGAGCGCGGCCGCGTCGTTGACGCCGTCGCCCACCATGGCGACGACCCGCCCCTCGGCCTGCAGCCGCCGCACGGCGTCGACCTTGTCCTCGGGCAGGACCTCGGCGACCACCCGCTCGATCCCCACGGCTTCGGCGACCGCCTCGGCCACCGTGCGGTGGTCACCGGTCAGCAGCACCGGCGCCAGTCCCAGCGCGCGCAGCTCCCGCACGGCCTCGGCGCTGGTCTCGCGAACCGTGTCCGCCACGGACAGCACGGCCCGCGCCGTCCCGTCCCAGCCGGCCAGGACGGCCGTCCGTCCCGCGCGCTCGGCCTCGTCCCGCACCCGGGCGAGGTCCGGCGGCACCGCGTCGAAGAGCCGCCCCACGGCGACCTCGCGGCCCTCCACCCGGCCACGCACGCCCCGGCCGGGCACACTGCGGAAGTCCTCGACCCCGGGCAGGTCCCCGGCCCTGTCGGCGGCGCCCAGGGCGATCGCCCGGCCGACGGGGTGCTCGGAGGCGTGCTCGACGGCGCCGGCCAGCCGCAGCACCTCCTTCTCGTCGGTCCCCTCGGCGGCGTGGACCTCCTGCAGCGTCATGCGGCCGGTGGTGACGGTGCCGGTCTTGTCCAGCACGACCGTGTCGATCCGGCGGGTGGACTCCAGCACCTCCGGGCCCTTGATGAGGATGCCGAGCTGGGCGCCGCGGCCGGTGCCGACCATCAGCGCGGTCGGGGTGGCCAGCCCCAGGGCACAGGGGCAGGCGATGATCAGGACGGCCACGGCGGCCGTGAACGCGGCGACGCCGTCCCCGGTCAGCCCGAGCCAGGCCCCGGCCGTGGCGACGGCGATGGACAGCACCACCGGGACGAACACCCCGGCGACCCGGTCGGCCAGCCGCTGCACCTCCGCCTTGCCGTTCTGCGCGTCCTCCACCAGCCGGGCCATGCGGGCCAGCCGTGTCCCGGCGCCGACCCGGGTGGCCTCGACGACCAGCCGGCCGCCCGCGTTCACCGTGGCACCGGTGACGGCGTCCCCGGCCGCGACGTCCACCGGCACCGACTCGCCGGTCAGCATCGACACGTCCACCGCGGAGGCGCCCTCCACGACCGTGCCGTCGGTGGCGATCTTCTCGCCGGGCCGGACGACGAACCGGTCGCCCACGGCCAGCCGCTGGGCCGGGATCCGCACCTCGCGCCCGTCGCGCAACACGGTCACGTCCTTGGCGCCCAGTTCCATCAGCGCCCTCAGGGCCGCTCCCGCGCGGCGCCGGGAGCGGGCCTCCAGCCAGCGTCCCAGCAGGAGGAAGGCGGTGACGCCGGAGGCCACTTCCAGGTAGATCGTGGAGGCGCCGTCGCCGCGGGCGACCGTCAGCTCGAAGGGGTGGCGCATGCCCGGCATGCCCGCGTCGCCCAGGAACAGCGCCCACAGGGACCAGCCGAACGCCGCCAGCGTGCCCAGGGAGACCAGGGTGTCCATGGTGGCTGCGCCGTGCCGGGCGTTCGTCCAGGCCGCCCTGTGGAAGGGCAGCCCGCCCCACACCACGACCGGTGCGGCGAGGGTGAGCGAGAGCCACTGCCAGTTGTCGAACTGCAGGGCCGGGACCATCGCGAGCAGCACGACCGGCAGGGCGAGGCCGGCGGAGACCACGAGGCGCCGGCGCAGGGCCGACAGCGCGGGATCCGCCTCCTCGGCCGCGGGCGTCTCCTCGGCGGGCGGCGCCGGCTCCTCGGCCGTGTACCCGGTCTTCACCACGGTGGCGATCAGCTCGTCGACCCCGACGCCGGCGGGGTGGGTGACCCGGGCCTTCTCCGTCGCGTAGTTCACCGTGGCGCTCACGCCGTCCATGCGGTTGAGCTTCTTCTCCACGCGTGCGGCGCACGCGGCGCAGGTCATGCCGCCGATGAGCAGTTCGGTCTCGGCGGCCGCCGGCTCGTGGCCGGCCGGCGCCCGGCCGGTGGTGCTGGTCATGTCGTCGCTCCAGGAGACGCGGTGTGCCCGCCGGACGGTACGGGCCGCATGGGCCGGGAACGGCTGCGTGCGGCCCGTACCCGGGGTACGAGTGCCGGGGCCGGGCCCCTCGACACCTCGGTGCGGGCGCCGGGGTCCGGCGGCGGTGGGTCAGGCGCGGCCGGACAGTTCGAAGCCGGCCTCGTCGACGGCCGCGCGCACGGTCTCGTCGTCGAGCGGGGCCGTGGAGACGACGGTGACCTCACCGGTGGAGGCGACGGCCGTCACCTCGCTGACGCCGGGGAGCTGCCCGATCTCACCGGAGACGGCGCCTTCGCAGTGTCCGCAGCTCATGCCGCTCACCTTGAAGACGGTGGTGACGGGGCCCGTGGTGTCGGTCTGGGCGGTCATGTCGTTACTCCTCGTCGAGGCGTGTGGGGCCGCGGGGACCCGTGAGGGGTCTCCCACTCCCTTCCACTGTACCCCTAGGGGGTATCAGTCCCCGACGCCCCACCGGCCCGCCGTCACCCCGGCGGCTAGCGTTCCCCCGCAGGGGCCGACGGCCCGGCCGCGGGGGCCTCCCGCGCAGCCGGGCGGGCCGGGGACGGAAGGCGGGCGGGGCATGCGGGCCGTGGTGTTCGAGCGGTACGGGGAAGCGGCCGAGGTGCGGGAGGTGGCCGATCCACGGCCCGCGGAGCACGGGGCCGTCGTGCGGGTCGAGGCCACCGGTCTGTGCCGCAGCGACTGGCACGGCTGGCAGGGCCACGACCCGGACATCACCCTGCCGCACGTGCCCGGGCACGAACTGGCCGGTGTCGTCGAGTCGGTGGGCGCCCGGGTGACCCGCCGGCGACCGGGCGACCGCGTCACCGTGCCGTTCGTCTGCGCCTGCGGCACCTGCCCCTCCTGCGCGGCCGGCGACCACCAGGTGTGCGAACGCCAGACCCAGCCCGGGTTCACCCACTGGGGCTCCTTCGCGCAGTACGTGGCGCTGGACCACGCCGACGTCAACCTCGTGGCGCTGCCCGCGGAGCTGTCGTACGCGACGGCGGCCTCGCTGGGCTGCCGGTTCGCCACGGCCTGGCGGGCGGTGGTGCAGCAGGGCAGGGTCGCGGCGGGGGAGTGGGTCGCCGTGCACGGATGTGGCGGGGTCGGGCTGTCGGCGGTGATGATCGCTGCGGCCTCGGGCGCCCGGGTTGTGGCGGTGGACGTGTCGGCCGGGGCCCTGGAACTGGCCCGGAGGTTCGGCGCGGCGCACTGCCTGGACGCGTCGGCCGTGCCGGACACCGCGTCGGCCGTGCGCGACCTCACCGGCGGCGGCGCCCACCTCTCCCTCGACGCCCTCGGCTCTCCCGTCACCTGCGCCGCCTCCGTCGACGGGCTGCGCCGCCGCGGCCGCCACGTCCAGGTCGGCCTGCTGCCCTCGCCGGACGGCACGACGCCCGTGCCGATGGCCCGTGCGATCGCCCTGGAGCTGGAACTGCTCGGCAGCCACGGCATGGCCGCCCACGCCTACCCGCCGATGCTGGAACTGGTCCGCGACGGCGTGCTGCGCCCGGACCTGCTGGTGACGTCGGTGATCGGGCTGGAGGAGGTGCCGGCCGCGCTGGCGGCGATGGGAACGGCGCCCGGGGCGGGGGTGACGGTCGCCGAACCCTGGCGCTGACACCGCCGGGAACGACCGTGCCCCGCCCGGAGGCGGGGCACGGCACGGTGGACTCGGGCGGTACGGCGGTCAGTCCGCTCTCCGGCCCCGGTTGCCGGGCCGGGCGGCCACCCAGGCCCGGACGGTGTCGGCGTACCAGAAGGGTTTGCCGCCCTCCACGTGGTCGGGTGGCGGCAGCAGCCCATGTTTGCGGTAGGACCGCACGGTGTCCGGCTGCACCCGGATGTGCGCCGCGATCTCCTTGTACGACCAGAGCCTTCGGTCGGTCATGACGTGCACCTCCCCGCGCGCACCGCGGCGGCGGCCGGGGGCGGCCGTGCGGGGGAGCCGGGTGCTGCGCTGGCGATCAACAAGCCTGTGTCCGGTCAACGACATCCGGGGGGACCGGACAGGGCCTGTGGGACGGGTGTGACGCAAGACCCGCGTACGCGCGACATGTGTGACACGGAGGAGGTGTTTGTGACAGACCCGGGGCAAAGCCGCGCGCCCCGTCGGCGGCGGGGCGCCTTGACGGGGGCCCGGGCGTGTCCCGTCAGCCGTCGGGCAGCCGCCAGGCCGTGAGGGCCAGGGCGGCACGCGACAGGCCCGCCGGGTCGGTGAGGTCGAAACCCAGGGCCCGGCCGATCAGTTCGAGCCGGCGGGCCACGCTGCTGTGGTGCAGGTGGAGCAGATCGGCGGCCCGGCGCAGCGAGCCCGTCGCGCAGTACGCCTCCAGGGTGCGCAGGTCCTGCGGCACCTCGGCGAGCCGGGCGATCGTCCGTACGTCGGCGTTGGCCCGCACCGTCTCGGCCGGGACCTCGGCGAGCAGCGCCAGTGCGCCCAGTTCGGCGTGCGCCACGACCGGCCGGCGTTCGGTGGTGAACCGCAGCGCCGTGCGGGCCTGCCGCCAGGAGAGGTCGGGCCTGCCGGCGGCGCCGATGCCGGCGCGCACGCCGGAGGGCAGCCGCGCCCGGTCCACCGCCGAGGCCAGGATGACGCCGGTGTCGGCCAGCCCGGCCTGGACGACCGGCAGGAGACGTGGTCGCAGCGGACCTTCACCGACACGCCCTGGATGACCCGCGACAAGGTCGCGGCCTCGTGGCGGCACTACCTCGGCGCCGCCGCCGCCACTCCCCACGCGGCCCCGGCCAGGGCCGCCGACCTCACCGGCCTGCCGCCCGCCTACCTGGCCACCGCGGAGCTGTGCCCCAACCGGGACGAGGGCATCGCCTACGCCCTGCGCCTGCTGCGGTCCGGTGTGCAGGTCGAACTGCACCAGTGGCCCGGCACCTTCCACGGCTCCCAGGCCATCCTCTCCGCCGACGTCTCGCAGCGGCAGATCGCCGAACTCGCCGGGGCCCTGAGCCGCGCCCTGGCCGGCTGAACCACCCGGATCACCCACCGAAAGGACACACCGGCATGACTCTCGCCCCGTTCGGCCTGTTCACCTCCTTCGTCCGCCTCGGCGACGACGGCCGGGTGCGTGCCGAGGAGCCCGCGTTCGACCCCGAGCAGGACAGCTGGCAGTTGATGACCTTCCACGTGGAGACCGACGAGGACGTCCACGCCGACCACTGGGAGATCCACACCGAGGCGGACGAGGTGGTCTCCTGCCTCACCGGCGGCATCCGGCTGCACCTGCGCGCCGAGCGGCCGGGGGAGCGGGAGGAGGTCACCGCCCTGGGCCCGGGTGCCGCGGTCGTCGTGCCACGCGGCCGCTGGCACCGCATCGCCCTGGACGCGCCCAGCGACATCATGTCCGTCACCCTGCCCTGCGGGAGCCGGCTGGAGCGGGTCCGCGAAGGGTAGCGACGAGTACTGCCACGATCTGGTCCGAATGTCCGGACAAAACATTGACATGGCTTCAGGAAGGGGGCTAGAAAGCCGGGGAGAGCCGAGCACGAGGGGACCGCGATGGCGTACGACCTGAGCACCGTGAGGCACAGGGGAGTGGATCCGGGCCGTCGCGTGACCCGCACCCGCCCTCCGGCCGTCGGAGGGCCCCGCCACCCGGACGCGCCCGGCGGCGCCCGGGTCCAGATCGCCTCCGGCGCGGCAGGCCGCTTTGCTTTGGCAGGAGCGAAGTGCGAGCGACAACTCCCCGCCCGCTACGGCCCCGCGCCGGAGGTCCCCGTCCACCGGTGCCGCCGGTCCGCCGGCACTCCCACATGTGTCCACTCGGAGACCCGAACGGCAGACACAGTGTCGGGCGCGCCCGCCGCCCGGGACTGGTGGGATGGATCCGTGGCCGAGACCGCGACAGTGCTGTCCGCGGTCGAGGCACATGAGCTGTACGAACGGCACGTCTGCACCCGACGCCGCCATCTGCGAAGGAGTTCCCGGCCATGACGAAGATCGTCAACCACTGGATCGGCGGCAAGACCGCCGAAGGCGCCTCGGGCACGTACGGGCCGGTGACCGACCCGGCGACCGGCGCGGTGACGACGAAGGTCGCGTTCGCCTCGGTCGACGAGGTGGACGCGGCGGTGGCCGCCGCCAAGGAGGCCTTCGCCACCTGGGGCCAGTCCTCCCTGGCCCAGCGCACCTCGATCCTGTTCCGGTTCCGGGCGCTGCTCGACGCGCACCGCGACGAGATCGCCGAGCTGATCACCGCCGAGCACGGCAAGGTGCACTCCGACGCCCTCGGCGAGGTCGCCCGCGGCCTGGAGATCGTCGACCTGGCCTGCGGCATCAACGTGCAGCTGAAGGGTGAGCTGTCCACGCAGGTGGCGAGCCGCGTCGACGTCTCCTCCATCCGCCAGCCGCTCGGCGTCGTCGCCGGCATCACGCCGTTCAACTTCCCGGCCATGGTGCCGATGTGGATGTTCCCCGTCGCCATCGCGTGCGGCAACACGTTCGTGCTCAAGCCCTCCGAGAAGGACCCCTCCGCGTCCGTCAGGCTCGCCGAGCTGCTCGCCGAGGCGGGCCTGCCCGACGGTGTCTTCAACGTCGTCCACGGCGACAAGGTGGCCGTCGACCGCCTGCTGGAGCACCCGGACGTCAAGGCCGTCTCCTTCGTCGGCTCGACTCCCATCGCCCGCTACATCCACACCACCGCTTCCGCCAACGGCAAGCGCGTCCAGGCCCTGGGCGGTGCCAAGAACCACATGCTCGTCCTCCCGGACGCCGACCTCGACGCGGCCGCCGACGCCGCCGTCTCGGCCGCCTACGGCTCCGCCGGCGAGCGCTGCATGGCCATCTCGGCCGTCGTCGCGGTCGGCGCCATCGGCGACGAACTCGTGCAGAAGATCCGCGAGCGCGCCGAGAAGATCACGATCGGCCCCGGCAACGACCCGGCCTCCGAGATGGGCCCGCTCATCACCAAGGTCCACCGCGACAAGGTGGCCTCCTACGTCGAGGGCGCGGCGGCCGAGGGCTGCGAGGTCGTCCTGAACGGCACCGGCCACACGGTGGAGGGCTTCGAGGACGGCCACTGGATCGGCATCTCGCTGCTCGACAAGGTCCCCACGTCCGCCAAGGCCTACCAGGACGAGATCTTCGGCCCGGTCCTGTGCGTGCTGCGCACCGAGACCTACGAGGAGGCCCTGGACCTGATCAACGCCTCGCCGTTCGGCAACGGCACCGCGATCTTCACCCGGGACGGCGGCGCGGCCCGCCGCTTCCAGCTGGAGGTCGAGGCGGGCATGGTCGGCGTGAACGTCCCGATCCCGGTCCCCGTCGGCTACCACAGCTTCGGCGGCTGGAAGGACTCGCTCTTCGGCGACCACCACATCTACGGCAACGACGGCACGCACTTCTACACCCGCGGCAAGGTCGTCACCACCCGCTGGCCGGACCCGGCCGACGCCCCGGCGGGCGTCGACCTGGGCTTCCCGCGCAACCACTGACACCGGACGCCGGGACCACCGGCACCGGGCACCGGGGCCGTCCGCATCGCGGACGGCCCCACTTTTTTGCTCGTCCGTCCTGCGGTTCCCGCACGCGCCGAATCCGTGGCGCAGAAGCGTTAACGCAACGTTAACGCGTGAAAGACGCGCCTACGGCTGCGGAATCCGTAGGCAAAGAGGCATTGACGTGATGGTTTCCGTCGATGTTGCATCCCTCACGTGACCGACACCCTCCCCCCTGTCGAGGCCACCGTCGCGCAGGCGCCGGGCGGCCCCAAGAAGCTGAAGCGCTCCATCGGCGTGGTCGGCGGCACCCTGCTCACGCTGTCCTGCGTGACCCCGGCCTCCACCCTGTTCGTGGTGGTCCCCGACCTGTTCGGCACGCTCGGCACCGCCACCGCCCTCACCATCGCCATCGGTTCGCTGCTCTGCGTCGCGGTGGCGTTCTGCTACTCCGAGCTGGGCACCCTCATCCCCAGCGCCGGCGGGGAGTACGCGATGGTGTCGACGCTGGCCGGCCGCCTCGCGGGCTGGCTGGTCTTCGTGCTCTCCCTGCTCGTCGTGATGATCGTCCCTCCGGTCATCGCCATGGGCACGGCCGACTACCTCGCCCCGCTCGTCCACCTCGACCCTTCCTTGACGGGCGCCTCGGTGATGCTCCTGGCGACGTTGGCAGGCCTGCTCGACCTGCGGGCCAACGCCTGGATCACCGGGATCTTCCTGGTCCTGGAGGTCATCGCGGCGGCGGTGGTGGCCGTCCTCGGCTTCGCCCACGCCGAGCGCGGGCCCGGTGCCCTGACCTCGATGGAGGTGGCCGGGCCCAGCGGCGCCCCGGACACGGTGACGGCCCTGCTCGTCGTCTCCGGCCTCGCCATCGCCCTGTTCGTCACCCAGGGCTTCTCCACCGCGGTCTACCTCTCCGAGGAACTGGAGAACCCCCGCCGCTCGGTCGCCCGCACGGTCCTGGCCACCCTGGCCATCTCGGCCGTGATCATCCTCGTCCCCGTGGCCGCCATCACCGTGGGCGCCCCGGACCTCGCCGCGCTGACGGGCGGCGACATCGGCACCATGGTCACCGCCTGGTCCAACTCGGCCGTCGGCACGTTCGTCAGCCTCTGCGTGGCCCTGGCGATCATCAACGCCGGGATCGTGATGGTCATCCAGAACTCGCGCGTCCTGTTCGCCTCGGCCCGCGACAAGGCGTGGCCCTCCCCGGTCAACGCCCTCTTCTCCCGCCTCGGCCGCTTCGGCTCGCCCTGGGTCTCCACGCTCGCCGTCGGAGTCCCCGGCGCCGCCCTGTGTTTCGTCGACCTGGACACCCTCTACGGCGTCACCGGCGTCTCGGTGACCGGCATGTACCTCCTGGTGGCCGTCGCCGCGCTGCTGTCCCGCCGCGGCACCCACCGGCACACCCCGGCCTGGCGCATGCCCCTGTGGCCGGCGGCCCCGCTCCTGCTGATCGTGGTCCTGGTCTACGTCCTGGTCCAGCAGGACCCGACGTACCTGCTCTGGACCGGCGGCATCACGGCGGCGGCGACCCTGTACTGGGCGCTGTACCTGCGCCCGCGCAGAGAGACCCGCTGGCTGGTGTCGGTACCGGAGGAGTGAGGACGGTTCTTCGGCAGCGCCGGGAGCTGCATGCCCTCAGGGGCGCGGGGAACTGCGCGAGCAACCCCGAAGCACCCGCACCCGGCAGACGACAGCAACTCCCGAGCTCCGAGCCGTACACCACCCGGCAGACAACAGCACCTCCCCGAGCTCCACGCCGTACACCACCCGCAGTACGCCGCAAACTCCGTGTACACCCCTGGAAGGCCCCGCACTTCGGCCTCCGGTCGACAACCGACCGACAGTTTCACCCCGTACCGTTGACGCATGGATCTTCGACTGCCCGACCTGCGCGGGCTGCTCCGGCGGCCCCGAAGGCTGCTCGCCGCCGGGGCCGCCGTCGTCGTCCTCGCGGGCGCGGGCACGTGGACGGCCGTCGGGAACGACGAGAAGCCCTCCGTCCACCGCGAAGACCGGACCCTGGCCACCGGTGCCGGCATCCGCATCGACACCTCCTACTTCACCGCCCCCGGGGAGGGCCGCCGCCCCGCCGTCCTCCTCGGCCACGGTTTCGGCGGCAGCAAGAACGACGTCCGGCAGCAGGCCGAGGACCTCGCCCGGGACGGCTACGCGGTCCTGACCTGGTCGGCCCGCGGCTTCGGCACGTCGACCGGGAAGATCGGCCTGAACGACCCGCAGGGCGAGGTCGCCGACGTCTCGCGGCTCATCGACTGGCTCGCGAAGCAGCCCCAGGTGGAGCTCGACGCGAAGGGCGACCCGAGGGTCGGCATGGCCGGCGCCTCCTACGGCGGTGCGATCGCCCTGCTCGCCGCGGGCCACGACGACCGCGTGGACGCCATCGCCCCGGCCATCACCTACTGGAACCTGGCCGACGCCCTCTTCCCGAACGGCGTGTTCAAGAAGCTGTGGGCGGGCATCTTCGTCAACTCGGGCGGGGGCTGCGCGAAGTTCGAACCCGAGCTGTGCCGGATGTACGAGCGGGTCGCCGAGTCGGGCACGCCCGACGCGCAGGCGCGCAAGCTGCTCGACGAGCGCTCCCCGTCCGCCGTCGGCACGGACATCCAGGTGCCGACGCTGCTGATCCAGGGCCAGTCCGACTCCCTCTTCCCGCTCGGCCAGGCCGACGAGGCCGCGAGGACGATCCGCGCCAACGGCGCCCCCGTCGACGTCGACTGGATCGCCGGCGGCCACGACGGCGGCGACATGGAGACCGGCCGGGTCCAAGGCCGCGTGGCCTCCTGGTTCGACCACCACCTGAAGGGCGACCAGGCCGCCGCCACCGGCCCCGCCTTCCGTGTCACCCGCACCCTCGGCACCGGCTCCGGCGACGGCGAACCCCGCCTGGCCGGGGTGACCTCCGAGCGCTACCCCGGACTGGAGAGCGGACGGCGTTCCGTCGCCCTGGCCGGGCGCGAGCAGAGCTTCGCCAACCCGCCCGGCGCGAGCCCGCCCGGCGTCTCCGCCCTGCCCGGACTCGGGGGAGCGGGCGGTCTGAGCCGGCTCTCCACGCTCGGCATCGGTGTCTCCCTGGACTTCCCCGGCCAGTTCGCCGCGTTCGAGTCCGCGCCGCAGCGCGAGGACCTGCAGATCACCGGCTCGCCCACGGTGACCGTCCATGTGAAGTCCACCAGCGACGACGCCGTGCTCTTCGCCAAGCTCTACGACGTCGGCCCGGGCCGCACCCAGCCCGTCCTGCCGTCCCAGCTCGTCACGCCCGTCCGGGTCGAGGGAGCCAAGGAGGGCAAGGACGTCCGCATCACCCTCCCGGCGATCGACCACGAGATCGACGACGGCCACCGCCTGCGGCTGGTTCTCGCCTCCACCGACCTCGGCTACGCCTCCCCGAGCGCCCCGGCGACCTACACCGTCTCCCTCAAGGGCGGGCTGGACGTGCCGTCGGCGCTCGGACAGCGCGACTCGGGGGCCGGGCTGCCCGCCTGGGTGTGGTGGCTGCCGCTGGCCGGCGCCGCGATCGCGCTGGCCCTGATCGTCACGGGCCGCCGCCGCACGGCCGCCCCCGCCCCGCCGGACCCCGCCCTCGCCGAGGTACCCCTCCAGATCACCGGCCTGACCAAGCGCTACGCCAGGTCCTCCGACCGGTACGCCGTCAGGGACCTCTCCTTCCGCGTGGAGAAGGGCCAGGTCCTCGGCCTCCTCGGCCCCAACGGCGCCGGGAAGACCACCACCCTGCGCATGCTGATGGGCCTGATCAAGCCCGACGGCGGCGAGATCCGCGTCTTCGGCCACGCCATCGCCCCGGGCGCCCCGGTCCTCTCCCGGGTCGGCGCCTTCGTCGAAGGGGCGGGCTTCCTGCCGCACCTGTCCGGCCGCGAGAACCTGGAGCTGTACTGGCGCGCCACCGGCCGCCCCACCGGGGACGCGCACCTGGAGGAGGCCCTGGAGATCGCGGGTCTGGGCGACGCCCTCGCCCGGGCGGTGCGCACCTACTCCCAGGGCATGCGCCAGCGCCTGGCCATCGCCCAGGCCATGCTGGGGCTGCCGGACCTGCTCATCCTCGACGAGCCCACCAACGGCCTCGACCCGCCCCAGATCCGCGAGATGCGCGAGGTGATGATCCGCTACGCCGCCGCCGGCCGCACGGTCATCGTCTCCAGCCACCTGCTCGCGGAGGTCGAGCAGACCTGCACCCACCTGGTCGTGATGGACCACGGGCAGCTGGTCCAGGCGGGCCCGGTCGCGGACATCACCGGCTCCGGCGACACGCTCCTGGTCGGCACGGCCACGCCCGTGGACGAGCCGCTGCGGGAGAAGGTCACCGCCCTGCCCGGAGTCGCCTCGGCCGTGCGCACCGACGAAGGACTGCTGGTCCGGCTCGGCCCCGAAGGGAGCCCGCAGCGCCTGGTCGCCGACCTGGTGCGGCTGGACGTGCCGGTCACCTCGGTCGGCCCGCACCGCCGCCTGGAGGACGCCTTCCTCACCCTGATCGGAGCCGAAGCATGAGCCAGCTCGCCGAGCCGCCCGTCGAGGTCGCCGACGGCTACCGCGCGGGCCGCACCCTGCCCTTCCGCGTGGAGCTGGTCCGGCAGCTGAAGCGGCGCCGCACGATGGTCATGGGCGGTGTCCTGTTCGCCCTGCCGGTCATCCTGCTCATCGCCTTCCAGGTCGGCGGCGACCCCGGCGGCACCAACGACCGCGTCAACCTCATGGACACGGCCACCGCCTCCGGCGCCAACTTCGCGGCCGTCAACCTGTTCGCCGCCGCCGGGTTCCTGCTCGTCATCCCCGTCGCCCTGTTCTGCGGCGACACCGTGGCCTCCGAGGCGAGCTGGTCCTCCCTGCGCTACCTGCTCGCCGCGCCCGTGCCCCGGGCCCGGCTGCTGTGGTCCAAGCTCGCCGTCGGACTCACCCTGAGCCTCGCGGCCCTCGTGCTGCTTCCGGTGGTCGCCCTGATCGCCGGCACGGCCGCGTACGGCTGGGGCCCGCTCCAGCTGCCCACCGGCGGCGCGCTGCCCACCGGCACGGCGGCCCAGCGGCTGCTGATCGTCGTCGCCTACCTCATGGTGTCCCAACTGGTCACCGCCGCTCTGGCGTTCTGGCTGTCGACCCGGACGGACGCCCCGCTCGGCGCGGTCGGCGGCGCGGTGTTCCTCACCATCATCGGCAGCGTCCTGGACGAGGTGACCGCCCTCGGCGACTGGCGCCACTTCCTGCCCGCGCACTGGCAGTACGCCTGGCTCGACGCGGTCCGGCCCCGGCTGGAGTGGTCGGACATGATCCAGGGCTCGTCGATCTCCGTGACCTACGCGCTCGTGCTGTTCGCCCTGGCCTTCCGCGGTTTCGCCCGCAAGGACGTCGTCTCCTAGGTCAACGGAGGATCACCCACCGGTCTCGGCGGACCCCTCCCGTGGCCGCTTCGAGACGCTTCCGCAACGCCCCGTACCGCACGTTCCGCCCCCCGACGCCGTCACAGTCGCAAGAAGCCGAAGCAACGGACCCAGGGGGTACGGACGATGAAGCGGTACCGGACACGCACACTGCTGCTCGCCCTGACGGCGGCGGGCGGACTGCTGCTCACCGCGTGCGGCGGGGGAGGTGACAGCAGCCACGGCGGCAAGAGCGGCGACCGTGACCTCTCCGGCCTGCCCGCACCCGCCCGCAGCCGGGACGCCGACCAGTACGAGGACCGCCGGGAGAACCCCGGCCACCTCTCCACCTTCGCCCTCGACGTCGACACCGCCTCCTACGACCACGCCCGCCGCGTCCTGGCCGACGGCCTGCTGCCCGACCCCTCGACGGTCCGCCCCGAGGAGTTCGTCAACAGCTTCCGCCAGGACTACGAACGCCCCGACGGCGACGGCTTCTCGGTGACCGTCGACGGCGCCCGCACCGGGGACGAGGACTGGTCCCTCGTCCGCGTCGGCCTCGCCACCCGCTCGGCCGGGCACACCGGCGCCCGTCCGCCCGCCGCCCTCACCTTCGTCATCGACGTCTCCGGTTCCATGGCCGAGCCGGGCCGCCTGGACCTCGCGCGCAAGTCCCTCGCCGTGATGACCGACCGGCTGCGCGACGAGGACTCCGTCGCCCTGGTCACCTTCAGCGACGAGGCCGAGACCGTCCTGCCCATGACCCGCCTGGACGGCAACCGCGACCGGATCCTCGACGCCATAGGCGAGCTGGACATCCAGGACTCCACCAACCTCGGCGCCGGCGTCGAGCAGGGCTACGAGACCGCCGTGGAGGGCCTGCGCCGGGGCGCCACCAACCGGGTCGTCCTGGTCTCCGACGCCCTGGCCAACACCGGCGACACCGACGCCGACTCGATCCTGGAGAAGATCGCCGGGGAACGCCGCGAGCACGGCATCACCCTCTTCGGCGTCGGCGTCGGCAGCGACTACGGCGACGCCCTCATGGAACGCCTCGCCGACAAGGGCGACGGCCACACCGCCTACGTCTCCGACGAGGCCGGGGCCCGCAAGGTGTTCGGCGAGCAACTCCCGCGCAACGTCGAGCTCACCGCGCGCGACGCCAAGGCACAGGTCGCCTTCGACCCGGCCACCGTCGAGGAGTTCCGGCTGATCGGCTACGACAACCGCCGCGTCGCCGACGAGGACTTCCGCGACGACCGCGTCGACGGCGGCGAGGTGGGCCCCGGTCACACCGTCACCGCCCTGTACGCCGTGCGTACCCGGCCCGGCGCCCACGGGCACCTCGCCACCGCCACCGTCCGCTGGCTCGACCCCGGCACCCGCGACCCGCACGAGGAGACGGGCGAGTTGGAGACCGACGCCCTCGGCGACTCCGTCTGGAGCGCCGGCCGCGGCCTGCGGACCACCGCCACGGCCGCCTACTTCGCCGACGCCCTGCGTCACGGCGGGCACGCCGTACCCGGCGCCCCGCGACTCGCACAACTCGTGAGCCGAGCCGACGACTTGGCGGACCGCACCGAGGACGCCGAGCTCCGCCGCCTGGCCGAGGCGATCCGCACCGCCGCCCATCGCCTGATGTGACCCCCGCCCCATTGACCCCTGGCTACGCATGAGTAAGTTGACTCCGGAGTAAGTAAGTACGGCAGCACGTCAGCCTCATCCGCGACCGGGAGCCGTCATGGGCGTACGCAAGGATCTGCAACGGGCCAAGCACCGCACCGACCTGGCGGTCAGGGCCGAGACCGTCCGGGACGAGCGGGGCGTCGTCCGTGAGGCCCGCACGGCCCCCCTCGCGCCCCGCCCGACGACGGGCAGCACCGCGGACATCCCCTTCACCCACGCGGCCGAGGACCCCGACGCCGTCGTGCTGCGCCGCGAACGGCACGGCGATTGGCAGCCCGTCACGGCGGCGGCCTTCGCCCGCGAGGTCACCGCCGTGGCCAAGGGCCTGATCGCGGCCGGTCTCGAACCGGGCGACCGCGTCGCGATCATGTCCCGCACCCGCTACGAGTGGACGGTCCTGGACTTCGCCGTCTGGTCCGCCGGCGGCCAGAGCGTGCCCGTCTACGCCACCTCCTCCGCGGACCAGGTCGAGTGGATCGTCCGCGACTCGGGGGCCCGGTACGTCGTCGCGGAGACGGCAGCGAATGCCGAGACGGTCCGCGCGGGCACCGCCGCCCACGCCGAGCCGCCCCGCGTCTGGCAGGTGGACGGCGGCGCCCTGGACGACCTCACCGCCCTCGGCCGGGACGTCCCCGACGAGGAGGTCACCAAGCGCCGCACCGCCCTCACCCCCGGCACCACGGCGACCCTCTGCTACACCTCCGGGACCACCGGACGCCCCAAGGGCTGCGTCCTCACCCACGCCAATCTGCACGCGGAGGCCGCCAACACCGTCGAGCTGCTGCACCCGCTGTTCAAGGCGGTCACCGGCGAGACCGCCTCGACCCTGCTGTTCCTGCCCCTCGCGCACATCCTGGGCCGCACCCTGCAGATCGCGTGCCTGATGGCCCGCATCGAGACCGGTCACTGCCCCGGCATCAAGCCCGACGAACTGCGCCCGGCCCTCAAGTCGTTCCGCCCGACCTTCCTGGTCGGCGTGCCCTACCTCTTCGAGAAGATCCACGACACCGGCCGCGCCACCGCCGAGAAACTCGGCCGCGGCGCCTCCTTCGACCGCGCGCACCGCATCGCCGTCCGCTTCGGCGAGGCCCACATGAACAGGTTCCTGGGTCGCGGCAAGGGCCCCGGCCCCGGTCTGCGCGCCGCCCACGCCCTGTACGACCTGCTGGTCTACCGCCGTATGCGGAAAGAGCTCGGCGGCCGCATGCGCTACGCCATCAGCGGCGGCAGCCCCCTGGACCGCGAACTCAACCTGTTCTTCTACGCGGCCGGCATCCTGATCTACGAGGGCTACGGTCTCACCGAGACCACCGCCGCCGCCACCGTCGTCCCACCCCTGGACCCCCGCCCCGGCACGGTCGGCCTGCCGGTCCCCGGCACCGCCGTCCGCATCGCCGGCGACGGCGAGGTCCTCATCAAGGGCGGCATCGTCTTCGGCGCCTACTGGAACAACCCCGGCGCGACCGCCGAGGTGCTGGACGACGGCTGGTTCGCCACCGGCGACCTCGGCTCCCTCGACGACGACGGCTACCTCACCATCACCGGCCGCAAGAAGGACATCCTCGTCACCACCGGCGGCAAGAACGTCTCCCCGGCCGTCCTGGAGGACCGCCTGCGCAGCCGCCCGCCCGTCGGCCAGTGCCTCGTCGTCGGTGACGGGCGCCCCTACGTCGCCGCCCTGATCACGCTCGACCCCGAGGCGCTCGCGCACTGGCTCGCGGTGCGCAAACTCCCCGCGGACACCCCGCTGTCCCGGCTGATCCACGACGAACGGCTGCGCGCCGACGTCCAGAAGGCCGTCGACCACGCCAACGAGGCCGTCTCCCGTGCCGAGTCGATCCGCTCCTTCGCCCTGGTCGAGGGCGAGTTCACCGAGGAGAACGGGCTGCTCACCCCGTCCCTGAAGGTCAAGCGCCGAGCGGCGACGGCCGCGTACGCGGAGCAGATCGAGGCGCTGTACGCGCGCCGGGCCTGACGCACCGGGGCACCGGCACACAAGAAGGCGGGCCGCCGGGCAGCAGCCCGACGGCCCGCCTCAGCGGAGCCGGTACGTCACTCGCCGTTGGCCGACAGGATCGACACGTCCTCCAGCAGGTGCGCCAGCGCACCGTCGCGCTTGGCGTTGGTGCTGTTCTCGGCACACTGCTGCTGCTGGTGGTCCGACAGGATCGGGATGTCCTGGATCGGGATGCCGATGAGCGCGCCGACCCCGATGGGCAGGTCGTTCACCGCGATGCACGGCTTGTTGAACGAGCCCTGGATCAGCGCCATCTGGGGGCTCATGTTGCCGTACGTCGAGGAGTTGCCGAAGCTCTGCATCGCCCCGTTGCCGTTCACGGCCGTGGGACCGCTGTCGTCGCCGATCGCCAGGGCCTGCGGGGCCGCGGCGGCGGAGGCTCCCATGACGGAAGCGGCGATCGCCGCGGTGGCAATAACCTTCTTGATCACTGACCAGTCCTTTCTGAGGAAACCCCGTCCTACGGAGCGTTCTGGTCAACTGCGCGAGCGGTGCATGGTTTCTCCTCGTCACCCTGTCGGCCCACGCCAGGACAGTTTGTGTGTTCTTCGTCCCCGGCTGATTATCAGCAGTTTCGGGCGCTGCGGGCCAACCGGGTGAACACCCGCAACCAATCATCCGGAGCCGTGTTGATGAGGCCGTAGGACATGCGTCGCTACGAGGAAAGGAACGCGAAGTGCTCAAGAAGGCAATGGTCGCCGCGGCGGCCGCCGCCAGTGTCATCGGAATGTCGGTGGCGGCAGCTCCCCAGGCTCTTGCCGTCGGGGACGACTCCGGACCGTCCGTCGCCAACGGCAACGGCGCGTCGTCGTCGTTCGGCAACTCGGCGACCAAGGGCGACATGAGCCCCCAGCTCTCGCTGGTCGACGGGACGCTCAACAAGCCCTGTGTCGCTGTTCAGGACCTCGACGTCGGCGTCGCACTTCTCATCGGCGTGGTTGTCCAGGACATCCCGATCCTGTCGGACCACGTCCAGCAGCAGTGCGCGGACAACTCCACGAACAGCAAGCGGGACGGTGCGCTCAACCACATCCTGGAGGACCTGTCGGTCCTCTCGGCGAACGGCGAGTGAGCAAGTACCGCACGCGAGCTTGGGCGGCCCACCGGAAATCCGGGGGGCCGCCCGGCCATATCCGCATCTTTTCCTGCGGCAATCGAGTGAATTACCCGGTGCGATACGTTGCTCAGTTTCCCCGGCCGTCAATTCCTCGTTTGCAGGCTGCAGGTCATGGTGCGAGCCGTACAAGCTGTGCTCGCTCGGTTTCGGCCGTCAAAGGGGCATGACCGCAGAGAAGGGAAGTCTCATGAAGAAGAGCGCTGCTGTCGTCGCGGGCGCCATCATGGCGCTGGGCATGGCCACCCCGGCCATGGCGGACGCGGGCGCCCAGGGTGCCGCCGTCGGTTCCCCCGGTGTCCTGTCCGGCAACGTGATCCAGGTCCCCGTGCACATCCCGATCAACCTGTGCGGCAACACCGTGAACATCATCGCCCTGCTGAACCCGGCGTTCGGCAACGCGTGCGTGAACGACTGACGCGGTAACGCACCTGCAGCACCGGCTGCGACCTGGCCGGCCCCGGGACATCACCTTCCGTTCCGGGGCCGGCTTTTCCCACTTCCCCGAGCTCCCACGAGCTTTCACGGGCTTTCACGAGCGGAAGGACAACGAGATTGCGACAGACCCTGAGCAGGGGAATGGTCGCGGCGGCGGCTGCGACGGGCATCCTGTCCCTGTGCGGCGGCGCCGCGCTCGCCGACACGTCGGCCGACGGAATGACCAAGGGCTCGCCGGGCGCCGTGTCCGGCAACAACGTCCAGGTCCCGGTCGAGGTGCCTGTGAACGCCTGCGGCAACACCGTCGACGTGGCCGCCGCGCTCAACCCCGCCTTCGGCAACTCCTGCGCCACCGGCCCGGACAAGGGTGAGAGCCGCCACGCGGACGAGCGGCACGACTCCTCCAGCACCGCGGCGCACGAGGACGACGACACGTCCCGCGGTCACGCCGGTGACGCGCCGTCCGGCGGCGGGTACGGCGACGACGGGTACGGGGACGGCGACGGCGGATACGGCGACGACGAGCACGACGACGGCGGATACGGGGACGACGACGGCGGGTACGGCTACGGCGACACCCCTCCCACCAAGCCCCCGCAGACACCCCCGGTCACGCCCCCGCACACCCCTCCGCCGACCACGCCCCCGCACACGCCCCCGCCGGGCGGCCACGAGTCGACGCCCCCGGCGACACCCCCGGGCGGTCAGCAGACGCCTCCCGGCGGGCCCGGGCAGCCGCCCAGCCTTCCCGAGACCGGCGCCGAGGCCGTCTACGGAGCGGCCGCTGCCGGTGCCGTGATGATCGCGGGCGGCGTCGTGCTCTACCGCCGCGGCCGGGCCGCCTCCCACCGCTGACACGACGGGTGCCGGACGCAAAGCGCCCGGCACCCGTTCGTCGTCCGTGGGATCAGCAGTCGGCCGGGTAGAAGAAGCCGAGCAGCGGGATGCCCAGCAGGAGCAGACCCAGGCTGTCGTGCTCGTTGCACTCACGGGAGTCGGACGAGCTCGACGCGGAGTCGAGTCGTGGCAGGAAGTCCGCGTCGGCGGCGGACGCCGTGCCGCCGAGGACGGAGACGCTCAGGGCGAGGCTGGTGAGCACCGTGGCGGTGCGCTTCATGTGAGTCATGAGCACAAGTTAGACATTTAAGTAGAAAGTCACGTACTTCTACCGAGCCAGCCGGGTGAGGCCCCCGGAGACGCAGGGCTCGGACGCCGCAGCACCCGGCCCGCCGCGTGCCGGGTCCACAGACGCCACATGGCCCGCCCCGGCGCCCGGTCGTCCGGTGCGTGCCAGGCCAGTTCGCGCCCCGCCGGCGCCGGACGCAGCGCGCTCCACGGCGCGTAGTTCTCCACCACGAACGCCCGCCCCGGCCGCGGCGCCCCCTCCGGCAGCGGACGGTGCGTCAGGTCCAGGTGCAGCGCCCGGACGACGTCCAGGCCCGCCGAATCGGTGAACAGGCGGAACTGCGCCCCGGGGCGCGGGTTGAAGTCGAGCAGGTGGTAGCGGCCCGTCGTGCCGCAGCGGCGGAAGTCCAGGTCGAGGATGCCGCGGTAACCCAGGGCCCGCGTGATCCGCTCGGCGAGGGCCCCCACCTCCGGGTTGGCCGTCCAGCGGCCCACCGACGTCAGGCCCGCCCCGCGCGGCCGAGCCCGCTGCTTGCGGCCGGTGCCGCCGGCCCGCACGGCCCCGGAACGGTCGGCGTACCCGTGGACGAACCAGTCCCGGTCCCGGCCCGGCGGCAGGAACGCCTGCAGCAGCAGCCGGTTGCCCGCCTCCGGCGAACGCGCGTACAGCTCCCGTGCCTGCCGGGAGGAGTGCGCCAGCACCGTGCTGCGCAGCCCGGCCCCCGGCGGCAGCAGCCAGGGCCGGCTCCACTTCGCCACCACCGGCAGCCCCAGGCGCGCGACGGCCGTGACGGCCTCGGCGGGGCTGTCCGGGGCGATCGTCTCCGGGTGCGCCACGTCCAGAGCGGCGCAGGTCCGGGCCAGTTCCGCCTTGTCGGCCACGCGCTCGCAGAGCGTGCCCGGCAGGGACGGCAGCAGGTAGCCGGACCCCAGTTCCTCGCGCGTCCGGCCCACCGCGAGGGCGCTCGCGTCGTCCATCGGCACGAGCACCGCCGGACGCCCGACCCGGGCCGCCACCCCCCACAGCACCCGCGCGACCTCCGCCGGGTCCGCCCCGGGCGGCGGGGGCGTGTGCACCCCCCGGACGAAGCAGGAGCGGCGCACCGGACTGCCCGCGCCGTCGGCGACCACGTGCACGTCCACCCCGGCCCTGCCCAGGGACCGGACCGCGCCGAGCGTGCCGTGGTGAAAGGGGTTCCGGTCGATCCGCAGCACCACCGCGGGGACGCGAACATCGAGCAGCGACCCGAACTCATTCCTTCGAACAGGGTCACCGGTGCGGGCGAGGGGGCCACTCGAAAGCCTCAGCGGCGGTGGCGTGAATGTCTTTCATATGACTGGGTGTCACTAAGCGGAGACGAGCGAAAGGGGCGCCCATGGCCACACGGCAGCGACGCGCACGGTCCCGGCGGCTGGCAATCGTCGCGGCGGCGGTGGCCGCGACAGCGGTCCTGGCGTCCGGCCAGACCACCGCGGCGGGCGCGGGAACGGCACGGTCCGACGAACCGGCACCGCCATCGGTGACGGCCACCCCGGCGGCCCCCACGCCCACCACGTCCGCCCCACCGGCGCGCACCACCCCGGCCATCGGCGCCTACCTCGACTACGGCCCCCGCGGCGTGGCCCGGATGGCGCAGCTGAGCACCTGGCTCGGCGGCGCCGACCTGCGCGTCGGGCACACCTACCTGCCCGGCGACCGCTGGAGCAACATCGAGGGCCGCCCCGGCTTCCTCGACGTGTGGGCCAACTGGCGCCGCGAGAGGGCGGATCGGCTGCTCGTCCTCAACGTGCCGATGATGGAGCGCAACGAGGAGGGCGTGCCCGACCGCGAGGTGCGCCGGCTGCTGGGCGAGGCCGCGGCCGGCCGGTTCGACCACCACTTCCGCGCACTCGGCGAGCGGCTGGTCGAGCTGGGCGTACCGGACACCGTCCTGGTCCTGGGCTGGGAGATGAACGGCATCACCTACACCCACCGCTGCGGGCCCGACCCCGAAGCCTGGAAGCAGTACTGGAACCGGATCGTCACCACCATGCGCGCGGTGCCGGGCCAGAAGTTCCGGTTCGACTTCACCCCGAGCCGCGGCCGCGACGCGGTGCCCTGGACGGAGTGCTACCCGGGCGACGACACCGTCGACATCATCGGCCTGGACGCCTACGACCAGCCGCGGGGCATGGCCTTCGAGGAGCAGGTGTCGGAGCCGTACGGGCTGCAGCACCACGTGGACTTCGCCAAGGCGCACGGCAAGGCCATCTCGTTCCCCGAGTGGGGACTGTTCCGCAACGGCGACAACCCCGAGTACATGCAGCGCATGCTCGCGTGGATGGACGAGCACAAGCCGCTCTACCAGACGCTGACGGACTACTGCCCGCACGGCGTGTGGCAGTGCGGGTCCAACCCCCGGGCGTCGGAGGTCTACCGGTCGTTCCTCTTCGGCCGCAAGGACCCGGAGCCGGCCCCCTCCACGCCCACCGCACCCTCCACGCCCACCACGCCCACCGCACCGGCCCAGACCCCGGCTCCGACCCCGACCCCGACCCCGACGCCCACCCCCCAGCCGAGTCATCCGCGGCCGCAGGACTGCTCGCCGCTGAACCTCGGCGACTGGGTGGAGTACTGGATCGGCGGGAAGCTCTGCGTGCGCCTCGACTGGTGGTCGCGCACCACGCGCTAGCCCCGCAGGGCACGTGCGTGCCGCGGCGGCGGGCCCGGTCAGGGCCGGCCGCCGCGGTCGCGTGCGCGCGGTCCGCGCAGCAGTTCCCTGCCGTGCCGGCGTGCCGTCGCGTCGCACAGCGCGGCGGCCAGCAGCGGCGCCGCGTGCCGGCGCGCCAGCAGCAGCCGCTGGTTGACCACCGGCCGGGGACGCCAGTGGTGCTTGTAGGGCTCGTTGCCGCGCAGCAGGCTGAGCGTGCCCGGCACACCGTCCTTGACGTGGGTGGCCGTCGAGTCCAGCAGCATCGCCGCCACGTCCGCCTTGCGCTCGCGCAGCACCGGGTGCGCGCCGTACAGGTAACCGCCCGCGAGGCGGGGCGAGAGCAGGGTCACGTCGACCGCCACGACCTCGTCGTCGAGCCGGAACTCGGTCACCACCGCGTCACCGGAGCACACCATCGCGCCGACCGCACGCACCAGGTGCTCGCGGAACCTGGGCCGCAGATGCTCCGACGTCACCTTCCGCCCCTGCCACTGCAGCCGGTGCAGCTCCAGCAGCCGCACCAGCGCGGCCTCGACCCCGCCGGGGGCGACGACATGGCGCTGGACGCCGAGCGCGTCCAGCTTGCGCAGCTTGGCGCGCAGCCGCTGCTGGGTCTTCGACGGCAGCCGGGCGATCAGCTCGCTCATGGGCGCGGCCGGCAGTTCCAGGCACACCGAGTCGTCCACCCGCCGCCGGGGGCCGGGCCACTGCTCGTAGAGCCGCTCGGCCACGCCACCCGGCCGTACCTCGCGCAGGTCGATCAGCGCCCCGCGGGCCACGTCCGACAGCGCGCCGGACAGCACCGCCAGCGGCTCGTCGCCGTGCTCGTCGGCCAGCAGCACGTCCCCGTAGTCGGAGACCGCCCCGCCGAGCGGCACCAGCGCGGGCAGCGGACGCCGTACGCGCATCAGCGGGGCCGCCGCGACCAGTTCGCCGTCCGCGGCGCGCACCAGCACCAGCCGCAGCCGGGCGTGCTGCCCGTAGGACCGCCACCACGAGTGCAGCCAGGCGTGGCTCTGGAACGGAGTGGCGCAGGCGCAGTGCCGGTGCAGCCGGTTCCAGTCGTCGGCCAGCCGCGCGAAGTCCCGCTCTCCGGTGACCAGTTCGGCGCGGTACGTCACAGTTGCCGCTGCGCGTCGGCGGCGAAGGCCGGGCCGGGCACGGAGGCCGGGCGGCCGGGGCTGCCGGTGGCCCGCCGCGGCCGGACCAGCAGCGCCAGCCCGCCCAGCAGCCCGCCCGCGCTCGTCCCGACCAGGCCGGTCACCCCGGCGGACGCCGAGGACGGTTCGTCCGGGCTCACCGCGCGGGCGAACTGCCGCAGCTCGACGTGGGTGGACGGCTCGGCGTCCTCGGCGTGCCGGGTCAGCGCCCGGGCCACGGCGTTGGCCATGTCGGCGGCCTGCTCCGGGCGCTCCGAGGTCGCCGTGACCGCCACCATCGGCGCGTCCGGCGAGGTCGCGGTCCGGACACCGCCCCGCAGGGTCTCCACGGGGACGCCCGCCCACACCTGCGCGTCCCCGAGCACCGCGAGCTGGGTGGCGACCCGGCCGTAGGCCTGGGCGAAGCCGAGGGCGGTGGAGGTGTCGGACTTCGCCGTCGGCACGGCCACGACATAGCTGGTCGCCGTGTACTCGGGTGTCCGGACCAGTCCGTACGCACCCCCGAGCAGACCGCCTGCCACGGCCCCGGCCGCGAGCAGGGACCAGGGGGGCAGGGACCGGGTGAGGGCGGAGGCCTGGCGGTGCTGCCGTGCGGGGGTGTCGGTCATGAGGTGCGGGCTTCCTGGGACGGGGCGGGCAGGGGACGGGCGACCGCGGCGGCGTAGACGTCCATGAGCCGGGCGGCGCTGCGGGTGATGCAGTAGTGGCGGGCGGCCTCGGGCACCGAGCGCGGCCCGGGCCCCTGCCGGCGGACGTCCGCCAGGGCCCGGGCGTACACGTCCGGCCCGCCGGTGACGTGCCGGGCGGTGGGCGCGGCCGACGCGGGCAGGTCCTGCAGGGCCGGGCAGGAGGCGTAGAGCACCGGCAGTCCGGCCGCCAGTGCCTCCACGACGGCCAGGCCGAACGCCTCCTCCGCGGACGGCGAGGCCAGGACGTCCATCGCGGAGGTCAGCGACGGCAGGTCGGGCCCGGGCGTGCCGTCGGGGACATAGGGGCGTTCGCCGGTGAACAGCACACGGTCGGCGACCCCGGCCGCCCGGGCGGTGCGGCGCAGCACGTCCTCCTCGGGGCCGGCGCCGACCAGCAGCAGCCGGTGGTCGGCGGGCAGGTGGGCCAGCGCCCGGATCAGCGTCCCGAAACGCTTGCCGGGGGTGAGGCGGCCGACCGCGCCGACGACGTACGCGTCGTCCGGCAGGCCCAGCCGGCGGCGGGTCTCGGCGCGGCGGGCCGGGTCGTGGCGGAAGCGGGCCACGTCGATGCCGTTGGGCACGACCTCGATGCGCGGACCGGGCACGCCCCAGCGCTCCAGGCGCTCGGCGACCGTGGGGGACACGGCGACCGTGGTGCGGCCGAGCCGCTCACCCGCCAGGTACAGGGCACGTACCCCGGCGTTCAGGGGCCGGCCCTCCATCTGCGAGTCGCCCAGGGAGTGCTCGGTGGCGACGACGGCCCTGACCCCCGCGAGGCGCGCGGCGATCCGGCCGTACAGGCACGCGCGGTACAGGTGGGTGTGCACGAGCTGGTAGCCGCCGCGGCGGATGAGGCGCACCAGCCGGGGCAGGGCGGCCAGGTCGCGGTTGCCCGCCATGCCGAGGTGGTGCACCCGCACCCCGTCGGCGGCGAGCCCGGCCGCGACCGCGCCCGGGTTGGTCAGCGTCACCACGTCGCAGTCGACGGGCAGGTGCCGCAGCAGCAGCCGCAGTTGCTGTTCCGCACCGCCCACGCCGAGGCCGGTGATGATGTGCAGGGCCTTCACCGCGGCTCCTGGACGGCTCGGCGGCGCAGCCGGTGCAGCCGGTACTTCAGGAACAGCCGTACGCCGGTGTCGTTCTGGCCGATGTGCACCCGGGGCAGGGCGTGCGGACCGCCGAGCGGGCCGGGGTCGATGGCGCAGCCGTAGGTGTAACCCGCCGCCCGCACGGCCTCCACGGCCCGGGCGTCGAGCGTGCCGTACGGGTAGCAGAAGCCGGCGGGCGCGGTGCCCGTCAGCTCCGCGAGCACGGTCCTGCTGCCCTCGGTCTCCGATGTCAGCGTGAGGTCGTCGGCCTCGGTCAGGTCGACGTGGGTCAGGCCGTGCGAGCCGATCTCGACGCCCTCGGCCGCGGCCTGCCGGACGCCCTCCGCGGTCAGCAGCCGCTTGCGCGGGCCCAGCGGGTCCCAGGCGTTGTCGCCGCCGAGCCGGCCCGGCAGCACGAACAGGGTGGCTCCGCAGCCGTGCCGGCGCAGCACGGGCAGGGCCTCGGTGACGAAGTCGGCGTACCCGTCGTCGAAGGTGAGCCCGACCAGGCCGTGGCCGGCGCCCCGGGCCCGGGCGGCCAGCAGGTCCGCCATGGACACCCCGCGCAGACCGCGCCGCCGCAGCCAGTGCAGCTGCCGGTCGAGCCGCTCGGGCGAGACCGTCACGCGGTACGGGTCGTCCGTGGGGTCGCCGACGGAGTGGTACATCGCCACGAACAGGGCCGGGCCGGATGCGGCGCCGGTTCCGGGATCGGGTGCGGCGTCGGCTGGGGCGCCGGTCCCGGCGCCGGAGGAGTCAACGGGTGCGGCCATGAGGAAACCTTCGTGAGACGGAACGGAGGGACTGCAGCGCGGTGACGCAGCCCTGGTCGCCCAGGGCGCGACCGAGCGGGAGGAAGACCACGGCGACGGTGACGGCACCGGCGGCGAGGCCGAGCACGGGGGAGCCGGACCGGCCCGCCGCCCAGGCACCGGCGAGGGCCGCGGGCAGCGCCGCGCCCACCGACCGGGCGAGTTCGGCCCAGACCCGCCGGGTGCGGACCGGGACGCCGCGCGTGGCCAGCCCGGCGAGCAGCAGCACGGCCGTGACGGTGATGCCGGCCGCGTTGGCGGCGGCGATCCCGCGTACGCCCCACGGCCCCACCGTCCAGACGCCCGCCACGGCGGTGACGGCGAGGCCCGTGGCCATCGCGCCGAGCGGGAACCAGGTGACACGCCCGGCCGAGAAGTAGGAGCGGATCAGGGCGCCGACCAGGGTGTGCGCGAGGAGGCCGAGGGCGTAGACGCGCATCACCTCGACCGTCGCCGCGGTGTCCCGGGCGGTGAACGCGCCGCGCTGGAGCAGCAGTTCGACGATCTGCGGGGCGCAGGCCACCACCACCGCCCCGCCGGCCAGCACCATCGAGGCGGCCAGTGCGAGGTCGCGCTCGACCCGGGAGCGGGCCCGTTCCGTGTCCCCGTCGGCGAGGGCCCGGGCGACCACCGGGAAGGTGACCGTGCACAGCATCAGCGACAGGGTCATCGGGATCTGAGTGATCTTCTGCGCGTAGTTGAGGTGCGAGATGGCACCGGCGGGCAGCGTGGAGCCGAGGAACCGCTCGATCAGCACCTGGGACTGGCGGCACAGGGCGAACAGCAGGACCGCGGCCAGCAGCGCGACACCCATCGCCCGCCCGTCGCCCGCCCCGGCGTGCGGCTGCGTGAGCGGTACGCCCTTGTGGCGCAACTCCCGCCACAGCACCGGCACCTGCGCCAGCACCATGAGGCAGCCGCCGACGGCCACGCCGGCCGCCGCCGCCCGCACGCCCCACCGCGCGCCCAGCACGAGCACGGCGGTGATGATGCCCGCGTTGTAGGCGACGTAGATCGCCGCCGGGGCGAGGAACCGGCGGTGGGCGCGCAGGGCCGCGCTGCAGTAGCCGGCGAGCCCGAACGTCAGCACGCAGGTGGCGGTGAGCCGGGTGCAGTCGACCGCGAGCCCGGGGTCGGGCAGACCGGGCGCCAGGACGGCGACCAGCTGGGGTGCGAGGACGGCCAGGAGCGCGGCCACGGCGGCGAAGGCCAGGGCCAGCCGGGGCAGAGTGTGCGCGACCAGCGAGCGGACGGGGTCCCCGGCGACACCCCCGGCACGCCGGGCCAGGGCCATGCTGAACGCCGGGATGAGGGCGATCGCCAGCCCGTCCTCGATGAGCAGGGTGGCGGCGAACTCCGGCACGGTCCACGCCACGAGGAACGCGTCCGTCGCGCTCCCGGCCCCGAACATCCGCGCCAGAGTCTGGTCCCGTACCAGCCCGAGCAGGGCCCCCGCCGCCGACAGCACGGCGGTGAGCGCGGCGGCCCGGGCGAGGAACCCACGCGTGACGGGCGCGTCCGTGGAGCCAGGGTCGGGGCCGGGGTCGGGAGGTGTGGCGCCGGCGGAGGCCGGATCCCGAACCGGCGGGCCTGCGGCCGGGGATGTGCGGGGCCCGTTCGCCGGGGCGGGCATGCCCGGCCTTGCGGGAAGCGGCACATTTCCGCTGGCCGGGGCAGGCCCGGTGGCCGGGGCTGGAGCCGGGTCGGCGGGGGTGGCTTCGCGTGGGCGTCCGGCCGTCGGGATGCGGGGGCCTGCCGAAGGGCCCCGAGTCGCCGGTTCGGTGGTCGGAGCAGGCCCGGCGGGCGGAGTCGGTCCGGTGGCCCGAGCAGGCCCGGCGGGCGAAGTCGGCCCGGTGGGCGGGGTCGGGTCGGCGGGGGTGGCTTCGCGTGGGCGTCCGGCGGTCGGGATGCGGGGGCCTGCCGAAGGGCCCCGAGTCGCCGGTTCGGTGGTCGGAGCAGGCCCGGCAGGCGAAGTCGGACCGGTGGGCGGGGTCGGTTCGGCTGCGGTGGCTTCGCGTGGGCGGGCGGCCGCGGGGATGCGGGGGATCGCCGAGCGGCCCCAGGTCGCCGGCGCCGGGCCGGGGAACCCCGTTCCGCCGCCCGCGCCCGTCTGTGCTGGCGTCACCGTCATCGTGCCGGCGCCTCCTGTGCCGCACCCCGGGCGTCCGGCGCGGTGACGGAAGGTCCGGCCGCGGCGAGACCCGTCCGGTCCGACAGACCCCACCACGCCGCCAGGCCGAAGCACATCGCCGTCAGGACCGTCGACGGGCCGCCGATGTCCGCGTAGGCGAAGTCGGTCAGCTGCCACACCAGGAGGCCGGAGGCGACCAGCCCGCAGTCCAGGCCGGGGCCCGCCGCGCGGCGGGTGCGCCACAGGGCGCGTACCGCGCACAGCAGCAGCGCCAGCCAGCTGCCCGCCAGGGCCAGCAGACCGACCAGCCCCTGCTCGGCCAGGACCAGCAGGTACATGTTGTGCGGGGACAGCAGCGGCTGCTTGCGGAAGGCCGCCCCCGCCCCCTCCGTGTCGCTGCCCGCCGACAGGGCCAGCGAGGAGTGCCCGTCGCGGTGTTCGGGGAAGCCCTTCAGGCCCACACCGGCCAGCGGGTGCTCGCCCCACATGCCCGTCGCCGCCGCCCACATGGTGTACCGGTCGGTCACCGACTGGTCGGGCGCGTCGGCGACCCGCGTGATGCTGCTGATCCGCTCCTGCAGCATCGCCGTGCCGACGCCGAAGCCGCCGACCAGGATCACGCTCGCCGCGGCCACCACGGCCCCGGCCGACAGCGCCCGCCGCAGCCCGGACAGCAGCAGTTGAGCCAGGCACGTCACCGCCGTCGCGATCCACGCCCCGCGGCTGAAGGACACCGCCAGCGGCGGCAGCAGCAACAGCGCGCACGCCAGGGCGATCACCCGCTGCCGCACCGGCGCACTGCCCAGCGCGAGACCCACCGCGCAGACCAGCCCGAGGGAGACCACCGTGGCCATGCCCATCACGTCCTGCGCCCCGAACGTGCCCACGGCCCGCACCGGCCGGCCCTGGTACGAGGCACCGGTCGCGGTGGCGTACTGGTGCACGCCGACGGCCCCCTGCCACACCGCCAGTCCCACGAACGACCAGGCCAGCAGCCGGAAGTCGGCCCGGTCCCGCAGGAGCAGCAGCACGGCCAGCGGCACCAGCACGAACACCTGGAGATAACGGCCGAGGCCGACGAGCCCCTCGCCCGGCGACACCGCCCCGGCCGAGGCGACGGCGACCCCCAGCACCGGCAGTCCCAGCACCACGGCAGCCGTGGGGGACAGGGGCCGCCGCCGGTCGCGGACGAGACGGACCGCGCAGTACAGCACGACCAGCGCGGACACCGTGTCCGCCGGACCGGCCCCGCCCTCGCCGCCCGGCCCCAGCGGCAGGGCGAGCAGGACGACGACGGCCAGCAGGGGAAGTACGGGCGCGTGCGCCCCGACCCGGGTCATGCGCGGTCAGCTCCCCGTCGGACGCACGAGCGCCGCCGCCGTGCGCAGCAGGATGCAGACGTCCCGCCACAGCGACCAGTCGTCGATGTACGCGTTGTCGAACCGGGCACGGTCCTCGATCGAGGTGTCGCCGCGCAGCCCGTGCACCTGCGACAGGCCCGTGACGCCGACCCGGACCCGGTGCCGGGCGGCGTAACCCGGGTAGGTCTGGCCGAACTGGGCGACGAAGTAGGGGCGTTCGGGTCGCGGGCCGACCAGGCTCATGTCGCCGCGCAGGACGTTCCACAGCTGGAGCAGCTCGTCGAGGGAGGTGCGGCGCAGGAACCGGCAGAACCAGGGCATCTGGCGGTCGTTCGCCACGCTCCACCGGGTCGCCGACTCGTGCTCGTCGACCGGGCGGTGGGTGCGGAACTTCAGCAACGTGAAGGGCCGGCCGTCCTTGCCGATGCGCTCCTGCCGGAAGACGACCCCCCGGCCGCCCGTCAGCCGCAGCACCGTCGCGCACACCAGCAACAGCGGGCTGACCAGCACGAGCAGCGTCCCGGACACTACGACGTCCAGGGCCCGCTTCACGATGCTGCCGCGCAGCCGCGCCCCGAGGTCGAGGCGACGACAGGGGAACCCGGCGAGCCGGTCCTCCGACCGGCTGGAGGGCACGTCCGGGTCGATCTCCCACACCGTGCAGCCCGACTCGGCCAGCGCCCGCAGCAGCGGCCCGTGCGAGGCCCGGGCCGAGGTCCGCACGGCCAGCACCTCGCGCACCCCGTTCTGGACGACCGCCCGCTGCACTTCCTCGCCCGTGGTCAGCACGGGCAGTCCCGCGCTGCCGTCGGGCTCGTCGGTGACGACCCCCACGGGCCGCACCCCGTAACGGGGGTGGCGCAGGACGGCGGCGGCCACGCGCTGCGCGGTCGCCGCCGGTCCGACCACCAGCGCGGCCTGCGGCCGGTGCAGCAGTTCGGCCCGCCGGTAGGCGTGCACGGCGGCCCGCCCGGCGCAGCAGACCACCGTCTGCAGCAGCATCCCGGTGGCCAGGGTCCCCAGGGAGAGCGTGTGCTGCGGCACGCAGGCCGCCGTGAACGCCCCGAGCGCCAGCCAGGCCACCGCGATCCGCCCGCTGACGGCGGGCAGTTCGTCGAGCAGCGCGGGCAGCCGGGCGGGCCGGTGGGAGTGCAGCAGCAGCGACACGGTCACCAGCACCGCCAGCAGCAGCGGGTGCCGCTGGGTGCCGGACAGCGCCAGTGCGCCCAGTACGGCGGCCGTCCCGTCGGCGGCGAGCAGCGGCACCGGTGACACGGTCCGGACCGGGGGGCGCCGCTCGGGGACGCGGAAGCCGGCCGCGGTGCCGCGCGGCGGCAGCAGCGACACGGGCGGGCGTGCGAGCCGGCGGGGCTGCCCGGTGGGAGGGGGGACGGTGCTTTCCGCGGTCACGAGGCGACTGACTCCCTGCGCTCGGTGGACTCGGCGCGCGCGCCCAGCAGTTCGCGGTACACGTCCGCGACCGCCCGGGCCGTGCGGCGCACGTCGTGCGTGGACAGGACATGCCGGTGCCCCTGGTCGCCCAGGGACCGGCGCAGCGGCGCATCCAGAAGCAGCTCGGCCACGGCCCCGGCCAGGGCCGCCGGGGCGAGGGCGGGCACCAGACAGTGCGGCACGAGCCCGGGCGGCAGGCTCTCCCGGGCCCCGCCCACGTCCGTCACCACCACCGGCCGCCCGCACGCCATGGCCTCCAGCGGCGCCAGGGCCATGCCCTCCCAGCGCGAGGGCAGCACGACCAGGTCCGCCGCCTGGTACCAGGGCACGACGTCGGCGACGTCCCCCGCGAACCGCACGGAGGAGGGCGCCAGGGCCCGCAGCCGGCCCTGGTCGGGGCCGTCGCCGACCAGCACCAGCCGCGCCCCGGGCACGCGCCGCAAAACCGACTCCCACGCCGTCAGCAGGACGTCCTGGCCCTTCTGCCGGCACAGCCGCCCCACGCACACCACGAGCGGCCCCCGGCGTTCGGCCTCCGGCAGCAGGTCCGCCCGTACGGCCTCGGCGCCGGCCGGGCGGAAGCGCTCGACGTCGATCCCGTTGGGCACCACGCTCCACCGCCCGTGGACCCCGGCCGCCTCACCGAGCCGGCGCTCCGCCTCGCTGACGCACACCACCCGGGCGGCCCAGCGGGCACCCCACCGCTCCCAGCCGCGCGCGAGGGCCGCGGCCGTGCCGCCGACCGCCTCGAACGACCAGGCGTGCGGCTGGAACACCGTCGGGACGCGACGGCGCAGGGCGAGCCGCCCGGCCAGGCCGGCCTTCGCACTGTGCGCGTGCACCAGGTCGGGCCGCACCTGCGCGACGATCCGGGCCAGCCGGCGCGTCTCGGCGGCGGTGGAGGCTCCCGGCGCGCGCGTGGCCGCCCAGTGCCGTACGTCCGCGCCGAGTTCCCCCAGCCGGACCGCGAGAGGGCTGCGGGGGCAGGCGACGGTGACGCGCAGGCCGTCGGCGAGCTGGGCACCCACCAGGTCCGTCACGACGCGGGCGACGCCGCCGTCCACGGGCTGGGTGACGTGCAGGACCCGTGGCGGAGGGTCGGTCGGTGACAGGTGCATGCGCGGTTTTCCTCGCTCACGGACGGCGCTCGGTTCGGCGGGAACGCGCCTGGCTGCCGGGTGCCGACGGCGCCGCGGAGCGCGCCGGCGCACACCGCGTCCCGCTGGCCAACGAGCCGGACGCCCGGCGGTCACCACCGCACGGCAGGGCGTCGCGGAACGTGCTCCCCCCTGGGTGGCCGATCGAAAGAGCGAGCGAGGCACATGCGAGGTGCGCATGACCGGCGAGGCCTTTCACGAAGATGGCGAGGGACCGTCAGAACTGCGCGCGGCAGGGGTGTGCGGGAAGGTGCGCCACTGTAGTAGCCATCCGTACGATCCCGGAGAAACCGGGCGCGGGTGTCGTCGCCGGTGAAGCGGCGTTCGCGGCGACATCACTCCTTTGGCGGCACAACTCGCGTGCACGCCACGCGTTGACACAGCGCCGGGCACCCGCCCGGATGTTTGTGTCAACCCCCAAGGAGCACCTCTCCATGTCGCGTATCGCGAAGGGCCTGGTCCTGACCTCCGCTGCCGCTGCCGCTGTCGCGGGCAGCACCGGCATCGCCGCCGCCGACTCCGGCGCGCAGGCCGCGGCCGCCCACTCCCCGGGCGTGCTGTCCGGCAACGTCGTCCAGGTTCCGCTGCACATCCCGGTCAACGTCTGCGGCAACACGGTCGACATCATCGGCCTGCTGAACCCGGCGTTCGGCAACGAGTGCGAGAACGACTGACGTCGTTCCGGAAACCTGGCCGGCCGCCCTCCCGTGGGACCCACGCGGGAGGGCGGCCGGTTTCGCGTTGCCCCGAACGGGGGCGGGCGGGTCACCGGTGGGCGGATCAGGCGCACGCCGCCTCACCAGGGGGGACACCGCCGGCTCGCCCGGACGCCGCTGACCTGGTGCGTTCGCTCGGTTGCGGAGGTCGGCCACCCCTCGCACGGTGGGCACAAGATCCGACGCACCACCGAAAGGAACCCCCATGCGTCTGCCCGCACGGCGAATCGCGACCCCCGCGCTCTGCGCCACGCTGCTGCTCGGGATCGCCGGGCCCGCCGCCGTGGCCGCCGACTCCGCCCCGGACCGGGAGCGCGCCCACACGGCCACCCGGGCCCCCGTCCCCGACGCGGACGCGACGCTGGAGCAGGTCGAGGCACTCGGCGACCTGGGCGGTGTGCTCACGCCGGTCGCCGATCTGCTGACCGCCGTGCTCCAGGCGGAGGGCGGTCAGCTGCCGCCCTCGCAGGCCGCCGAGCTGAGCACCGGGGTGAAGGACGCCATCGCCCAGGCCACCGCGGTGTCCGGGCAGAGCGCCGGTGCGACCGGCACCGCCACCCCGAGCAGCCCGCTGCCCCAGGCCAGCACCCTGCCCGCCCCGGTCGAGGGACGGGCCGAGCTGCCGGAGGACCTGGCGGCCGAGGCGCTGGCCGCCCTGCAGAAGGCCACCGACGTCCTGGTCACGGCCGTGACCTCCGGCGACACCGCCAAGGTCACCCCGGCGGTCGACCAGGTCGTCACCGGGCTCGTCAACACCGTCGCCGCCACCCTGGTCGGCAGCGAACTGCCCGCCCCGGACCTGGCGGGCCTGTCCGCCCTGCCGAAGGCTCCCTGACGCCACGCCCCCGAACGTCGTGCCGGCCGCCCCCGACCGGCACGACTTTCTGTTTCAGCGACTCATATGAGGTTCTGGTCACGGGGTTTCCGCGCCGCACGGCCCTCGTTAGGCACGGCGTCGGACATTCACCCCACACGGTGACAACAGTCGCCCAGGAAGGACCCCGATGAAGCCCCTGAAGGCCGCCGCCGTCCTCGTCGGTTCCCTCGCCGCCGCAGCCGCCGCCACCCCTGCGCACGCCGCCTACGACCCGGCCGACGTCACGCCCACCAGCCTCAACGGCGCCGTCAACGCGCTCACCCGGGAGCCCATCGACCCGATGCCGCTCAAGCACCAGTCGAACGCCCTCGACACCGAGAACGAGGACTCCGTGCTCAGCACCGTGAAGCACGCGACGACGAAGCTGAACTCCAAGGGCGGCCTGCTCGGCGGTCTTCCGCTGCCGAAGTGACCCCGCCGGCGCGACCCGCGGCACACTCGGCGGACGCCGGAGGGCGTTCGCCGGACCGGGGCGTCCGTCGTATTACTGCGGCAGTCGGGGGAATTGTGCCCTCGTGCGGTTCCCCGGCTCGTTACTCGGTACGCACGCCGAGCCCCCGACCCAGGAAAGGGACCGCACCCCAGATGAAGTCGACCACCCGAGGAACCCTCGCCGCAGTGCTGACGTGTGTGGCGGCCGCGGCCGGCGCCGCCGCCGCGACCCCCGCCGCCGCGGTCGGCACGGTCCCCGTCCCGCTGCCGCTGGGCGGCGCCGAGAAGGCGCTCGACATGGAGCTGCCCGAGGCCACCGGACACCTCCCCCTGCCCGTGCCGGGCTCGCCCGACGGTCCCCGCTACGTCGAGGGCCGGCTCCTGCCCGACCGGACCGTGCCGCAGCTGCCCGTCCACGGCGGGCTGCCCGGCGCCGACGTACGGGCGCCCCTGCCGCACGTCCTCGGTGCCGGCTTCGACCACCTGGGTGTCGACGCCCCCGCCTCCGACCTGGACACCCTCGCCCCGGGCCTGTCGGTCGACGCCCCGGTCGGCGCGCCCAACCCGGCCGGCTTCGGCCTGCCGCAGGCGCAGCTGCCGCAGGTGGGCCTGCTCGCCCCGCTGGTGCAGACCGTGCCGACGGCGGACCTGGGTATCGGCCCCGGGCTGTAGCGGCACGCCCGTGCCGGGAGTTCTCGTGTGGCCCCCGCGGCGGTGACCGCGGGGGCCTTCGGGCTGTTAGCGCTACGGACACCGACGACGGGCACCGAGCACGAGGAGCACAGGATGGTCACAGCGGCCGGCGGAGTACCGGTGGGAGCCGAGCGTGAAGCGGCGGGGGGTCCGGCCCCGCGGACCCGGCGGGGTCTCGTGCGGGGGTTGCTGGCCGTGGCGCTGGGCGCCGCGGCCGTGCCCGTCGTCGCGGCCACCCGGTTCGGGGAGCCCGAGGCCGCGGACGGCGGGAACCCGGACCTGTGGACCGGCGAGGGCGGGTTCGAGGAGACCTACCGGGGCCGCCGCATCCAGGGCGTGCCGCTCGTCCCCGAGCAGGCCTCCGGGGACGAGCAGTGGCACGTCACCGTGGACGGCCGACCGCTGCACCTGATGCGCCGGGCCGACGGCACCTGGCTGAGCATGGTCGACCACTACCGCTCCTACCCCACCCCCCTGGCGGCGACCCGGGCGGCCGTCGACGAACTCGGCCCCGGGCAGCGCCTGCGCGACCTGCCCGGCCACGGACCGGGGCAGTGGGACGGGGGAGCACATGGCGTACACGCGTAAGGACGTCAGCACGCTCACCGGCAGCGAGAAGCGCCGGTTCGTCAACGCGCTGCTGGAGGTGAAGCGGCGCGGCGAGTACGACGAGTTCGTGCGAACCCACATCGAGTACTACGCATCCGACGGCGAGGACGGTCTGCGCACGGCCCACATGGCGCCCTCCTTCCTGCCCTGGCACCGGCAGTTCCTGCTGCAGCTGGAGACGGCCCTGCGGCGGGTCGACGCGTCGGTGTCGGTGCCGTACTGGGACTGGACGCGCAACCGCTCGGCCACGTCCACGCCCTGGACGGACGACCTCCTCGGCGGAACCGGCCGGCGCTCCGACCGCCGGGTGATGACCGGGCCGTTCGCCTACGCGCAGGGCAACTGGACCATCAAGGAGGGCGTGACGGACGAGGAGTTCCTCACCCGGGACCTCGGCCGTGCCCGCGACCCGATCCAGCTGCCGACGAAGAGCGAGCTGGAGCAGGCCCTCAAGGACCCGGTCTACGACGTCTCGCCCTGGGACTCCACGGTCCGCAAGGGCTTCCGCAACAAGCTGGAGGGGTGGGGGAGCGGGCGGGGCAGCGCCTCCTGGCTCAACCACAACCGCGTGCACCGCTGGGTCGGCGGGGCCATGGTCGGCGGGGCCTCCGTCAACGACCCGGTCTTCTGGCTGCACCACGCCTTCGTCGACCTGGTGTGGTCCCGCTGGCAGCAGCGTCACCGCGAGCACCGCTACCTCCCGGCGAAGCCGCCCGCGCGGGGCAGCGCGCAGTACCGGCGGGTCGTGGCGCGGCACGAGCGGCTCCCGCCCTGGGACCTGACACCGGACCAGCTGGAGGACCACGGGCGGATCTACCGGTACGCGTGACGCGGCCGGCCGCATCACACGTGAGAGGAGCCCCGGCGCGTCAGGTGCCGGGGCTCCTCGTTGTGCACAGGCTGTGCACGGGGGCGTGCGGATCAGTTGCCGTACCCGTAGCCACCGGAGTGGTGCTTGTCGTCGTCCTTGTTCTCGCACTGGTTGCCGAACGCCGGGTTGAGCAGCCCGATGACGTCGATGGTGTTGCCGCAGACGTTGACCGGGATGTGGACCGGCACCTGGAGGATGTTGCCCGAGAGGACGCCCGGCGACCCGACGGCCGCGGCCTGGGCACCCGCGTCGGCCATGGCCAGCCCGGCCCCGCTCAGTACCACGGCACCCGTGCCGAGTGCGACGCCGGCCGCCTTCGCGATGCGAGACATCACGTACTCCTTCTGATCGGTGAGCACGGGGGCAGGTGGCGCCACCGTGCTTCCCGTTCAACGCGCCCGCTGACGGAGGGTCACGGCGATCATGGCCGGATCACCCGTCCTGAAGGCGGACGGGCCCCGAAGGTGCCGTGCTCATGGCGACTCGGGGGGCGTCTCAGGGGAGTCGCCGCACGGGGGAGCCGTCGAGGAAGGCGCGGATGTCCTCGACGGCTTGGCCGTAGTAGGTGGCGTAGTTGGCGCGGGAGACGTACCCCAGGTGCGGGGTGGCCAGCAGGCGCGGTGCGGTGCGCATGGGGTGGTCCGCGGGCAGCGGCTCGACGTCGAAGACGTCGACCCCCGCGCCGGCGATCCGGCCCGCCCGCAGCACGTCGAGCAGGGCGTCCTGGTCGACGATCGCCGCGCGCGAGGTGTTGACCAGGTAGGCGGTCGGCTTGAGCAGGGCGAGTTCGGCGGCGCCCAGCAGACCGCGGGTGCGCTCGCCGAGGGCGAGGTGGACGGAGACGAAGTCGCTGTCCGCGAGCAGTTCCTCCTTCGACGCGGCGAGTTCGACTCCCACCTCGTCGGCGCGCTCGCGGGTGAGGTTCCGGCTCCAGGCGCTCACCCGCATACCGAAGGCGAGACCGACCTGTGCCACCCGGGCGCCGATCTTCCCCAGGCCGAGGAGGCCGAGCCGGCGGCCGTACAGGTCGGCGCCGACCGTGCTCTGCCAGGGGCCGTCGGAGCGCAGGGCGTTGTTCTCCTCGACGATGCCGCGGGCGAGGCCGAGCAGCAGCGCCCAGGTCAGTTCGACGGGCGGGGTGGAGGAACTGGCCGTGCCGCACACCGTGACGCCGTGCGCCTCGGCGGCCGCGTAGTCGATGACCGCGTTGCGCATCCCGGAGGCGACGATCAGTTTCAGCCTGGGCAGGCGCGCGATCAGCGAGCCGGGGAAGGGGACGCGTTCGCGCAGCGTCACCACGATGTCGACGTCGGCCAGGGCTTCGGCGAGGGCGTCCTCACCGTCGAGGTGCCGGCCGAACGACACGATCTCGACCTCGTCCGCGACCGCAGACCAGTCGGCGGACTCGCCCGCCACGCCCTGGAAGTCGTCGAGCACGGCACAACGCAGGCGCACGCCTCGCCCCTTTCGGTCAGCCTGTGAGCAACTTCGGGTACGGGCACGGTTGCAGACCGCCGTAGAGCCCGTCCGACCACATCCACCAGATGTGCTGACTGTCGCAGGCCGAGACCTCGCGGCAGACACGCCGGTCGTCCTCCTCGCGCCTGGAGAGGACCATGGCACCGATGGTGAGGCCTCCACCGCACTGGGGGCAGGTCCGCGGTCTTTCGTCCGACATGTTGTGGAGCATATAGGGGTCCCCCCGGCAGGAATCGAACCTGCGGCCGAGCACGCGGGAAGGCGCAGGGGTGGGTCAGGGGCGTGCTCCTGCTGCCGGGATCAGCGCGGCTCGTCGGAGTGCCGCGCCCAGGCGTAGGGCATCGGCTCGTTCGTGTCCAGCACCCAGGGGCTGTGGTACCTGGCGTGACATCCCGCGCACCGGGCGACGAACGTCCCGGTCTCGGGGTTCGTCATGATGCTGTAGTGCGACGACGGCAGCGCGCGCATCACGTAGCCGTTCGCGGTCGTCTCGAGCGCCGGCCACGCGGGCGAGCACGCGCACGGCCTCTCCCCGGCGAACGTCTCGTCGCCCGGTGCCTCGTGCGTGTTCCGGAGCGTCGCGAAGAGCTTCGTCAGCGATCTCACGACGCCCCCTTCCACCAGCAAAAAGCCCTCCCGAAGGGAGGGCGGAGACTTGCGCCCCCGGCAGGACTCGAACCTGCGGCCAAGCGCTTGCAAGGCGCTGGGGCAGATCAGTCGGTGACCACCTCTCACCTGGCCGTCTTCGCCTGCCAAGCTTGAACGGGTGATTACTTCGACACGCATTCGACAGGCCAGGGCACTGACGTGCTTCGCATCAGCGCTCTGAGAGTTCGACGCTGGGTCGACCGATGGCTTCCAGATGGTCAAGCACGACTTCGCAGCTGGCGACAAAGTCGAAGGCCGCGTCCGGGAAGACGGTGTGATCACCGTGGGAGACCCGAGCTCGCAGTCGCGCAAGACGGACCATCGTCTCAGCGACTGAGTGCGGCAGACCCCTCGCTTCAAGCTGCCGTGCGGCCTCCTGCACGGACCGTGTACCGCCGAGCAGATCGCGGTATGCGACCTCGACAGCCCGCCAGGCAAGCATCACGGCACTATCAGGAGAACTACCGACCAGGTCCAGCGCCTGGTCGAGAGCTTCGTGTTGAGTGGAGCGTGCGCGCAAGTGAGGGCGAACAACACTGCCCGCCTGTGAGGGCAGGGACCTGGCCGGCCGTCCGGACTCTCCTGGAGGTGACGACGAGGTCTGCTCCCGGGTGCCGTCGAACGTGCGTCGTGCTTCTTCAGCGAAGTCGATCGCCCCAGCAGGGGTCTCCAGCCGCGTCATACGAGCGAAGGCTCGCTTGAGGTGATGCCTGCACGCCCAGGCAAGCACCAATGTCACTACGGGCCAGACAAGTGCCTCAACGTATTTGAGGATCAGTTCAGCTACTGCCACGCGGCCATCTAACCGCAGCTCGACCCTGCCAGGTTGAAGTTCAACCGCTTCGTCCCGAAGCAACTTGGGTGGGCGCCTGACCATGGGGCGGTGTGCCTCTCACATGCTGCGATGGACCGCAGGTGTGCGCGGTTGTCCGCCGCGGCCTGTCGGCGTTGTCACGCAGTTAGACACTCAAGGTGCTTGATCTTAGGCCCCTGCTGGACCAACTCCATGGCGTTCGTAGAGCTGTTTCACTTGCTTGACCCAGAAGCCGAACTTCTCATCGGCCGACGCGCTCATGGGCAGAAGCTGAAGCTCCTTGGCCAACTGATAGAAGCCAGAGCCAGCGTCGTTGGCACCCAGGTAGTTCACCAGGGCCGAGAGCATGACAGGCGGGTCTGAGGGGGCCATCTCCTGGTCTCGTTCCACGATCAGTCCGAGCAGATGCCCCATCGCGGCCCGTTCGTCAGCACGCTCGAAGTCGAAGGGACGGCAGCCGGTTCGCCTGGCCAGAGTCACGTTGAGCTCCGTGTACGAGGTGAGCTTGCCCAGCTTCGCTCGCTCCATGAGGAAGCCACGACCGGCATGTGCCAGCTCGTCCCATTCACTGTCCGCGCGGCCGTATCCAGACATCCCCGCCCCCTGAGCTACATAGATCCGTGAGCGGAACGTACAGTGCCGGCGCAGTGCCCACAATCGCTCGATGGGCTAGTCACCGCAGCTCCAGGTCACGGCGAGAAACACCCCATCTTGCCCGACCGCCACCCCTGGGGGAATCGGGTACGGCAGGGGGCTCTGACCTGGGGGTTCGCTGCTGGCGGCTGTGGCTCGTCTGTCACTGTCGGTCGTCGGTGGTTGGCGTCGGGGAGTCTCGGACGGCCCAGGGACCCCGGAGAGGTCCCTTCTATGAGCCGTGATCCATGCGTCAGCAACTAACTCGCCATGTTGATCTAGCACTGATTGTTGTCGATCCTGGGTATCCCCAGACACATCGGGTCGTCCCCTGCGATCATCCGGCCATGGATTACGAACCTCTTGCCGCCGCAGTCGTGGCTGCATCTGGTCTAGTTGGCCTCTATTTCCAGACCCGCAGTCCCAACGTGCATGCAGCAGAGGAGATCAAGCGGGAGCTAGACATCCTTGCGTCGCTACCGGAGGGCAGCCAGCTCCGGGCGCCGCTTCAGAGCCGGGTCGAGGACTCGCTGAGGCGGTACATCGCTGGCAATACGCCGGAGAGCCGCGCCAGGGACTGGGCTGGCGTGACTGCGTCCATGGTCATGTGCATTGGCGCAGCTTTCCTCACATGGATGGCCATCAGCAACGGTGGGTGGTGGTGGTCAGGTCTTGTCATCGCCGTCCCGTTTGCTGCCGTTGGTCTGATCTCCTTTCCTGACGCTTTTGTCAAAGCGGAGCGTGATGCTCGAGGACGACGCATAGGACCGATTGCTAATCGTTCTGGCGTGTCAGACAGCGATAGCGCTGCTGTCTGACACCTGCCCGCGTGAGGTCAGTGGAGTCTCAATGGCCCGGGCCCAAGTGCCGGCGCGCGGCGCCTGGAGTTTGGAAGATCGCGTATGCGGATGGCGCCTGAGCGGGCGAGACGTTGACCTGCCGGTTCTCGGGGCGCTTGCCGAGGTTCCCCGTTGTTCCCCGCGGGGTGCCGCTCGATCGGGCACGTTGGGGGCACGGGTTGCTCTCCGCAGTGAGCTACCGGTCGTCCGGCTCGGGGACGCACGTCATGCGGTGAGCCGGCACAACAGGCTCGCCGGGCAGCGGATCGATTCCACGGACCCGGACGGTCACGATATCGGTCGTGATGCGGGATTGCCCCGGCAGCCTCATCAGACGCCAGCGGAAGGGCTCTGGGGCGTCCTTGGCGGGCATCTCCACGGTGGCGAGGCTGACCCAACGGTCGTACGTCGTCGGGTAGATCCGCACAAACGTGCCGCACTTGGGGCAAGTCGGAGGCTCGATCCATGACACCTCGTCGGGATCCGGTTCAGGCCTCGGGGGAGCGGTGGCTCCATCTGTCAGGGCCATCTCGTTGGCGAAGACGTTCCAGCATGCCTGGCAGAACACTGCCATGAGATCGGCCTATTTCAGCGGGCATAGGTGTTTGGCCCTTAAGAATGACGAAGGACCCCGACTTGCGCCGGGGCCCCGGGTGCCGCTTCTCGATGCGAACTATGGGCACGCCGGTCACTCTGGTCGGATCAGCTGGGCGGCCGGTCGCACGCGACTGCTGGCGGTTGGCTCGGGGCGCGACGGTTGCTGTACCGCGCTGCTGTACGGCCAGAAGGCTCTGCTTGGATCAGTCCATGATTCCTGTTGGCGGACCGGACGAGATACGAGAGAAAGCAGAGCTTGCGGTCTGGTTCGGCGGGGCCTCCTTGGCGTGCTGGCTCTGCTTCCCGTTCTGGATACTGGTCAGCTTCGTCTCGCTGCCCCTGGCATTCGTCGGCCTTGGGCGGGCCTGTGTCGAGTACCACGCATCAAAGTCGGGGCGAGGTAGTACGACGCGAGCTGTGGTGGGGGCCGGGTTGTCCCTCCTGGGGGCGGCAGCGGCGATCACCTACATGATCTTTCTGGCCAACCATCCTGATCTCCCCGTCCAGGAGTAGCGAGCGAACAGCCACCGCTTTAAGGAGCGAGGTTGGGCGATCACGTGCGTGGCCTGGGGATTCTCTGCCTTGAGCGTTGGCTGTCTGCGCTGCCCTGACGAACCCTGGTTCCCCGTAAGTCCCCGCCCGTTCTGGCAGGAGAGTGGCACGACCGAAGGTCGCCCCAGGCCACCCTTTGCTGGGTCAGGGCTCCACTAGCTGATCGGGTCGAACGTCGAACTCGGTCCGGTCGCCTTCTGTCGCTTCAGGCCGCCCGCCCGTAGAGATCGTGACGACCTCGTTGCCGTCCGGATCTGAGGTGCGACTCAAGATCACGCAGTACATCGCCACGGCGACGGGGTACGCCGCTTGGGGGCTCAGTGCATCCCCGTCATCGAAGATTGGCACCTTGTCGACGAAGGTCCATTGTCGGCCATGGGCGTCGGTGAGGTGCACCTCGACAAACCCAGGATAGGAACCGTCGTCGTACTCGTGTACCCAGCGAGTGGCTTCGCATCGCAATAAGGTCATGCCGCCCCCTTGTTTGAGATGTGGCCTTATCTTTATCAGGTCGATCGTCGGGGTCCGCCAACGTCGACCAACCGCCCCTGCGCCTCGGCCAATCGTCCACTCTGCGCCTTCGTCGACCGCTGCTGTTCGTGCTTGTTGGTGTCAGCGCTGGTGTCAGCCGTTGCACGCGGTCTTGACAAGGGTTTCCCCCATCCGCGCCCTTGCAGGCCCTGAGGCGGACCTCAGAATGACTACAGCCAGTAAGGACTCCCAGCTGTACTCGGTCTGGGTCAAAACGCACTGAAGTCTTCGAAGGAAGGCTCGAACGAGGGGTCAGGCAAGCGAAAGGCCTTGCAGCGAGCCCCCTGTATGCCCTGAGGTCCGACGCCAATCCCCTCGCCAGGGAAGGCGTCGGGGATCGCTGTCCATCCTAGGTTTCGCTCGTAGTAGTGCGCGGCTGTGTGCACGGAGGGCCACCAGTCGTCGTCGATGACGACTAGCCCCCCAGGCCGGACGATCTTGCGCAAGAAGTAGAGATCAACGAAGACTTCGTGAAACCGGTGACTGCCGTCCACGAATGCTGCGTCGGCGATGAAACCTTCGGTGAGGAGCTGCGGGAGCGCGATAGATGAAGGAGTAAGCAACAGCGTGGCGATCGAGTCCAGCCCCGCAGAGCACATGAGATCCCAGCCTGCGTTGGAGTACTCGCGCTCTTGAAACGGATCGATGATGATGTGTCGAGGAAACGGACGGTTGACGATCGCCAGGGCCTCACCGATCGCGAGCGCAGAACTTGCGTACGCGAGACCGACCTCGACGACCTTCTCGGCTCCCTCGGACACGATCAGGTCGCGCAGCTGGTCGCAGTGGCGTTCGGGCACCGTAACGGTCTCGAAGTCTCCCTCATGGTCTCGGGTCCTCGGCGGCCCCTCCTGCGCGAGTCGGTGGCGCACCTCACGAACCCGCGTCAGACCTTCATCCGTGTTCGTCATACCCGCCCCACTTATTGATCACCTGCCGACGCTATCCCGCCGACGGGACGACGGACCGGCATCCCCTCCATCCCCGACCTGAAGCTGTTCGGCTTCGACTTCGGGCGGGCCCACGACATCGGCGGGTTCACCCTCGGCCGGTTCGCCAACTACTACGTCGGGGGTGCGGTCGGCGTACCTGTTGCAGAGGTTCACGGCCTGGCGCAGCGAGTGGGCTGGGCTGTGCACGGGAGCGTCCTCGCCCACCGGCTCGCCTCCGCCCGCCGCGACCCGCTGATCGGTCTGCACACCCGCGCTGGATGGACCGCCCGCGCCGAACACTGCGTCCGCCGGCACCCGGCAGCCGCCGTGCTCCTGGTCGACCTCGACCACTTCAAGACGCTCAACGACACCCACGGCCACGCTGCCGGGGACGCTGCCCTCGTCGCCGCCGCCGACCGGCTCCGGGCCTGGTGCGGCCGCAACGGCACCGCCGGACGCCTGGGCGGGGACGAGTTCGTCGCCGTCGTCCAGGACCTAACCGATGCCGAGCTCGGCGCGCTCACTGCCGCACTGCACCGGCCGCTGGACTACGCCGGAAGGTTGCTGCCGCTGGCCGCGTCGGTCGGAGTCTGCCGCGTCGCCGAGCTGCCGGTGCCGCTGCTCACCGATGCGCTCGCCGCCGCCGATGCGGCCATGTACGCGGCCAAGGGCCGTGGCCGCCGGGACTCGCGCCTCTCTCACTGATCGGCCACCGGGTGGCGCACAAGCCGCCAAGCACGCCGCCACCCGGGGCCGTTCCCTCCAACCGCAATCGAAAGGAACCACCATCATGGCCCAGCACACCCCACCCTCACGACGTATCTGCCCGGCCTGCGACGGCTTCGCCACGGTCGCTGTCACCCTCGGCGGCCGCAACCCGCGCGGTTACCTGCGCACCATCACCAACGTCGCCATGAAGTACGCGATCCGGCGGCGCATCCTACGGACCAACCCGCTTCCCAAGGGCAAGGAGTCGACGGCCGTCGTAAAGACCACGAACGCCGTGGACAAACGGTCCCTGCTTAACCCGGAGCAAGCGGCGGCCATCCTCGATTGGGTACGGCGCCGGCCACGCGGTGGCGAGCGACTTCACGCCTTCTTCGCCACGCTGTACTACTGCGGTCCCCGGCCCGAGGAGGCCGTAGCGATGCGAGTGGAGGACGTGGCCCTGCCCGATCCCGAAGCCGCCGACCAGTGGTGTGAGCTGCTGATCCACACGGCGACCCCTGAGGTCGGAAAGCAGTGGACCGACACGGGGAGATCCACGAGCAACGGGACCTTAAAGGCCGTGCGGAGGGCGAGACGCGCACTGTCCCCGGGCATCCCGCCCTCACGCGCATCCTGCGGCAGCACATCGAGGGCGAACAGCTCAAGCCCGGTGACCTGCTGTTCCAAGGCGAGTCCGGCGGCATCCTCGCCGGTTGCGTCATCCGTCGAGCGTGGCGCAGCGCTCGAAAGGCCGTACTGCCCCCGCACGTCTTCGAATCACCGACCGGGCGGCGCGTCTACGACAACCGCAACACGCGCCTGACGAAGTGGCTGAACGACGGGATTCCACCCGCCCAGGTGGCCGAGTGGGCCGGAAACAGTGTTGCCGTGCTCCTGGCGACCTACGCCCGCTGCGTCGAGGGCCAGCTGCCCGACCTGAAGAGGCGGCTCGAAGCTGCCGGAGATCTCCCCGACCAGCCGTCCACCAGCTGACGCCGCCGAGCTCAGAACTTCGACACGTATTCGACACGGCCACCCGCAAAAACCCGGTAACAGCCGGACAGCCCCGGAGCCCACCCTTGATCATCAAGAGGGTTTCCGGGGCTTCGCCGCGACGCCCCGCACTCACCCTGACCAGCAAAAAGCCCTCCCCAAGGGGAGGGCGGAGACTTGCGCCCCCGGCAGGACTCGAACCTGCGGCCAAGCGCTTAGAAGGCGCCTGCTCTATCCACTGAGCTACGGGGGCCGGGTGTGGTGGCCTCTGTCGTGGTGCCCGGGTGTGGGCCGAACCGTGACGTTGCCGGGGACAAGGATAGGGCTCCCGCGTCCTTGTCCCTGTTGCTTCGCCTCCGTGGCTCGATGTGGAGGTTCGGTGAAGCGGTCCTGATAATCGCAGGCAGGTACGAATCGTGCATCGCTTTTGGCGTCTGCGGCATCGGGTGTTGTGCACTCGTTATGCCTGGAGTGCGCCTCTGTCCCACTCGTCCCTTGCGTCCCTTGTGTTCTATCGGCGCGCAGACATGCTCATATGCTTCAGAATTCCCCTAAAATTGGGCATTCTGCACCTGTGGTGACCTTGGACGTACGGCCTCAGCTGCTCGACGCACTCTCCGCCCTGCGCGACCGTGTCGCCGCCGCACGCTTCCCGCTGCCCCTGGCGGGGGCCCCACGCGCGCGTGCCAACCGCGACGAACTGCTCGCCCAGCTCGACGACTACCTGGTGCCCCGGTTGCGCGACCCCGAAGCGCCGCTTCTGGCCGTCGTGGGCGGCTCCACGGGCGCGGGCAAGTCCACGCTCGTGAACTCCCTCGTGGGGCGCCGGGTCAGCGAGGCCGGGGTGCTGCGGCCCACGACACGGACCCCGGTGCTGGTCTGCCATCCGGAGGACCACCACTGGTTCAGCGGCATGAGAGTGCTGCCCGACCTCACGCGTGTATGGATGCCCCAGCAGGACGCCCCCGACGACCTGTTGCTCCCGGGCGAGAACCCGGCGCGCGTGCTGCGCGTCGAGACCGCCGAGACGCTGCCACCCGGACTCGCCCTGCTGGACGCCCCCGACATCGACTCCCTGGTCGCCGACAACCGGGTCCTGGCCGCCGAACTCATCTGCGCCGCCGACATCTGGGTCATGGTCACCACCGCCGCCCGGTACGCCGACGCCGTCCCCTGGCACATGCTGCGCACCGCCAAGGAGTACGACGTCACCCTGGTCACCGTCCTCGACCGCGTGCCCCATCAGGTCGTCAACGAGGTGTCCCGGCAGTACGGCGCCCTGCTCACCAAGGCCGGCCTCGGCGAGCTGCCCCGCTTCACCGTTCCCGAACTCCCCGAGTCCGCCTGGGGCGGCGGGCTCCTGCCCGCCTCGGCCGTCGCCCAGCTGCGCACCTGGCTCATCCACCAGGCGCAGGACCCCGCGGCCCGGCAGCACGTCCTGACGCGCACCGCGTACGGCGTCCTCGACTCCCTCAAGTCCCGCATGCCAGAACTGGCCGGTGCCTCCGCCGCGCAGTACGCCGCCGCCCTGCGGCTCACCTCCGCCGTCGAAACGGCGTACGACGGCGAGCACGCGCGCGTGCGGGGCCGTTTGCAGTCCGGCGCGGTCCTCGCCGGGGACGCGCTCAAGCGGTGGCGCGCCTTTCCACTGGACTGCACCTCGGGTGAACTCCTCGACGCCCTCGTGGAGAGCCTGAGCGCCCTGCTGCTGTGCGCCGTCACGGCCGCCGAGGAACGCGTCGACGACGCCTGGCGCCGTGAACCCGCCTCGGCCGCCCCGGAGCTGGCCGTGTCCGACGCCGCCTCGGAGAGCGCCGGGCACCGCATCGGGCTGGCCGTACGGCGCTGGCGGCGGGAGCTGGAGGAGTTCGCCGAGGAGGAGGTCCGCGAGGTCGACCGCAACCTGGCACCCGATCCCGAACTGGTCACCGCTCTGGTCGCGACCTCGCTGCTGGGCGGCCGCCGGGGCCGCACGGCCGGCGAGTCACTCGCCGAGCGGATCGGCGCCCACGGCGCGCTGCGCCTGCGCGACCGGGCCGGACGGCTGCTCGGCGAGCACGTCGACCGGGTCCTGCACACCGAACGGGAGCGCCGCCTCGCCCCCCTGGACACCCTCGACATCCACCCCGAGCCCCAGGCCGAACTCATCGCCGCGCTGTCCGTACTGCAGAAGGAGAGGTGACCGGTGACCGCCGTCACTGACCAGGACCACACCGAGCACGCCGACCGGCCGGACGGCGCGAAGGGGAAGAAGGGGAAGGAGGGGAGGGAGGTGAAGGAGGGTAAGGAGGCCGGCGGGAAGGCGTCCGGCAAGGGCCCGCAGGGCGACCCCGCGGAAGCAGGGCACGCGCGCGTGGAGGACGGCCGTGCGGAGTCCTCGGGCGACGCCTGGGACGACGGGCTGATCGCCCGCCGGGTCGACGAGACCGCACAGAGCACCCGCTATCCCACGGCGGACAGCCGCTCCGCCGCCCCGGCGGCCGTCACCCCGCTGGTCTACGACGGACCGCTGCGGGCCCGTCTGGAGGCGCTGCGCGAACTCGTGGGCCTGTCCCGCACCCGTCTCGACAGCCGCACCCTGTCCGAAGCGGGCCGGGTGCTCGACGAGGCCTCCGCACGGCGCCGCCTGTCGGGACAGCACACCGTCGTCGCCATCGCGGGCGCCACCGGCAGCGGCAAGTCACAGCTGTTCAACGCGCTCGCCGGGGTGACCATCTCGGAGACGGGCGTACGCCGCCCCACCACCGCGGCGCCCATCGCGTGCAGTTGGAGCGACGGGGCCGCGAGCCTCATCGAACGGCTCGGCATCCCGCCCCGCCTGCGCCGCAGGCCACTGCCGGCCGCCGACGGCGAATCGCCCCTGCGCGGCCTCGTGCTCATCGACCTGCCCGACCACGACTCGGCCGCCGTGCAGCACCGCGAGCACGTGGACCGCATCCTGGCCCTGGTCGACGCCGTCATCTGGGTCGTCGACCCGGAGAAGTACGCCGACGCCGTCCTCCACGAGCGGTATCTGCGGCCGATGGCCGCCCACGCCGAAGTCATGTTCGTGGTGCTGAACCAGGTCGACCGGCTGCCCGGGGAAGCCGCCGAGCAGGTCCTCGACGACCTGCGGCGCCTCCTGGACGAGGACGGCATCGCGCTGGGCGAGTACGGGGAGCCGGGGGCCACGGTGCTCGCGCTGTCCGCCCTCACCGGCGACGGCGTCGGCGAACTGCGCGAAGCGCTCGGCCAGTTCGTCTCGGAGCGCGGAGCGCCGACGCGCCGCATCTCGGCCGACGTGGACATCGCCGCGGCGCGCCTGTGGCCCGTCTACGCCACGCAACGGCGCACGGGGCTCAGTGAGCAGGCACGGGAGGAGTTCGCCGACCGGCTCGCGGACGCGGTCGGCGCCACGGCGGCCGGCGAGGCCGCCGAACGGGCTTGGCTGCGCAACGCCAACCGCGCCTGCGGCACCCCCTGGCTGCGGCTGTGGCGCTGGTACCAGGACCGGGGCGAGCCCACCACGGGCCGGATCGCCCGCACGCAGGCCGACGAGGAGGCCACCGCCCGCCAGCGGGTGGAACAGGCGGTGCGGACGGTGGCCGACCGGGCCTCCGCCGGACTGCCCGCCCCCTGGGCCCAGGCGGTGCGCGAGGCGGCCGCCCGGGGCGCGCAGGGGCTGCCCGAGGCACTGGACGAGCTGTCGGTGCGCGCGAGTGTGCCGACCGGCCGGCCGCCGCGGCCCGGATGGTGGCCGGTGGCCGTGCTGACACAGGCGTGCATGACGATCCTGCAGTTCCTGGGCGGTCTGTGGCTGATGTGCCAGATCGTCGGCGTCATGGCGCCGAACCTCGGTGTGCCGGTCCTGCTGATGGTCATCGGCATCGTGGGCGGCCCGCTCATCGAGTGGAGCTGCCGCATGGCCGCACGCGGCCCGGCCCGGCGTTACGGGCAGGAGGCGGAACGCCGGCTGCGGGAGGCCGCGGCCGGGTGCGGCAGGGCCCGGGTGCTGGACCCGGTGGCGGCGGAGCTGCTGCGGTACCGGGAGGTCCGCGAGCAGTACGGGAGGGTGGTGGGGGCGGGGCGGTGACGCCGCCCCCGTTTCAGCGCTTCTCACTCACTCGGGTGACGGCCTTGTCCACAGGTCACAGGTGCGTCCACAGGGCTCAGCGGGCCCGGCCCGACGGCGGCAGTCTGGGGGACACAGCCGTACGGGACGGGCCCGTACGCATGCCGGCCCGGCGCGGTGAGCCGGGCGAGGGAGGGGTTCACGATGAACGAGACGATGGTCTGCGCGGTCGGCAGGGTGGCGACGCAGCCGGTGTACCGGGAGATGGCGTCCGGTCCGTCGGCCCGGTTCCGGCTGGCGGTGACCGCCCGCTACTGGGACCGCGAGAAGAACAGCTGGGCCGACGGGCACACCAACTTCTTCACCGTCTGGGCCAACCGGCAGCTGGCCACCAACGCGGCGGCGTCCCTGACCGTGGGCGAACCGGTGATCGTGCAGGGCCGGCTGAAGGTGCGCACCGACGTGCGCGAGGGGCAGAACCGGACGTCGGCCGACATCGACGCCGTGGCGATCGGCCATGACCTGGCCTGGGGGACCGCGGCGTTCCGGCGCGGCGGCAAGGCGGACACGTCGGCGCTTGCGGTGCAGCCCGAGCCCAACTGGGACACACCACAGGATGGTTCACCCGGGTCAGTGGAGGTTTCACATCAACAACCGCGCTCAGCACCGGCTCTGACCTGACGTCAGCTCTCCTCGCCTCCGTCCGGGCTGCGGCTTATCGGTGACTACGCCCGCTACGACCCGGGCGATTTGGTCGACGAGCCCTGCCCGCAAGGGCTTTGGCGATAACGATTCCGAGTCGGATCACTCGTCCGACTGTCTGACCGGCGGCCGGGGTCCGCCGCATCCCTAGGATGCCGGACATGGCTTCCGGGGCTGGTGTGGCCCGCGAGGCTTCTGATTCTGCTGGTGGGACCGTCCCCCCACAACCGGTCCTGCTCGAAGGGGAATTTGGTGCTTGCTTCGTTCTCTGAGCTGTTCGCACGCAGGCGAGGGACCCGCCTGGTCGCCGCGACGCTGGTGTCCGGGATGGTCACCGCGGGCGGGCTGGCGGGCGCCGGCCGGGCCGCCGCCGACGAGACGACGCAGAGACAGGGCGGAGCCGCCGCGACGATAGGCGGCCTGAAGACCTTCGGCGCGGCCGTCATACGCGGCGGCACCGGCGACCAGGAGATCTCGGCGGGGCTGTTCGAGATGTCCGTGGACGGCGGCGGCATGCTGCAGACGTACTGCGTGGACCTGCACAACCCCACGCAGCGGGACGCCAAGTACCACGAGACGCCGTGGAGCGGCACGTCCCTGGGCGCCAACCCGGACGCCGGGAAGATCCGCTGGATCCTGCACCACTCCTACCCGCAGGTGAACGACCTGGCCGCGCTGGCGCGCAAGGCCGGCGTGCGGGGCCCGCTCACCGAGCAGGACGCGGCGGCCGGCACCCAGGTGGCGATCTGGCGCTACTCGGACGACGCGGAGGTCGACGCCGTCGACCCGCAGGCCGAGCAGCTCGCGGACTACCTGCAGAAGAGCGCCCGCGCCATGACCGAGCCGAGGGCCTCGCTGACCCTCGACCCGCCGGCGGTCTCCGGCCGGCCCGGCGAGCGGATAGGTCCGCTGACCGTGCGGACGAACGCCGGCAGCGTGACGGTGACGCCACCGGCTGACGCGGCCACGAGCGGGGTCCGCATCGTCGACCGGCAGGGCGAGTCCGTCACCGCCACCACCGACGGCGGACAGGTGTACGTCGAGGTCCCCGAGGAGGCCGACGCCGGTACGGCGGATCTGACCGTGCAGGCCTCGACCACCGTCCCGGTCGGCCGGGCCTTCGCCTCCGAGAGCCGCAGCCAGACGCAGATTCTGGCCGGGTCGAGCGAGTCGACGGTGTCGGCGACGGCCGGGGTCACATGGGCGAAGGAGGGGCCGGTCCCCGCGCTGTCCGCCGCGAAGAACTGCGCCGAGGGCGGGCTCGACGTCATCGCGTCCAACAAGGGCGACGAGCCGTTCACCTTCGACCTGGCCGGACTCGAGCACACCATCGCCCCCGGTGAGACCCGCACCGTGACCGTCCCCCTCCAGGAGGACCAGTCCTACGACTTCACGGTCCACGGGCCCGGCGGCCTGGAGAAGCGCTTCACGGGGGTGCTGGACTGCCGGACCCGGGGCAGCGCGGACGGTACGGCCACCCAGACGCTCAGCGAGCCGTCCCCGGCCACGCTCAGCGGTACGGCCGCCGACACCAACCTCGCCGAGACCGGCGGCTCGGCCCTCACGCCCCTGATCGCGGGCACGGCCATCGGCCTGGTCGTCATAGGCGGGGCGACGCTGATCGTGCTGCGGCGCAGGGAGACCACGGCAGGCGAGTGACCGGCGGGCGGGTGACCGGCCGGGTGTGCTGCCGCGCGGCGGACACGCGGCCATTCGGTCGATGTGACCTACATCGCTGGAAGGGTGCCCGGGGACCCCGCGCCGCTGGTGCGCTGATCGGTACCGGCACGAGCGGCACGCGGTTGATCATCGGTGGTCAGGGCGTTGCGCCTGCAGCCCGCCGACAGAAACACGATGCTTCCGCCCTGGCAATATCTGTCGCCGTGAGCACAGAATTAGCTGCGGCACTCGGCGAGTATTCCTCTCTTGCGGATCGGCACGGAAAACGATGAACCCGCAGGCCGGAGAGTGCCGTGCTAACGTCGTTCCAGTTGCAGGTGTGGTTGCCAGAAGGTTCATTTTCCGACGGTTGATCAACACGGCGACTCGAAATCCACACAGGGTGGATTTTCGAACACCGTCTCCGAAGGAGAAATGACATGGCTACTGGCACCGTGAAGTGGTTCAACGCGGAAAAGGGCTTCGGCTTCATCGAGCAGGACGGCGGCGGCGCCGACGTCTTCGCCCACTACTCGAACATCGCCACCCAGGGCTTCCGTGAGCTGCTGGAAGGCCAGAAGGTGTCGTTCGACATCGCGCAGGGCCAGAAGGGCCCGACGGCCGAGAACATCGTTCCCGCCTGACCCACGCGGCAACGCGTACTTCGCAGCTGGGGCCCGCACCTTGGGGTGCGGGCCCCAGCTCGCTGCATTTTCAGGGCACACGACGGAAATGCACTGGCCCCCTGAACGGTGGCGCCAACTCCGTCTCATCCGCCGATCCATCGAATCGGCGCGCTTCGCTTTCGGCTCGTTCTCGAGACTCTCTGCGCCGTTCGTCTTGCTGCGGAATTTCCTCGCTACGCGCCCCTGTGCCACATCGAGGAAGGTTCCGCATGAACTCCGCACGCACCCCCCGCACATCGACCCGCTCCAACGCACGCTCCTACGACCGCCCCTACGACCGCTCCAAGGGCTCCGAGGCCCGGCGGTCCGGGGCGCCGCGGCGTTCCGCCGGCTACGGGCGCCGGCAGTCCGCGCCGGGGGGCGAGTTCGCCCCGCCGGTCACGGTCACGCCCGCGCTGCCCGCCGTCGAGACGTTCGCCGATCTCGACCTGCCGGCTCCCTTGCTGGCCGCGCTCGGCCACGAGGGTGTGACCGTGCCGTTCCCGATCCAGGGCGCGACCCTGCCGAACTCCCTCGCCGGACGGGACGTGCTGGGCCGCGGCCGCACCGGATCGGGCAAGACCCTGGCCTTCGGCCTCGCGGTACTGGCCCGCACGGCGGGCCGGCGGGCTGAGCCGCGCAAGCCGCTCGCCCTGGTCCTCGTGCCGACCCGTGAACTGGCCCAGCAGGTGACCGACGCGCTGACCCCGTACGCCCGCTCGGTGCGGCTGAGGCTCACGGCCGTCGTCGGCGGCATGTCGATCGGCCGGCAGGCGAACGCGCTGCGGGGCGGGGCGGAGATCGTCGTCGCGACACCGGGGCGGCTCAAGGACCTCATCGACCGCGGGCACTGCCTGCTGGACGACGTCACCGTGACCGTCCTCGACGAGGCCGACCAGATGGCCGACATGGGCTTCATGCCCCAGGTCACCGCGCTGCTCGACCAGGTGCGGACCGGCGGGCAGCGGATGCTCTTCTCGGCGACCCTCGACCGCAACGTCGATCTGCTGGTGCGCCGGTACCTGTCCGACCCGGTGGTCCACTCCGTCGACCCGTCGGCGGGCGCCGTCACCACGATGGAGCACCACGTGCTCCACGTCCACGAGGCGGACAAGCACCGGACGACGACGGAGATCGCGGCGCGCGACGGCCGGGTGATCATGTTCCTGGACACCAAGCACGCCGTGGACCGGCTGACCGAGCACCTGCTGCACAGCGGTGTCCGCGCCGCGGCGCTGCACGGCGGCAAGTCGCAGCCGCAGCGCACGCGGACCCTGGCCCAGTTCAAGACGGGCCACGTGACGGTCCTGGTGGCCACCAACGTGGCGGCCCGCGGCATCCACGTCGACCAGCTCGACCTGGTCGTCAACGTGGATCCGCCGGTCGACCACAAGGACTACCTGCACCGCGGCGGCCGTACCGCCCGCGCCGGCGAGTCCGGCAGCGTCGTCACCCTCGTGACACCCGGCCAGCGCCGCGGCATGCACCGGTTGATGGCCTCGGCCGCGATCACTCCGCAGGTGACGGCGGTGAGTTCCGGTGCGGCGGAGCTCAGCCGGATCACGGGCGCCCAGGCGCCCTCCGGTGTCCCGGTCGTCATCACCGCGCCGGCGGTGCCCCGCCCCCGCCGGTCCGGGTCGTCCGGTGCTCCCTCCTCCCGGGGCCGCGGCGACCGTGCGTCCCAGGGGCGTACGGGTGGACGGTCCGGGTGGCGCGGGACGCCGCGGGCCGCCGACCGGACGGCCTAGAACTCCGGCATCGTCCCGGCGTTCCACGCGGCCCGACCCGGCGTCGTCCCGGCGGCCCGGCCACCGGTCTCGCGATCCTGCCGGCGACCGGCCGACGACGGCTGACCGCTCCCCACTCGTCTCCCGGAGGCACCTTTTGACCACTGTCCTGACACCGCGGCCACAGACGGCCCCCTTCGCCCCCGCCTCGTCTCACGAGGAGGCCGCGTGTGGCCCCCGGGTCCGGGGCGACATGACGGTCGAGGTCGCTCTGTCCGTCATGGACGGTGCCCGTGTGGAGCGTCTTCTCCTGTGCGACGAGGACGACCAGTGCACCGGATCGGTGACCCGGGCCGAACTCACCGCACACCGCGGCGGTCCCTCGTACACGGACCGGTTGCGTCTGCGGGACGTGTTCGTCTCCGCCCACTGAACCGTCTTCCCCGCCCTCCCGGGCCACCCCGGCCCCTTCTCCCCGCAGGAGCACCATGCGCTGCGTCATCGCCCGCTATCCGTTCGACCTGACCAAGAACGGCGTGCTGGCCCTGATGAAGGGTGTCACGCCGGAACCCGTCACGGCCGAGTCCGTGGCCATCGGCCGTCGCCGCTACCCCGTCAAGCAGGTGGGCCAGGTGATCACCCGGCAGGACCGTCGTGACTTCACCGCCGGCGAGGTCGTCCGGGCTTTGACGCGCCTGGGATTCACCTGCCATATCCCCGGGACCGCGCCCGTACGCGACCTCACGCCGCTCGAGACGGCGTCGGCCCTGCTCGGCTCGCCCGGACCGGCGGATCACGCGCCCCAGGAGGTCTGAGCGAGGACGGGAAACCGCCCGCAAGCCCGGTGAGGGCCCTGCCGACGCGCGTCGGCAGGGCCCTCACCGCTGCCCGGGACCGGGCGCGGCGGGAGTCGGTCCAGCGGATCCGACGACACGTGACCCGGTCCGTGACCAGGACAGAAACCCGCGCTCCCATGTGCCCAAAAATCTGCAGTGGCGAGAGTAGACTTTCACTACTCGCTCGGTTAGTCTCTTCCTCGTAGTCAAGGTCGAACGAGTCCGGCGGGCGAAGCGCCGGGAACAGACGCAAGAAGCAGGTACAGAGGAAGAACGGAGGAGTCGACGCCATCGGGATCGCCCGGCCGGAGAAGCAGCGGCCGGGTACCGCAAGACCCCGGATTGGAAGGTGGTCCCCGGTCACGCAGCCGCGATCCCCGCGCCCCCCTGTTCAGGGCCGGTAGCGGACACAGAAGGTCGGCACCGCATGAGGGCCGGCAGATGGTGTTCAATTTCCTTCGGGGCCCTGGTGCCGTACGGCACCAGGGCCCCTCGACGCGTTCGTACATCGAGGTGACATGACGGCAGACAGACCCCTCAGTGATCGTCTGGACGACGATGACTACCCCGCCTACACGATGGGCCGGGCCGCCGAGATGCTCGGCACCACTCCCGCCTTCCTCCGGGCCATCGGCGAGGCCCGTCTGATCACTCCGCTGCGTTCGGAGGGTGGACACCGCCGGTACTCCCGCTACCAGCTGCGGGTCGCGGCCCGGGCCCGCGAGCTCGTCGACCGGGGCACCCCGATCGAGGCCGCCTGCCGCATCGTCATCCTCGAGGACCAGCTGGAGGAGGCGCAGCGCATCAACGCCGAGTACCGCCGCCGCGCCGGTCACACGGCACCCGACGCCTCGGGCTCCCGGAACGACTGACAGCGACTCTCAGCCGTCCGGTACAACGACACGCCGGGCACAAGCCCTGTCCGGCACGCACCCCGTCCGATCCGGCACGGAGCCCTCTCGTTCGGTGCGCGTCTGCCCGGTCTACGGCCGCTCGGCCGCCAGCAGTGCCGGGAACGCCTCGTGCAGTGCCTCGCGCCAGTCGCGGATCGGTTCGATGCCGACGGCGGACCAACGGTCATGGCCCAGGACGCTGTAGGCGGGCCGGGGAGCCGGACGGACGAAGGCGGCGCTGCTGGTCGGGCGCACCCGCTCAGGGTTCGCGCCGAGCAGCCGGAAGATCTCCCGGGTGAGGCCGAACCAGGTCGTCTCGCCGCTGCTGGTCCCGTGGTAGACCCCGGCCGGAGCGGCGCCGGTCAGTGCGGAGTTCCCGAGGCGTACGACCCGGTCGGCGAGGTCGACGGTCCAAGTGGGCTGGCCGCGCTGGTCGTCGACCACGTCGAGGGTGTCCCTGACGCCTTCGAGCCCGATCATCGTGCGGACGAAGTTGGCGCCGCCCGCGCCGTACAGCCACGCCGTGCGCACCACGTAGCCCGTGTCGGGGAGTGCGGCCAGGACCGCCTGCTCGCCGGCCAGTTTGGTGCGGCCGTAGGCGCTTCGGGGACCCGTAGGGGCGTCCTCGGGGTACGGGGAGCCGCTGTCGCCCGCGAAGACGTAGTCCGTGGAGATCTGGAGCAGCCTGGCGCCGGTTTCGGCACACGCCGCTGCCAGATGCCGGGGTCCGTCGCCGTTGATCCGCAGGGCGTCGGCCTCGCGGGTCTCCGCGTCGTCGACGGCCGTCCAGGCGGCACAGTTGACGACGACGTCGGGCCGGTGCTCCGCCACGGCCCGACGTACCGCCTCCGCGTCCGTGACGTCGAGGTCCGCGCGGGTCTGGCCCACGCTCCGCACGCCGTCGGCCGCCAGGCGGGCCGTGAGGTCCCGGCCGAGCATTCCGCCGGCTCCGGTGATCAGCCAGGTGGAGGTCACAGCGCCGCGCGCTCCTTCAGGGGCTCCCACCAGGCGCGGTTGTCCCGGTACCAGGCGACGGTCTCGGCGAGGCCGCCGGCGAAGTCCTTGCGGGGTTCGTACCCCAGCTCCGTGCGGATCTTGGTGCAGTCCACGGAGTAGCGGCGGTCGTGGCCCTTGCGGTCCTGGACGTACTCGACGCTCTTGTCCCAGTCGGCGCCGCACGCCTCCAGCAGGAGCCGGGTCAGCTCCTTGTTGGACAGTTCGGTGCCGCCGCCGATGTTGTAGATCTCCCCTGCCCGGCCCTTGGTGCGGACCAGCTCGATGCCCTGGACGTGGTCGTCGATGTGCAGCCAGTCGCGGACGTTGCCGCCGTCGCCGTACAGCGGGACCTTCTTGCCGTCCAGCAGGTTCGTGATGAACAGCGGGATGACCTTCTCGGGGAAGTGGTGGTGCCCGTAGTTGTTGGAGCAGCGGGTCACCCGCACGTCGAGGCCGTGGGTGCGGTGGTACGACAGCGCGATCAGGTCGCTGGACGCCTTGGCCGACGAGTAGGGCGAGTTGGGCTGCAACGGGTGGGTCTCCGGCCAGGAGCCCTCGTCGATGGAGCCGTAGACCTCGTCGGTGGAGATGTGCACGAACACCTTGATCCCGGCGCGGTGTGCCGCGTCGACCAGGGTGTGCGTGCCGACCACGTTGGTGCGGACGAACTCGGCGCCGCCGTCGATCGACCGGTCCACGTGCGACTCGGCCGCGAAGTGCACCACCTCGTCGTGGGAGGCCATCAGTTCGCCGACCAGCTCGGGGTCGCAGATGTCGCCCCGGACGAACGCGAAACCCGGATGGTCGCGCACCTCGTCGAGGTTGGCCGGGTTGCCCGCGTAGGTGAGCTTGTCCAGGACGGTTATCGCCACGTCGCCCGGGCCCGAGGGGCCGAGCAGGGTGCGGACGTAGTGGGAGCCGATGAAACCGGCGCCGCCGGTCACGAGGATGCGGGTCGTCATGAGGAGATCTGCACCTTGCTGTGGTCGCCGAGGACGAGGCGGTGGGCTGCGGGATTGCGGGGCGCGGGAGTGACCTGGACGTTGCGGCCGATGAGCGAGGTCTCGACCCGTCGTACACCGGTGATGGAGGACTCCCGCAGGACGATGGAGTACTCGACCTCGCTGTCGTCGATCCGGCACTCCTCGGAGATGGAGGTGAAGGGGCCGATGTACGAGTCGCTGATCACCGTGCCGGGGCCGATGACGGCGGGACCCACGATGCGCGAACCGCGGACCTCCGCGCCGGCTTCGATGCGCACGCGGCCGATGATCTCGCTGGCTTCGTCGACGCTGCCTTCGATGCTGCGCTCCAGCGTCTCGAGGACGGAGCGGTTGACCTCCAGCATGTCGGCGACGTTCCCGGTGTCCTTCCAGTAGCCGGAGATGGTCGTCGAGCGGACGTCCTTGCGCTGGTCGATCAGCCACTGGATGGCGTGGGTGATCTCCAGTTCGCCGCGCCAGGAAGGCTCGATCTCGCGGACCGCCTCGTGGATCACGGGAGTGAAGAGATACACCCCCACCAGCGCGAGATCGCTCTTCGGCTCATCGGGCTTCTCCTCCAGCCCCTTGACCCGGCCGCTGCCGTCGAGTTCGGCGACACCGAACGACGTCGGGTTGGGCACCCGGGTCAAAAGGATCTGCGCGTCGGGGCGTTCCGTGCGGAATCCGTCGACGAGAGCGGTGATGCCGCCGACGATGAAGTTGTCGCCGAGGTACATCACGAAGTCGTCGTCACCCAGGAATTCGCGTGCGATGAGCACGGCGTGCGCCAGGCCGAGCGGCTTGTCCTGAGGGATGTACGTGACGTCGATACCGAGCTTGGAGCCGTCACCGACGGCTTCCCGGATCTCCTCGGCGGTGTCGCCGACGATGATGCCGACATCGGTGATGCCGGCATCGGCGATGGCCTCGAGACCGTAGAAGAGCACGGGCTTATTGGCGACGGGCACCAGTTGCTTGGCCGAGGTGTGGGTTATCGGACGCAGGCGAGTGCCCGAGCCACCCGACAGAACGAGAGCCTTCATACAGGGCATCCTAACCAGGGGGCTGTGCCGGGCTCCTGTCCTGTGTTCCGCCGCAGTTTGCCGAAAACTCACGGGCGTTACGCGCTCTGTCAGCGTCGGCGACCGTCGGTTTGACGTGACCACCGCCCGGTCACCACCCGTTAGCCTTGCCTTCGACGCGCGGCGTCGCGCGCCGGGTCATGCCGTGGTGAGTCCCAGCAACTGAGGCGGAAGAGAAGACATGTCCATCAAGGTGAGCGTGGTCATCCCGGTCTACAACCCGGGCAAGTACATCGAGGACTGCATCGCCTCTCTTCTGCGCCAGAGCCTGCCGGACGACGAGTACGAGGCGATCTTCGTCGACGACGGCTCCACCGACGAGACACCCGAGCGCCTCGACCGACTGGCCGCCGAGCACCCGCACATGCACGTCATCCACCAGGAGGGATCCGGGTGGTCGGGCAAGCCGCGCAACGTCGGCATCGAGGCCGCCAAGGGCGAGTTCATCCAGTTCGTGGACAACGACGACTGGCTGGGCGACGAGGCCCTTGAGCGCATGTACGACTACGGGGTGCGGAACGACGCCGACGTCATCGTCGGAAAGATGGCCGGAAAAGGCCGCCCCGTCCCGCTCGAGCTGTTCCGCAGGAACCGGCCGCACGCGAACGTCGAGAATGCCCCGCTGATCGACAGCCTCACCCCGCACAAGATGTTCCGCAAGGAGTTCCTGGACAAGCACAACCTCCGCTACAAGGAGGGGCGTCGCCGTCTGGAGGACCACGTCTTCGTCACCGAGGCCTACCTGCGGGCCGAGAACGTCGCCGTTCTCAGCGACTATCTCTGCTACTACCACGTCAAGCGCGAGGACGCCTCCAACGCGGGCTTCCAGCGATTCGACCCGGTCGGCTATTTCAAAAACCTCCGAGAGGCCCTCGACGTCGTCGAGGAGCTCACCGAACCGGGGCCGCTGCGTGACCGGCTCTTCCGTCGCTGGCTGCGCAACGAGATGGTCGAGCGTTTGCGCGGACAGCGTCTGCTGAGCCTGCCCGAGGACTATCGCCAAGAGCTTTTCGACGAGATCCACAAGGTGGTCGTCGAGCGTTTTGGACCCGGTGTCGCTGCGGGTCTGCAGCCCACCCAGCAGATCGTCGCCGGTCTGATCTCGGCCAATCGGCTGGCCGAAATCGAGGAGTTCGCGCAATGGGAGGCGGGGATCAAGCCCTCCGGTTCCCTCGAGAGCCTCGGGTGGGAGAACGGCAGGCTGGCGATCGGATTCACCGCCGAGTACACGTCGGGAGGCGAGCCCCTCACGTTCCGTGCCGACGGGGAGAAGGACGTGCTGGTTCCGCCGCTGTCGCAGACCGGTCTGAGCGCCATCGCCCTGCTCGGCGCCGACACCTCCGCCCCGCTGGACAAGTCCAAGGTGGACCTGGTCGTGCGTGAGCGCGCGACGGCTGCGGAGTTCTTCCAGCCCGTGGAGCTCACTCGCGAGAAGCTCGCCGTGGAGGGCCGGGAGGGCCGGGAGGGCCGGGAGGGCCACTTCCGCCAGGTGCTGCACGCGACCTCGCTGATCGACCCGCTCTCGGCGGCGAACGGCGCCCAGCTCGACGCGGGCATCTGGGACGTGCTGATCCGCATCAGCTCCTGCGGATGGACGAAGGAGACGCGCCTCGGTTCCGTGCGCACCGACGAGGCCGGACGCGGGCGCCGCGCCGCCGTCGTCGGCTCCCCGGCCCGTCCGGTCCTGCCGTACTGGACGGACCCGCACGGCAACCTCTCGCTCGACGTCGATCAGAAGACCAACCGCCTCGCGTACGAGTTCGCCGGTCTGACCCCCGGCGACGTGACCGTCACGACGAACCCCGGGCGCCTCACCGCCGTCCTGCCCTTCCACGTCCAGGGCGAGTGGGAGGCGACCCTGAAGCTCACCGACGTCGCGTCCGGGCGCTCGTTCGAGGTCGCCGCCACGCTGACCGGCCGCACGACCGGCGACGCGGACCTGCGCGCCGATCTCCCGTCCGGCGAGCCGGCGGAAGGCCACTGGCGGATGGACCTGACGATGCCGTCGCTCGGGACCGGCAAGCCGGTGCAGCTCCCGCTGGCGCTGGAGGTGCCGGCGAGCGGTGATGCCGTGGTCAAGCGCCTCGCTGCCGCCGCCGCCGACCTGGCGGCCAGGGGTCCCGCCCGGCGCGGTCCCGGCTCCCGGCCGGCGCAGCCGACGTTCCTGCGCCGCGCGGTCCGCAAGATCCGTCGGACCCTGAAGAAGTGACCGCACCCCGCGAACGAGGAAGAACAAGGAACAGGACATGCGACCACTGGGTATAGAGGGAGCCTGGGTGCTGGAGCCCAAGGTGTTCCCCGACGACCGCGGCAGCTTCCACGAGTGGTTCCGCGGCGCGGAGTTCCGGGAGGCGACGGGCCAGGACCTCCACCTCGCCCAGGCCAACTGCTCCATCTCCCGGCAGGGCACCCTGCGCGGCATCCACTTCGCGGACGTGCCGCCCAGCCAGGCCAAGTACGTCACGTGTGTCCGCGGCGCGGTCCTCGACGTCGTCGTCGACATACGTGTCGGCTCACCGACGTACCGGCAGTGGGAAGCGGTCCGGCTGGACGACCGGACCCACCACGCCGTCTACCTGTCCGAGGGCCTCGGACACGCCTTCTTCGCGCTGACGGACGACGCGACCGTGGTCTACCTCTGTTCCGAGGGCTACGCCCCCGAGCGGGAACACGGCATCCACCCGCTGGACCCGGACCTCGCCATCGACTGGCCGGCCGGCATCGAACCGCTGCTGTCCCCGAAGGACGAGCAGGCACCGACGCTGGCGGAGGCGGAGGCACGGGGTCTGCTCCCGTCGTACGAGGACTGCGTCGCCTTCCGCAGGACACTCCGCGGCGACTGACAACCACTGCGTCTCACAAGGGGCCCTCCCGTGCGGACACGGGAGGGTCCGGCCTTCTCCTGGACCCGGCTCGAGGTCGGACCCGGGGCCCTGAGGGGGCGGCGGTTCCGAGCGCGCGTGGTGCCGCGGTTCACCGGTGCCTCCCTCACGTGGTGAGGACGACCCTCGAAGTCGATGGTGGCGCAGCCCTGATCAGTCGCGTTCGGGCCAGATCGGGCCCTGGTCGGTCCAGACGACGCCCTTGTTGCGGCACAGGCAGAAGGGGTGGCCGCAGGGGTCGGTGTAGATCTGCCAGCCGTAGCCGTTCGGGCCGATGAAGTCCTGCCGCAGCGTCGCGCCGAGGTCGAGGACGCGGCGCTGCTCGGACTCGATCTCGTCCACTTCGAAGTCGAGGTGAAACTGCTTGGGGTGCTCGCTGTCGGGCCACTGCGGAGCGCGGTAGTCGTCCACCCGGATGAATGCCAACTCGATCTCGCCGAACTGGATGCCGGCCCAGTCCTCGGAGCCGCCTTCCTTGATCGGACGGCCTGTCACCGCGGAGTAGAACGCCGCCAACTTCATCGTGTCCGGGCAGTCGATGATGAAATCGGTGAGTCTCAGCATCCCGGGATCTTGTCACAGGCTCACACCCGACGGCTGCCGTGGTGGCCGCCGCCCTGGAGTGCCGGCGCAAGCCGACGACGGCTCGACGGCGGGCGGCCTCGGCAGTCCGATGCGTGGGGCGACGGATGTGTTCGCCTCCTCCCTCCATGTCGAGGCCCACCCGACATCGCAGCCGGGGGTCGTGAGCCGCGATCCAAGATCGAGGGCAAGGCGCCCCAGGCCGGCCAACCGCGACCGGCAGGGACAGGCGAGTCTCAGCCGTTCACACAAAGACCCAGGTCAGGTCGGCGCAGCCATACGCGTTTCCGCCCAGGGCTGGCGGTACGGCAAGATGGGGTGTATCTGCCCACTGTCAGATTCAAGCTGCCGGACGGTTTCTCTTGGCTGAGTTCATTTACACCATGCGCAAGGCGCGCAAAGCGCACGGCGACAAGGTGATCCTCGACGACGTGACGACGAGCTTCCTCCCGGGGGCGAAGATCGGCGTCGTCGGCCCGAACGGCGCCGGAAAGTCGACGATCCTCAAGATCATGGCCGGGATCGAGCAGCCGTCCAACGGTGACGCCTTCCTCACGCCGGGTTACACGGTCGGCATCCTGCTCCAGGAGCCCCCGCTGACCGAGGACAAGACCGTCCTGGAGAACGTCCAGGAGGGTGTCGCCGAGATCAAGGGCAAGCTCGACCGGTTCAACGAGATCGCCGAGCAGATGGCGACCGAGTACACCGACGAGCTCATGGACGAGATGGGCAAGCTCCAGGAGCAGCTCGACCACGCCAACGCGTGGGACCTCGACGCGCAGCTGGAGCAGGCCATGGACGCCCTGGGCTGCCCGCCCGGTGACTGGCCCGTCACCAACCTGTCCGGTGGTGAGCGCCGCCGCGTCGCGCTGTGCAAGCTCCTGCTGGAGCAGCCCGACCTGCTGCTGCTCGACGAGCCCACCAACCACCTCGACGCCGAGTCGGTGAACTGGCTGGAGCAGCACCTGGCCCAGTACCCGGGCACCGTCGTCGCGGTCACCCACGACCGGTACTTCCTGGACAACGTCGCCCAGTGGATCTGCGAGGTCGACCGCGGTCGCCTCTACCCCTACGAGGGCAACTACTCCAAGTACCTGGAGACCAAGGCCGCCCGCCTCAAGGTCGAGGGCCAGAAGGACGCCAAGCGGCAGAAGCGCCTCAAGGACGAGCTGGAGTGGGTCCGCTCCAACGCCAAGGGGCGGCAGGCCAAGTCCAAGGCGCGTCTGGCCCGCTACGAGGAGATGGCCGCCGAGGCCGACAAGATGCGGAAGCTGGACTTCGAGGAGATCCAGATCCCGCCGGGCCCGCGCCTGGGCAACGTCGTCGTCGAGGTCAGCAACCTCAGCAAGGGCTTCGGCGAGAAGCTGCTCATCGACGACCTCAGCTTCACCCTCCCGCGCAACGGCATCGTGGGCATCATCGGCCCGAACGGCGCCGGCAAGACCACCCTGTTCAAGATGATCCAGGGCATCGAGAAGCCGGACTCCGGCGCCATCAAGGTCGGCGACACCGTCAAGATCTCCTACGTCGACCAGAGCCGCGAGAACATCGACCCCAAGAAGACGCTGTGGGCCGTCGTCTCCGACGAGCTGGACTACATCAACGTCGGCCAGGTCGAGATGCCGAGCCGTGCGTACGTCTCCGCCTTCGGGTTCAAGGGGCCGGACCAGCAGAAGCCGGCCGGGGTGCTCTCCGGCGGTGAGCGCAACCGGCTGAACCTCGCGCTCACCCTCAAGCAGGGCGGCAACCTGCTGCTCCTCGACGAGCCGACCAACGACCTCGACGTCGAGACCCTCTCCAGCCTGGAGAACGCGCTGCTGGAGTTCCCCGGCTGCGCCGTGGTCGTCTCCCACGACCGGTGGTTCCTGGACCGTGTGGCCACGCACATCCTCGCCTACGAGGGCGACTCCAAGTGGTTCTGGTTCGAGGGCAACTTCGAGTCGTACGAGAAGAACAAGGTCGAGCGGCTCGGCCCGGACGCCGCCCGTCCGCACCGCGCCACCTACAAGAAGCTGACCCGGGGCTGATCTTGCGGCACATCTACCGCTGCCCGCTGCGCTGGGCGGACATGGACGCGTACGGCCACGTCAACAACGTGGTGTTCCTCCGCTACCTGGAGGAGGCCCGTATCGACTTCCTGTTCCGCCCGGAGAAGGACTTCAAGCAGGGGTCCGTGGTGGCACGCCATGAGATCGACTACAAGCGGCAGCTCGTGCACCGCCACCACCCGGTGGACATCGAGCTGTGGGTCACCGAGATAAGGGCCGCGTCCTTCACCCTCACCTACGAGGTGAAGGACGGCGACCAGGTCTACGTGCGGGCGTCGACGGTGATCGTGCCGTTCGACTTCGAGGCGCAGCGCCCGCGCCGGATCACCGAGGACGAGCGGGAGTTCCTCCGCGGGTACATGGACGACGCGGAGGAGGGGGCCGTCGCGGCATGACGGTCCTGCACCTCGCCGACGAGGGGGAGGCGGCGGACCTCGCGGCCTTCCTCTCCCGGCTGCTCCACTACGACCGCGGGGCCGCGGTGCGCCTGCAGGGCGCCGGCACCGCGCTCGCCGTCTTCGGCCGGCCGCCGTCCTTCGAGGTGCTGGCGGTCCGCGCGGTGCGGCTGGCCAAGCCGTACGAGAAGGGCCTGGAGGTCACGCTGGACGTGACCGTGTCCGCCGGTGAGCTGCTGGAGTCGGTGGACGAGAAGGCCGCCACGGCCGCCGTGCCGCAGGCCGTGACCGGGCCGCCGTGGGCCGGAGTCCTGCCGCCCCGCAGCGGTTGGCAGGCCGTACCGGGACTGCCCGGGCCCGACGCCCTGCGGTCGCTGGTGGCCGCCGCGGTGGCCGAGTTCCGCGCCCGGACGGGGGAGTTGCCCGACGAGCGGCGCACCCGGAGCGAGCTGGACCGCATCGGCCGGGACATCTGGTCCCGCACGGTCGGGGACACCCCGCTGCCGGTCCGGGCCGTGCACGCGGCGCAGTCGCTCGGCTTCCTGCGGCCCGGCGCCCCCCTGGGTCTGCTCTCCTCGGGCGCGTGGCTGCGGCTGCGCACGCCCTACGGGTCGGTCGCCGTACGGCGGGCCGGGCTGGGGGCCCTGGACGTCAGCGTCCGCTGACGGGCAGGCGGGGGAAGGCGTCAGCCCGGGGTGTTCACCATCGAGGCGGCCGCGTACGTCAGGTAGCTCCACAGCGTGTGCTCGTGCTCCTCGGAGAGCCCGAGCTCGTCGACCGCCACCCGCATGTGCTTCAGCCACGCGTCGTGCGCCGCGCGGTCCACCTGGAACGGCGCGTGGCGCATCCGCAGCCGCGGATGGCCGCGGTTGGCGCTGTACGTCGTCGGGCCGCCGAAGTACTGGATGAGGAAGAGCGTGAAGCGCTCCTCGGCCGGGCCGAGGTCCTCCTCGGGGTACATGGGCCGCAGCAGGGGGTCCCCGGCGACCCCCTCGTAGAAACGGTGGACGAGCCGGCGGAAGGTCTCCTCCCCGCCGACCTGCTCGTAGAAGGTCTGCTCCTGAAGCGTGCCGCGCCGAATCTCTGTCACGCGTTCCATGGTCTCAGACGCCCCGGCATAGGACTCAAGACCTAGGACCGGCCGCTGCCCGGGACCCGCCGCTTACTGTGGAGACATGGGCGGGCACGCACCCGGCAGGGAACTCGAGGACCTCGGCGCCAGCGCGCGGGCGGGGCTGGTGCGGCGCATCGAGGCCGGCGGGGCCTGGGCGGCCGACCCCGCCTGGCGGGAGGCCTTCACGGCGGTCCCGCGCCACCTCTTCGTGCCGTACTACTACGTGGCCGTCGCGGGCGGTTACGAGCGCCGCTGGGGTGAGAGCCCCGACCCGCAGGCGCGGGAGCGGTGGATACGGGGTGCCTACGAGGACGTGCCGCTGGCGACCCGGCTGCGCGACGGGGAACTGCTGTCCTCCAGCAGCCAGCCCTCGCTCATGGCGGACATGCTGACCGTGCTGGACGTCCGCGAGGGGCACACGGTCCTGGAGATCGGCGCGGGCACCGGCTACAACGCCGCGCTGCTGTGCCACCGGCTCGGCGACGACAAGGTGACCAGTGTCGATCTCGACCCGGAGATCACCGAGTCGGCCCGCCGGCACCTGGCCGCGGCCGGGTACCATCCGGTCGTCGTCACCGGCGACGGCGCCCGGGGCGTGCCGGAGCGCGCGCCCTTCGACCGGATCATCGCGACCTGCGCCCTGACCTCCGTACCGCGGGCCTGGCTCGCCCAGAGCCGGCCGGGTGGCCGGATCCTGCTGCCGCTGGCCACCGGCCTGCTCGCGCTCACGGTGACCGGTGCCTCGCAGGCGGAGGGGCGCTTCCTGCACACGCCCGCCTACTTCGTGCCGCTGCGCGGGACCGGCCGGGCCGCGGAGCCGTTCCAGCTGGGCGGGGTGCCCCGCCGGGCCAGGGAGGACGACCTGTTCCGCTTCCTGCTGGCCCTGACCCGCGGCAGCCTCGACCCGGAGGAGGCGCTGTCGCTGTGGGAGCAGGAGGGCAGACCGCAGCGCGAGCGCTACGGCATCACCGTCAGCGGCGACCGGGAGTGGGCCTGGCTGGACGACCCGGAGGGGCCGTACGCCTGGCCCCTCCCGTCCTGACGGCCGTCGCGCGGTGCCGGCGGCGGGGCTCAGCCGCGGCGGATCGTGATCGTCGTCCAGGCGCCCACGTGCACCCGGTCGCCGTCCTGCAGCGGGACGGGCACGAACGGCTGGATGGGCTCGTCCGAGCCGTTGACCGTCGTGCCGTTCGTCGAGTTCTGGTCGACGACCGCCCAGCTGCCGTCCGGCTGCTGCACCAGCACCGCGTGCTGGTGCGAGACGCCCGGGTCCTCCGGCGGCACCGACAGGTCGATGTCGGGGGTGTCGCCGGTGGAGTGCCGGCGGCGGCCGATGGTGATCTGGTTCCCGGTGAGCGTGCGCTGCTGCTCGGGGGAGTACGCGGGCAGGTTCAGCCCGGCGGCCTCGGGGCCGGAGCGCTGCATCATCGCCATGAAGTACTCGCGGTCCGGGCCGATCGTCGCGGTCCAGGTCGCGGGTCCCTGCTGCGGCTGGTGCTGCTGCGGGAAGCCTCCCGGGCCGGGCGGGGCCTGGGTGGCACCGGGCTGCGGGTAGCCGTAGCCGCCCTGGCCGGGACCGCCGGGACCGCCCGGGCCGCCGTGTCCGCCGGGGCCGGTGTGCGACGGCGGGGAGATCACCCAGTCGTCGTCACCGCCGCCGAAGGCCGGACCGCCCTGCTGCGGGGGCCGCTGCGTCTCCTGCGGGAAGGCGGGCGGGGCCGGCGGGCCGGACTGGTGGAACGCCTGCGGAGCTCCGCCGGGACCGCCGGGGCCACCGCCGTGCCCGCCGGGGCCGCCCCCGTAACCACCGGGACCGCCCTGCCCGCCGTGGCCACCCGGGCCGGGCGGCGGCGGGACCGGACGCGAGGGGTCGTTGCCGAATCCGGGCGGACCGGAAGGACCACCGGGGCCACCCGGGCCTCCGGGGCCACCCGGACCGCCGGGAGCCCCGTAACCACCCGGACCACCGGGGCCGGGACGGCCGGACGGATCGCCGCCGAAGGGCGGGATCGGCTCGGCCGGGCGGTTCACCTGCGACGGGCGGGAGCTCTGGTAGTCGAACGCGTCACCACCGCCGCCGTACGACGGTCCGCCCGGGCCGCCGGGGCCACCCTGGCCAGGCGGCGGCTGGAAGCGCGCGCCCGGGCCGGGCGGCGGCGGGGCCGCGGGGGTGTACGAGGTCGCCGTGTTGGTGAGGAAGTTCCACCGGCACTCCTCGCAGAACGGGGCGCCGCCCTCGCGCGGCGTACGGCACTGCGGGCAGAGCTCCGGCTCGGCGGACAGGTGCGGCGGACGTCCGCCGGGCTGCTGCCCACCGGGGCCGCCGGGGCCGCCCTGGCCGGCCGGGGGCGGGAAACCGTAGCCGCCGGGGGGCGGAGGGGGAGGAGGCGGAGGCACGGCACCCGCCATGCGGTGACCGCAGACCTCGCACCAGTCGTCGGAACCCGACTGGTGTCCGTTCGGGCAGGTCGGCATGTCGGCGCGTCCCTCCTTCGATCTCTTCCAGGTCACTTCTTGACGCGAACAGTCTTGGTGGACCGGGTTTCGAGCGTCATCTCGTCCGCCTCCGCGACCTTCGCCTTCAGTCGCACAGTACCGGTCGCGGCGTCGACCACGTCCACCACCTTCGCAAGCAGTTTCGCAGTATCGGCGTTCCCCGAGGCACTCGCGAGCTGAACGGCCCGGCCCAGTTTGGCCGTTGCTCCGTCGATATCGCCCGACTTGCGCAGATCGAGCCCCTGTTGGATGACCTGGGCCAGTTCGGCCTGCCCGGTGTAGTGGGCGACCTGGGGGTTGATCGACGTGGAGGCGACCATGTCGTCCGTCCACACGGCCCGGACCAGGCCCTGCGCGCCGAGGTTGTGGACGCTGCCGTCGGGCTGCGGGACGACCAGCGAGATGCGGGCCGCCAGCATCTCCTGCCCGATGTGCGCGGCCGGGACCCGCACGCACAGGTGGTAGTCACGGGACTCGTCGCCCCAGGAACCCAGGGGGTAGTCGCCGGCCCGGGGCCCGGCCTCGGTGCGCCGGCCGGTCAGTTCCTCCACCGCGGGGGCGACCTGTTTGACGAACGTCACCGTGGTGTCGACCGGGGTCCACAGCCGCAGGGAGACGTCCGCGACCTCCTTGCCCATCGCCGTCTCCATCATCCGCGTGAAGTCGGCGGCCAGGCCGGCCGGATCGGCGACGATGTCGGCGGTGCCGAGCAGCGCCGAGGCGATCGCTGTGACTTCTTTCACTTCCCAGTCGGTGCCCACCCCGCGTGCGTCGCAGGTGAAGCGGCCCGCGCACGCGTCGAGCGCGGACCTCAGATCCCGGGCCGACTCGTGCTCGTTGCGGCCGTCGGTGAGCAGGATGCCGTGGCGGATGGCGACGTCCACGGAGGACAGCAGGCGGTCGGCCAGCCGCAGCCAGGTGCCGATGGCCGTGCCGCCCCCCGCGCCGAGCGCCCGCAGCGCCTGCTTGGCCTGCGCGCGGGTGGTGGCGTCGGCGACGGCGACCCGGCCGCCGCCGGGATAGACCTCCTTGGCGACGTGCGTCCCGCCGATCACCGCGAAGTGGACGCCGTCGCGCAGGGTGTCGATCGCGGCGGCGGTGGCGTCGCGGGCGTTGCGCATCTTGGCGGGCGGGTAGTCCATCGACCCCGAGCAGTCGACCATGATCGCGACCGCCGCGGAGGGACCCTGCCCGGGTGCGTACAGGTGCGGTGCGCCTACCGCGCTGCCGATGGTGCCGCCGCCGGTCGCCGTCACCGTCACGATGGCGTTGACCTCGCGGGCGCCCTCCGGCAGGTACTCGTTCTGATAGACGTCCACCGAGAACCGGGGCGCGCTCGCTTTCGAGAAATTGGCCATGCCTGTTCAGATCCCCCTTTTGAGCCCCCGCCGAGAACGGGGTCACGACGGTGGGCGGACCGGTCCCCTCCGGTCCGCCGAGCCACCCCCGAACGTGGCCTCAGGCCGATCCTGCCCCCTGGGACACCGCCGGGAACGGCACGAGCGCCACTGTTACGTTGTCGTGGCCCCCGCCGTCCAGGGCGTGACCGACGAGCACCCGGGCGCCGTGCAGCGGTTGCCCGGCGGCGTCGAGCGGCAGGATGCGGGCCATCTCCTCGGCGGCCTCGGCGTAGTTCCACAGGCCGTCCGTGCAGACGACCACCACACCGGGGCGGTCCGGCTTGAACGCGGCGGTGTGCGGCTCCAGTTCGTAGGCGTCGGCGCCGAGCCAGCCGGTGATGGCGTGGGCGCGCTCGTCGGCGTAGGCCTCGGCCTCGTTCATCAGGCCCGCGGCGACCATCTGCGCCGCCCAGGAGTCGTCCTCGGTGAGCCGGGCCGGGGGAGCGCCGCGGTCGACCGGGACCCAGTAGGCGCGGCTGTCGCCGACCCAGCCGACGATCAGCAGTCCCGAGGTCACCACGGCACCGACGATCGTGCACGCCGGGGCGTTCTGGTGCGGGGCGTGCTCGCGGGCCGTGGCCGGCTCCTCCCCCAGCGAGTTGACCGCGTGGGAGGCGGCGACGATCGCCTCGTGCATGGCCTGCTGCGGGTGGGTGCCGCGCGGCAGGGCCGCCAGCAGCGTCTGGCTCGCGGCCTTCGACGCGGCCGCCGAGGCGTCGTCGGGCCGGGTCGCGGAGGAGACGCCGTCGCAGACGATCGCCACGAGCGCGGGGGAGCCGTCGGGCAGCTGGGTGGTGCCGAGGGCGAACGCGTCCTCGTTGCGGTGGTGGCGCAGGCCGCGGTCGCTGACCGCGGCCACCGGGCCGGACTCCTGCTCCATGTGGTCCCGTTCGCGCGGCTGGGCGTGGCCGCAGTTCTCGCAGTAGCCGTCGTCGTCCACGCGGCCGGCCCGGCAGGCGACGCAGACCTTGCCGCCGGTACCGGCGGCCGCGGCCGCCGGTTCGGCGGACACCCGGGGGTCCGGCGCCTGGAGGGGGTACTCGTCCGGCTGGGTGCGGTAGATCTCCGGCGCGTAGCCCTCCGGCTGCGGCGGCCGGTCGAACCGCACCCCCGCCGCCGGGGACGGGGGCGCCCCGGGTGGTGGGGCGCCGGTGCCCGGGGCCGCGCCGCCGGGCGGGGCCTGCGGGGGCTCGGGGTACGCGGCGGCAGGAGCGCCCTGGGCGGGCACCGAGCCGTTCAGGGCGATGGTCGGGTTGTCCTCGGGCCGTGCCGGCACGGCGGACAGGTCGTATCCGCACGCGCCGCAGAAACGGTCGCCCGACTCGAGGGGTTCCTCGCAGCTCGGGCAGGCGGACAACCGGGGCATCTGCGACATCAACTACACCCACGTCCGGGGGCGGTAACGATTGGCACGTTCCACCAGGTCGATCCTCTCCTCGCCGCCCCGCGCCAGCCGGGCCAGCATGCGGTACGAGCGTTCCAGTCCGAAACGCAGACCCCGCTCGTCCAGGCCGCTGCCGAGCAGCGTCCGTCCCCCGGCGGCGGGAGGGGCGGAACCCTGGCCCCCGGAGAGTACCCAGTCCAGGGCGCAACCGAGGACTTCGGCCGACAACTGCTCCCGTCGCGCCGGATCCAGGCCGTAGGCGTCGAGCGCCTCCACCTGGGCCGCGGCGGCCGTCAGGTCCTCCAGGAACGGCATGTCCGAGGCCGTGGCCGTGCGCCCGCGCAGCCGTGCCCGGACGGCCGCCACGCGCGCGGCCGTGTAGTGGATGGAGGACTCCGGCACGGACTCCAGCGTCCGCACGGCACCGCGCCGGTCGCCGGTCGCCAGCTGGACACGGGCCAGGCCGAACGCGGCGCTCACATGGCTCGGGTCGGTCGACCACACCAGCCGGTAGTACTCGGCCGCGTTGTCCAGTTGGCCCAGCACCTCCGCGCACAGGCCCAGCGCCAGCTTCGGGGCGATCTCGCCGGGGAAGGCGTCGTAGATCGCGTCGAAGGCCAGCGCGGCGCCCTCGTCGTCGCCCGTGACCAGTGCGGTCAGGCCCCGGAACCAGACCACCCGCCAGTCGTCGGGCCGTTCACCCTCCAGGGCGGCCAGCGACTCCAGCGCGACACCCTGCTCACCGGTCTCCAGCCGCGCCCGCACCTGCCGCAGCCGTGTCTCGGTCGACGGGGCCGGCGCGGCCGCCAGGGCACCGAGCAGTTCGGCCGGGGCGGAGGTCATCAGGCCCGCCAGGAAACCGGCGTTGGGGTCGGTCGGGTCCACCCGGGGCACCGGCAGGGCCAGGGCGGCGGCGCGGGTGTCGACCCGCTTGACGAGCCCGGCGGCGGATCCGGCCCCACCGGAGGGCGCGGCGACGGCCGGTGCCGGCCGGGCCGGGAGCGCGGCGCCGCGGGCGCGTCCCGACCCCGTCGCACGCGCGCCCAGCCGGGACACCTCGCCGTCCAGCCGGGGGAACAACTCCGGGTCCGTCACGCGCAGTTCCGGACCGAACAGGGTGGACAGAGCGGGCCGGGCCCGGCCCGTCTGGAGCGAGACGACCTCCCGCAGCACGCCCGTGAGCTGCTCGGTCATCTCCTGCGCGGAGGCGAACCGGCGGGCCGGATCGGGGTCGGTGGCGCGCACCAGGAGCCGGTAGAAGGACTCGTACTGCCGGAAGACCTCGATGTGGTCCGGGTCGGGCAGGGAGTCGGCGTAGACGTTGGTGTAGCCCTGGAAGTCGAAGGTCAGCACGGCGAGGGTACGGGCGACCGTGTACAGGTCGCTCGCCACGGACGGACCGGTCTCGGCGACCTCGGGCGCCTGGTAGCCCACCGTGCCGTAGATGGCCGACTCCTCGTCGTCCATCCTGCGCACCGCGCCCATGTCGATCAGCTTCAGCTCGTCCTCGGTCTGGATGGCGTTGTCGACCTTGAAGTCGCAGTAGAGCAGGTTGCGGCTGTGCAGGTGCCCCAGCGCCTCCAGCGCCTCGATGCCGTACGCGCACGCCTGCTCCACCGGCAGCGGGTCACGGCGGCCCTGCGGGGTGCGCCGGGCGTTGGCGATCTCCTTGAGCGACTTGCCGCCCACGTACTCCATGACGATGTAGCCGTCGAGGGAGCCGGTGCGCTGGTCCAGGTGCTCCACGAAGTTGTAGATCCGCACGATGTTGGCGTGCTCGATCTCCGCGAGGAAGCGCCGCTCGGAGATCGCCGCCGCCATGGCGTCCTGGTCGCCCGTGTCCAGCAGGCCCTTGAGGACCACCCAGCGGTCCGAGACCGCGCGGTCCACGGCGAGGTAGATCCAGCCCAGGCCGCCGTGCGCGAGGCAGCCCACCACCTCGTACTGGCCGTGCACCACGTCACCGGTGCGCAGCTTCGGCACGAACGAGTACGGGTGTCCGCACTTGGTGCAGAAGCCCTCCGTGCGGCCCGGCCGGTCGCCGCGCGAACGGCCCACCGGGGCCCCGCAGTCCGACCGGGAGCAGAACCGCTTGCGCTCGGGCACCTCCGGGTCGTCCAGCACCATCGCGCGCGGGTCGGGCCGCGGGATCGGCGGCACCTGCACCAGCCCGGCGCCCAGCCGGGCCCGGGAGGCGGAGCCGGAGGCCGACCCGGAGCTGCGCACGGACACCGAGCGGCCCGTGGACCTGCCCGAGACCGAGCGGGACAGCCGGCCCGAGACCGAGCGGCGGGAACGCGAGGACTGCGAGGACGTACGCGCACTGCGGCTGCCGGCGGACCCGCTCCTGCCCTCCGCGGTGACACCGGTGGGGGACGAACCCACCATGCCTCCCTCGGCGGAGGAGCCCCCGGCCGCGACGACCGGGGCCAGGCCGCAGGTGTCGCAGTACAGTTCGCCGCCGCCCACGTCCTCGTACGCGCCGTCGCAGCCGGGGCGCTGGCAGGCGCGCCCGGACGGGCCGGGCGGCGCGTGCGGTGCCCGGCTCATCGACTTCCCCTGGTCGCTCATGCGTCCGGCCCCCTCCGGTCGTCCTCGGGCCCGCCCCGGTGGTCCGGCACCCGCGGGCCGCCGAGCAGCTCGGCCGCCGCGTGCTGGTAGCGCAGCACGGCCTGTTCGGCGGCGCGCAGGTCGCAGGGTGCGCTCCACAGCATGCGGCGCGCCTTCTCGTACCGCTCCACCAGCAGCGCGTCCTCGGCGAGGCCGTGCCGGGCCACCTTCGCCCGGTACGCGTCGAGCCGGCCGCGCAGCTCGGCGCGGACCGCGAGCGGCGCGGTGACCGCGGTCAACGACTCGCGGGCGCGCAGCAGTTCGTCCTCGGCCTTTTCCTCCAGCGCCTCCAGCAGCGGCGAGAGCCGGTGCCACTGGGCCTGCCTGCGGTACTCCGCGGCCGCCGCCAGCTGTTCCTGCAGTGCGGTCGGCGGGCCGCTCACCACCGGCACCTCCGTCGCCGCGATCTTCGCCAGTACCTCGCCCCGGGCGGTGCGCGCCTCGGCGAGGGTGCGGTCCGCGCGGCTGAGCACGTCCCGCAGCTTCACGATTCTGGTCTCGGCGTCCTGACGGACCGTCAGAACCGCGTCGATCTCCCGCCGCACGTCCTCCAGGGCCCGCGCCTCGCGGTCGTACACCGTGGTGTCCGGGCGGCCGCCGCCCGGCGCCGAGCTGCCCTCGGCGGGCACCCAGAACGCCAGCGGGTCGGAGATCACCTGCTCGCGCAGTCTGGTCAGGGTGCGGGTGATGCGCTCCAGGTCGTCACCCGCCGGATGCTCGCCGGGCCGCACGCCGACCGGGTGCGCGAGCCGCCGGGTGCGCTGGAGTTCGGCGGCCAGCAGGTCGATCCGGGCCGGCAGCGCCGACCACACGGCGTCCGCGGCGACGACCACGTCCAGACTGGTCGCGTACAGCTCGTTCATCCGGTCCACCAGCCCGGCGAGCGAGTAGCGCTCGCTGAGCTTCGTCGAACCGCCGTGCGGGGCCGACGCGTTGGCCGCCGCCGCGGCGCCGCCCGGGACGGTGACCGACTCGCCGTTCAGCAGCTCGGTCAGCTCCACCAGGTCCTCACGGCTCGACCAGCGCCGCCGGGCGCGGATGTCGCGGGCGGAGCGCAACGCGTCCGTGTACGCGTCGAAGTAGGTCCACAGCAGCGTGATCGACGCATCCGTGGCTGCCCAGCGCTCCCGGGTGACACCGGTCAGCCCGGCGCCCTCCAGGAGTCTGCGGCCCGCATGGTCCTGCAGGGCGAGGAGCGAGGTCTCGATCGCCTCGTGCTCCGCGCCCAGCCGCGCCAGCGCACGGTCCACCTCGTCCCGGTCCATCACCGGCCCGGCGGGTCCCGTGACGCCCATCGATCACCTCTCGCTGCGGTTGTGCCGGTCGGGGGCCTGGTCGTAGGTCGCGGTGCGGGTCAGCTCGTGCGGAGGTACTCCGGTGCCGGGGGTTCCGACTTCTTCGCGTCCTTGCCCAGTGTGGCGGACAGCCATGTGCGGTACGAGGCCTGCCAGCCGTCGTCGCCGTCCTTGCGGTAGTCCACCAGGATCCGGTTGACCCGGCGTACCAGGTCGTCCGCCCCCTTCTTCATGGCCACGCCGTAGTACTCGGCAGTGAAGGCCTCACCCTTGAGCTGGACCGTCGGGTCCTGGGCCGCCTGGCTCGCGGCGAGCGCGCCGTCGGTGACCACGGCGTCGACCTCGCCGAGCTGCAACCTGACCAGGCAGTCGAGCTGGTTCGGGACCGTCGTGGAGATGTCCGTGCCGGCGGGGAGCCGGCCGTCCTTCCGGTCCGCCTCCAGCTTGGCGTACGCCGTGGAGCCCGCCGCCGTGCAGATCCTGCGGCCCGCGAGCGTGTCGTCGTAGCCCTTCACGGGCGACGACTTGGGCGCCAGGACCTGCTGGCCGGTCTTGAAGTACGGCGCGGAGAAGGCGACGTCCCGGATGCGGTCGCAGTTGATGGTCATGGTGCGGACCACCATGTCGACGCGGCCGTCCTGGATCGCCGGGATGCGCTGGTCGGTGGGGATCGCCTTGAACTGCACCGCGTCCCGGTCGCCGAGTATCTCCTCGGCGATGCGGTGCACGAGGTCGATGTCGAAGCCCTCCAGCTCGCCCGACTCGCCGCCGTTGGGGTCGCGGTAGCCCCAGCGGTAGCTGTTCTGGTCGACGCCGACGACCAGTTTGCGCTTCTCGCCCGTACGGCTCTTGATGGCCGCGATGGTGTCGCCGTCGTCGCCGGAGGGGGAGAGCGTCTGCTTCTCCGGGGCCTCGCAGTCCTCCTCGACGCCGGCTCGGGCGATGTCCGCGGTGGCGGTGGTCCCGGCGGGCCCGGTGCCGTCCGCCGTGACGGCCTTCCGGGGCAGGCACAGGGCGACGAACGCCACCAGGGCGCAGACGACCGCCATCGCCGTCACTCCGCCCCAGCCTCTGAGAGCGGTGCGCACACGTCCTGCTCGCACGGTCGTGCCTCCTTTCGCCCGTGGCCCGTTCACCGGTACTCCGACAGCCTGCGGCCGATGCCCAGGACCGCTCCCGCGGCGCCGAGGAGGGCGAGGACGGCGGCCCCGGCCGGCAGCCCGGTCAGCGCGTCCCGGCCGCCCGCGGCCGCACGCTCGAACTCCCTCTCCTCGTGCACGAGTGCCGTGCGCAGGTTCGCGTCGACGCTGTCGAAGCACTCACCGGTCGCGCCCTCGGTGCCGATCACCCGGTCCAGCGCCTGCTGGTAGTTGCCGTGCTCGTCCTGCTCACGGGCCGCGGCGTGGCGCTTCTTCCACTCCTCCATGTTGCCCAGCGCCGTCGTGACGGGCTTCCTGCCCGTCACGTCGTCGGCGAGCTTCCGCGCCGCCTCCAGACGGGCGCCCAGCGCTCCGATGTCCGCGCCGAAGTCGAAGTCGTAGGCGTCGTAGGTCTTCCCGCCGACCTTCTTCGTCTCCGCGCCGCGGGCCACCAGGGTGAGGTTCTCGTTGCCCCGGGCCTTCAGGGAGGCGATGCGCGCGTCGTGCAGGACGTTCAGGGAGCGGACGCCGTGGTCGTAGGAGTCGTTCAGGCCGGAGCGGGCGATGCCGTGGCCGGCGACGAGCCAGAGCAGGACGATCGCCGCGGTGGCGGTGGCCGCGACCAGGCCGTGGTTCAGGACGCGGTTGGTGCGCCGGTAGCTGCGGTGCTGGGCCCAGGCGAGGGCGGCCAGGGCGAGGACGCCGAGGGCGATCGCCGCCCAGGGGTAGGGCGTGGCGTCCGCGTAGTCCGCCCGCAGCCGCTGGTTCTCCTTCGTGTACAGGTCCTCCGCGGCCGGGAGCATCCGCTGCTGCATCTTCTCGTTGGCGTAGCGCAGATAGGCGCCGCCCACCGGGAAGCCCTGCCGGTTGTACGTGCGCGCGCGTTCGACCAGGCCCTTGTACTCGGGCAGCAGCCGGTTGAGTTCGGCGATCGTGCGGGCGGACGGTGAGCCCGGCTCCGACGCGGCGGCCGCGTTGACCAGCTTCTCCGCGGCCGTGCGGATGTCCTTCTCGTAGCGGTCGCGGGAGGCCGCCGACTCCTGCCCGCCGGCCAGGAAGCCGCTGGAGGCGGCGGTGTTGGCGTCCGCGAGGGACCGGTAGATGTCGGCCGCGTCGGAGCTGAGGGGCTGGCTGCTGGTGAGGACGTCGTCGGCGGCGGCCGCGCGGCCGGTCATCTGCCAGGCGCTGACGGCGCCGAAGGCGACGACGAGGGCGGCGAGGAGCGCCCCGATGATGCGCAGGCGGCCCGGTTCCGTGGTGGCGGCGGCGCGCAGGCGCTCCGCGCCCTCGGCGAAGGCGGTGCGGCGGGGAGGGCCGGCCGGGGAGGGCGGGGAGGACGGACGGGAGGCCGCGGCGGGACCGGCGGGGGGCCGGGCCGGCGGGGCCGGCTGCGCCGGAACGGGCGGCAGGACGGGCAGGCTCGGACCCGGTGGTGGCGGTGTGCTGCCCCGCGGCGTGTGTGTCACTGTGACCTCCCCCATGGTCATCCGTCGCGGCAAGTATCGCTGCCGGGACCGACATCCGCACCGGCCTTGCCCGATCTTGATCGGATCGCAGCGTGGAGCGCCACCCCTCGCCCAGGTACACGTCCGGAAGAGGGGTTCGGTTCCCGTGCGGCGAGCCCGGCACCTGCCCGCGCGTGCGGCTCACACGCCGTAGTGCGCCCGCAGCCGCTCCTGCGCCCCCTCCGGTGCCCCCAGCCGGTCCAGGCCCAGCAGGGCCGCGCCGAGGACCGGGCGGGCGGTGACCACCTGCGGGACCGCCTTGGGGGCCCGGTCGGCCAGCAAGCGGTCGATGTGGTCGTTCAGTTGGGGGTGCCGGGCCGCCAGGACGCTGCCGCCCAGCAGGACCGGGGCGGGTTCGGACAGGAGGTCCAGGCGGGTCAGGGCCACCACCGCCATGGCGACCACCTCCTCCGCCTGGCGTTCCACGATCGCCCGGGCCACGGGATCGCCCTCGGAAGCCGTGGCGAACAGGACCGGGGCCAGCTCGTGGCGCCGGGAGGCGGGCACGCGCTCCAGGTGCAGCGCCTCGATGAGGGCGTGCATCGAGGCCAGGCCGAAGTGCGCGGGCAGGGTGCGGGACAGGGCGGTCGGGCCGCCCCGGCCGTCCTCCGCGCGCGCGGCGTGCCACAGGGCCTCCTCGGACAGCCCCCAGCCGCCGCCCCAGTCGCCGGAGATCCTGCCGATCGCGGGGAAGCGGGCCGTGCGGCCGTCGGGGCGCATGCCGACGCAGTTGATGCCGGCGCCGCAGACGACCGCGACCCCCCGCGGTTCGGTGACTCCCGCCCGCAGGATGGCGAAGGTGTCGTTGCGGACCGTCACGCTCGCGCCCCACGCGCGCGTGCGCAACGCCTCGGCCAGCTCCTCCTCCTCGACGGGGAAGTCGGCGTTGGCCAGGCAGGCCGAGACGTGGCCGACCGAGGCGAGCCCGGCCTCGGCCAGGGCCCGGTCGACGGTCGCGGCGAGCCCGCGCACGGCCGTCCCGACGCCCACCGCCGGCGGGCGGAAGCCGCCGCCGCGTGCCGTGGACAGCACCTCCCCGTCCGCTGACACGACCGCGACGTCGGTCTTGCTGTTGCCCGCGTCGATGGCGAGGACGTGCGCGCTCACGCCCACGCCAGGTGCTCCCGGTTGTGCGCGATCAGCCGGTCGGTGAGCTGCTCGGCGTACGCGTACTGGCCCACCAGGGGATGGGCGAGCAGCGCGCGGAAGACCCGCTCCCGGCCGCCGTGCAGGGCCGCCTGCAGGGCCAGGTCCTCGTAGGCCGTGACGGCCGCCATCAGGCCCGCGTACAGCGGGTCCACCGGCGCGACCGGCAGCGGGGAGGCGCCCTTGGCGCCCACCGCGGCCTGCACCTCGATGACCGCGTCGTCCGGCAGGAAGGGCAGCGTGCCGTTGTTGTGCGTGTTCACCACCTGGTAGGGGCTGCCCGCCCCGCCCAGCAGGGCGGCGGCCAGGTCGACGGCCGCCTCCGAGTAGAAGGCACCGCCCCGCTTCGCCAGCAGCTCCGGCTTCTCGTCGAGGGCCGGATCGGCGTACAGCGTCAGCAACTGCTTCTCCATGGCGGCCACTTCGGCGGCGCGGGAGGGCTTGCCGCCCAGTTCCCGCACGACCTCGTCGTGTGCGTAGTAGTAGCGCAGGTAGTAGGAGGGGACGACGCCCAGCGTGTCGAGGAGGGGGCGGGGCAGGCGCAGGTCGGCGGCGACGGTGTCACCGTGCCGGGTCAGCAGCTCCGGCAGGACGTCCTCGCCCTCGGGGCCGCCGCGGCGCACGGCCGTCTCCCAGGTCAGGTGGTTGAGGCCGACGTGGTCCAGGTGGAGCTCGGACGGCTCCAGCGAGAGCAGGGCCGCGAACTTGCGCTGCAGGCCGATCGCCACGTTGCACAGGCCGATCGCCCGGTGACCGGCCTGGAGCAGGGCGCGGGTCACGATGCCGACGGGGTTGGTGAAGTCGATGATCCAGGCGCCGGGGTTGGTGCGGCGGACGCGGTCCGCGATGTCCAGCACCACCGGGACCGTGCGCAGGGCCTTCGCCAGGCCGCCGGCGCCCGTGGTCTCCTGGCCCACGCACCCGCACTCCAGGGGCCAGGTCTCGTCCTGTTCGCGGGCGGCCTGGCCGCCCACGCGCAGTTGCAGCAGGACGGTGTCCGCGCCGTCCACCGCCGCGTCCAGGTCGGTGGTGGTGGTGATGCGGCCGGGGTGGCCCTGGCGGGCGAAGATGCGGCGGGCCAGGCCGCCCACGAGGTCCAGGCGGTCCTCGTCCGGGTCCATCAGGACCAGCTCCCCGACGGGCAGGGTGTCCCTCAGGCGGGCGAAGCCGTCCACGAGTTCGGGGGTGTAGGTCGAGCCTCCGCCGACCACGGTGAGTTTCATGTCTAACCCTTTACTCCGGTGAGCGTGACGCCCTCGACGAACGCCTTCTGGGCGAAGAAGAACACGAGGATCACGGGGGCCATGACCAGCACGGTGGCGGCCATGGTGAGGTTCCAGTCGGTGTGATGGGCGCCCTTGAACGACTCCAGGCCGTAGGACAGGGTCCACGCGCCGGGGTTCTCCGAGGCGTAGATCTGCGGGCCGAAGTAGTCGTTCCACGCGTAGAAGAACTGGAAGAGGGCCACCGCGGCAATGCCCGGCTTGGCCATCGGCAGAACGACCTTCAGCAGCGTGCGCAGATCGCCGCAGCCGTCGACCTTGGCCGCGTCCACGTACTCGTCGGGGATCGTCGTCAGGAACTGGCGCAGCAGGAAGATCGAGAACGCGTCGCCGAACGCCATGGGGATGATCAGCGGCCAGAGCGAGCCGGACAGGTCCAGCTGCTTCGCCCAGAACAGGTACATCGGGATGACGACGACCTGCGGCGGCAGCATCATCATCGAGATGACCAGCATCAGCGCCAGATTCCGGCCCCGGAAGCGGAACTTGGCCAGGGCGTAGGCCACGGGGATCGAGGAGACGACCGTGAGGACCGTGCCCAGGCCCGCGTAGATCAGGGTGTTCTTCCACCAGGTGAGGAAGCCGGGGGTGTCGAGGACCTTGGCGTAGTTGCCCCACTCCCAGGTGTGCGGGATCAGGTCGCGGCTGAGCGCCTGGCTGTCGCTCATGAGGGAGGTGAGGAGGACGAAGACGAACGGGAGCGTGAAGAAGAGGGCCGCCGCGATGCCGAGGGAGTGGATCGCGATCCACTCCAGCAGGGCCCGGCGGTGGGCCGTGCGGTGGGCCGGCGACGGGGGTGTCGTCAGCTCCAGGGGCTTGTCGAGCACCTGCGTCATCGTTCACCTGCCTGGATCAGGCCGCCCCGGCGGCGCATCAGGAGGGCCGTGAAGGCCATGGAGAGGGCGAAGAGGACCAGGGCGACCACACAGGCCGAGCCGTAGTCGAAGCGCTGGAAGCCCAGGTTGTAGACGAGTTGGGGCAGGGTGAGGGTCGACTTGTCGGGGTAGCCGGGCTCGAACTGCGTTCCCGCGCCCTGGATCACGCCCGACGCGACCTTCCCGGCGATCAGTGGCTGGGTGTAGTACTGCATCGTCTGGATCACGCCGGTGACGACCGCGAACATGACGATCGGCGAGATGTTCGGCAGCGTCACGTAGCGGAAGCGCTGCCACGGGGCCGCGCCGTCCAGTTCGGCCGCCTCGTACTGCTCCTTCGGCACGTCGAGCAGGGCGGCCATGAAGATGACCATCAGGTCGCCGATGCCCCACAGCGCCAGCAGGGTGAGGGCCGGCTTGGACCAGACGGGGTCGTTGAACCAGCCGGGGGTGGGCAGCCCGATCCTCTCCAGCAGGGAGTTGACCGGGCCGGTGCCGGGGTTGAGCAGGAACGCGAAGGCCATCGTGGCCGCCACGGGCGGGGCCAGGTACGGCAGGTAGAAGAGGGTGCGGAAGACACCCGTGGCCGTCCTGATCTTGGTGATCAGCAGGCCCACGCCCAGGCCGAAGGCGACCCGGAGCGTGACCATGACGACGACCAGCCACAGGGTGTTGCGCAGGGCGGGCCAGAACAGGGGGTAGTGCTCGAAGACGTAGACCCAGTTCTTCGTGCCCGCCCACACCGGCGGCTTGAAGCCGTCGTAGCGCATGAAGGAGAAGTAGACGGTGGAGATCAGCGGGTAGGCGAAGAAGACCGTGAAGCCGATCAGCCAGGGGGAGAGGAAGGCGAGGGTGCGCAGGGCCGAGCGGCGGTGTTTCGCCCGCAGTGTGGAGGTGCTCATGGGCTACTTCGCCTGCGCGATGTCCGTGTCGATCTGCGCGGCCGCCTTCTTCAGGCCCGCCTTGAGGTCGGTCGCCTTGCCGCTCTCGTAGGCGTAGCCGAACTCCTGGACGGTGGTGAGGTAGACGCCGCCGTTGACGGAGGCGGGAGCGGTGGTGGAGTCCGGGTTCGCCGCGATCTCCAGGAACGTCTTGAAGCGCGGGTCGTACGTGAGCTTCGGGGACTTCAGGGCTGCCAGTGTCGAGGGCACGTTGTGGATGGCGTTGGAGAAGTCCACCACCGCGTCCGTGTCCGTGGTCATGTACTTCACCAGCTCCCAGGCCGCGTTCTGCTTCTTGCTCGTCGCGGCGATGCCGGCGATCGTGCCGGTGATGTAGCCCTTGCCGTACTGGTCGGCCTGGTCGTCGGGGACGGGCAGCGGGGCCACGCCGATGTCGAACGTGGGCTTGGTGTCCAGGGCCATGCCCAGGCGCCACTCGCCGTCGAGCTGCATGGCGACCTGGCCGGTGTGGAAGGGGTGCTTGGGGCCCCATTCGTCGCCGAGCTTGGAGCGGTAGGTCTCCAGCTTGCGGTAGCCGCCGAGCGTGTCGACGAGCTTCTTCTGGACGGTGAAGGCCCGGGCGAACGCCGGGTCCTTGCCGACGTTCGACTTGCCGTCCTTGTCGAAGTACGTGGGGGAGAACTGGCCGAGGTAGTGCTCGGTGGTGGTCTCCCAGCCGTGGTAGTTCGGCATGAAGCCGAGCTGCTTGTACGAGTCGCCCTGGGGGATCGTCAGCTTCTTCGCGACCCGCTCGAACTCCGACCAGGTCTTCGGCGGGGCGGTGACGCCGGCCTTCTTGAACGCCGTCTTGTTGTAGTAGAGGCCGTAGGCGTCACCGAGCAGGGGGACCGCGCAGCGGTTGCCCTCGAACTGCGTGTACTCGTTCATGGCCTTCGGGAAGGTCTTCTCCGGGTCGACGCCCGACTTCTCGAAGAACGGGTTGAGGTCCACCAGCGCGCCCGAGGAGCAGAACTTGCCGACGTTGTTCGTGGTGAACGACGAGATCACGTCCGGGGCCTTGGCCCCGCCGGCGCGCAGCGACTGGTTGATCTTGTCGTCGGTCATGTTGCCGACGACGTCGACGTGGATGTTCGGGTGCGCCTTCTCGAAGCCGGCGACCAGGTTCTCGACGGCCTTCACCTCCGAGGGCGCGCTCCAGGCGTGCCAGAAGGTGAGGGTCGTCTCCTTGGACGCGTCGTCGTTCGCGCCGGCGTCGGACTGGCCGGTGCAGGCGGTGGCGAGGAGGGCGACGGAGGCGGACGCGGCGAGCACGAGGGCCGCTTTCCGGGGCATTCTGGGCATGGCGAAGCTCCCTGGGGCACGGGTGAGGAGGGGACGCGGGAAGGGGGGTGGGGCTAGCGGGAGGTGTCGAAGACCTCGTCGCGGGTGGTCGCGAGGGCGCTCTCCAGCGCCCCGCGCAGCACGGGGTGTTCACGGACGTCGCCCACGACCAGACGGGGGCGCGAGGCGGCCAGTTCCTCCAGTTCGGCCTGGACCAGGGCGCGCAGCGGCTCGCCGCCCGAGGTGAGGGCGGCGCCGCTCAGCACCACCAGCTCGGGGTCCAGCACCGACACCAGGGAGGCCAGACCGGTGGCCAGCCGGGTCGCGTAGGCGCGCAGCAGCTCGCGGTGCGGTCCGTCGCCGGTCTGTGCGGCCCGGGTCACGAGCCGGGCGGCGGCCTCGGCGTAGGGGCCCTGCGGGATGTCCTCGATGCCGAGCTCCCGGGCCAGGCGGGGGACGGCCTGGGAGCCGGCCAGCTCCTGGTAGCCGCCGCTGTTGGCCTTGGTGACCTTGCGGACCAGGGGCGTGCCCGGGACCGGCAGGAAGCCGACCTCGCCGGCGCCGCCGGTCCAGCCGCGGTGCAGCCGGCCGCCGAGCACCAGGGCGGCGCCCAGGCCCTCCTGGTTCCACAGCAGCACGAAGTCGGTGTGGCCCCGGGCCGCCCCGAGGCGCTGCTCGGCGAGGGCGACCAGGTTGACGTCGTTCTCGTACTCGAACGGCATCGGCAGGGCGGCGGCGAGTTCGTCCAGCAGGGTGGGGGAGTGCCAGCCGGGCAGGTGGGAGGCGTAGCGCAGTCGGCCCGTGGTGGGGTCGAAGGCGCCGGGGGTGCCGATGACCAGGCGGTGGACGTCGTCCCGGGCCAGGCCCGCCGCCTTCACCGCGCCGTCCAGGGCGTCGGTGACCTGCTGGACGACCGGGGTGGCGGCGCGGCGGCCGGGGGTGGGCAGTTCGAAGCGGCCGACCGTGCGGCCGGTGATGTCGGCGACCGCGGCGAGGATCCGCTGGGGGGTGACGTCGAGTCCGGCGGCGTGGCCGGACGCGGGGTTGACCTCGTAGAGCTGGGCGCTCGGGCCGGGGCGGCCCTCGGTGGTGCCGGTGGCCAGGACCAGGCCGGCCGCCTCCAGGCGGGCCAGGAGCTGGGAGGCGGTCGGCTTCGACAGGCCGGTGAGTTTGCCGATCCGGGTGCGCGAGAGCGGCCCGTGCTCCAGCAGCAGGTCCAGGGCGGCCCGGTCGTTCATGGCGCGCAGGACGCGCGGGGTGCCCGGCGTTCCGGCGGTTCCTGCCATGCGTGTCCACACCTGCCCTTCGGCTGCTCAGCCTCTCAGTGATCCGGTGGGGAAGTCCATCGGGAGGCCCGCTCCCCTGATCACTGTTAGGAAAGTTTCCTATTCGGTGGGGAGGAACGTATGCCCGTCGCCGGGAGAGCGTCAAGAGGGTCAGTCGGCCGGAGTGCGGGCATGCCGGAGTGCGGGCATGGAGGGCGGGCGCGCCGGCGCGCCCACACGCCGGAGGGCGGCACCCGGACCGCCGGGTGCCGCCCTCGTCAGGGGTCGGTCGCTACTTCGTGGTGCTGGTGGGCGCGGGCGGGGTGAGCGGTGAGGCCGCCGCCGACTGCGGGGACGCGGCGTTCGCGTAGACCGAGGGGGCCGCCATCGCGGCCGTCGGGTCGGCCGCGGCCTCCTCGACCGTGGCCGTGGCACCGCCGACGATCCGGATGTCGGCCGCGTCGAAGGCCCGCTTGACGCGCCAGCGCAGCTCGCGCTCCACGGTCAGCGACTTGCCCGGCATGGTCTTGGCGGAGATGCGCACGACCATCGAGTCCAGCAGCACGCTGTCCAGGCCCAGGACCTCGACCGGGCCCCACAGCAGCTCGTTCCAGGGTTCCTCGGCGCCCATCTTCTCGGCCACCTCGTCCAGCGTGGCCTTGACCTTGTCCAGGTCCTCCCCGGCGTGCACGGTGACGTCCACGTTGGCCGTCGCCCAGCCCTGCGAGAGGTTGCCGATGCGCTTGACCTCGCCGTTGCGGACGTACCAGATCTCGCCGCCCTCGCCGCGCAGCTTGGTCACCCGCAGGCCCACCTCGATCACCTCGCCGGAGGCCACGCCCGCGTCGATGGAGTCGCCGACGCCGTACTGGTCCTCCAGGATCATGAAGACGCCGGACAGGAAGTCCGTGACGAGGTTGCGGGCGCCGAAACCGATCGCCACACCGGCCACACCGGCGGACGCCAGCAGCGGGGCCAGGTTGATGTTGAACGCGGAGAGGATCATCAGGGCCGCGGTGCCCATGATCAGGAAGCTGGCCACCGAGCGCAGCACCGAGCCGATCGCCTGCGACCGCTGGCGGCGGCGTTCGACGTTGACCAGCAGGCCGCCCAGTCCGGCACCGTCCACCGTCTGCCCGGTGCGGCTCATCCGGTCGATGAGCTTGGTGATCGCCCGGCGCACCGCTACCCGCAGCACCGCCGCTATCACCAGGATCAGCAGCACGCGCAGGCCGATCGCGAGCCACGTCGACCAGTTCTGCTCCACCCAGCCGGCGGCGTTCGTCGCGCTCTCCTGGGCGTCCTCCAGCGAGGGCACTCTCGGGGACTCCGTCTCCGAGGGGGTCGGCGACGGGGACGGGCCGGCGGCCCACAGGACGGCGTCCGCAACGGACAAGGACACGGCAGGTACCTCCAGGTGCAGCGGTCTGCCCCGGTGCGGCGGTTCCGGGGGGTCGAAGGTCACGGCTGGGTCACCGAAGGGGCAGAACCACCACACTAACGGGGCATTGTGTGTGGTCCCGGCGAATGTGTGAAGGAGAGACGGTGCTCACCTGGGCTTGAACAGGCCACGTCCCCGGGCAGGCGTCCGATGTGGTCGAAAACACTCCCAGCCCGTTACGGGGACATGGTGGCGCTTCCACCAGCCATGAGGGGAAACTGGCTACGAATCGTCCCGGCGCGAGCCACGCGCCGCCGGCGTCCAAGGAGGCACCCGTGCCGCATGTCCTGGTCCTCAACGCGTCGTACGAGCCGCTCGGCGTCGTACCGCTCCGCCGCGCGCTCGTCCTCGTCCTCGAGAACAAGGCCGTCTGCCTCGAGGAGTCCGGCGCCTATCTGCACAGCGCGACCGTCACAGTCCCCGCACCCAGCGTGGTCCGGCTCAAGCGTTTCGTGCGGGTCCCCTACCGGGGGCCCGTTCCTCTGACCCGCCGGGCGCTGTTCGCCCGCGACGGGGGCCGGTGCATGTACTGCGGTGGCGTCGCAACCAGCGTCGACCACGTCATCCCGCGCAGCCGCGGGGGCAAGCACGTCTGGGACAACGTCGTCGCGTCCTGCCGTCGCTGCAACCACGTCAAGGCCGACCGCCATCTCGTCGAGATCGGCTGGCGGCTGCGCCACAAACCCGCCCCGCCCTCGGGCCTGGCCTGGCGCATCATCGGAACCGGCCATCGGGATCCGCGCTGGCTGCCGTACTTGCAGCCGTACGGAGCGGACGACGCCCTGGCCCGGATCGACGGCATTTCCGCCTGACGATCCGGGTCTTCGTGTCGGCGCCCCGGCACGGATCCGGTCCCGGGGAACCCCCGTTCCCCCGGGACCGGCGTCTCCGGGTGGGCCCGGTGCCTTCGCACGCCCTTACGCGTACCGCAGCTCCCCGGGGCGCACCGTGCGGCGCAGCAGGGGCAGCGAGGTGGCCGCGGCGAGCAGGCAGGCGGCGAGGACGGCCACGGGGAACAGGGCGGACGCCCAGGGCACCGCCTCGTCGGCGAGTGCGGCGTACCGGACACCGATGGCGGTCCCCCCGAGCCCCGCGAGCAGCACCGCGGGGGTCAGGGGCAGGGCGGTCTCCAGCAGCAGGGCGCGGCCGAGCACCGCCTGCGGCACGCCCGCGGCGGCCTGTGCGGCGAGGCCCCGGCGGCGGGTGGCCAGCGACTCGGCGGTGCCGACGGCGAGGCCGGACAGGGTGATCGCGAGGGCGATCGCGACGGCGGCGCCGGTGAGGTTCAGGCCGGCGAGGTAGTAGGAGGCGTCGGGCCGGTCGCGCACGGCGTCGGCCAGCACCTGCCGGATGCCCAGGAAGCCGGTCCCGGCGGCCGTCACCAGCAGCACGGCCGCGTGCGTGCGGGCGGCCGACCAGGGGTCCTCGCGCAGCCGTTCCGCGGCGATCAGGGCGGCCGCGGAGCGGGCCCGGCCGGCCAGGATCCGACCGACGACCCGGGCGGTGGCACCGGACAGCCACACCGCGCCCGCGCCGACCGCGAGGATCACCCCCGCCAGCGGCAGCGGCGGCCCCCCGGACGACCGGTGCGGGGCGTCCGAGGCGGTGGCGGCGGTCAGCAGCGCGGCCACGGCGGCGAGCAGAAGACCGCACAGGAACAGCAGCCCCGAGCCCCGGCCGTCGTCCGGCCCGGTCCGGCGCACCGAGCCGAGCGGCGACGCCACGACCCGGCGCAGCGCCAGGGCACCCGCCGTGGCGCCCAGCACGGGCACCGTGACCGCGACCAGGACGACGCCGGCCCAGGCCGGCGCGGTGGGCGCGTCCCACAGGCGCGGCAGCAGCAGCACCGAGGGCACGGTGGCCACCGCCGAGCCGAGCGCGCAGGCGAGCCCGGTCTCCAGCGCGGCGATGCGCCGCACCTGCCAGGGCGTGGCCCCGGCGAGCCGCAGGCCGGCGAGTCTCCGGTCGCGGTGCACGGCCCCGATCCGGGCGCACTGGCCGAGGAAGCCCAGCACGGGCAGGAGCAGGAGCACCAGCCCCAGGACCACTCCGGACCGGGTGCCGGGCTGGTCCAGGACCCCCGCGGCGAACGGGATCGACCGGCTGCCGCGCAGCGACGCCAGGGCGGCGGCCGCGAGGGCGAACGCCGTCGCCAGCGCGGCCCCCGCCGCCGTGAGGGCGGCCCGCCACCGCTCCCCGCGGTCCGCACCGCGCGTGAGCTGCCAGGCGAGCCGCAGATCCGCGTTCAGTGACCTCATGCCGTCACCCCGAGCGCCGCCACGGCCCCGTCGCGCAACTGGACCTCACGGTCCGCGTACGCCGCCACCTGGGCGTCGTGGGTGATCAGCAGCACCGCCGTGCCCGACGCGCGGGCGGTGCGCACCAGAGCCGTCATCACCTGCTCGGCGGACAGGGAGTCCAGGGCTCCGGTCGGCTCGTCGGCGAAGACGACCCTCGGGCCGGTGACCAGGGCCCGGGCCAGGGCGACCCGCTGTGCCTGACCGCCGCTCAGCTCGCCCGGGCGGGACTCGCCCTGCCCGCGCACGCCGAAGCGCTCCAGCCACTGCGCGGCCAGGTCCCGGGCGGGGGCCCGGCCGGTGCCGGCCAGGAGCAGGGGCAGGGCGACGTTGTCCAGGGCCGTCAGCTCGGGGATGAGCTGGCCGAACTGGAACACCACGCCGAACTCGGTGCGCCGCAGTTCGCTCAGCCGCTTCTCGGGCAGGTCCTCCAGCCGCTGTCCGTCGTAGGTCACGGAGCCCGCGTCCGGGCGGACGATGCCGGCCAGGCAGTGCAGCAGGGTCGACTTGCCGCTGCCGCTGGCGCCCGTCACGGCCAGGATCTCGCCCGCGTGCAGCCGGAGCGACGCGCCGCGCAGGGCGGGTGTCCTGCCGTGCGCCTTGGTGAGGTCGCGGGCCGTGAGGAGTGGCACGGGTTCGTTCATACTGCGTCGACCTCCGCGGTCAGGGTGGTGAGCCGGGCCGCCGTGGTGTTCATCCAGCGGAGGTCGGCGTCGAGGTGGGTGAGGGCGTAGTCCGCCGAGAGCACGGTCGCGAGGTCGGCTCCCTCGGTGGCCTTGAGCGCCGTCAGCTCCCGCATCCGCTCCTTGTGGGCGGTGCGCTGGGCGTCCAGGTATCCGGCCGGGTCGCCGCCCGAGAGGATGGAGACGACGACCTTGGCGAAGATCTCGTTGGCCACGAACGGGGCGGGCGGGGCGATCTGACCGGCCCAGCGGGCCAGTTCGCGCGCCCCCTCGCCGGTGGCGCGGTAGCGGGTCCGCTCGGGGCCGCCGTCCGAGTCGGTGCCGTCGACCTCGGCGAGGCCGTCCCGGACCAGGCGTTGCAGTGTCGTGTACACCTGCCCGTAGGCCAGCGGACGCGCCTGCGGGAAGCGTTCGTCATGGCGTCGCTTCAGGTCGTAGCCGTGACTCGGACCCGTGGCGAGCAGGCCCAGCAGGATGTGGCGGGTGCTCATGGCGATCATTATGCACTGAGTACATGTACTGAGTGAATAGTCGGGCCCGGGGAAGTGCGCGACCGGGGCCGTGCGGGGGTCATGGGGTGACCGCGTACGCCTCCACGGACCACAGCGAGTAGCCGTACGGTGTCGCTCGTTCCTCGCCCTGGACGCGCAGGAAGCGCACGTCCCGCTCGTCCATGCGGACGCTCTCCCGGCCGCCCCGGCCCTCCCGTACCGACGCGGCCGTGCGCCAGCGGCGGCCGTCGGCGGAGACCTCGACGCGGTAGGCCGAGGGGTGGGCGTCCTGCCAGTTCAGGACCACGCGCCCGATGCGGGCCGGGCGCGGCAGTTCGACCTGCCACCAGGCGCCGTCGTCCACCGGCGAGGACCAGCGGGTGGACGGATCGCCGTCGTTCGCCGCGGGCGCGGGGAAGGCGGGTGTCTCGTCGCCGGAGGACCGCGCCGAGCCGGCGCGCGCGAGGTCCGCACCCCCGGTGGGCGGGACGGCCCGGACGGTGAGCGTGCGGGAGGCGTCCCCGAAGCGCAGCCGGACCTCGTGCGGCCGCATCGGCCTGCCGCGCTCCACCGTGACCTCGACGGGCACCTCCGCCGCCGCACCGCGCGGGACCTCCAGCTCGCCCCGGGGCGCCCGCACCCGTACGCCCTCGGGCGCCTCGACGGTGAGCCGGCCGCGGGCGCCGGCCGGGCGCAGGGAGCCGAGCCGGACCGTCAGCTTCTCCGTGCGGCCGGTCTCGACGTCCACGTGGTCGCGGGCCAGCCCCAGAGAGACCGCGGGGGAGTCGCCGAACCACGGCACGAGGTGCCGGACGCGGGACGGCTCGGCCCCGGCGACCCGCACGGCGTCGACCTGCCCGATGCCGGGCCCCTCTCGCCCGGCCCGGTCCCGGCCCGGCAGGCGGATCTCGGTCGCGCCCGAGCCGTCCAGCCGTCCCGCCTCGCGCCAGCCCCGGCCCGGCACGCGCACCTCGACGGCACCGGCCGTGCCCGGGTCGGTCAGCACCGTCACGGCCGTCAGCGCCCGGGGCCCCGGGAAGCGCAGGGTGCGTCCGTCGCCGGGGGCCCGGGGCGGCTCGTGGTCGACGCCCGACCAGGCCGTGTAGGACTTCTGCGCCCGCTGGAGGAAGGGGTCGAGCACCTGCGTGCCGACCTCGGCCCGCGCGCCGCCCAGCGCGGACCGCAGCTCCCCGATCCGGCGGTACGCCCTCCAGGCCGCCGCCGCGTCGCCCGCGCGCTGCGCGTCCAGCATGTCCAGTGCGGCCGTGCCCGCCTCGCCGTAGCGGGCGAGCTGCCCGGACCAGGGGGCCACCTCGGCGGCCAGGCCGGTGCCCGCCAGGCGCTGCGGCAGCTCGCGCAGCACGGTGAAGGCCGCGCGCAGCCCGGCCGCCGCGTCGTCCCGCCGCGGGCCACCGGCCGCCCGGGACGCCCAGTACGCCTCCGTCAGCGGCCGCAGGTACGCCGACTCCCGGGCGTCCAGCACCGACGAGGCGTCGTTCCCGGCGAGCGCGGCCAGGGCCTGCTCGCGCCGCCGGTCCCCGCCCGCCAGGTCGGCGATCGCCGCGCGCCAGGACGCCGCGGGCCGGTAGGCGCGCGGGTTCCAGGCGAAGTCGGCCGCGGTGAACAGCGGGATGCGGGAGGCCTCCGGCTGCTGCATGGCGTTGGCGAGCAGCCCGGCCGAGCCGGTCGCGACGGCCGGTTCCCGGCCCCGGTAGGGGCCGAGGAAGAGGCGGCCGGGGTCGTAGTCGTTGACCGGATAGTTGTCCATGGTGACCAGCGGATGCCCGAACGCCTCGCGGGCGGTGGCCAGTTCGCGGCCGGTGATGGTGCGGGGCAGCACGCCGACGCCCGTCCACGCCACCTCGACGCCCTCGTCCAGCGCGTCCGCCAGCGCCCGCCGGTACACGGTCGAGCCGTCCTCGTAGTACTCGGTCGGCATGAGGGAGGGGGCGGCGGCGCCGGGGTGGCGGCGGGCGAGGTGCCGGGCCACCTCGTTCGCCACCCGGGCCTGGGCCCGCGCCGCCGCCCGCGCTCCCGAGCCGAACCGTCCGGCGTCCGCCTCGCAGTGCCACTCGCTGTAGCTGACGTCCTGGAACTGCAGCTGGAAGGCCCGGAAGCCCAGCACCCACATCGCGTCCAGCTTGCGGGTCAGCGCCCGCACGTCCGCGTCCGAGGAGAAGCACATCGCCTGGCCCGGGGCCACCGCCCAGGCGGGCGTCACGTGGTTGCGCTCCGCCCGTGCGGCCAGTTCGCGGAACTGAGCCCGCCGCCGCTGCGGGTACGGCTCGCGCCAGCGTGCCTGCCGGTACAGGTCGTCACCGGGGGCGTACAGGTAGCGGTTCTGTTTGGTGCGCCCCATGAAGTCCAGCTGCGCCAGCCGCTGCCGGTGCGTCCACGCCGTGCCGTAGAAACCCTCGGTGATGCCGCGTACGGCGCTCCCGGGCCAGTCGCGCACGACGGCCGCGGTGAACGCGCGGTCCGGGCGCAGCAGTTGCCGCAGGGTCTGCACGGCGTGGAACAGGCCGTCCGCGCCCGTGCCGGTGAGCAGGACGCCGCCGCGGCCGACGGACAGCTCGTATCCCCCGGCGGGCAGGGCGTGCCGGTCGCCCGGGCGGGCCGGCTGCGTCCGGGCGCGTACGACCAGGGCGCCCGGCACCGGCGCGTCCGTGATGCGGCGGGCACCGGCCCGGCGCAGCAGCGCGCGCAGCGCGTCCAGGGCGTGCGGATCGGTGCCCGGGCCGGCGATCAGCGCGACCTCGTGCGGCACGGTCACCGGGGCGCCGCCGGGGCGCAGCGACTGCGGGCGCGGCCAGACCGAGAGGTCCGGCGCGGGGGAGGCGGCGACCGGTCGCGCGGTCGCACCCGGCGCGGGCGGGGCGGCCACCGCCGCGGGCGGGAGGCCGAGACCCGACGCGGCGACGGCGATGGCCAGGGCCGCCGCCCGCTTCCCGTGCCGCAGTCCCACTGGCCGCCTCCCGATGTGTCCGACCGGCGGGACGAGCCCACCACCCCCTGGTGAAGGTGTCAACGGCGGTGGCCGGTGTGCCGTGGTTTGCCGGAGTACGGGAACAGGGCAGGGGAGCGAAATGTGAGCAGAAGCACGATGTTCGGCCCAGGGCGTCTGCCTTCCCGGCGACTGGGTAGGGCTGCAACGACCCACCGAACCCGTACAGGCAAGGAGGCCCCCGTGGCTGCGATGACGTTCCTCCCGCTCCCGGCCCCGTCCAAACCCGTGGCGGACCCGTCCGCCGACCTCGACGAACCCCACCACGACGACCCCATGTACTGCGTCTTCAGCTCCGAGAGCACGTGCACGGAGCTGCCGCTGACCAGCGAGCCCCCGCTCCCCGACGCCGAGCCCCTCACCAGTGAGCCGCCGCTCGCCGAGGCCACCCCCCTCACCAGCGAGCCGCCGGCCTTCGTCCCGGACCAGCCGAGGCCGTAGATGACCGCACCCGAGCCGGCCGACCCGCCCTCCGAGGACCTGACGCGACTCGCCGCCCTGTACGGCGTCGCCACCTCCTACAGCCCCTCCCCGGACCGTGTCGTGGCCGCCTCGGCCACCGCGGTCGTCTCCGTGCTGACCGCCCTCGGCGTGGACGCGAGCACGCCCGGCGCCGTTCGCGCCGCGCTCGCCGCCCGGGAGCGGGAACAGGCCGAGCGGCTGCTGCCGCCGACCGTGGTCGGCCGGACCGGAAGCGCCCCGGACGCCCTCGCCGGCCTGCCCGCGGGCACCCGCCTGCACATCGACACCGAGGACGGCGGCACGCGCACCTCGGCCGACGGCCTGCCGCCCGGGGTGCACCGGCTGACCGCCACCGCCCCCGACGGCCGCACGGCCGAGGCCCACCTGATCGTCGCCCCGCCCCGCCTGCCCGCCCCCGCCGGGCGCGCCCACGGCCTGCTCGTCCAGCTGTACTCCCTGCTGTCCCGCCGCTCCTGGGGCATGGGCGACCTCGGCGACCTGCGCGAGCTGGCCGCCTGGGCCGGACGGTCGCTGGGCGCCGGGTTCATCCAGGTCAACCCGCTGCACGCGGCCGTGCCCGGCGCCCCCACCGACCCCTCCCCGTACCGCCCCTCCTCCCGCCGCTTCCCCGACCCGGTGCACCTGCGCGTCGAGGACGTCCCCGAGGCCGCGTACGTGGAGGACCGCGAGCGCCTGCACACCCTGCTGGAGCAGGGCGGGCGGCTGCGCGCCGCGGTGCTGGAGAAGGGCGAGCTGATCGACCGGGACGCCGTGTGGGAGCTCAAGCGCGAGGCGCTGCAGCTGCTCGCCGAGGTCCCGCTCGGCCCCGGCAGGCGCGCCGCCTACAGCGACTTCCTCGCGGAGCAGGGCAAGGCGCTGGAGGACCACGCCACCTGGTGCGCGCTCGCCGAGGTGCACGGGTCCGACTGGCACCGCTGGCCGACCGGGCTGCAGGACCCGCGGTCGGCCGAGACCGAGCGGGCCCGCAACGGCCTGCAGGACCGGGTCGGCTTCTGGTCCCGGCTGGCGTGGCTCACCGACGAGCAGCTCCGGGCCGCCCAGCGCGCCGGGCGCGAGGCGGGGATGCCGGTGGGGGTCGTGCACGACCTCGCGGTCGGCGTGCACCCCGGCGGCGCGGACGCCTGGGCCCAGCAGGAGCACTTCGCCGCCGGCATGTCCGTGGGCGCCCCGCCGGACGCCTTCAACGCCCGCGGCCAGGACTGGGGCCTGCCTCCGTGGCGGCCCGACCGGCTGGCCGAGTCCGGCTACGCCCCCTACCGCGACCTGCTGCGCGCCCTGTTCCGCTACGCGGGCGCCCTGCGCATCGACCACGTGATGGGCCTGTTCCGCCTGTGGTGGGTCCCTCAGGGCCGTCCGCCCACCGAGGGCACCTACGTCCGCTACGACGCCGAGGCGATGCTCGCGGTCCTCGTCCTGGAGGCCTCCCGGGCGGGTGCCCCGGTCATCGGCGAGGACCTCGGCACCGTCGAACCGGGCGTGCGCGAGGCGCTGCGCGAGCGCGGGGTGCTCGGGACGTCCGTGCTGTGGTTCGAGCGCGACTGGGAGGGGGACGGCCGCCCCCTGCCCCCGGAGAGCTGGCGCGCCGACTGCCTGGCCACCGCCACCACGCACGACCTGCCCTCCACGGCCGCGCGGCTCACCGGTGAGCACGTCGAGCTGCGCGACAGCCTCGGCCTGCTGACCCGCCCGCTGGCGCAGGAGCGCGAGGAGGCCGCCCGCGACACGGGGGAGTGGCTGTCGGAGCTGTCCCGCCTGGGCCTGCTGGAGGGCACGGGCGGCGGTGGCGACGCGTCCTCGGAGGAGGCCCAGATCCAGGCCGTGCACCGCTTCCTGCTCCGCACGCCCGCCCGCATGATCGGCGTCTGGCTGCCGGACGGGGTGGGCGACCGCCGCCCGCAGAACCTGCCCGGGACCTGGGACCAGTACCCGAACTGGCGGCTGCCCGTGGCGGACGCCGAGGGGCGCCCCGTCACCCTGGAGGACCTGGCGGCCTCCCCGCGGCTGCGGGCGCTGACGGACGTCCTCCGGGAGCCGGGGGCATGAGGCGGGAAGCCCTTACGGCACCCCGGGCGCGCGTGCCCGGCCGGCGTTGGATACGTTGACACCGTGGACAAGAAGAACGCCCTGCGCGCCGGCGCCCTGGCAGCCGGTACGACGCTGATGATGCTGCTCATGTCGTCCCCCGCGAGCGCGCTCACCCGCGACGACGGTGACGACCCCGGCACGGGCCTGAGCGTCATCGAGACGCTGGGTCTCTTCGTTGCGGCCCCGATCGTGCTCTACCTGGTCATCGCCGGTCTGGTGATGGTCGGCGACAAGACGCACAAGAAGAAGGACCCGACCAGCTCCAACATCACCACCAAGGCCGAGGCGGGCACCGACGTCAAGGCCTGACCGGTCCGCTCCGCCGAGGGCGCCGTCGCGATCACCGCGACGGCGCCCTCGCGTGTTCAGGGCCGCTCCGCTCCCGCGAGCAGCTCGCGCAGCAGCCCGGCCAGGAGACCGGCGCGCTCGGCGTCCAGCGCGGACAGGGCCTCGGTCTGCACGGCGAGCCCCGCGCCGACCGCCTCGTCGACCAGGTCCAGGCCCTTGCCGGTGAGAGTCACGTGCAGGCCGCGCCGGTCGTGCGGATCGGGTGAGCGGCGCAGCAACTCCGCCCGCTCCAGCTTGTCCAGGCGTCCCGTCATCCCGCCGGTGGTGAGCATCAGCGTCGCGGACAGCTGCCGGGGCGAGAGCGTGTAGGGCTCCCCGGAGCGGCGCAGGGTCGCCAGGACGTCGAACTCCCCACGGGAGATCCCGAAGGGCGCGTACGCCTTCGCCACCCGGTCGGCCATGGCCGCGGAGAGCCGGTTGATCCGGCCGAAGACCTCCATGGCGGCGGTGTCCAGGTCGGGCCGGACCCTCGCCCACTGGCCGATGATCGCGTCGACGGGGTCCGTGCGCTGGTCCGGGCGTTCGCTCATGGCACGAGTATCGGGGCCCTTCCGGTCACCCGCAAGAAAGTAGCTTGACGGAAAGTTGCTTAGCGCTAAGCTACTTTCCACTGACCTACTTTGGGGGTGCCTCCATGGCCCTGTCCCGTCCGGCGCTCATCGCCCTCACCGCACTCGCCCCCGTCTCGTGGGGCACGACCTACGCGGTCACCACCGAGTTCCTCCCGGCCGACCGCCCCCTGTTCACCGCCCTGGTGCGCGCCCTGCCCGCCGGGCTGCTGCTGCTCGCCCTCGCCCGGGTCCTGCCGCGCGGCTCCTGGTGGTGGAAGGCGGCCGCGCTCGGCGCGCTGAACATCGGCGCCTTCTTCCCGCTGCTGTTCCTGTCCGCCTACCGGCTGCCCGGCGGCCTAGCGGCGGTCGTGGGATCGGCCGGGCCGCTGTTCGTGGCCGGGCTGTCGGCGCTGCTGCTCGGACAGCGGCCCTCGGCACGCACCCTGCTGACCGGGGCCGTGGCGGCGTTCGGGGTGAGCCTGGTGGTGCTGCGGGCCACGGGGGCGCTGGACGCGCTCGGGCTGCTGGCGGCCCTCGCGGGCACCGCGTCGATGTCGGCGGGTGTGGTGCTCACGCAGCGCTGGGGACGCCCCGACGGGGTCGGCCCGCTCGCCCTCACCGCCTGGCAGCTCACCGCGGGCGGGCTGTTCATCGCGCCGCTCGCCCTCCTCGCCGAGGGGGCACCGCCGGCGCTGGACGGCCGGGCCGTCGGCGGCTACCTCTACCTCGCCCTGGCCAACACGGCCGTCGCGTACTGGCTGTGGTTCCGGGGCATCGGCCGCCTCAGCGCCACCCAGGCCACTTTCCTCGGGCCGCTCTCCCCGCTGACCGCGGCCGTCACCGGCTGGGCGGCGCTCGGCGAGGCCCTGACGCCGGTGCAGCTGGTGGGCATGGTGCTGGCGCTCGGCGCGACGGTGGCGGGCCAGTTCGTTCCCCGGGGGCCGCTCCGCGCGGCCTCCGCACGCCGGGCGGGGACGGCGGGGGAGGACCGGACGGACCTCACCACCGCGGTGCCGCGCCGGTAGGGCGGCCGGAACGGCCCACGACGGGGCCGCCGAAGGCACGCAAGGGGCGCCCGGCACAGGCCGGGCGCCCCTCGTGCTCGGTGCCGCCGCGGGTTACCGCCCGGCCGCCGCCGCGTCCGCCCGCTGGGCGTGCAGGGCGCGCTCGACGCCCGCGCGGGACTCCGAGACCAGACGGCGCAGCGCCGCGTTGGGCTCGGCGGAGGCCAGCCAGGCGTCCGTCCGGTCCAGGGTCTCCCGGGAGACCTGGACCGCGGGGTAGAGGCCGACCGCGATCTGCTGGGCCATCTCGTGGGACCGGGACGCCCAGATGTCCTTGACCACCTCGAAGTACCGCTCCGCGTAGGGGGCGAGCAGCTCGCGCTGGTCGGTCTGGACGAAGCCGCCGATCACCGCCTCCTGCACGGCGTTGGGCAGCTTGTCGGAGTCGACGACCGACGCCCACGCCTCCGCCTTGGCCTCCGCGCTCGGACGGGCCGCACGGGCCGTGGCGGCGTGACGCTCACCGGCGGCCGTGCGGTCGCGCTCGTACTCCGCCGCGATCTCCGACTCGTCGAACCGGCCGACCGCCGCCAGCCGCTGCACGAACGCCCAGCGCAGCTCCGTGTCGACGACCAGGCCCTCCACACTCTGCGAGCCGTCCAGCAGCGCCTCCAGCAGGTCCAGCTGCTCCGGCGTGCGGGCCGTCGCGGCGAAGGCACGCGCCCACGCCAGCTGGTGGTCGCTGCCCGGGGCGGCCGAGCGCAGGTGGGCCAGCGTCGCGTCGGTCCAGCGGGCCAGCAGCGTCTCGCGGGCGGCCGGGTCGGCGTACAGGTCGATCGCCAGCTTCACCTGCCGCTGCAGCGACTGCACGACACCGATGTCGGACTCCTTGCCGATGCCGGACAGCACCAGGGCCAGGTAGTCGCGGGCCGCGAGCTGGGCGTCGCGCGTCATGTCCCAGGCTGACGCCCAGCACAGGGCGCGCGGCAGGGAGGACTCGAAGTCGCCCAGGTGCTCGGTGACATGGGCCAGGGACTGCTCGTCCAGGCGGACCTTCGCGTACGACAGGTCGTCGTCGTTGAGCAGCACCACGGCCGGGCGGCGCCTGCCCGCCAGCTGCGGGACGGCGGTCAGTTCACCGTCGACGTCCAGCTCGACGCGCTCGGTGCGGACCAGCTTGCCGCTGCCCTCGTCGAGGTCGTACAGACCGACGGCGATGCGGTGCGGGCGCAGCGTCGGCTCGCCCTTGGCGCCGGCGGGCAGGGCCGGAGCCTCCTGGCGGACGGCGAACGAGGTGATCACACCGTCCGCGTCCGTCTCGATCTCCGGGCGCAGGACGTTGATGCCGGCCGTCTCCAGCCACTTCTTCGACCAGGTCTTCAGGTCGCGGCCGGAGGTCTCCTCCAGCGCTCCCAGCAGGTCCGACAGGCGCGTGTTGCCGAAGGCGTGGGCCTTGAAGTAGGCCTGCACGCCCCGGAAGAACTCGTCCTCGCCCACGTAGGCCACGAGCTGCTTCAGCACGGAGGCGCCCTTGGCGTACGTGATGCCGTCGAAGTTGACGAGGACGTCGTCCAGGTCGCGGATGTCCGCCATGATCGGGTGCGTGGAGGGCAGCTGGTCCTGCCGGTACGCCCAGGTCTTCATGGAGTTCGCGAACGTCGTCCACGAGTGCGGCCAGCGCGAGCCGGGCGCGGCGGCCTGGCAGGCGATCGAGGTGTAGGTGGCGAACGACTCGTTCAGCCACAGGTCGTTCCACCACTCCATGGTCACGAGGTCGCCGAACCACATGTGGGCCAGCTCGTGCAGGATGGTCTCCGCACGCGTCTCGTACGCCGCGTCCGTCACCTTCGAGCGGAACACGTACTGGTCGCGGATCGTCACCGCGCCCGCGTTCTCCATCGCGCCCGCGTTGAACTCCGGCACGAACAGCTGGTCGTACTTCGCGAACGGGTACGCGTAGTCGAACTTCTCCTGGAACCACTCGAAGCCCTGCCGGGTCACCTCGAAGATGGCGTCCGAGTCGAGGTACTCGGCGAGCGAGGGACGGCAGTAGATGCCGAGCGGGACGGACTGGCCGTCCTTCTCGTACACGCTGTGCACCGAGTGGTACGGGCCGGCGATGAGCGCCGTGATGTACGTCGAGATGCGCGGCGTCGGCTCGAAGACCCAGACGTTGTCCTGCGGCTCGGGCGTCGGCGAGTTGGAGACGACGGTCCAGCCCTCGGGGGCCTTCACCGTGAACTGGAAGGTCGCCTTGAGGTCGGGCTGCTCGAAGCTGGCGAACACCCGGCGGGCGTCCGGCACCTCGAACTGGGTGTACAGGTAGGCCTGGTCGTCGACCGGGTCGACGAAGCGGTGCAGGCCCTCACCGGTGTTGGTGTAGGCGCAGTCGGCGACGACCCGCAGGATGTTGCGGCCGTGCAGCAGCCCGGGCAGCGCGATCCGGGAGTCCGCGAAGACCTCGGCCGGGTCGAGGGAGTCGCCGTTCAGGGTCACCTCGTGCACGGCGGGTGCCACCAGGTCGATGAACGACTCCGCGCCGTTCTCGGCGCTCACGTCGAAGCGCACCGTGGTCACGGACCGGTAGGTGCCCCCCTCCTGCGCGCCGGAGAGATCGAGCTCGATCTCGTACGACTCGACGGCGAGCAGCTGTGCCCGCTGCTGCGCCTCTTCGCGGGTCAGGTTTGTGCCAGGCACGCGGTCATCTCCTCGTTATGGGTGGGTTGCGCCATCTTTCCACGGCGGTCCGGGCTCCGGCGACGACCTGGGACTTCCCTAGGGATACCCCTCGGGCGACCCCCGGCGGCGGTGCCGCGCGCGGGAACGCGACGTCCGGAATCCGCCGGTTTCGCGCCGCCGCGCGGACGACCCCGACCGGGCGGTGCGCCTGGGCCCTCACGGAAAGACTCGACGACCCGGCCGTGGCGCTCGTCCACGTCCGGGCCGTCGAGTACGGCTGCTTCCTCTACGAGATGCGCAGGGGCCGGCCCTCCAGCTCCTGGGCCACCAGCTCCGCGATCTGGACGGCGTTCAGGGCCGCGCCCTTGCGGAGGTTGTCGTTGGAGACGAACAGGGCCAGGCCGTTGTCCACCGTCTCGTCGCGGCGGATGCGGCCGACGTACGAGGGGTCCTTGCCGGCGGCCTGGAGCGGGGTCGGGATGTCGGAGAGCTCGACGCCGGGGGCGTCCTTCAGCAGCTCCGCGGCGCGCTCCGGGGAGAGCGGGCGGGCGAAGCGGGCGTTGATCTGCAGGGAGTGGCCGGAGAAGACCGGGACGCGCACGCAGGTGCCGGACACCTTCAGCTCCGGGATCTCCAGGATCTTGCGGGACTCGTTGCGGAGCTTCTGCTCCTCGTCGGTCTCGTTCAGGCCGTCGTCCACGATCGAGCCCGCCAGCGGCAGCACGTTGAACGCGATGGGGCGCTTGTAGACGCCGGGCTCCGGGAAGTCGACGGCCTCGCCGTCGTGCGTGAGCTTGTCCGCGTCGGCGACGACCTTCTGCGTCTGGCCGTGCAGTTCGGCCACGCCCGCGAGACCCGAGCCGGACACCGCCTGGTAGGTGGCGACGACCAGGGCCTGGAGGCCCGCCTCCTCGTGCAGCGGGCGCAGCACCGGCATGGCGGCCATCGTCGTGCAGTTCGGGTTGGCGATGATGCCCTTGGGGCGGTGGGCGATCGCGTGCGGGTTCACCTCGGAGACGACCAGCGGCACCTCGGGGTCCTTGCGCCAGGCCGAGGAGTTGTCGATCACGACCGGGCCCTGCGAGGCGACCTTTTCGGCCAGCGCCCTGGACGTGGCACCGCCCGCGGAGAACAGCACGATGTCCAGGCCGGTGTAGTCGGCGGCCGCCGCGTCCTCCACCGTCACGCCGTCCAGCTCGGTGCCCGCCGACCGGGCCGAGGCGAACAGGCGCAGCTCCGTGACCGGGAAGTTCCGCTCCTTGAGGATCCTGCGCATGACCGTGCCCACCTGTCCGGTGGCTCCGACGATTCCGACCCTCACGGCGACTCCCTCTCCTGCGTCTCTTCACGTGCTCGTTGCTTGGCCGAGGCTTTTCCATCATGCGGCCGACCACGGCCCGCCTGTCCACTTCTTTCGCCGCACCTGCCCGAGGAGTGGGACGACGTGTCCCGCCCCATGGTTGCGGACCTGCGGTTCCGACCCCGCTGAGCTGCAGGAATTCATCCGGCAGGGGTCGTACGCCGCAAGGTCGCCTGCCCATGCGGGTCCCGGCCACACGGAAGTGTGACGTATGCCTCGGCCGGCTTGGCGAATCCACCGCGTGGACCGGTGAACGTTCCGCGCCGGTCCGGCGTCGTAGGAGGGACACGGTGAGGGGGGTGGCTTGTGCTGCTGCGCGGAAGGGCCGGGCGCGGGCGGGAGGCGCGCGCCGGGGACGGCCCGCCGGGCGACGCCGGTGCGCCCGGCGGCTCCGGCCTGCCGGACGGCGCCGATCCGCTCGATCCGGCCCAGGAGCGCCGGGTGCGGGCGGTGCTCGCGCTCGGGGGTGTGCCGCAGGCGGACCTGCCGGACGGGGTGCAGCAGGTCCGCCTGCGGCTGCTGGAGCGGGCCGCGAGCGGGCGTGAGGCGCCGCGGGACGTCTCCGCCTGGGCGGCGGTCGTCGCCTCCAACCTCGCCATGGACTGGCACCGGGCCAAGCGCCGCCAGGAGCGGCTCGGGGAGCGGCTGGCCGCCCTGCGGCAGCTCGAGCACCCCTCCGGCGAGGACACCAGCGTGCTGTCCGTCGCCGTCGCCCAGGGCCTGGACGAGCTGCCCGACGCCCAGCGCCAGGTCGTCGTCCTGCGCTTCTACGCCGACCTGCCGGTGAGGTCCATCGCCGAGCAGCTCGGCGTCCCCGAGGGCACGGTCAAGAGCAGGCTGCACACGGCGGTACGGGCCCTGCGCGCCCGCCTGCACGAGGACGAGGTGGTGTGAGGTGCCCGCCGAACACGACGAGAACCGGCGCGGCGAGCCCGAGCCGTACGGCGGCGTTCCCGACGGCGACGGGGGCGCGCTCATGGCCGCGGTCACCGGGGAGCCGCCGTCGCGGGCCGTCCTGGCCGACGGGGCCTTCGCCGAGGCGTACCGGTCGGCCGCCGCCGATGTGGCGGCGCTGCGCGAGCAGCTGGGGCTCATCGGCGCCGCCCTGGCCGAGCCCTCGCCCGGGGAGGACGCGCCGCCCGCGCCGGACCCCCGGTCCGCCACCGTCGCCCGGATGCCCGCGCGGCGCTGGCGACGGCGGTCCTCGCCCCGGGCCCTCGCCCTGAAGGGTCTCGTCGCCGCCGCCGGGGCCGCCGTCGTCCTCGGGATGGGCTGGCTGGTGGTGAACGGCGACGGGACGGGAGATCAGGGCGACAGGGGTGCGAGCTCCGCGGCCGACGACGCGGCAGGACAGGCGAAGGGCGGCGAGGACTACAAGACCGATCACGCCGGCTACCTGGCCTGCGCCCGGCTCGTCGCCGAGGGCACGGTCGTGAAGGCCGAGGCGGTCGCCGGGACCGGGCGGGTCCGCGTGACGCTCGACGTGACGCGGTACTGGAAGCCCGCGAAGGGCCGGGACCGGGTCGTCTTCCCCATGGACGCCCATGCGGAGCCGCGGCCGGAGGCGGGCGATCACCTCCTGGTCGGCATCCCGCAGGGGCGGGACGAGCCGGACCTGTGGGTCACGGGGGAGCAGGAGATCGCCCGGGAACGGGCCTGGATCACTACCGCCCTGCCCCACGCCCGCACCCTGCCCTGCCCCTGAGCACGGCGAAGGGGCGGGCGCCCGTCAGGACGCCCGCCCCTCACCCGCCGTACAGGGTTACGGCAGAACCTTCTCGATCTTCACGCTGCCCAGGCCCGCGACGGTGCCGCGCGCGTTGACCAGCTGGACCTGGCCGAAGAACTCACGTCCCTCGGGAGCGGCCGCCGCGGCGGTGACGCTGCCGGAGACGGTCGCCGAGTCGCCCGTGGCGAGCTTCACCGGCGCCGAGCCGTCGACCGTGACGGTGCCGAGCGAGGCGGAGAAGAACACGTCCTGGTAGTCGTACTCCGTGGTGCCGGCGGGCACCGAGTAGCCGACGACCTCGACGGTGTACGTCCCGGCGGCCGGGGACGGCACGGAGACGGACTCCTCCGAGTCGCCGTCGGCGGAGCTGCCGACCTGCTTGCCGGCCGCGTCGTACACGGCGAGGTCCAGGTCGGCGGCGGTGTCCGAGACACGGCCGATGGCGACGTCCAGGGACTTGGCGCCCGCGGGCACCTCGACCGTGGTGGTCTGCGTCTCGCCCTGCTTGATCGACGGACGGGCCGTCTTCGCCGAGCCGAGCGGGCCGCCGACCAGCTTGCCCTCGATCGGGGCGAAGCCGTTGGTCACCTTCCAGGAGGCGGTGGCCGGGGTGCCGACCTTCGCCTCGGGCACGGTCACGGTCTCCGGGTCGAAGGCCGCGCCGAGGACGGCGACGTCCAGCTGGTACGGGTTGTCCAGCAGCGGCGACGTCCGGCGCGACTCGACCTCGATCTCCCAGACACCCGGCTGCGGGTCGGCGTACGCACGCACGTCGGGGCGGCAGGTGTTGGCCGGGTTCGAGTAGTTCGGGTAGCAGTTGATCGTCGACGTCGGGTCGGACGGGACGCCGTACGGGTGGATGGAGATGAACCGGGTCTGGCTCTTGTCCTTCAGCCCGCTCATCGCGACCTCGAGGCTCTTGGCGCCCTCGGGGACGGTGACGAAGTAGTGCTGCGAGCTGTTGCGCTGCACCGAGTCCTTGGCGGAGAAGGTGTACTTCAGCGGCGCGGAGACCACGACCGTGTGCAGGACCTGCTCGTCGATGCCCTCGGTGCGCGGGTCGTCGACCTCGAGGATCGCGCTCTTGATGCCCGCGGACTTCGGCGCGGCCTGGACCTTCACGGTCACCGGCTGGTTCAGCGGCAGCTTCACCTCGTCGGAGCCGACGACGCGGAACGTGCCGCCCGCGTTGTTCTCGAAGTGCAGCTCGTGCCGGATCGCCTTGTCGGCGCCGGACGTACGGGTGATGGTGACCTCGTACGTCTTCTTCTGGCCGGCCTTCAGGCCGCCCTCACGGTCGTACAGGCCCGTGCCGGAGCCCGGGGTCTTCAGGAACTGGTCGATCGCGGTGTCGACCGGCGCCTTGACCGTGTACGCGTGCGAGTGCGCGCCGTCACGGATGGCGTCCCAGGCGTCCGGGATGTTCATCAGACCCGCGCCCTCCTCGTACGCCTGCACACCCTTGATGTGGTCGGCGGTGGAGGTGAGGGCCGTGCGCAGCGTCGCCGGCGTCAGGTCGATCTTCTTCTGCTTGGCGGCCGAGATCAGCAGCGCCGAGGCACCGGCGGCCTGCGGGGAGGCCATCGAGGTGCCCTGCAGCATGCCGTAGCCGGCGGGCAGGGAGTAGCCCGCCTCGGCGACCGGGGCGCCCGGCATCCAGGTCTGGATGGTGTTGATCGCGGCACCCGGGGCGACCAGGGTCGGGGTGAAGCCGCCGTCCTCACGCGGGCCGCGCGAGGAGAACGGCATCATCGCGTACTTCTTCTCCACGACGGAGCCGTAGTTGGCGGCCCAGGTCTCCCTGGAGACGGACGCGCCGACCGAGATGACCTTCTCGGCCAGGGCCGGGTCGCCGATGGTGTTGGCGCCGGGGCCGGAGTTGCCCGCGGAGATCACCAGCTGCACGCCGTACTCGTCGATGAGACGCGTGTACAGCTCGGCGCGCGCGTTGTTGCCGTCGTTCAGCGCCGGCAGGCCGCCGATGGACATGTTGACGATGTCGACACCGCGCTTGGTGACGAGGTCGATCATGCCCTCGGTCAGTGCGACGTTGGTGCAGCCGCCGGACCAGGTGCAGGCGCGGGAGGAGACCAGCTTGGCGCCGGGCGCGGCACCGTCCATCCGCCCGCCGAACAGGCCGTTGGCGGCGGTGATGCCGGCGACGTGCGTGCCGTGCTCGGACTCGATGACGCCGATGTTGACGAAGTCGGACTTCTTGCCGACCCAGGAGCCGCCCAGCGGGTCCATCGGGACGTCCTTGCGGATCTCCACGACGAACGGCTGCCGCTCGGCGATGTCGGTCTTCGGGTCGTCGGTGCCGAAGTACCCGACCTGGTGACCGTCCTTGTACGGCTTCATCGCGACGTCGTCGCCGAAGTCGTTGTTGTTGTTCAGGTCGACCCGGACCGTGCCCGTCTTCGCGTCGTAGAGCACGCCCCAGACGTCGGTCGTGTCGCCGTCGCGGTTGGCGTCGCCCGCCGCGTCGCCGCCGGTGGTGTACGACTCCTTGAACAGGCTGACGGCGTAGGAGCCCGCCGGAGCCTTCCAGGACTGGCCCTGGTACGTGAAGGCCGGGCCGGACACGGCCGAGACCATCGGGCGCCAGGTGTTGTCGTTGTCGATGATCGGGTCGGTCGCCGTCACCCAGTCGACGATCTTGCGCTCACCGGTGGTGGTCTTCTGCAGCGCCGGGTGGCCGAGGTCCACGCCGGAGTCGAGGATGCCGATGGTCACGCCGCGGCCGTCCGCCTTGGGGTGGTCCTCGACGAAGTCGACCGCGCCCGTCTCGAAGGACGGGTTGTACGGGTTCTCGGCCGGGGTCTTCCTGTCCGGCGCCGGGTACGTGCCCTTGTCGGCCCGGGCGCCCTTGGCGGCGTCGCCGCCGGGCGTCGGGTCGTCGAGCGGGATCTCCTCGCGCAGGTCGATGCCGTGCACCGAGGAGAGCTTGGCCGCGGCCGCGATGGCCGCGTCCGCGCGGGAGGTCGGGACGGTGGCGCGGACGTAGCCCAGCTTGTCGTCGGCCCGGCCCACCGAGCCGCCCTTGACCGCGTCCAGCTGCCCGGCGACCTGCTCGGTCTTCCCGGGCGCGGTGGCGACCATCAGGGTGACGGTCTTGTCGCCGTCGGCCTTGGCCTCCGCGAGCAGGTCCGCGTCGTTCGAACCGAGCTTGTCGTGCGCGGACTTGACGTCGGCGTCGGCCGGGGCCGAGGCGCCCGGGCCGTCGGCGGAGAAGGCCAGCGGAATCGGCCCGGCCGCGGTGAGCGCGGCGACGAGGCCGGCGGCCACGGCGATCCGCGCCACGCGTCTCCGGCCCGGTATCGGGTCGTGCTGGGGGGTGGAGGTCATCGGCATCCCTTGAGGTAAAGGAACGAGCGGCAGCGGCCGGGACCGATCGGCTCCGATCGGACCTGGTCGCGACGGTCCGGAACGGCGAGCCCGGACGATCGCACAGCTTTACGCAAGGGGATGTTCTTTGGGGAGGGTTGACCGAAACGAAATGGATGTATGGGGAAAACCCCCGATGCGTTTTGCGGCTATCGGTCCCTAAGGCGGTGAAATCGGTTAACGTCCCGGAGTGCGCCAGAAGTTGAGGGTGGCGGCCTACGCCATATGTGTCCGGGACGGACGGATCCTGCTCGCCCGCTCACCCGCCCGGGACGGCACGCCCGAGTGGGTCGTGCCCGGCGGCGGCATGGAGCACGGCGAGGATCCCTACGACACCGTGCGGCGCGAGGTCGAGGAGGAGACCGGCTACCGCGTCGAGGTCACCGCCCTGCTCGGGGTCGACTCCTCCCACCGCGTCTTCCGTGAGGGCTTCGGCGGGCGCTCCCTGGACCACCACGCCGTCCGCTGCGTCTACGAGGCCCGTATCACCGGCGGCGAGCTCCGCTACGAGGTGAACGGCTCCACCGACCTGGCCGCCTGGCACGACCTGGACGCCGTGCCCGGCCTGGTGCGGGTGCCGATGGTCGACACCGCGCTGCGGCTGTGGCGTGAGCGCCCGGTGACCGGGCATCTGACCGAGGAGCGCGGGGCCCGTCTCCCCGAGGGCTGAACCGGCCCGCCCCGCACCCCGGTTACCCCGGCAGATGAACGCCGGGTGACCGCCTCCGGGCCGCACCCGGAGCGGTCGCCGACACCCCGGGTGGTCCGAGATCCACGTCCGGCGATCGGCGCCGCCCGTTGCGGCCGCGTTCACACACAGGTCATTCCCGGTGCCAACGATCCAGTACGAGCGGGGTGTTCGCGTCACGAACGCCCCGCGACCACTGCCGACGCGTTCGCACTCGGGGAGACAAGCGCATGGCGCGCACACGCTCAGACGCCGGCTCAGGCCCGGGCATCCACCGTCGTTCCGTCCTCGCCGCCACCGGCGCGGTCGCCCTCTCCGCGGGCGCCGGACTCGCCCTGCGGACCGGCGAGAGCCGGGCCGCCGCGGCCGGGGAGGGCGGGCAGGCCGCCGCGGCCGCGGCCTCCCGGCAGGCACCCGCCGCCCCCCTCGCCCCCTACACCAGGGGCACCACCCTGGCGAGCGTCGCCGCTCCGCGCGGCGGCTCCGGCTACCGGCGCCTCGGCGACGGACCCGGCTGGCAGCGCGTGGTGCGCTCCGAACTGGCCGCGCCCAAGGCCGGCCGCGCCGGGCGCCGCACCGCGCTCGCCGCCTTCGTGCAGCTCACCGACCTGCACATCATCGACGCGCAGCATCCCCTGCGCCTGGAGTATCTGCGCGCGGCCGACGTGCACGCCTGGCGGCCGCACGAGGCGCTCACCGTGCAGGGCGCGATCGCGCTCGTGGAGCGGATCAACGCGCTGCGCGGCGCCCCCGTCACCGGCGCCCCGCTGCACTTCGCCATGACCACCGGCGACAACACGGACAACAACGCCAAGTCCGAGCTGGAGTGGTTCCTGACGGTCATGAGCGGCGGGCGCATCACGCCCAACACCGGTGACCCGCGCCGCTACGAGGGCGTCCAGAACAGCGGCCTCACGCAGTACTGGCAGCCGGACGCCCCGCTGCGCGACCTCGACAAACGGGCCGGCTTCCCCCAGCTCGACGGCTTCCTCCGGGCCGCGACCCGCGAGGTGCGCAGCCCCGGCCTGAACCTGCCCTGGTACTCCACCGTCGGCAACCACGACTTCCTGCCGATGGGCGTCTACGGCTCGCACGGCGACTCCTCCCTCACGGACCTGGCCGTCGGCGGCAGGAAGCTGATGGACGTCCCGGCCGCGGAGGCCAAGCGGCTCAGGAAACTCATCAAGAAGGCCCGCGACCCGCAGGGCGTGCTCTACCGCGACTTCCTCACGTCCCACGCCCGGTCCATGCGCCCGGTCACCCCGGACGAGCGCCGCGCCCCCTTCACCCCGGCCGAATACCTCCGGGCCCACCTCGACCCGGCCCACCGCGGCGCCGGCCCGGCCGGCCACGGCTACACCGCGGCCAACCTCGACGCGGGCACCCAGTACTACGCCTTCCGCGTCTCCGACGACGTCGTCGGCATCAGCCTGGACACCACCGACCCGGGCGGCCACTACGAGGGCTCCATCGGCTCGGCCCAGATGAGATGGCTCGACCGGACCCTGCGGGAGAACAAGGACTCCTACGCGGTGATCTTCAGCCACCACACGAGCACCTCCATGACCAACACCCGCCCCGACCCGGCCCGCCCCCAGGAACGCCGGCACGACGGCCAAGCCGTCCTGGCCCTGCTCGGCAGCCACCGCAACGTGCTGGCCTGGGTGAACGGCCACGTCCACAAGAACGTCGTCACGCCCCACTCCGCGCCCGGCGGGCGCTCCTTCTGGGAGATCTCCACCGCCTCCCACGTCGACTATCCGCAGCTCGCCAGGATCGTCGAACTGGCCGACAACAAGGACGGCACCCTCTCCCTGTTCACCACGCTGGTGGAGTCCGCCGCCCCGCACCGCACCGACTTCTCCGACCTCTCCCAGACCGGCCTCGCCGCCCTGTACCGCGAACTGTCCCTCAACGCCCCCGGGGCGAGCACGACCCTCGGCGGCGCCCCGGGGGACCGCAACACCGAACTCGTCCTCAAGAAGGGCTGACGTCCGGGAGCGGACGGGAGAGGAGGGGCCACCGGCACGCGGCGCCGGTGGCCCCTCCTCTCCCCTCCTGGCGGGTGGTCCCGGTCCCTCCCTACCGGGGCAGCACCACGACGTACGCGGCCGGATCGCGGTCGCCCGCGGCCATCAGCGCGGTGCGCACGACCGTCGCCTGCTGCTCCGGGCTGTCGCGCAGCTTCCGCGGCGTGATGTGGACGACCGTGATGCCGAGGCGCTCCAGGTGCTCGCGCTTGCGGGCGTACTCGGACCACAGGGCGTCGTCGTCCTGGCGGGGTGCGCGGGTGTCGAGTTCGACCGCCACCGCCTGCTCGGGCCAGTACGCGTCCAGACCGCCGAGGTAGGGGCCGCCGGGCAGCCGCAGGTCGACGTTCCACACCGGGTCGGGCAGACCGTACCGGGCGACCATGCGGTACAGGCGGCCCTCCGCGCGGGCCCGGCCCTCGGCGAGCAGCGAGTCCACGGCGTCCACCACGTGCGGACGGCTCAGCAGCCGGGCCTCGGTCAGCTCGCGCACCACCGAGGCGGCGTCGCAGTGGCCGCCGCGCACGGCCTCCGTCAGCAGCCGGCGCACCACCTCGGCGTCGGCGAGCCCGGCCACCGCGTCGGCCAGGGCGCGGGGCACGGGAGCCACCGGCAGCCCCGTCACCCGGTCGGCGGCGGGCAGGACGGGCGTGCGGACGATGCGGGCGCAGCCCGTCGAGCGCAGCCGCCGCATCCGGGGGACCAGGACGTCGAAGGCGTCCAGGGACGGCAGTGGGGGCGTGGACGCGAAGCCGTGCAGGGTCAGTGCGGCCAGGCCGGTGATCATCACCTCGGGATAGTCGGCGGTGTGCTCCCGGGCCGCGCCGGGCTGGGCCGGGACGCCGGTCCCGCGCTCCCGTGCCGCGTACATGAGCACGGCGTGCAGCCGCTCCTCGCTGGTCGGCGGGCCCGGGTGGAGCAGGACCACACCCGGCAGGAGCTGCTGCCAGGGGCCGCCGGGCCGGCACTGCTCGTTGGTCCCGGCCTGGGAGACGCCGTGCGAACGCAGCTGGGCCGTCGTCATCACCCGGGGGCGGCCGTGGCCGGACAGCTCGTGCAGGGGGCGGGGGGAGAGCGGGGTGTTGTGCGTCATGCCCCGCAATTTCCCGCGCCCGGACCCGCTTTGAACCGCTGTTACACGTCCGTCGAAGAATGCGGACAACACGGCACTAAAGGACGGATGTTCGGTTGCCGAAAGCCCCTGGTCCGTTCGGGTACGGACCAGGGGTTACGGGGTACGGGGCACTCATCTCGTAACGACGGGGGAACACCCCGATCTCAGGCCAAAGCTACTGGTCAGCGGCCTCGTCGCACGCCTGGCCGCGCAGGGCGCGGGCCAGGTCGTCCCGGGACTCCAGCACCAGCCGGCGCAGCGCCGGGGCGGCCTCCTTGTGGGAGTCCAGCCAGGCGTCGGTGGCGTCCAGCGTCGCCCGGGACTGCTGCAGCGAGGGGAACAGGCCCTGCACCACGTGCATCGCGATCTGGATCGACCGCTCCTGCCACACCCGCTCGATCGCGGCGAAGTACAGGTCCGCGTACGGGGCGATCAGCTCGCGCTGCGCGTCCTGCGCGAAGCCCGCGATGGTCGCCTCGACCATGGCGTTGGACAGCGCGTCCGACTCCACGACCTGCGCCCACGCCTGTGCCTTGACCGCCGCGGACGGACGGGCGGCCAGGCAGCGGACCTGGTGCCGCTTGCCGGACGCCGTGTCGTCCCGGGCCAGTTCCCGCGCCAGCGTCTCCTCGTCCACGGCCCCGTGCGCGGTCAGTGGCTCCAGGAACGCCCACCGCAGCTCCTGGTCCACCTCCAGGCCCTCGACCGTGCTCGTGCCCGACAGCAGCTCGCCCAGCAGCGCGAAGTCGGCCTCGGCGGTGGCCGTCCGGGCGAAGAAGCGCGCCCAGGCCAGCTGGTGCTCGCTGCCGGCGCGCGCCGCGTACAGCTCGCGCCGCGCGCCCTCGGCGAGCAGCCGGGCGGCCGTCTCGCGGCGGGCGGGCGCCGTGTAGTGGGTGACCGCCGACTCGGCCCAGGCGTGCAGCATCTGCAGCACGCCGATGCCGGACTCGCGGCCCGCGAACCGCAGCACCAGGTCGAGGAAGTCACGCGCGGGCAGCAGCGCGTCCCGCGTCATGTTCCACAGCGCCGACCAGCACAGGGCGCGGGCGAGCGGGTCGGTGACCGCGCCCAGGTGCTCGCGCAGGGTCGCCAGGGACGTGGCGTCGAAACGGGTCTTGCAGTACGTCAGGTCGTCGTCGTTGACCAGGACCAGGTCGGGCGCCTCGCTCCCGGCGAGCTCCGCCACGACCGTGCGGGCGCCCTCGACGTCGGTCTCCACGCGCGCGTAGCGCTCCAGCGCGCCGTCCGTCACCCGGTACAGGCCCACCGCGACCCGGTGCGGGCGCAGCTCCGGGTGCGACTCGGCCGCCTCCTGCACCACCGCCAGCTCCTCGACGCGGCCGTCCGCGCCCAGCAGCACCTGCGGGGTCAGCGCGTTGACCCCGGCCGTCTGCAGCCAGGACCGCGCCCAGGCGCTCATGTCACGGCCGCTGGTCTCCTCCAGCGCCGACAGCAGGTCGCCCAGCCGCGTGTTGCCGTACGCGTGCCGCTTGAAGTAGCGCCGGGCGCCCTCCAGGAACGCCTCCTCGCCGACGTACGTCACGAGCTGCTTCAGCACGGAGGCGCCCTTGGCGTACGTGATGCCGTCGAAGTTCAGCTTGGCGTCCTGCAGGTCACGGATGTCCGCGGTGACGGGGTGCGTGGAGGGCAGCTGGTCGGCGCGGTAGGCCCACGCCTTGCGCCGGTTGGCGAAGGTGATCCAGCCGTCCTGGAAGCGGGTCGCCCCGACCAGCGAGAACGAGCCCATGAAGTCGGCGAAGGACTCCTTCAGCCACAGGTCGTCCCACCACTCCATGGTGACCAGGTCGCCGAACCACATGTGCGCCATCTCGTGCAGGACGACGTTGGCGCGGGCCTCGTAGGACGTCTGCGTGACCTTCCCGCGGAAGATGAACTCCTCCCGGAACGTCACCAGCCCGGGGTTCTCCATCGCGCCCAGGTTGTACTCCGGCACGAACGCCTGGTCGTACTTGCCGAACGGGTAGGGGTAGTCGAAGTGGTCGTGGAAGAAGTCCAGGCCCTGCTTGGTGACCAGGAAGACGTCGTCGGCGTCGAAGTGCGGCGCGAGACCCTTGCGGCACAGGGCGCCGAGCGGGATCTCCAGGGTCGTGCCGTCGGCGAACGTACGGGAGTAGGAGTCCGTCACGTAGTGGTACGGACCGGCCACCACACAGGTGATGTACGTCGAGATCGGCTTGGTCTCGGCGAACCGCCACACCCCGTCGGCCTGTTCGCCCGCGCCGTTGCTCCACACCGTCCAGCCCTGCGGCGCGCGCACCTCGAAGCGGTAGGGGGCCTTGAGGTCGGGCTGCTCGAAGTTGGCGAAGACCCGGCGCGCGTCGGCCGGCTCGTACTGCGTGTACAGGTACACCTCGCCGTCCTCCGGGTCGACGAAGCGGTGCAGGCCCTCGCCGGTGCGGGAGTACGCGCACTGCGCGTCGACCACCAGCTCGTTGTCCGCGGCCAGGTCCTCCAGGGCGATCCGGGAACCGTCGAAGACCTCACCCGGGTCCAGATCACGGCCGTTGAGTGAGACGGCCGTCACACCGGGCGCGATCAGATCGGCGAAGCTGCTCGCCCCGGGTTCGTTGCAGCGGAAGCGGATCGTGGTCACGGAACGGAAGGTGCGGGGCCCGTCTCCCGTGACCTCGCCGACCGCGGACCGCAGGTCGAGGGACACCTCGTACCCGTCGACGCTCAGCAGGGCGGCCCGCTCGCGGGCCTCGTCGCGGGACAGATTCTCACCGGGCACGGGCGGCACTCCTCAGGTGTCGTGGGGTACGGCTGAACAGCACCGATCCTGCCATGTGCCCCTGACGCCGGGCAGCCGGGAATGGGGCGGGCGCACGGCGGCGTTCCCGGAGAAACGGTTTCCTGCTGAGGAGAGACATGTCGGACAAGACGCCCGTCGACTTCTGGTTCGATCCGCTGTGCCCCTGGGCGTGGATGACCTCCCGCTGGGTGCTGGAGGTGGAGAAGGTCAGGGACATCGAGGTCCGCTGGCACGTCATGAGCCTCGCCGTCCTCAACGAGGACAAGCTGGACGAGCTGCCCGAGGAATACCGCGACATGCTGGAGAACAAGGCGTGGGGCCCCGTCCGGGTCGTCATCGCGGCGCAGCAGGAGCACGGCCCCGAGGTCCTCGGTGACTTCTACACCGCCCTCGGCACCCGCATCCACAACCAGGGCGAAGGCCCCGGCAAGGAGACCGTCGCGGCGGCCCTGAAGGACGTGGGCCTGCCCGAGGCCCTCCTGGAGCACTGGGACTCCACCCCGTACGAGGCCGAGCTGCGCGCCTCTCACAAGGAGGGCATCGACAAGGTCGGCCAGGACGTCGGCACGCCCGTCATCGCCGTGCCGGGTGCCGACGGCGAGCAGATCGCCTTCTTCGGCCCGGTCGTCACCCCGGCGCCCCAGGGCGAGGAGGCCGCCCGCCTCTGGGACGGCACCCTCGCCGTGGCCTCGGTCCCCGGCTTCTACGAGATCAAGCGCACCCGCACCAAGGGCCCGGACTTCTCCAACCTCTGAGGCTCACCCTCCGGCCGCGGGCTCCTCGCCGAACCGCTCGGGAAGGAGCCCGTGGCCGGCCTTGTGGAACTGCGGGTAGTACGTCCGGCAGCCCTGGACCGTGCAGCGCCAGAGGTTGTCCACGTAGTAGCGGGGATCCTTCATCTCCGCCCGGACCGCTTCCCTCTCCTCCCGGTCGAGCACCCGGAAGACCTGCATCCCGCCGCAGTTCGGGCAGTCCAGCACGCGCGTCCCCATCAACCCCTCCTCGCCGTCACCGCCAGGTCCGGGAAACCGGCACGACGTGCCGGCCCCCTGCGCCAGTACAGCGCGTACTGCGCCGACGCGTCCCCGAAATCGTCCCATCCGGGATACTTCCGCCTCATGAGTACGACCCTCCTGCTGGTGCGCCACGGGCAGACCGTCCGGCACGCCGAGAACCGCTACGCCGGCGTCAGCGACATCGACCTCACCGACACCGGCCGCGCCCAGGCCGAGGCCCTGGGCCGGTGGGCCGCCGCCCACCCCGTCGACGCCGTCTGGGCCTCCCCGCTGTAGCGGCACGGGAGAACCCCCGCGAGTCACGTCCTCGCGGGGGTTCTCCTTCTTTCCGCCTGCCGTACGTGAAGGGTGAGAAGACGATCACGAGGCAGGACGCTCGGCGGCCCTCAGGGGGTCAGCAGCAGCACGTCCGCCCGGGACGTGGCGGCCTTGTAACGCCGGGCCACGTCCTGCCAGTTGACGACGGCCCACATGGCCTCGATGAAATCGACCTTCTGGTTCTTGTACTGCAGGTAGAAGGCGTGCTCCCAGGCGTCGAAGACCAGGATCGGGGTCGAGCCCTGGCCGACGTTGCCCTGGTGGTCGTAGACCTGCTCGACGACCAGCCGGCCGCTGAGCGGTTCGTGGGCGAGCACGCCCCAGCCGGAGCCCTGGGTGGTGGCGGCTGCCTTGGTCAGCTGGGCCTTGAAGCCGGCGAAGGAGCCGAAGGACTCGGTGATGGCGTCGGCGAGTTCGCCCACGCCGTCCTGAGCCAGCGGCTCGCCGCCGCCGTCCTTCGGGCCGGTCATGTTCTGCCAGTAGATGCTGTGCAGGATGTGCCCCGACAGATGGAAGGCCAGGTTCTTCTCCAGCCTGTTGATCGAGCCCCAGGTCTCCTTGTCGCGCGCCTCGGCGAGCTGCTCCAGGGTGTCGTTGGCGCCCTTCACATAGGCCGCGTGGTGCTTGTCGTGGTGCAGCTCGATGATCTCGGGGCTGATCACCGGAGCGAGGGCCGAGTAGTCGTACGGGAGCTCGGGCAGCGTGTACACGGGCATGGGCGGGGATCCCCTCCGGACCTGTTATTGCAAAGTACTTGCAACTGCACGCTAGCAGCAACAGGCCGGGTCTGTGGCGCGGGCATGCGAAAAGGCCCCCGCGGTGTCGCGGGGGCCTTCTCGTCGCGGGAGTCCTAGCGCTTGGCGCGGGCCCGCTGCCAGGCGTAGCCGACGGCCGCGAGGACCAGGATCATGCCGCCCGTCGAGTACAGCTGGACGCGGGTGTCCGGCTCGCGGGCCATCAGGACGAACACGGCCGCCATCCCCGCCAGGGCCACCCAGGTCAGATACGGGAACGCCCACATCCGCACGGCCAGCCGCTCGGGCGCCTCCCGCTCCAGCCGGCGGCGCAGCCGCAGCTGCGAGACGGCGATGAAGATCCACACGGCCAGGATCACCGCGCCGATCATGTTCAGCAGCCACGCGAACACGTCGTCGGGCCGCCAGTAGCTCAGCAGCACGCACAGGAAGCCGAAGACCGACGACGCCAGCACCGCGATGCGCGGCACGCCGCCCGAGACCCGGCCCAGACCCTTGGGGCCCTGGCCGCGTTCCACGAGCGAGTAGGCGATGCGCGAGGCGCCGTAGATGTTGGCGTTCATCGCGGACAGCAGCGCCACGAGCACGACCACGTTCATCAGCTGGCCGGCGCCGGGGATGCCCAGTTCGTCGAGGGCGGCGACGTACGGGCCCTTCTCGACGACCTCCTTCGAGTCCCACGGCACGAGCGTGACGATGACCGCCATGGAGCCGATGTAGAACAGCGCGATGCGCCACATCGCGGTGCGGACCGCGCGCGCCACGCCCTGGACGGGGTTCTCCGACTCGGCCGCCGCGATGGTGACCGTCTCCAGGCCGCCGTAGGCGAAGACCGACGCGAGCAGGCCGATGACCAGGCCCTCGCCGCCGTTGGGCAGGAAGTCGGTGAGGTTGCCCGCGCCGGGCGAGTCGGTGCCCGGCAGGACGCCCAGGATCGCCAGCACGCCGAGCACCAGGAACAGGCTGATCGCGGCGACCTTCAGGGCCGCGAACCAGAACTCGAACTCGCCGAAGTTCTTCACGGCCGCGAGGTTCGTGCCGCAGAAGACGACCATGAACAGGGCCACCCACAGCCACTCCGGGGTGCCCGGCAGCCAGCCGCTGACGATCTTCGCGGCGCCGATGCCCTCCAGGCCGACCGCCGTGCACAGCAGCACCCAGAACGACCAGCCGGCGGTGAATCCGGCCCAGGGGCCGATGGCCCGCTCGGCGTGCGCCGAGAACGAGCCCGAGGAGGGATAGGCGGCCGACATCTCGCCCAGCATCCGCATCACCAGCATGACGAGGAGACCGGAGAGGGCGTAGGCGACGACGATCGACGGTCCGGCGGCGGCGATGCCGGCACCGGAGCCGACGAACAGACCGGCGCCGATCACACCGCCGAGGGCGATCATCGACAGGTGGCGCTGTTTCAGGCCGTGGGAGAGGGAGACGCCGTCCGTGCCGGTCGGCGTCTCCTGAGTGGTGCTGCTGGGCATGGGCGCGGCTCGTCCAATGCGTGAGGGGCGTGCGAGGGCAAAAACGCCGCCAGTCTCGGATGCCTCCCCGCCCACGCGAAGAGGCATCCCACCATGTGGACGAGCCGGTCGCTCCGCGTGGTCAGGCGGCGACCGGGGTGTAATGCGAGGCGTCGCCCTCGATCGCGTAGCTCTCCTTGCCCTCCACACCCACCGGGACGTCCCCGGCGACCGTGACGCGGTGCAGCCGGCGCGGCAGGCCGTCGTAGTTGTCGACGGCGTAGTGCTGGGTGATGCGGTTGTCGAACAGCACGAGCTGGTTCGGCGACCAGCGGTGGCGCAGCACGTTCTCCGGCCGGGTCACGTACGCCTGGAGCAGGTCCAGGACCTTGCGGGACTCGCCCGCCGACAGGCCCACGATCCGCTGGGCGAAGCCGCCGATGAACAGGCCCCGCTCCCCGGTCAGCGGGTGGACCCGGACCACGGGGTGGACCGTGCGGTACGTGATCGAGGTGAACTCGGCACGCCGGGCCGCCTGCTCGTCGTCGAGGTCCTCCTCCGGTACGGCGTAGTCGTAGTCGTTGGTGTGCTCGGCCCACAGCGTGTCCGCCAGGCGCCGCAGGGAGTCGGGCAGGTTGCGGTAGGCGGCGGCCGAGCTGGCGATGAGCGTCTCGCCGCCGTAGGGCGGCACGGTGATGCTGCGCAGGCTGGTGGCCTGCGGCGGGTTGAGGACGAAGGTCACGTCGGTGTGCCAGTGGTTGGCCGCCCGGCCGCCCTCGCTGTCGACCGGCAGCACGTGCGGGGCGCCGTCGACCGCGGCCACCGTCGGATGGGCGGTGGTGATGTCCCCGAAGTGCCGCACGAAGGCCTGCTGGCCCGCGTCGTCCAGCCCCTCCGCGTCGAAGACGAGGGCCTTGTGCGCGTTGAGCGCCTCACGCAGGGCGGTGGACGTGTCCTGGTCGAGGGGCCGGGTGAGGTCGACGCCCTCGACACGGGCGCCGATGTGCGCGGTGACCTTGTGGATCTCGATGCTCATGGCGGATTCCTTCCGGGTGGGTCAGACGAGGGCGGGGGAGAGGACGTGCTGGTTGGCGGGGCGCGGCAGGCCGTAGCGCCCCCGCAGGGTGGTGCGGGCGCCGTACTCGGTGCGCAGCAGCCCCCGGCCGCGCAGCAGGGGGACGACGTGGTCGACGAACGCCTCCAGGCCGGACGGCAGCACCGCGGGCATGATGTTGAAACCGTCGGCCGCGCCCGAGGTGAACCACAGCTCGATGGTGTCGGCGACCTGCTCGGGGGTCCCCGCGAACGTGAGGTGCCCGCGGCCGCCGCCGAGCCGGCCGATCAGCTGCCGCACGGTGAGCCGGTCGCGCCGGGCCAGTTCGACCACGAGCGTGTAGCGGCTCCTGGCGCCCTCGATGGCGCTCTCCGGCGGCAGGTCGGCCGGCAGCGGGCCGTCCAGGTCGAGGGTGTCCGGGTCCAGGCGCAGCAGCCGCTCCAGATGGCGCACGCCGTGGGTGTGCACGATGTGGTCCTCCAGGACCTGCTCGTGCGCCCGGGCCTCGGCCTCGGTGGAACCGATCACCGGGACGATGCCCGGCAGCACCTTGACGTGCCCGGCGTCCCGGCCGGCCGCGACGGTCCGGGCCTTGAGGTCGGCGTAGAAGGCCCGCGCGTCCTCGATCGTCTGCTGCGCGGTGAACACCGCCTCCGCGTGGCGGGCCGCGAACCGCTTGCCGTCCTCGGAGGAGCCGGCCTGCACCAGCAGCGGGTAACCCTGCGGCGAGCGGGGCACGTTGAGCGCCCCCTCGACGCTGAAGAAGCGCCCCTGGTGGCGGGGCGGATGGATCTTCGCGTCGTCACCCCACACGCCCGCCGCCTTGTCGGCGACGACCGTGTCGTCCTCCCAGCTGTCCCACAGCTTCAGCGCCACGTCGAGGAACTCGGCGGCCCGCGCGTACCGCTCGGCGTGCGCCGGCTCGGCGTCCAGACCGAAGTTGCGGGCCGCCTCCGCACCGGCGGTGGTGACGATGTTCCAGCCCGCCCGGCCGCCGCTGATGTGGTCGAGGGAGGCGAACGCGCGGGCCAGGTTGTAGGGCTCGTTGTACGAGGTGGACGCCGTGGCGATCAGGCCGATGTGCTCGGTGGCCGTCGCCAGCGCGGTCAGCAGCGTGATCGGCTCCAGCGCTCCCGCGGGCCGCTGTCCCACACTGCTCCACAATTGCGGGCCGTCGGCGAGGAACAGCGAGTCGAAGGTGCCCCGTTCGGCGATCCGCGCGAGCCGCACGTAGTGGGCCAGGTCGACGCTCGCGTACGGGTCGCTCTCCGGCAGCCGCCACGACGCCTCGTGGTGGCCGGTGTTCATCAGGAACGCGTTCAGGTGCAGCTGTGCGCCGGTCATCGGTGGTCCTCCGTGACACCGAGCGCGGCCAGCAGCCGCTCCCGGTACTCGCCGAGCAGGGGGTCGCGGTACGACCGCGGGTGCGGGCGGTCGATGGTCAGGTCCAGGCCGATGCGGCCCTTCTCCAGGACGAGCACCCGGTCGGCCAGCACGATCGCCTCGTCCACGTCGTGGGTGACCAGCAGCACCGAGGGCCGGTGGCGCTCCCACAGCTCCCGCAGCAGGCCGTGCATCCGGATCCGGGTCAGCGCGTCCAGCGCGCCGAACGGCTCGTCCGCCAGCAGCAGTTCCGGCTCCCGCACCAGGGAGCGGGCCAGGGCGGCGCGCTGGGCCTCACCGCCCGACAGCTCGCCCGGCCAGGCCCGCTCGCGGCCCTTCAGACCGACTTCCTCCAGGGCGGCCCGGCCGCGGCGGCCGGCGTCCCTGCCCTCCGCGCCGAGCAGCACGTTGTCGAGGACCCGTCGCCAGGGCAGCAGCCGGGAGTCCTGGAAGACGACCGACACCCGCTCGGGCGCGGTCAGCTGCCCGGAGCCGGCGACGCCGTGGTCGAGCCCGGCGATGGCCCGCAGCAGCGTGCTCTTGCCCGAGCCGCTGTGCCCGAGCAGGGCCGTGAGCTGCCCGGCGGGCAGGTCCAGGTCGATGCCGTCGAGGACGGTGCGCCCCTCGAAAGACCGGGTCAGACCGCGCAGTTGCACGGCCGGGCGGGTCAGCTGCTCAGTGTGCGGCGCCATGACAGCACCCTCCGTTCGATGATGCGGACCGCGCTGTCGGAGATCAGGCCGAAGACGCCGTAGACGACCAGGCCGACGAGGATCACGTCCGTCTGGCCGTAGTTCTGCGCCTGGAACATCAGGTAACCGAGCCCGCTGGTGGCGTTGATCTGCTCCAGGACCACCAGGCCCAGCCAGGAACCGGTCACGCCGAGCCGCAGCCCGACGAAGAAGCCGGGCAGCGCCCCGGGGATCACCACCTGCCGGATGAAGCGGTACTTCGACAGCCCCTGCACCTCGGCCAGTTCGACGAAGCGGCTGTCGATGCCGGACAGCGCCGCGTGCGTGTTGAGGTAGAGGGGGATGTAGACGACGATCGCGATGATGGCGATCTTGAAGGTCTCGCCGATGCCCAGCCACAGGATGAACAGCGGGATCAGCCCCAGGGTGGGGATGGCCCGGTTGAGGTTCACGGTCCCGTCGATCAGCGCCTCGCCGGTCCGGGTCAGCCCCGACGCCAGGGCCAGCAGGATCCCCACGGTCAGGCCGATCGCGAAGCCGCCGGCCGCCCGCCGCAGCGAGGTCAGGATGTCGTCGGGCAGCGTGCCCTCGGTCCACAGGCGGATGCCCGTCTCCAGCACCGTCCACGGCGCCGGTATCGCCCCGGTGTCGAGCAGCCCGGCGGCCGAGGCGCCGGTCCACAGGGCGAGGACGGCGGCCGGTCCGGCCAGCCGGGCGGCGGGCAGCCGCCGGCCCGGGGCCAGCCGGCGGCGCCTGCGCACCTGGTGCGCCTCCTCCACCGGCGCGAGCGGCGCGGCGGCGGCCGGGGTCGTGTGCGTCGTCGTGGTCATCGCGGTCACCTCCGGTACTCCGCCGGCACGGCCTCGGCCGCCAGGGACTCGAAGCGGTGGTCGAACAGCTCCGACACGTCGAACTTCTTCACGAAACCGCCCTCGGCCAGCAGGTCCGCGGTCTCCTGCTCCCAGCGGATCGCCTCGTCCCAGCGCGGCGGGAACAGCGGCTTGTTGGCCAGCTCGGTCACCGCCTTCGCCTGGGCGAGGGTCAGGTTCTGGGTGCCGACGTAGAACCGCTCGTTCCACTCGTCGGGGTGCTCGTAGGTCCACACCTGGCTCTTCGCCCAGTGCGGGATGTAGGCGGCGACCGCGGCGGCCTTCGCCCGGTCGTTCAGCACCGCCACCGGCGCCCACAGCAGACTGAGCAGGTCCACCACGTCGGTGGTGATGGTGCGGGCCGACCTGTACTGCGTCAGGTACGCCGGCGCCTGGGTGTTGGCCAGCGGCGCGACGTCCACCTGCCCGGACTGCAGGGCGGTGAGGAACTGGTTGCTGGTCAGCGGCACCAGATCCACGTCGTCGTACGCCAGCCCCGCCTTCTTCAGGGCCCGCAGCAGGACGACGCCCTGGGCCTGGCCCTGCGAGAAGGCGAGCCGCCTGCCCCGGAAGTCCGCCACCTCGCGGATGTCGCTGCCGGGTTTGGTGGCGAACAGGTAGTTGGGCTTGCGGGTGATGTTGATCGCGACGATCTTCGCGTCGAAGCCCTGGTAGTGCGCCTGGATCGGCGGGATGCCCGCGTTGTTGGCGACGTCCAGGGACTTGGCGCGGAAGGCGTTGATGACATCGGGGCCGGCGCCGATGTTCAGCCAGTTCGTCACCTTGAACGGCAGGTCGTCCAACCCGGCCAGCTTCAGCTGGAGTTCCTGCGCGTTCTGGTACGACGCGATCTTCAGGCCGGTACCCGCCGGGACCTTCCTGGCCAGCGGGGCGTCGGAGGCCGGCTCGCCGGCCGCGGCACTGCTGTCCGCGCAGCCGCTGAGCCCGGCCGCGGCGGCCGTCACGCCGAGCAGCGAGGTCAGGAACAGACGCCGGTCGACACCGGAAACGGGGGGCGAGGGCATGGGAGGGCTCCCTGGGTATGAAGGCGGCACCGCACGCGGAATTCCGGGCCGGGAAAAACCGGCCGGGAATTCACGGGAATGTCACAAAGGAAGGAGAAGGCGCTCCGCGAAGGGGCGCCGGGGGCGCGTCAACGGGTCAGCAACAGAGGGTGCGACAGCTCGTGAGCGGGCTCATGAACAGGATGTTCCTGGTCAGCGGCCCGGCCTGTCAACATTCCGAGTTTCTGAATTAAATAGCCTCAGGTGACGCGCCCAGCGGATCCCGGTAGAGAACGTCGAGCGCCACCGAACCGCCCGCGACGGCCGGCACGGAATCCGTGAAGGCGATCGGCGTGACGGTGTCCGCGCGCTCGGGCCCCACTTCCTCGCGCAGCGCGGCGAGGCAGTCCGCACGGTGCATGGCGCCGATCTCCGTCACCACCACCCGCTCCGGGTTGAGCACGTCGAGCAACAGCGCCACCGCACGCCCCACCCGGCGCGACCGCTCCCGCAGCAGCCCCGCCGCCACGGCGTCACCGGCCGCGGCCGCGCCGACCACGCGCATCGGGTTCACCCCGACGAGGACACCTGCCTCCCGGGCCCGCCGGCACAGGGTCCGCTCGCTCAACTCGGCCTGGAGGCAACCGGTCCGGCCGCAGTCGCAGAGCTCCGAGCCGCCCGGCACCGGCAGATGGGCGATGGCCCCGGCCGCGGAGCGCGGCCCGTGGTGCACCTCGTCGTTGGTCGCGAACGCCGCGTCGACCATGTTGCCCGCGAACAGGTGCAGCACGCTCCGGCTGCCCCGCGCCGGGCCGAACAGCCGCTCCGCGTTGAGCAACGACCGGGCGTGCCCGTCCACATGGACCGGCAGGCCCGTGTGCGCGCCCAGCAGGTCACGCACCGGCACCTCGCGCCAGCCCAGCAGGGGATGCTCCACAACGGTGCCCGAGTCCCGGTCCACCCAGCCGCCCGCAGCGAACCCGACGCCCAGCGGCCTGCTGTCCCGGGCCCCGGCGAACAGTGCCGCCAGCGCGTCGGCGGCCCGGGCCAGCACCCGCGCGGGACCGGCCCCCTCGTGCTTCAGCTCGCGCCGGGCCAGGACCCGCCCGCGCAGATCGAGCAGCGCGACGGTGGTGTGGGGCACCGCCACGTGCACCCCGGCCACCACGAACCGGGAGCCGTCCAGGTCGACCGGCAGGTGCGGCCGCCCCACCCCCTTGGACCGCAGCGGCACCGCGGACTCGCGGACGAGCCCCGCCTCGGCCAGCCGGGCGCAGTAGTCGGTCACCGACGCCGGCGACAGCCCGGTCAGCCGGGCGATGGTGCTGCGCGCGACGGGGCCGTGCTCCAGCACGGACCGCAGGACGACGCTGGCGCTGGTGCGGCGCCGGTCGCTGTCGGCGACTCGGGGGATGGGGGACGTCAGAAGGGGAGCCGCGGTACGGGGCATGGGAACTTCCTGGGGCCGGTCCGACACTGTGCCGTCTGGATCGGCGGGCCGGAACCGTGCCGCCCCGCCTCACACCGGGCGGCGACAGGTGGCCGTGCCCTGGCGGCGCAGGTCGACGTAGCGACGCTGCGAGAAGTACCGGGCCTGGGCAACCATGGGCGAGACGCTAGCAAAACGCCCCCGCGGCGGACAGGGCGTGCCCGACGGGCGAGACACGGCCGGACAGCACCCGCGAGGACGCCGCGGTCTTTGGTGGAAACCTACAGCGGCCTCTTCGGCGGCCGGCGTGCTGCGGGCCACCTCAACTCAGTGACCGGCGTCACGCCACACCCGCGGGAGGCGGCATCCTTTGTCCGGAGCCGACCAAGGGCCGCCTCATGCCTTTGTCGAGCGCTGACGGTGATCGGCGCGAGGGCACTGGGATAGCGTCACGGTGTCCCACCGGCCCTCACCCCGCGGAGTCCCCATGAGCACCGCCGCCGCCACACCCGCCAGCACCGGACAGGTCCTCGCCGACCTGCTCCCTGCCTCCCGTGTCCGGGACGCGGCCCTCGTGCTCGGCGGCGCCGCGCTCACCGGCCTCGCCGCCCAGCTGTCGGTGCCCGTGCCCGGCTCCCCGGTGCCGGTGACGGGCCAGACCTTCGCCGCCCTGCTCGTCGGCACCTCGCTCGGCGCCGGCCGCGGGCTGCTCGCCCTCGCGCTGTACGCGGTGGCAGGCGTCGCCGGGGTGCCGTGGTTCGCGAGTGGCACGTCCGGCGTCGCCCCGTCCTTCGGTTACATCCTCGGCATGATCCTCGCCGCGACCGTCGTCGGCGCCCTGGCCCGCCGCGGCGCGGACCGCTCGGTGTGGCGCATGGCGGGCACGATGCTCGTCGGCGAGGCGATCATCTACGCCGTCGGCGTGCCCTACCTCGCGCTGTCGACCGGCATGTCCGCCACCGCCGCCATCGCGGCCGGCCTGACGCCGTTCCTCATCGGCGACGCGCTGAAGGCGGCGCTGGCGATGGGCGCGCTGCCCACGGCGTGGAAGTTCGCCGGCAGGCGCTGACCGCGCAGGACGCCGCAGAGGCCCGCCGGGAGTCCCCGGCGGGCCTCTGCCGTGCTCGGCGCCGCGCTCGGCGTCACGGCGGCCGGGCGTCGGGCAGGGGGTTGGCCGCGCCCGACGGGCTGGGCCGGCGCCTCGTACGACTCCGCCGTCGCGGCACAGGCCCTGCCCGTCCACGCCCCCGCGGGCGTGCGGAAGGAGGTCGGGCGAGCAGGTCGGGGACGGTTTCGACCGTGCTGTTAGCAGCCGCGGCGGGCGGCACGACGAAGGGCCTGTGCCGCGTGCGGGAACAGCACGCGGCACAGGCCCTTCGGTTCAGCCGGAACGGCGGGCGGCCGTGCGGCTCAGCCGGCCGAGACCTCGTCGCGCCGGTCGGCGGGGGCCGCGGCCGCGTCGGCCGGGCGGCGGCCGCCCCGCACCTTCTGCTTCACGAAGGCGATGACGAGCACCACCGCCGCCACCAGCAGCGACAGCGAGATGGTGGTGCGCCCGTCGTGCTCGGTGTCGGTGAGCATGTAGCCGAGGATGAACACGATCAGCGCGGCCGTGGCCCAGGTCAGGTACGGGTACAGCCACATCTTCACGACGAGCTTCTCCGGCGCCTCGGCCTGGATGATCCTGCGCATGCGCAGCTGGGAGAAGCAGATCACCAGCCACACGAACAGGGCGACCGCACCGCTGGAGTTCACCAGGAACAGGAAGACGGAGTCCGGGAACTTGTAGTTGAAGAACACGGCGACGAAGCCGAACGCCACGGACGCGAGGATCGCGGTGCGCGGCACGCCGTTGGACGTCGTACGGGCGAAGGCCTTCGGCGCGTCCCCGCGCTGGCCGAGCGAGAAGGCCATGCGGGAGGCGGTGTACAGGCCGGAGTTGAGGCAGGACAGCACCGAGGTCAGCACGATGAAGTTCATGATCTGACCGGCGTGCGCGATGCCGAGGGAGTCGAGCGCGGCGACGTACGAGCCGTCCTCGGTGATGGACTTGCTGTCCCACGGCAGCAGGGAGACCACGACCAGGATCGAGCCGAGGTAGAAGACGGCGACACGCCAGATGATGCTGTTGGTGGCCTTGGTGACGGCCTGCTGCGGGTTCTCCGACTCACCGGCGGCCAGGGTGGCGATCTCGCTGCCCATGAAGGAGAAGACGACGAGCAGCACACCGGTGAGGATCGCTCCGGCCCCGTGGGGCAGGAAACCGCCGTGCTCGGTGAGGTTGCCGAATCCGGCCTGGTCGCTGTCGACACCCGGCAGCACGCCGAACACGGCGAGACCGCCGATGACGATGAACGCGCCGATGGCGACGACCTTGATGCCCGCGAACCAGAACTCGAACTCGCCGTAGGAGCCGACGGAGACCAGGTTGGTGGCGGTCAGCACGATCATCACGATCAGGGCCCAGGCCCACTGCGGGACGGCCGGTATCCAGCCCTCCAGGATCACCGCGCCGGCGGTCGCCTCGACCGCGAGCACGACGACCCAGAAGAACCAGTACAGCCAGCCGATGGAGAAGCCGGCCCACGAGCCGAGCGCCCGGTCCGCGTGGGCGGAGAAGGAGCCCGAGGTGGGGTTGGCGGCCGACATCTCGCCGAGCATCCGCATCACCAGCACCACGAGCGTGCCGACGAGGGCGTAGGACAGCAGGATGCCGGGACCGGCGGTGGCGATACCGGAGCTGGACCCGACGAAGAGCCCGGCGCCGATGACACCGCCGATGGCGATCATCGACAGGTGCCGGTTCTTCAGCCCGGCCTGGAGTCCGGAACCGTGCGCCCCGGGTTCCCCGGGTCCTTCACGGTCCTTCTCGGTGGTCTTCGTCGTCGGCTGCGAGGTCATGGAACGGATTTCCTTTGCGCCGGGGAGTGGTACGTCGCACGGCACCGCGCACGCCTGCGAACGGGGTGTGCCGCGGCCTGACGGTGGTGCGGGGCTCATACGAGCGGCGTACGAGCCGGTCCAGTGAATCGGAGGCGAACGGATAGGAGAACCTTTGAATCCAGATTGTTACTTGAGGTTTTCCTGAGGTTCCGTAATCCATTTCACATTCGAGCCGGGTTTTCCCGAGCACCACCCCGCGCGCCTGCCCCGCGTCACCCGTGTCACACTCGTGCCATGCGCGTGTACCTCGGCTCGGACCATGCGGGCTACGAACTCAAGAACCACCTCGTCGACTGGCTGAAGGCGGCGGGGCACGACCCCGTGGACTGCGGCCCGCACATCTACGACGCCCAGGACGACTACCCGCCCTTCTGCCTCCGCGCGGCGGAGCGCACGGCCGCCGACCCCGACTCGCTCGGCATCGTCATCGGCGGCTCCGGAAACGGCGAGCAGATCGCGGCGAACAAGGTCGAGGGCGTGCGCGCGGCCCTCGCCTGGAGCGAGGAGACGGCGGCCCTGGGCCGCCAGCACAACAACGCCAACGTCGTGGCCGTCGGCGCCCGTATGCACTCGCAGGACGAGGCGACGAAGTTCGTCGAGACGTTCCTCGGCACCCCGTTCTCCGGTGACGAGCGCCACATCCGCCGCATCGACATGCTCTCCGCGTACGAGACCAGCGGCGACCTGCCGCCGATCCCGCCGCACCACCCGCAGTCGTAGCACCGCCCAGCCGGCCGACGGCCCGGGGATCGCGCCTCCGAGCGTTCCCCGGGCCGCAGCGGTGTCCGCAGCGTCACCCGGCGTGCGCCGTGACACGCGGCTGCGGCCGCACCCGCCGCCGATCTCCAGTGCGGCCGCGGGGCCCGCGGCCGCACTGGACGACCACCGCCGCACCCGATCCCACCGCCGCGCGCGACGACGACCGCCGTGCCCGACGACGACCGCCGCACCCGACGACCCACCGCCGTGCCCGACGACGACCGCCACGCGCCCGTGCCGCGGCCCGGGCCGGACAGACGCCCGCCGGAGGACGAACCCCGTGCCGGAAGGCCACACCATTCACCGCCTGGCCCAGGACTACGCCACGGCCTTCCTCGGCAGCGCACCCGAGGTCACCAGCCCGCAGGGCAAGTTCGCCCCGGCTGCCGCGCTCCTCACGGGCACCCGGCTCACCGCCACGGAAGCCCACGGCAAGCACCTCTTCCTCCGCTTCGGCGAAACGCGGTGGGTGCACATCCACCTCGGCCTCTTCGGCAAGGTCACCTTCGGCCCGGCGCCCGCGCCGCCCCCCACCGACACCGTCCGCCTGCGCCTGGAGAACGACACGGCCTGCGTCGACCTCCGGGGCCCCACCACCTGCGCCCTGATCACGCCCCCGGAGAAGCAGGCGATACACGACCGCCTCGGACCCGACCCGCTGCGCGACGACGCCGACCCGGACGCGGCGTACCGGCGCGTCTCCCGCAGCCGTACGACGATCGCCGCGCTGCTCATGGACCAGAAGGTCATCGCGGGTGTCGGCAACGTCTACCGCGCCGAGGTCCTCTTCCGGCACCGGATCGACCCCTACCGTCCCGGCAAGGACATCGGGCCGGCCGAGTGGCGGGCCATCTGGGACGACCTCGTCGCCCTCATGCACGAGGGCGTCCGCAACAACCGCATCGACACGGTCCGCCCCGAGCACACCCCGCAAGCGATGGGCCGCCCGCCCCGCGTGGACGACCACGGCGGCGAGGTGTACGTCTACCGCCGGGCGAACCTGCCCTGCCACGTCTGCGGCGGCGAGATCCGCACCGCCGACCTCGCCGCCCGCAACCTCTTCTGGTGCCCCACCTGCCAGCGCCCCTGACCGGGGCCTCGGGCCGGGGGCCCGCCCCGCCTCAGAACCCGTGGGGCAGCCACGGGGCCGGACCCCCGCTGCCGAACGCCACCGACGCCTCCGCCAGCGCACCCTGCCGCAGTTCGCGCACCCGCCCCGCCGCGGCCAGCGCCGTCAGCGACACCCCCCCGAGGTAGGCGGACCCCAACTCACGCACCGACAGGGCGAGATCGGCCGTATCCCGGGTGCGCTCGCAGGACGCCCCCTTCTGGTCGCCGCTCAGCCGCCAGCGCCCGGCGTTCCACGGGCAGAACGCGTCCTCGACCTCGAACACCACGTCCACCGGCGCCTGGTACGTCCGCGCCTGGAGCGCCGCCCCGACCTCCACCGGCCGCACGTACAACGAGTCCCGCAGCCGCGGCAGGCACCGCCGTATGTCGGACACCATGTACTGCCAGGGGTCGTCCACCGGACGTCCGCGCAGGGTGATCTTCGAGGTCAGGTCGATCCCGAACAGGAACCGCCACAACGCCGCGTCCGCCGCCGGGTCCAGCGCGACCAGGTCCTCCAGTACGACCGTGCCGTTCGGCCCGGCGGTCTCCCACTCCGGCTTCACGCGGTAGCGCGCGTACCCGACCGTCTCCCTGTCCCGCTCGGCGAGCACGCACTGCAACGGTGACGCCCCGCCCCGCTCGCTCTCCGGGTCGAGCACCCCCAGCCGCTCCCAGCCGGGCTGCCGCGCGAGGAGCCCGGGCCGCGTGGGGACCAGCCGGGCGTACAGCGCCTCGCACACGTCGAGGACGTCGGCCGGAGCCGCGAAGCGCACCCGCAGGGCGTCCGTCCCGTCCGGCACCGACAGGCGCACCCGGGTCGTGTCGATCTCGGCGGCCAGGTGGAAGGTGGCCGCCCCGTAACCGAACCGGCCGTAGATCGCCGGCTCGGACGCCGTGAGCACGGCCAGCGGCTCGCCCCAGGCGCGCACGTCGTCCAGCTGCCGCCGCATCATCGACGTCAGCACTCCGCGCCGGCGGTGCGTGGCCGCGACACTCACCATCGTGACGCCGGCCGCCCGCACCGGGGCGCCGCCGGGCACGGTGAGCCGGAAGGCGAACGCCCCGGCCGTCCCCACGCACTCGTCGCCGTCCCAGACGCCCAGTGAACGGTCGAACCGGGTCAGCGCGTTCCACAGCTCCCGCTCCTCGGCGGCCTCCGGCACCCCGCCGAAGCCCCGGAGCAGGGCGTTGTACCACTGGTCCCATTCATCCCGCTGCAATACCCGGGGGTCGGCCGAAGAGCCGTTCACATCAGTCGCCATGGGCCATGCCTACCAGGGCAATGCGGGACGAGCGAGGGAATTTCTCCCCGGCGGCGGCGCACGGGCGCACGGTGAAGTTCACTGTGAAGTCGGCCCTCGGACGGGGGACAAGTGGGACCTCCCGTGCCAAGGGGCTGGTCCGATGGATAGGGTCCCGAACTAATGGCATCAGGACGAGAGCGGCGGTCGGAAGCCGACACGTTCACGGCCCGGTTGAAGAAGCAGTGGCACCGGGTCCGCGTCGGCGTGCGCCGAGCCGCCGTGGACTACTTCCGCGGCGACGGCTCGGACTGGATCGCCCTGGCCGGCCTGCTCCTGACCGTCCCACTGATCGCGGCCGCCACCCTGGGCAACGCGGTGTGGTTCTCCCCGGCCGCCCTGGTCCTGCCGGTCGTCGTGGGCGGACTGCTGCTGCGCCCGGCCAGCCTGCTCGGCCTGTACGCGGCCGCCGCCACGGCACTGATCGTGGAGTCGGTGCAGCTCGGCCCCTACACCGAGGGCCCGTCCCGGGTCACCCCCGGCACCGTGCTCGTCGTCGCGGCCTGCGGCTTCTTCGGGCTCCTGCTCGCCCAGTTCCGCAGCCGGGTCGGCGTGCCCTGGCGCCGCGGCGGCACCATGCTGTTCGACCTGCGCGAGCGGATCCGGGTGCAGAGCAAGCTGCCCGGCCTGCCCGACGGCTGGCACCGCGAGATGGCCCTGCGCCCGGCGGGCGGCCAGTCCTTCTCCGGCGACTTCGTGGTGGCCGCCCGCACCAACGGCGGCCGGACCCTGGAGGTCGTCCTCACCGACGTCTCCGGCAAGGGCATGGACGCGGGCTCGCGCGCCCTGCTGCTCTCCGGCGCGTTCGGCGGCCTCCTGGGCTCCCTCCCGCCGCACGCCTTCCTCCCGGCCGCGAACGGCTACCTGCTCCGCCAGGACTGGGACGAGGGCTTCGCCACCTCCATCCACCTGGTCCTCGACCTGGACTCCGGCGACTACGAGCTGTACTCGGCGGGCCATCCGCCGGGCCTCCAGCTCAGCGCGGGCAGCGGCCGCTGGGAGGAGAAGGCCGCCGAGGGCCCCCTGCTCGGCGTCTACGACGGCGCCCAGTTCGACCCGGTGAAGGGCTCGCTACGGCCCGGTGACGTCCTGATGCTGTTCACGGACGGCCTGGTGGAGACCTCCGACCGCGACATCGTCGAGGGCATCGACCGTCTCACCGGCGAGGCCGACCGCTATGTCGCCGGCGGCTTCCACGGCGCGGCCTGGCACCTCATCGAGGCGGTCGCCAAGGACGTCAACGACGACCGCGCCCTGCTGCTGATCTGCCGGGAAGGGCCGACGGCGGCGGCGACCCGCTGACGCACGGCGCCCGGCGGAGCCCCTCCCACGGCTCGGTCATGGTTCTGTGCCACTTCTGTAAGCGACTCGAACCTCGATTGCACGGGCAACTACGGTGTTGGTAGAGATGGTAGGGAGACGTGAGGCCGGCCGGGGATCGGTCGCCGAGGTAGCCCACACGGGGGAGGCGAGTCAGTAGATGAAGTTCGACATGGGTGCGCAGACGCTGTCGTCGTTGCACCGGGACACGCGTGGTTCGACGGACGATCTGGGTGGTCTGGTCCGGCAGTTGGTGGCGGCGGCGCAGCCGCTGGAGGGGAAGTTCAACGGTTCGGGCCGGGTGATGTTCGACCAGTTCAAGACGCGGGCGGATCGCATCGCCTCCGATCTGAACTCGTCGTTGTCGGCGATCCTGGGTGGTCAGTCGGGGATGGACGGTGCGTTCTCCTCGGGTGATCAGGAGCAGGGTGACAACGCGCGTCAGCAGATGTCCGCGGCGAATTTCGACGCCGCGCGTTTCCGCTGAGACGTCTGTCCGGTCAACTGGGTTCTTTCATTCGGGGAGTGGTGTGTGATGGCAGGCGCGGGTGCGGATCGTCGGTCGTATGACGTGGGTGCGTCGACGGACGCTCAGTCGAACATCCAGACCGTGATCGGTCGGCTGGAGTCGTTGATCGCGGAGCGTGATCGGCAGGTGAAGGCGGCGATGGCGGACTTCACCGCGGATGGCGTGGCGGATGAGTACCACGGCAAGGAGAAGCGGTGGAACAACGCCTCGCAAGAGGTGAAGAACATCATCCACCTGCTGAAGACGACGCTGGAGAAGAACGACGGTACGGCGCAGTCGACGTTGCAGCGGGCGAAGGCGGCTGTCGACAACATCGGCTGACACGACCGTTGTTGTGGTGTCGTTGAACGTGTTGAGCCGGTAGTGAGTGACGGGGGTTTGCGGTGCCCGGCTGGGATTTGAAGCCTCAGGGTATTTCTCAGGTGCTGAAGTCGACGGGTGAGGAGGCTGCGAAGCTGGAGAAGTACGCGACGGCCTTCGGGAAGCATCTGACGTCGGCGGCGACCAGTGCGGGCACCGTCTCCGCGGAGGGTGGCGGTGAGGGCGGCGAGAAGGCCCAGGGCGGTCTGGTGGCCTTGGCGTTGTCGCAGTGGGCGGAGCACGCGACGAAGGATCTGAAGTTCGTCGCGGCGCGTGCGGGCAAGTCGTTGCAGGGTGTGGTTGACGCGACCACGGCCTATCTGAACGGTGATCAGGAGATGGCGGCCGAGGCGCAGCGCAACACACTGAAGGCGCCGGTGGTGGATCTGCCGGAAGTGGGCAAGAAGTGATCCAGCCGGAGAAGATCCCGCAGTTCACGGGTGATCTGGAGCAGCTGGAGTCCGACTATGCGGCCCTGAAGAAGGACGCGGGTGCTGTCCGGGGTGCCGGTGGGGACATCCACTCCCGGTTCCAGGGTCTGTCGGCGTACTACACCGCGCCGGAGGCGGAGCAGTTGTTCGCGACGACGAAGCCGGTGAAGGACCGGGCGGATGCGTTCGCGGACGACTTGGAGACGGTGTCGGGGGCGTTGTCGTCGTATGCCACCGAGGTGCGTCCGCTGGTGGCGAAGCTGAAGCAGTTGAAGGCGGACGCGGCGGCGTTCGTGTCGTCGGTGAAGGACGACGACGAGTGGGAGTACGACGAGGACAAGGTCGGTGAGCACAACAAGCTGCGGGACGACATCACCGCGACGGTGGCGGCGTTCTGGGCGGCGGAGCGCACCTGCCACAACAAGATCACCGCACTGTTCCCCGGCGGGGCGCAGATGGTGGCCGGGGACGGCTCGGACAAGGCGAACCAGTACGGGTTCAACGCGGAGGACTTGAAGAACGCGAAGCTTCCCTGGGGTGACCCGGTGGAGGAGAAGCACCATTGGTACGAGGTCGGCCACTGGGTGAAGTCGTTCGTGTGGGACGGGCTGATCGTGGACGGCATCTGGGGCACGATCAAGGGCTTGGGCACGCTGGTCGGTTTCGGTGGCTGGGAGGCGATGGGCCAGGCCTGGAAGGGGCTGGCGCAGTTGGCGACGGGGCTTGCCCTGTCGGCGATCCCGGGTGTGGCGACGGCGTTCTGGGCGCTGCCGGACGACAAGTTGCCGTCCTGGATCCGTGATTCGCGCACCGCGATGAAGGAGACGGGCAAGGCGCTGGTGGCGTGGGACGAGTGGGGCAAGAACCCCGCCCGCGCCGCGGGTGCGGTCACCTTCAACGTGGTGACGACGGTGTTCACGGGTGGTGCGGGGGCTGCGGCGTCGGGTGCGGGCAAGGCCGGTGCGGTGGCGAAGGCGTTGTCGGTGGCGGGCAAGGCGGGCCGGGTCATCGACCCGATGACGTACATCGCCAAGGGCGCTGGCGCGGGTCTGTCGAAGATCGGCGACATCACCAAGGGCCTGCGCGGAGTCGGTGCCATCGACATCCCCACGCTGCCGGAGAACGCGCTGACGCTGCCCGAGGGCAGTGTGAAGCTTGCCGATGGCACGGTGCAGTGGCCCGAGGGTGCGGCGATCCCCGACGGTGCGACGAAGCTGCCGGACGGCACGGTGCGTCTGCCGGACGACGTGCCGGTCCTCCCGGAGGGCACGACGCGGCTGCCCACGGAGGACGGTGCTCCGGCCCGCTACTACGACCCGGACGGCAACCTGCTGGACGAGCGCGGCAACGTGCTGCAGCAGTCCGCCGACGGCCCCGCCGACGTCGTCGACCAGCCGGGCAAGCCGGACCGTCCCACCTCCGGTGCGGACAACCCCCGGGTGGACTCCCCGGACCGGCAGCCGGCCCTGACCGGTGCGGGCACCCGCAGCGCGGAGCAGGCCGGCCAGCACGTACGCCTGGGCGACAGCCTCGACACCAACCTGGGCGACGTCGGCCGGGCCACGGACAACCCGGCCACCACCCCGGCAGTCCATGCCGGAGGCGACGTACCCACCGCGCATGCTGGAAGCAAAGCGCCGGTTGACGGTGCAGGAGATCATCTTCCTGGTCACCAAGCCGACAACCGGCTTCCTGAGCCGAACGCCGGTCAGGAGTTGCCCGATGGGCCGCGGGATACTTCGACGTCGCACGGCGAAGATGTAATGCCGAATCACCACAGTGATGATTCATCCCACGGAGGTGGCACGGCCGACGTGGAGCACCACGGTGGCACGGGTGACACGCCGCCGCCGCCAGGCGGCAATGACGCTGGGCATCCGGTACACGGAAACCCGATCGACCCTCCACCGGGGTGGCACGGGCAAAGCGCAGACCAGATGCGGCACTATCGACGGCCGGCTCTCGATGTCAGTCACCTAGCCCCCGAACAGCAACTGGCGGTCCTGGAGAGCGAGGCCGTCGCTCTTGCAGATGAAGCGCGAAGTGCGCAACCCGGTGCTGCGCCAGCGGGTAGCAACCGCCTTGAATCTGGGTGTGCCGGCAGTCTCTTGCATGACAACGTCGTAACGGTGCACACCAGCACTACTAAAATGCATGGGCAAAAACTGCCGAACACTCATCCGGTGTTGCGGGAGATTTTGAACGACATTAGTGCTCGAGCAGCGGCCAGTGGGTCGAAGACAGGCCTGGGGCATGGGAAGTGTGCCGAGGTGTCCCTCATCAGTGACCGGCTTCACCAACTGGATCCGAGGGGGACTGCGGTTCGGAATGTCCATGACGCACGAACCGCCCTCGAGGGCGCTGTCATGCACACGCGGCAGATCAACGATGTCGTCGACCGTCAGACGGGCCAAGTCGTATCCTTGCACAACGATTTCCTTCCGCCCTGCAATACATGCAAACATGTTTTGCCTCAATTGGGAATCCGTGTGCATTCTTGACGGCTCAGCTCGTAGAACGGATAAAGCATGGTTTTTGATCAGTGGGCACCGGAAGTGCTGACGTGGCTGACCGCGAACGGCTGGAATCCCGGCCGTGACATCGGTACGAGTGCAGCAGAGCTCATCCAGGTGCGCATGGAGGACTCAGTTCGGCAGGGATATCCCTTGACCCCCTCTCCGGCGGCGGCTGCAGTGATTCACGCATTTGGCTCGCTTAGACTCCCTCATCCGCGAACGGATGAGACTTGGCTGATGAAGCCAACCATCGGGTACGAGGGGGATGCGGCCGTGATTGCAGAGCTGGCGGGCGGGCTTGGTGTGGGTCTCTTCCCGGTGGGCTATGAGGAGTCCGAGCGAGGGCTTATCCTTGTGGATGAGGAAGGGCGTTGGTTCCACCTCCACCACACCGGAGGATACTTCCTCGGAGCAGACGAGAACGACGCATTTTTGCGCTTTCTGAACGCTGTAGAAGCCCCAGACGCGGAGGATTATTTTGCCTGAGAGGTTCCCTGCAGTCGCGTCATCGCTGCTTATCGATGGGACCATCGTCAGTCACACCAGCCTTATTGGTGACAGTGGGGCAAGCCTGCATCCAGCGGTGTGGACGTTTATCAGGTCTCTGCCAAGCCATCAGCAGGCGACATTCAGCGGACGGTGCGCCGAGGCTGTTCTCGTATCCGACCAACTGTGGAGGATTGACGGGGCACGCGCCGATGCTGGAACCGGCACCATCACTGACGCGGCACCTCACTTTGCCGGGGCTATCATGATGTCCCGTATGGTGCGTGAGCCAGGAAATCCTGACCATGGCAAACCCGTAGCGCCGTGCGTTGTCTGCGCAGAACTTCTTTCGACACTCGGGGTCAAGGTCGTAGGCCTCTCCCAGGAAAGTGCGTGAGTCGTTGGCACTCAGTGGGTCCATCGACATCGACGACCCCGAGGTCGACATGGACAACTCGGAGCGGTTGTACTACGGCGGCGAGCCATTCACCGGCAAGGTGACAGAGCACTTCGGCGAGAGCCTCATCAGCCTCGACACCTACGTCGACGGCTACAGGGACGGACCGTCTCGTGAGTGGTACCAGGACGGCAGTCTCCGTTCGGAAGGGGCCCCGCGAAGGGGGCTGCCTGTGGGTGAGTTCAAGGAATGGCATGCCAACGGTGTGCTCGCCTCGAGGCGGGTCTTCGCGGAGAACGGGATGGCCCTCCTGGAAGACCACGCGTGGGACGAACAGGGCCGGCCGACCCGCATGTGGCGCAAGGACGCGTGAGGGTCCTGGTCCAAGATGCCGCCCAGCTCGGAGAAGACCCGTGCCCATGCTCATGCGCGCACCCCGAGAGTGCGCGTCCTGGTTCTGGGACCTGGAGGACTACGCGCCGCCCGGGTTGCGCTCGGCACTGGTGACCGCTTCGAAGATGGTCGCCGTGCTGCGGCAGCATGACTTGCTGGAACCGCGCAGTGTGGAATGGCCATGGTTCATCCCCGGAACGGGCGGGGCCCGCCCCCGCGGTGACGCGGTTGCAGCTGACGGGCCCGCTCGATGGTGAAGAAACCCTTCGGCGCATCCAGGGCATGCATCCCTCCGGGTTCCCGGATGCGGTGGGCGGCGATCTACTCGTGGCGGGCCCGGGCATCTGGTTCGACGAACAAGGAAGGGCACGCCGCGAGGACCGGCTCGTGGAACTGACCGTTTACCCGGAGCCCTTGGGGCTCTCCGCCGACGTGTCCGTCTACCACGACATCTGGGGCCCGTTCGACTTCCGTGGCGATCCGCACCCCGAAGTGCATCAGCAGAACGCCCCACGTCTTGCCGCAGCGCTGGGAGACCTTGAGGACCTGCTGGGTGCACCTCCTGAACCCGGTGAGCAGACCGGCTTCGGCAGAGCTGTGGGATACGGGGTCGACGAACCAGTCGTCACGGACGGCCGAGGCCCGGACCTCACCGACCGACTCCGACCGTCCTGACCACGAGGGACGAGTGCAGGCGCGCCCGTTCCCGTGCCGCGGCTTGGTCGCCGGCGTCCGCTCCGACCCCTGTCGGCCGTCTGCGTGGCGGATTTGTGGTGCTTCTGTGACTGCTCGGGACCCCCGATACCCACCGCGTCGGCCGCGTTGATAGAGATGGCGGAGAGACTTCGGGCCGCCATGCGCGGTGGTCCGACGGCCCGTACGGGGGAGGCGAGTCAGTAGATGAAGTTCGACATGGGTGCGCAGACGTTGTCGTCGTTGCAGCGGGACACGCGTGGTTCGACGGACGATCTGGGTGGTCTGGTCCGGCAGTTGGTGGCGGCGGCGCAGCCGCTGGAGGGGAAGTTCAACGGTTCGGGCCGGGTGATGTTCGACCAGTTCAAGACGCGGGCGGATCGGATCGCGTCGGATCTGAATTCGTCGTTGTCGGCGATCCTGGGTGGTCAGTCGGGGATGGACGGCGCGTTCTCCTCGGGTGATCAGGAGCAGGGTGACAACGCGCGTCAGCAGATGTCCGCGGCGAATTTCGACGCCGCGCGTTTCCGCTGAGACGTCTGACCGGTCAACTGGGTTCTTTCATTCGGGGAGTGGTGTGTGATGGCAGGCGCGGGTGCGGATCGTCGGTCGTATGACGTGGGTGCGTCGACGGACGCTCAGTCGAACATCCAGACGGTGATCGGTCGGCTGGAGTCGTTGATCGCGGAGCGTGATCGGCAGGTGAAGGCGGCGATGGCGGACTTCACGGCGGACGGTGTGGCGGATGAGTACCACGGCAAGGAGAAGCGGTGGAACAACGCCTCGCAAGAGGTGAAGAACATCATCCACTTGCTGAAGACGACGCTGGAGAAGAACGACGGTACGGCGCAGTCGACGTTGCAGCGGGCGAAGGCGGCTGTCGACAATATCGGCTGAACAGGCTGTCTTCGGCGAGTCGTTGAAGTGGTGGCGGGTAGTGAGTGACGGGGGTTTGCGGTGCCCGGCTGGGATTTGAAGCCTCAGGGTATTTCTCAGGTGCTGAAGTCGACGGGTGAGGAGGCTGCGAAGCTGGAGAAGTACGCGACGGCCTTCGGGAAGCATCTGACGTCGGCGGCGACCAGTGCGGGCACCGTCTCCGCGGAGGGTGGCGGTGAGGGCGGCGAGAAGGCCCAGGGCGGTCTGGTGGCCTTGGCGTTGTCGCAGTGGGCGGAGCACGCGACGAAGGATCTGAAGTTCGTCGCGGCGCGTGCGGGCAAGTCGTTGCAGGGTGTGGTGGATGCGACCACGGCCTATCTGAACGGTGATCAGGAGATGGCGGCCGAGGCGCAGCGCAACACGCTGAAGGCGCCGGTGGTGGATCTGCCGGGAGTGGGCAAGAAGTGATCCAGCCGGAGAAGATCCCGCAGTTCACGGGTGATCTGGAGCAGTTGGAAAGCGACCACGCCGACCTGAAGAAGGACGCCGGCCACGTTCGCAGTGCCGGTGGGGACATCCACTCCCGTTTCCAGGGCTTGTCGGCGTATTACTCCGCTCCGGAGGCGGAGCAGTTGTTCGCCACGACCAAGCCGGTCAAGGACAAGGCGGACGCGTTCGCCGACGACCTGGAGACGGTGTCGGGGGCGCTCTCGTCCTACGCCACCGAAATCCGGCCCCTGGTGACGAAGCTCAAGGAGCTGAAGACCAAGGCCCACACCTTCGTCGAGTCCGTCAAGGACGACGACGAGTGGGAGTACGACGAGGACAAGGTCGGTGAGCACAACAAGCTGCGGGACGACATCACCGCGACGGTGGCGGCGTTCTGGGCGGCGGAGCGCACCTGCCACAACAAGATCACTGCCCTGTGGGGCGGTACCCAGATGGTGGCCGGGGACGGCTCCGAGAAGGAGAACCAGTACGGGTTCAACGCGGAGGATTTGAAGAACGCGAAGCTTCCCTGGGGTGACCCGGTGGAGGAGAAGCACCACTGGTACGAGGTCGGCCACTGGGTGAAGTCCTTCGTGTGGGACGGGCTGATCGTGGACGGCATCTGGGGCACGATCAAGGGCCTGGGCACGCTGGTCGGTTTCGGTGGCTGGGAGGCGATGGGCCAGGCGTGGAAGGGCCTGGCGCAGTTGGCGACGGGGCTGGCCCTGTCGGCGATCCCGGGTGTGGCGACGGCGTTCTGGGCGCTGCCGGACGACAAGTTGCCGTCCTGGATCCGTGATTCGCGCACCGCGATGAAGGAGACGGGCAAGGCGCTGGTGGCGTGGGACGAGTGGGGCAAGAACCCCGCCCGTGCCGCGGGTGCGGTCACCTTCAATGTCGTGACGACGGTGTTCACGGGTGGTGCGGGGGCTGCGGCGTCGGGTGCGGGCAAGGCCGGTGCGGTGGCGAAGGCGTTGTCGGTGGCGGGCAAGGCGGGCCGGGTGATCGACCCGATGACGTACATCGCCAAGGGCGCCGGGGCGGGTCTGTCGAAGATCGGCGACATCACCAAGGGCCTGCGCGGAGTCGGCAACATCGACATCCCCACGCTGCCCGACGGCTCGGTCCATCTGCCCGACGGCCACCAACTCACCCCGAACGGCAACCTCGTCGCCCCGGACGGCACGATCGGTGCGACTCCGGCGCCGCACGGTACGACTCCCGCGCCGCACGGCGCGACTCCCACCGTCCCGCACAGCACCACGCCGACGCTTCCCGCTCACTGGACGACGCACGGTTCTCCCACGCCCTCGTACGCCGGGGTGCACGCCGGGACGGACGGCGTCGCGCACACCGTGGACAACACGGCCGGCGGTGCGTACCACCACGCACCGCCCACCGCTCCGCTCCACGCCCCGGGCGGAGCCTTCGACCCGTCACCGGCCCCGTCCGCGTACGACCACGCGCCGTCGCCGTCCTCCTACGACACCTCGCCGACGACCACGCCGCACACGCACCCCGGCGGCCACGACTTCCCGGGAGCCGGGCACGCGGACGACGCCGGGCACGGTGCCGGGCACGGGCACGCCGACGACGTCTCCCACGGCGGCGATCACGGTGACGCCGATGCCGGGCAGCACGCGGACGACGCAGCGCACGCCGGTGAGCATGCCGACGCCGGCGACGCCGGTGTACCCCACGGCACCGATGCTCCCGTCGGTGCCGGGCACCAGGGCGTGGACGTGCCGGGCGGCGCGGCCGGGGAGCCGTTCGAGTACCGGCCGACCATGTCCGCGGAGGACTTCGCCGACCTGGCCACCGACGCCGAGCGGCACGCGGTGGCCACCGCCGAGCTGGAGCGGGGGACCAACCCGTACCCCAGCACCAGCAACAGGGCGGGCCAGGAGTACGGCGACGCGTACTGGAACGACCACCTCGACAACCTGGATCCCGAGGCCAGGGGCGCCCTGGAGAGGTACAGCAGCTTCTACTACCAGAACATCAACGGTCAGCTGCGGAACGTCGACGTACCCCTGGAACGCCCCGTCGCGGATCTCGTCGACAACATGGACCGGGTCATGGGCTCGCGCCCGGTGCCCGAGGACATCATGGTCGTCCGGGGCACCGACGTGAGCTACCTCAACCTGCGGTCACCGCTCGAGATGCAGGGCAACGTCTACGACGAGCTCGGGTACATGTCCACGTCCCTCGGCAAGGACCCGGCCTTCGCCTATCAGCCCGTCCACCTGCACCTGCGGGTGCCGCAGGGCACGCCTGCCCTCTGGATCGACCACATCTCCGTGAACAAGGGGGAGCGGGAGCTCCTGCTCGCCCGTGGTGTGGAATACAAGGTGACGCGGGTCTTCCAGGACGAGGCCGGGAAGTGGCAGGTCTACTGCCAGGTCGTGCCGAAGGCCGGGTCGTAGCCGCGTCACTGTCGCGGACGCGACGGGCGACTCAAGGAGGATGAACCCATGAGCAGTGAGCAGCCGGTGCCCTCGCGCTTCGAGGAGGACCTGCAGTTCCGTGAGAAGCCGGGCGGGCCGGCGCGGTACCGGGACTGGACCGAGAAGCCGGTGCGGTACTTCACCGTGGTGGACAAGGAGAGCGGCACGGCTCTCGGATACCTCTGGGCCGGTGACGAGGACGACGCCGCCGCCTACGAGCCGCGTCAGGCAGGCGGCCCCCGCGCCGTGAACGCGGGCATCGCCTGGATCAGCCGGCTGCGTGACGGCAAGGAGCGCGGTCTCCGCCCGACGCAGACCCTCGCCGAGCTGTACGCCGAGGCCGAGCCGCGTGGCAGGACCCGTCCGCTGCCCGGCTCCCTCGCCGACGCCCCGAGTGCCGCCGCTGTCGAGGCCCTCGCCAAGGATGCCTAGCGAAGCACCCGGTGACGGCTCCGCGCGGGGACGCCCGCCCGCCCCGGCGGGCACCGCGACCGGGGCCGTGCGGTACGTCGCCGTCACCGCCCCCGACGACGGCGAGATCGTCGGATATGCGTGGGCCGGCGATCAAGCCGGCGACGTCGAGTGGATCAGCCGCGCGGCGAGCAGCCGCAGGGCCTACGAGCTCGGAACCGAGTGGTACCGCAAGGTGCGCGAGGCCCGGGAGCGTGGGCTGACCCCCCTCGGCGTCCTGCACCTGCTCAGCCGCGAACCCGGCGTGGGCCCCGTCACCGGGGCCGTCGACGCCGCGGCCGTGGAGGAACTCGCCCGGACCGTCACCCCGGCCGACGACCGCCGCCTGCTCGCACAGCTCGACCGCGCGGACACGGAGGCGTGGCGGGAGCTCGCCGACGCCTTCGACGCGCTCACGGACGAGGACCGCGACGTGCAGTGGGGCGGCGGGCAGAAGTCGCCCAGCGGGGCGATCCACGTGCCGTTCCCCAAGTACAGCGCGGGCGTCCACCGGGCCGTGGGAGCCCTTCACCGCGTCGGTGCCGTCACCCCCGAGCACCGGTGGATGGACAACCCCGTCCCCACGCCCGGACCGGACGGCGCACTGCGGCCCGCCGACGCCGTGCGGGCCGCCACCGCGGTCGTGCGCGGGGAGAAGTTCTGCGACGGGATCATCGACCACGCCTTGAACGACGGCCTCCTGGACGCCGTCGCCACCTCGCTGCGCGCCTGGTACGCGCACCCGGACCCGGACCCGGCGGACTCTTACGCGGCGGACCGGGAGCCGACCGCCCCGGCCCCAGAGATGGCCGGTCCGCCGGCGGTCGCACCCCCCGCCGAACTGCCGGACCCCGCCCTCCTCATGTGCAGGTTCTGCGGAGGTTCTCCCGCCGTGGACGTGGCCTTCCGCGCCCACCGCGGTCTCGTCCTGCTCCTCGGTTTCCGTCGGACCGACGGCCCCATGTGCCTGACGTGCGGGCTGGCGGTGTACCGGGCGCTGACCGCCCACACCCTCACCTGGGGATGGTGGAGCCCGCTGTCCCTCTTCCTGTTCGCGCCGCTCACGCTGATCCGCAACGTCCTGGCCGTGCGGAAGGTCAAGCGGCTCCCCGCGCCGGGCCCGGGAACCCTCGGGCCCCGCTACGACCCGGGGGTGCCGGTGCGCCGCAGGCCCCGCGCCTACATCGCCCTGATCCCCGTGCTGTGGGTGCTGTTCCTGGCCGTGACGGGGCTGTCCCGAGGGATGTGAACGCCCTGGGGGGACTCGCCGGGACCGCTGCACCCCGGTTGTACTCCTGGCGCGTCCATGTCTTATGTTGCGGAGGCGTAGCTAGGGGGGTCGGCATGCCGCAGACAATGAGTGTCGCCGAGGTCGAGACCGTCGCTCGCGCAGCCCACGCCGGGCAGACCGACAAGGCGGGTCGCCCGTACGCGGAGCACCTGGCGGCCGTCGCCGCAGGGGTGCGCGCACGCGGCGGGGACGACCGGCTGGTCGCCGCCGCCTGGCTGCACGACGCTCTGGAGGACGGCGTCCTCGGCGAGGACTGGCTCGACGCGGCGGCTCTGACGCAGTACACCAAGGACGTCGTACGGGCCATGACCAAGCGGCCGGGGGAGGAGCCGGAGGCGTACGCGCGCCGGATCCTGGCCACGCCGGGCGCCCGGCTGGTGAAGACGGCCGATCTCGCGCACAACGCGGACCCCGCTCGCCTCGCCGTCCTCGACCCGGCCACCGCCCGGCGGCTCACGCGGAAGTACGCCGACATGCGCGAGCACCTCGGCCTCGGCCCGGACGACTGACCGGCCGGCACAGCACAGCACGCACGAAGGTCAACCGGCACGACACAGCACGCACGCACCACAGCACGCACGAAGGTCAACCGGCACGACACAGCACGCACGGACCACAAGACGCACGCACCACAACCCGCACGCGGCACAGGACGCATCGACGAGCACAGGACGACTGAATGGCACGGGACTACGACAGCCAGCTGCTGGAGTCGGTGGCGGTGCGCCGGCGCCGGATGCGCGACGCGCTGCTCTTCGGCGCCCAGCGCTCCCGGCGTACGGCGGACGAACGGTTCGGCAAACTCTTCGCGGGCATCGCGATCGCTGCCGTCCTGTGCGCCGGCTGCATCGGCTGGTCCTTCCTCCAGGCCACGCTGGCCAAGCAGAAGGCGGAGGAGAAGAAGCAGCGGCAGCAGCAGGAGCAGATGTACGACCCGGCCCCCGGCGCCTCCGCGAGCGGTGCCGGCGGCAAGGGTGCGGAGAAGCAGTGAACGGGCTGTGTGCGGCCTACGCCAGGCGTCCGGGACGCGGACGGGCCCTCAACGACGCGATGATAGGTTCCGGTGAGTGGTGAGCGCAGCAACGACGTCTCGGACCCAGCTGAGCCGGGTCACCCTGATCGGCGAACGACGACGAGCCGACCTCGTTCTGCCGTCGGACACCCCGATCGGCCAACTGCTCCCCGACATACTCCAGTTGCTGGACGACCGTGCGGCCACCCGGCCCACCACCCGGCAGTTGATCACCTCCGACGGCTCGGCGCTGCCCCATGACGCGACGCTGTCGTCGGCCGAAGTGCCCGACGGTGCCGTGCTCCGGCTCGTCCGTGCCCACGCCGCGCCTCCGGCGCCGGTCGTGCACGACGTCACCGACCAGGTCGCGGACGACCTGGACCTGCGGACCTGGCGCTGGCGTCCGGCGGCCCGCCGGGTGAGCGCCGGCGTGGCGACCGTGGTCTTCACGGTCGCCGCCGCCGTGCTGGCCCGCCGGGAGTTCTCCCTGGAGGCCGTCACGACGGCACTCGCCGTCGTCACCGTCGTCTTCCTGCTCGCCGGTGCGGCCACCGCGAAGATCGGCGCGGGCAACCAGGGCCTGGCGACCGCGCTGCTGCTGGCCGCCGGCGGGCTCGGCCTGCTCACGGCGTGGACGGCCGCCGACGCGTACGGCTGGGGCGGCACGGCCCGGCTGGCCGGGATCACGGCCGCGCTCGTCATCACCCTCGTACTGCTGGCCTACTGCTCCCCGTTGGGCCGGGGCGGGCTCATCGGGGCCGGGGCGATCGTCACGGTCACCCTGGTGTGGGAGGGCGTCGCCCTGCTCCAGGACCGGACGGACCGGATCGGCGCCGTGATGGCCGTGTTCTCCATCGTCCTGCTCGGGCTGCTGCCCCGGTTCGCGCTGATGGCCTCCGGACTCACCGCGCTCGACGACAAACGTTCCACCGGCACGTCGGTGAGCCGCCACCAGGTCGGCAACGCCCTGGCCGCCACCCATCGCGGACTCGCCCTCGCCACCGTCGTCACCGCGGCCTCGGCCGCCGCCGGCGGCTGGATGCTGACCACCGCGAAGGAGCCGTCGGTCTGGACGGTGGCCCTCGCCTCCGTCGTGGCCGTGGTGCTGCTGTCCCGGGCGCGGGCGTTCCCGCTGGTCGCCGAGGTGGTGGCGCTGTTCGCGGCGGCGGCGGTGCTCGTCGTCCGCCTCGCCGTGCTGTGGCTGGACCACACCGGGGGCGTCGGAGCGCTGGTGCTGCTGGGCGCCGCGGCGCTGCTGCCGCTGCTGGTGCTCGGCGTCGAACCGCCCGACCACGTCCGGGTGCGGCTGCGCAGGAGCGCCGACCTGGTCGAGTCACTCGGCGTGATCACGCTGTTCCCGCTCGCCATCGGGGCGTTCGGCATCTACGGGCAGTTGCTCAACAAGTTCTGAGGCAGGAGAGAAGGGCGACATGCCGAGCGGCGACAACTGGCAGAACGACGTGCTGCGCGACCTGCGGGGCGGCACGCCCCAGCAGCGTGCCGCGCAACCGGACGAGCAGCAGCAGGCGCCGGCACCTCAGCAGCCGCCCGCACCGCAACAGGCCTCCCCCCAGCAACCGCCCGCACCGCAACAGGCCTCCCCGCAGCAACCGCCAGCGCAGCAGCAGCCGTCCCAGCAGGTGCCCCCTCAGCAGCAACCGCCGGCCGCCCTCCAGGCCGACCCGCACGCCCAGGGCCGGCCCCCCGCCTACGGCTACCCGCAGCAGCCGCAGCACCCCCAACAGCCCGCTCCGGCCCGTCAGCAGCACGCCCAGCCCCCGCAGCCGTACGCCGGGCAGTACGCGGCCCCGCAACAGCCCCACCCCGGGCACACGCCGCAGCAGCAGTACGCCCCGCAGCAGCAGCAACGGCCGGTGCAGTACGCCGAGCAGGCCCCCGCCCCCCGGGCCCGTTCCTCCCGCACCGCCCCCGACAGCCGGCCGGTGGTCGACAAGAAGCTGCTGGGCGCGGGCAAGGGCCCCCGGCGCGGGGAGTCGTTCGCGGCCCGGGCCGTGCGCGCGGTCCGCCGTACCCTCGCCTCCTCGGCGTCCCGGGAGGTCGCCGAGACCACCGCGACCGCCGAGACGCTCCAGCAGCCGGTGACCACCGGCCGTCAGATAGCCGTGACCAGCATCCGCGGCGGCTCCGGCAAGACGACCGTGGCCGCGCTGCTGGCCACCACGTACGCCCACTACCGCCAGGACCCCGTGCTGGTCGTCGAGGCCGACCCGGCGCTCGGCTCACTGCCGTTGCGGCTCGGCGCGGAGAACCTGCGGTGGACCACCGGTGACCTCGCCGACGTCCTCGAACCGCAGATGACGCTTTTGGACATCACCGGTTACCTCGTCCAACTGCCCGAGAACGCCTGGCTGTTGCCCGGCAGTCAGGGGCAGGTCGGGGCGATGCTCGACACCAAGGGCTACGAGCGGATCATGGTGTCGATGCGCCGCTACTTCGGCGTCACGGTCGCCGACTGCGAGACGCTGCCCGCCGAGGTCGCCCGTACCGCCCTGTCCGCCGCCCAGGCACGGATCCTGACGGTGCCGGCGACGCTGGAGGGGGTCGCCAGCACGCACGCGGTCCTGGAGTGGATGCGCGGCCTGCCCCGGGACATCACCACCTCCACCGTCGTCGTGCTCACCGAGACCGCGCCGCACACCGGCGTCGACCTGGACAAGGCGGCCGAGCAGCTGAAGGCGACCGGGGCGAGCGTGTGCGTCCTGCCCTACGACCGGCACCTGGCGGCCGGCGGCACCATCCGCACCGAACTGCTGGCGCGCGGCACCCGGCAGGCCGCCGCCCGCCTGGCGGCCCAGGCCTTCCAGCTCTCCCACCGGCGCCGCTGAACCCGCCCTGCACGAAGGGAACCCGAGGACTCACAGGACGAGGCGACGACGATGAGCACCCGACTGATCCACCGGCCGGCCCGCACCACCCGCCCGCCGGCCGCACCCGAACCGCGCTCCATCGAGGCGCCGCCCAACCTGCCCGACGGCAAGACGGGGTCGATCGCGACCTCGCTGCTGCCCGTCGCGGGCGTCATGTCCTCCGTCGTGATGATGACGGTCGTGCGCAACAGCCAGTTCGCCGGCCTCGGCGCGATCATCCTCGTCGTCACCATCGTCGGCTCGCTCGTCCTGGTCTTCTCCCAGCGCGGCAAGGCCCAGCGCACCCGCCGCACCCAGCGCGAGGCCTACCTGGCCTATCTGGAGGACCTGCGCGAGGAGTTGTCCGGGGAGGAGCGCGAGCGGCGCGAGAGCACCCAGGTGCTCAACCCGCCGCCGGACGCGCTGTACGACATCGTGCGCGACCCCGCCCGGCTGTGGGAGCGGCGCCGCCTGGACGCCGACTTCCTGCGGGTGCGCGTCGGAACCGGCGAGATGCCCGTGCGCGACCTCAAGGTGGACCCGCCCGGATCCTCCGTGCTCACCCCGCCCGACGAGTTCATGCTGAACGAGGCCTCCGCCCTCGTCGCCCGCTTCGGCAACGGCACCGAACTGCCGCTCACCGTCCCCCTCGACCGCGTCGGCAACGTCACCGTCATCGGCCGGCGCGAGGACACGCTCCGCGTCGCCCGCGCACTCGTCGCGCAGGCCGCCGCCACCCACGCGCCCGACGACGTGGCCATGGCCCTGGCCGTGCCCGGCGACCGCATCGTCGACTGGGCCTGGGCCAAGTGGCTGCCGCACCTGCTCGACTCCGAGCAGTTCGACGGCCCGGTCGCGGCCCGCCGCATCGCCCCCTCGCTGCCGCAGCTGGCCCGGCAGATCGGCGGCGAACTGCGCCGCCGCGCCTCCTACGCCGCCGAGGTCCGGCGCGGCCTGTCCGACAAGGACGCCCTGGCCATGTCCTCGCGGCTGCTCGTCGTGGCGGACGCGCACGGCGGCGACGCCGTCGACCTGCCGCGCCCCGACGACGCGGTCGGCCTGCGCGACATGAGCGTCACCGTGCTGCACCTGCTCGACCAGCGCGTGCAGGAGCCCGGCAGCGTGGGCGTGCGCATCACGGTCGACGGCGAACGCGTCCTCATCGAGGACCTGCGCGAGAAGGAGCCGATCAGCGCGCACGGCACCGTCGACGACATAGGCGCCCCCTTCGCCGAGGGCCTGGCCCGGATGCTGGCCCCGCTGCGCCTGTCCGCGGAGTCGATGGTCGACGCGCCCCTGACCGGCCCGGTCGACTTCGCCGAACTGCTCGGCATCGACGACGTCGCCGGGCTCGATCTGAGCCGGCTGTGGGCGCCCCGGGGCGAACGGGCGTTCCTGCGCGTGCCGATCGGCGTGAGCGACGCCAAGGAACCGGTGCTGCTCGACCTGAAGGAGTCCTCCGAGCTGGGCATGGGCCCGCACGGCCTGTGCGTCGGCGCCACCGGCTCCGGCAAGTCCGAGCTGCTGCGCACCCTCGTCCTCGCCCTGGTCGCCACCCACCCGCCGGAGGACCTCGCCCTGGTCCTCGTCGACTACAAGGGCGGCGCCACCTTCGCCCCGTTCGCGAACCTGCCGCACGTCTCCGGCGTCATCACCAACCTGGAGAACCAGGCCGGCCTGGTCGAGCGCGTCCACGCCTCCCTGGCGGGCGAGGTCAAGCGCCGCCAGCAGGTCCTCAAGGACGCCGGCAACGTCGCCGACATCGGCCACTACGCCGCGCTGCGCGCCGAGAAGCGCCCCGACCTGGAGCCGCTGCCGCACCTGTTCGTCGTGATCGACGAGTTCGGTGAACTCCTCACCGCCAAGCCGGACTTCATCGACCTGTTCCTGTCCATCGGCCGCATCGGCCGGTCCATCGGCGTGCATCTGCTGCTGTCCAGCCAGCGCATCGAGGCCGGCAAGCTGAAGGGCCTGGAGACCTACCTGTCGTACCGGCTGGGCCTGCGCACCTTCTCCCCGGACGAGTCCCGCACGGTCCTGGACACCACCGACGCCTTCCACCTGCCCCCGCTGCCCGGCTTCGGCTACCTCAAGGTCGACACCAGCCACTACGAGCGGTTCAAGGCCGGCTACGTCTCCGGCGCCTACCGCGGCCCCGTCCGGCGCGAGAGCGAGGAGGACACCGGGCCGCTGGTGCTGGAGTACGACGCGTACAACACGCTCGGCCAGGAGGACGCCGCCTCCCCGGAGGAGCCGCAGATGCGGCGCCGGGAGACCGGCCCCACCGAGATGGGCATGATGATCGACCAGCTGGAGCGCGCCGGTGCCCGCCCGGTCCGCCAGATCTGGCTGCCCCCGCTGCCCTCGGCGGTCCCGCTGGACAAGGTCGCCGGCCCCGTCCAGGTCGGTCCGCGCGGCATGCAGCTCGCCAAGCGCCGCGGCCCGCTCCAGGTGCCGCTGGGCGTCCTCGACGACCCGACCAAGCAGTGGCAGGGCCAGTGGTACCTGGACCTCACGCTGGCCGGCGGCCACGCCGCGATCATCGGCGGCCCCCAGTCCGGCAAGACCACCCTCCTGCGCACGCTCGCCCTCTCCCTGGCCCTCACCCACACCCCGCAGGAGGTCGGGGTCTACGGCCTCGACCTGGTCGGCGGCGGACTGCAGGCCCTGTCCGGGCTGCCGCACGTCGGCGGCATCGCGGGCCGGGCCGACCGGGAGCGCGCCGCCCGCACCATCGACTCGGTGCGCGCCATGCTCGACCAGCGCGAGGAACTCTTCCGCATCCACAACATCGACTCGCTGGAGCAGCTGCGCGCCCTGCGCACCGCCGGCCGCCTGCCCGAACTGGCCAGCACCGAGATCGTGTTGCTCATCGACGGGTTCGGCGCCCTGCGCGACGACTTCGAGGACCTCGACGACCCGGTCGTGGACATCCTCAAGCGGGGCAGCGGCTACGGCATCCACGTCGTCGCCGGCATGCTCCGCTGGAACGACGTGCGCATCGCCACCCAGTCCCAGTTCGGCACCCGGGTGGAACTGCGCCTGAACGACCCGAGCGAGTCCAGCATCGACCGCAAGCTCGGCGAGACCCTCTCGCCCGAGGAGAAGGGCCGCGTCCTCATCGACCGCAAGCTCTTCGCCCAGGTCGCCCTGCCCCGCACCGACGGTGCCGCCGACACCGCTGACCTCGGCGCCGTACTGGAGACCACCGCCCGGGCGATCCGCGCGACCTGGACCGGCGAGGTCGCCCAGCCCGTGCGCGTCCTGCCGCACGTCCTGGAGGCCCGCCAACTGCCCGGCCCCGCCGCCGAACCGCGGCGCGTGCCCATCGGCCTGGACCAGACGCAGCTCGCGCCCGTCCTGGTCGATCTGTTCCACCGCGACCAGCACCTGCTGATCATGGGCGACAGCGAGTGCGGCAAGACCAACCTGCTGAAGGTGATCGCCCGGAGCCTGATCGAGCGCTACGGCGACGACGAGCTGGTCTTCGGCGTGTTCGACCCGCGCCGCGGACTGCGCGGAGTCGTCCCGGAGGAGTACCGGGGCGGCTACGCGTACAACGCCAAGCTGTGCGCCGGGCTGGCCGCCGGCATCGCCTCCGAGCTGGACAAGCGGCTGCCCGACGAGACCGCCGACAACGCCGACCTGGAACCGGGCAGCTTCTCCGGCCCGCGCATCGTGATCCTCGTCGACGACTACGACGTGCTCACCACTGCGGGCCAGCAACCCCTGGCGCCCTTCGTGCCGTACATCCCCTCGGCCGTCGACATCGGCCTGCACTTCGTCCTCACCCGCCGGGTCGCGGGCGCCTCACGCGGCCTGTACGAGCCGCTGATGCAGAGCCTGCGCGAGTCCGGCGCCTCCGCGCTGGTCATGGCGGGGGACCGCAGCGAGGGACAGCTCTTCTCGAACGTGTACGCGAGCCACCAGCCGCCCGGCCGCGGCGTGCTGGTCCGCAGGGGCGAACCGAGCCGGCTCATCCAGACCGTCTACGAGGGGACGAGGTAAACGCGTGACGAAGGATGTCATCGCCCTCACCAGGAAGATGCCCGATCCGCTCAGTGTGCTGGCGGGCCTGCTGTCCGGAGGCCCGGACCTGCTGGTGGGCGCCGAGGGCGAGGGCGCCGTGGTGCAGCTGTGCGATCCGCAGGGCCGCCCGCTGGTGTCCGTGGAGGCGCCGCTGCTGGTGCAGGTCAGGGGGGAGGCCGAGCGGCTGCTCGGGGCGCGGGAGCCCGAGGTGCCCTACTGGTGGACCGAGGCCCGCGCCACGACCGGGGTCAAGGAGGCGGAGGAGCTCGCCGGGACCTTCGCCGCCCGGATCGCCACCCTGGTCGGCGGTACGGCCTGGCCGCCGCAGACGGCGTGGTCCCTCGCGGTGGTCAGGACGGACGGGATGACGGTGGCGCCGGCCCCGGCCGCCGCGCAGCCCGCCGTGGACGTGCTCACCGACAAGGTCGCCGTCGTCATCCAGGACCGTCCCGTGGTCGCGATGACGGCCTGGCTGTCGGACGCCTTCCGCGCCGCCGCGAACGCCGGCCTCGGCCTGCAGATCGTCACCCCGGCGGGCACCCGCCTGTCCCCGGCCGTGCGCAACAGCCTCCCGGGCTGGCCCTCGCGCTGGGTCGTGCAGGACGAGCGGGACGGCTACTACGACGGTCTCACCGGGGCCGTACTGCAGTGGAGCAACGGCCTGTTCGTGACGGTGGAGTCCCCGCAGGCCACCGCCGAGGACCCGCGCACCCCCGTGGCCGCCTCCTTCCAGGAGGGGGTCGTCGAGCAGGGCGACACGGGGGAGCGCCAGCTGGCGATCTCCTTCCGCGCCGTCCATCCCGCCGACGACCGGCTCGTGCTCGGCGGCGCCGTGGAGGCGGTGTGGCGGGAGGTCACCGGGGAGCCCCCGGCCGGCTGGGGCACCGAGGAGCCCGCCAACCTTCCCTGGTCGCTGCGCCAGTTGACCGACGTCGCCCATGAACGGGCCCCCGAGCCCAGCTGGTTCGTGGTCGTCGGCACCCCGGAGCGGCCGGGCCTGGCGACGGTCCGCGTCACCCGGACCGAGGCCGGAGTGGAGGAGGACGTCACGATGGTCCTCGGCTACGGACCGGGCGAACCCGTCCCCACGGACACCGTGATCGCCGCCGCGGAGACTCTCGCCACCCGGCACGACCTGCAGTCCATGCTGGTGCAGATCCGCCGGGCCCGCCGCGACCTGTCCGTCCCGCCGCGCTTCGAAGGCCCGGGCGTGCCCTACGCGTTCGTCCTGGGCGCGGAGGAGGTCCGCGAGATGCCGGGCGACCGGGCCCGCCGCACCCCGCTGCCCGAGGCGCCGCGGGAGCTGGGCCCGAAGACCCGCCCCGCGCTCTACTACGCGTTCCCGGGCAACCCCTCCGACCTCGCCGGCTGGCAGGACTTCGAACGCCTCATGCGCCATCTGAAGGGCGAGTAGGCCACACCCTCGGGGAACACGACGGACGGCCCGCACTCCGCGAGGAGTGCGGGCCGTCCGCGTCGACCGGAGTCAGGTGGGCTCAGCCCACGGCCGCCTTCTCTCGCTCGCGGCGCTCCACGCCCTGGCGCTCACGCGCGTCCGCGGCCGCGTCCCGCTTGAAGGCCCAGTCCATCGCGGGCTCCATCACGCACCGGAAGACCCGGCGCACGGGCGCGGTGCACAGCACGGTCACGGCGGCGGCGGCGAGGACGGTCACCGCGATCTCACCGGCCGGGTGGTGCAGCCACGACGGCTCGAACCAGCCCTGGTAGTCACCGGCCTTCTTCAGGAAGCCGTGCAGCAGGTAGCCGTACAGCGTGCCGGCGCCCAGCGAGGTGAACCACATGTGGCGGCGCGGCACCCAGGCGAAGAAGCAGGCGGTCAGCACCAGGGAGCAGCCGAACAGCGCCAGCACCATCACCGGGCCGGTCCACCACGGCGCGCCCAGCTCCTGCGCGGAGTCGCGGTGGTAGAACCAGGCGGCGTTCATGCGCGGCGCCGCCCACCAGCTGATCACCAGCGCGGCCGCGAAGACGGGCACCGAGGCGATCCGCACCGAACGACGGCGCACCATGTGGAAGTGCTCGGGCTTCATCGACAGCCCCAGCACGAAGAACGGCAGGAACTGCAGGACGCGCTGGAGGTCGAGGTCGTCGCCGATCGAGGGGCTGACGGTCGCCAGCACGGCGAGGACCAGGGCGAGCGGCAGGGGCCAGCGCACCGCCTTCCACAGAGGCGTGGTCAGCCGCCACACGAACAACGCGATGAGGAACCAGGTCAGATACCAGGGGTCCAGGAGGCTGATCGCGTGGCCCGGGTCGTCGTCCATCCAGCGCTTGAAGAGCGAGTAGGCCGTCTCGAAGACGACGTATGGCACGGCGACGCCGGTGACCAGGCGCTTGAGCCGGTCGGGCCGCATGTCGAAACTGCGGGAGAAGTAGCCGGAGATGATGATGAACGCCGGCATGTGGAAGGCGTAGACGACCTGGTAGGCGGCGTCGATCACGCGGCTGTCGCCCCGGAGCGGTTCCCAGGAGTGGCCCATCGCCACCAGCACGATCGCGAGGTACTTCGCGTTGTCGAAGAAGGCGTCGCGCTGCTTGCCGCTCTGCTTCTTCTGCGGGCTCTGCGGCGAGCGAGGGCTCGGCACTCCGCCCGCCGGCGGCCGTGCCGGGGGAAGTGGCGCACTCCGGTCGCCGTTCGGTCGCAGCGAGTTCGTCACAGACCCTCCCACCAGGAGCTCGGGGAGACGATCCGGGACCTCGCTGCGCGTGCGGGGGACGAGGCAGCGTGGAACATTCGAGGCACCCTAGCGTTCCCTGCGGCTATTCGTAAAACGCCGGACGTGAATCCTGGCTATTCACCTCGGATACCCCCGGATAACGGGTAGTTGACATCACAACATGCGTGACGGGTGCCACACTTCCGAGCTGCGACGCGTGCCCGGATCGGCCCCTGCTTGGGGTGATACATCCCGACTAAGCCGGGCATAAGGCCAGCAGGCGACTCTGGTGGAATGTCTGCTTCCGCCCTCTTCGCGGGCTTGTCCGACGGCTGTCGGCCAGTCTGCGGCGGTGATTTGAATTAGCTGCGAACGCGTTGTGTGGGGACGGCAACGATTCGAATGAATTCCCTGCGCGGGTGGTGTGTCGAATTCCCGTGCGACCGGCAGCCGTTGGCCGTCCGGTGCCGGGCGACACGCCGGTCCGCCCCCGCCGGAGCGTGGCCGATGTGTCACCGGCCGCATAGCGGGGCCGTGTTGGTGGCACGATGGTTCTGGCGGGGGTGCGCGGGGTCGCGTCCCCGGGCCGGGAGAGCGGACCGACCGAGGGTGTGATCAGTTGTGGCCATTTCACTGTCTGTGGTGCTGCTGTTGGCGATCATCCTTGTGGTGTTGCTGAGAGGGGGCTCCATCAAGGCAGGTCCCGCGATCGTGGCGATCCTCTTCGGCTTCTTCCTCGCCTCGACCGGCATGGCCCCTTCCATCAACAGGTTCCTCAACTCGATAGCGGAAACCATCAACTCCATCAGTTTCTGACCGGTGGGGCCCGCCCCGCGCCGCGTTCCCCGGCCCGGGCGGATACGCTCGCCCCGACCAAGGACGGTGCGTGACGGGGGGAACGTACGGGGATGACGCTGCGCGACTCCGACCCGGCCGAGGTGGGCGGCTACCGCATCGAGGACCGCCTGGGCTCCGGCGGCATGGGGGTGGTCTACCTCGCCCGCTCGGCCTCCGGCCGGCGCATCGCGGTCAAGGTGGTGCACGACCAGTACGCCGACGACGACGAGTTCCGTGCCCGCTTCCGCCGTGAGGTGGCCGCGGCACGGCGGGTGAGCGGCGCGTTCACGGCCCCCGTCGTGGACGCCGGTGCCGACGCGCCCCGCCCCTGGATGGCCACGCTCTACATACCGGGCGAGGACCTCGGCACCCACGTCCGCACACACGGCCCCCTCCCGCTGCCCCGCCTGCGCGAACTCGCCGCCGGCCTCGCCGAGGCGCTGCGCGACATCCATCGGGCCGGAGTGGTCCACCGCGACCTGAAGCCGGCCAACGTGATGCTCGCCGAGGACGGCCCGCGCGTCATCGACTTCGGCATCTCCCGCGCCGCCGAGGCCGCCGCCTCCGAGGCCCTGACGCAGACCGGACGCGTCATGGGCACGCCGCCCTTCATGTCCCCCGAGCAGTTCGCCTCGCCGCAGGACGTGGGCCCGGCCGCCGACATCTTCTCCCTGGGTTCGGTCCTCACCTACGCGGCCACCGGACGCGGCCCCTTCGACAGCCCGAGCGCCTACGAGACGGCCCTGAAGGTCGTCGAGGGCGAGCCGGACCTCACGGGCGTGCCGCAGGAACTGCTGCCCTGCCTGCGCCTGTGCCTGGACAAGGACCGCTTCGTCCGCCCCGCCGCGGACGAGCTGTTCACGCTGCTGCGCGAGGCCCCCACCGCGTCCGCCGGGCATCCCCGGCCCGGCACCGCCGCCCCCGGGCCAGGCCCTCGCCCGACCGAGCCGTCCGGCACGGTCTGGCCCGAACCGGCCCGCACCGAGCGGGGGAGAGTCCCGCAGCCCGTCCCGGGGGAGGCGGACGCCGGACACCCCACGCGACACCACGCCACCCCGCCCGGCCCTCGGACGCCCACCACGGACCGCACCTCTCCCGGCCCGGGGAGCCCGTCGGCCAAGCCCTCGGCCCCTGGCACGGACCGCACCCCGCCCGGCCCCGGGACCCCGCAGTCCGAGCCCTCGGCACTCGGCAGGGGCGCTGCCCTCATTGGCCTGGGGAAGTCGCCGACCGAGCCCTCGGCACCCGGCATCGACCGCACTCCGCCCAGCCCGGAAACCCCGTCGGCCGAGCTCTCGGCACTTGGCAGGGACGGCGCCCTCACCGGCGTAGGAAAGTCGCCGACCGAACCCTCGGCACCCGGCCCCGACCGCACTCCGCGCGGCCCCGGGATCCCGCAGGCCGTGCCCCCGGCACCCGCCACCGACAGCCCTCCGCCCGGCCCCGGGATCCCGTCGGCGGACCCCTCCGCACCCGCCACCGACCGCACCCCGGCCGCCTCCAGCAACCCGCAGACCGATCCGCCCCCGACCCCGCCCGCCCCCGACCGCGTCCGCAGGCGCCGCAGGAACGCCCTGATGCTGGCGGGGGCCGCCGTCTCGGTCGTTCTCGCCGCGCTGGTCACCACCACGCTCACCCTGACCCGCGACACCGGCCGCACGCCCTCGTCGTCCGCCGACGCGGCCGACCTCCCCGAGGGCTGGCGGGCGTGGGCCGCCGAGCCGGTGCCGCTGAAGGGGGCCGAACGCCGGCCCGGCGACTCCGCCGCGTTCCAGCGGTGCACCGCCGTGGACACGTCCCTGGTGTGCGCCGGCGGTCAGGTCATGGCCACCCGCTACGACCTCGCCCGCGGCGAGCGCACCTGGACCCGCTTCGTCGACCCGACGGCGCCGGACGGCCTGGCCTCGGACGAGGGCTCGGTCATCGGCACGGACGGCGACCGCGTCTACGCCTACCAGGCGGACAGCCGGGAGCTGGCGAACGGCGCCGGCCCCCTGTTCACCTACACGGTCGCGGCCCTGTCCGCCGAGACCGGCGAGGTGCTCTGGCGGACCCGTACGGCCGACGGCCAGACCGCCGGCCCGCCCGACGCCGAAGTGGGCGGCGCCACCACCGTCCCCGAGGGCGTCCTCACGGCCTACGGCGCGATGGGGAACGAGTACGCCCTGCTCGACGCCGCCACCGGAGAGGTCCGCTGGAAGCGTCCCGAACCGCAGGGCACGCAGAGCTGCGCCCTGCGCACCGAGGCGAAACGGCCCTATCTGATCTGCACCACCGGCATGTGGCAGCAGGACACCGCCCGGACGACCGTGTCGGAGCTGGACGCGGCCACCGGCGAGACCCGCTGGACGGCCCGGGCGAAGGACGACCTGGAGCTGCTCGGCCGGGACGGCGACCACCTGGTGCTGGCCGTCCGGGACGCGCCCGGCAAGGGCCTGACCCGGGTCCACACCGGCACCCACGCGGTGACCACCGTCCGGGTCTCCGCCCGGCAGGCCGACGCCTCCGCCGCCCACCTGCTGCGGGGCAGGGTCTACTTCACGCGGGGGAGCGGCAGCGTGAGCGCGGTCTCGCCGCGCACCGGACGGACGCTGTGGAACAGCAACTCCACCGTGGAGCGGCAGGGCCCCCCGGCGGCCTCCGCCACGCACGTCTACTTCGCGTCACCCAGCGGCCGGGTGGCGGCCCTGAACGTGCGCACCGGGAAGGTCGAGGGCGACCGGGACGGCCGCGACGACAGCGGCGAACCGGACAACGCCACGGGCGCACCCCCCACCCTGGTCGGCGACGCCCTGTACGTCCCCTACGGCACCCGCTCCGTCTACACCCTGAACGTCCGCGACCTCTGAGGTGGCGGTGTCGCCGTCGGCGAACCGGTTGCCCGCACCGGCACCACCCGGGGCAGCGCGCCCCCACCCGCGGAAAGCACTCAGGGCCAGGCGGAGGAAAGATCCTCCGGCCTGGCCCTGAGCCATGAAGAGCGGGCGACGGGAATCGAACCCGCGTAGCTAGTTTGGAAGACTAGGGCTCTACCATTGAGCTACGCCCGCACAGCACGCGCCGCAGGTCGGGTGACCGCGGCACTGCAGGCATCGTAGCGGGTCGCCCCCCCTCGCCGCACACCGCATTCCCGCACGGCCCGACGCGACGCCGGCACCCCGGAAATGCGGCGGCCGTACCGCCTGCCGGCATGTACCCTACGTGTCGCACCAGACGGGGTGTGGCGCAGCTTGGTAGCGCGTCCGCTTTGGGAGCGGAAGGCCGTGGGTTCAAATCCCGCCACCCCGACCAGCCACCCGGTCACCTCGCGTGATCGTCTCTCGGTCACTGATGTGATCGCCTTTTGGGCGGTGTAGTCCCTGCCGTTACTATGCAAGCTGCACGCCCGTGTGTCTCAGCGTCTGAAGTCCTCCGGGCGGCGAAATCCGCCGGGCCGCTCTGGCCCCGGCAGAACCCAAGCAGTCAGCCACAAGGAGACCGAACCGTGAAGAGCGCCGTGGAGACCCTGAACCCGACTCGGGTTCGGCTCACTGTCGAGGTGCCCTTCGAGGAGCTCAAGGACAGCCTCGACGCGGCGTACAAGAAGATCAACCAGCAGGTCACGGTGAAGGGCTTCCGCAAGGGCAAGGTCCCGGCCCGGGTCATCGACCAGCGGTTCGGCCGCGGTGCGGTGCTGGAGGAGGCCGTCAACGACGCGCTTCCGAAGTTCTACACCGACGCGGTGAACGAGGCCGAGCTCAACGTGCTGGGCCAGCCCGAGGTCGACATCACGGAGCTGAAGGACGGCGAGACGCTGAACTTCACCGCCGAGGTCGACATCCGCCCGGCCATCGAGATCCCGGACTACTCCGGCATCGAGGTGGAGGTCGACGCGGTCGAGGTCACCGACGAGGACGTCGACAAGGCCGTCGAGGAGCTGCGCGAGCGCTTCGCCTCCACCGCCCCGGTCGAGCGTGCCGCCGAGGACGGCGACGTCGTCACCATCGACCTGGAGGCCAAGGTCGACGGCGAGGTCCTGGAGGACGGCATCGCCAACGGCGTCTCCTACACCATCGGCTCCGGCGAGCTGCTGGACGGCATCGACGACGCCGTGAAGGGCCTGGAGGCCGGTGGCGAGGCCACCTTCACCTCCGAGCTCAAGGGCGGCTCGGCGGCCGGCAAGGAGGCCGAGGTCACCGTCAAGGTCACCCAGGTCGCCAAGCGCGAACTGCCCGAGCTGGACGACGAGTTCGCGCAGCTCGCCTCCGAGTTCGACACCCTCGAGGAGCTGCGCGCCGACAGCCGCAAGCGCCTCGAGAACATGAAGCAGTACGACCAGGCCACGCAGGCCCAGGAGCGCGTCCTGGAGAAGCTGCTCGAGCTGGTCGAGGTGCCCGTCCCCGAGAAGCTGCTCGAGGACGAGATCAACACCCGCAAGCACAACCTGGAGCACCACCAGCTCGGCCAGATGGGCCTCGACCTCGCGAAGTACCTGGAGATCCAGGGCAAGACCGAGGAGGAGTTCGACACCGAGACCCGTGAGGCCGCGGTCAAGGGCATCAAGACCCAGTTCGTCCTCGACGAGCTGGTCAAGCAGGAGAAGCTGAACGTCAACCAGGAGGAGCTCACCGAGCACCTCATGCGTCGCGCCGCCTCCTCCGGCATGTCCCCCGACCAGTTCGCCCAGGCGGTCGTCGAGGGCGGTCAGGTTCCGCTCCTGGTCGGCGAGGTCGCCCGCGGCAAGGCCCTGGCCGTCGTGGTCGAGAAGGCCACGGTCAAGGACACCAACGGCGAGATCGTCGACCTCGACGACGACGAGGACGAGGAGACCGCCGAGGCTTCCGCCGAGGAGACCCCGGCCGAGTCCGCCGAGGAGAAGACCGAGGGCTGACCTCCGGTCGTCGTGAGTCACTGAGAAGGCCCCGGGGCACGCCCCGGGGCCTTCTTGATCTTGCCGGCGCGCCGGGCCTCAAGGGGCACGGGGCGCTGCGCGAGCAACCGATACTGCGGAGCCCACCGCGCTACGCCCCCGGCGAACACTCCCATCTCCGGGATTCCCCGAAGGGACCCGCGCGTTAGGGTCCATGAATACCAGGGCAGAGGAGTCCCCGAACGGCTCCGAGCCCCGCAGGGAAACGTGAGACGGCCCGGCGCCGTCGTAAGACGAGCAGGTGGATACGTGACGAATCTGATGCCTTCAGCCGCCGGCGAGCCTTCCATCGGTGGTGGCCTCGGCGACCAGGTCTACAACCGGCTGCTTGGCGAGCGGATCATCTTCCTCGGCCAGCCGGTCGACGACGACATTGCCAACAAGATCACCGCACAGCTGCTGCTCCTTGCCGCCGACCCGGACAAGGACATCTACCTGTACATCAACAGCCCCGGCGGTTCGATCACGGCCGGCATGGCGATCTACGACACGATGCAGTTCATCAAGAACGACGTGGTGACCATCGCCATGGGTCTCGCGGCTTCCATGGGGCAGTTCCTGCTCAGCGCGGGCACCCCCGGCAAGCGCTTCGCGCTGCCGAACGCCGAGATCCTGATCCACCAGCCCTCCGCCGGTCTGGCCGGTTCGGCCTCGGACATCAAGATCCACGCCGAGCGGCTGCTGCACACCAAGAAGCGCATGGCCGAGCTCACCGCTCAGCACACCGGCCAGTCGGTCGAGCAGATCACCCGCGACTCGGACCGCGACCGCTGGTTCGACGCCTTCGAGGCCAAGGAGTACGGCCTCATCGACGACGTGATCCCCACGGCCGCCGGCATGCCGGGCGGCGGCGGCACCGGGGCCTGAGCGGTCCTCACGGGGCCTGTGGCGCCCCGTGAGGCCACGGAGCCCCTCCAGGCTCCAGCGGACCCCAGTCAGCCCCAGCCGACCGCCTCAGCCCTTTCCAGGAGACACCGTGAACCAGTTCCCCGGCAGTGGGATCTACGACCGTATGCACGCCATGCAGGACGCGAGCGGCTCGCAGGGCCGCTACACCGGCCCGCAGGCCGAGTCCCGCTACGTCATCCCGCGTTTCGTCGAGCGCACCTCGCAGGGCATCCGCGAGTACGACCCGTACGCGAAGCTCTTCGAGGAGCGCGTGATCTTCCTCGGCGTCCAGATCGACGACGCCTCCGCCAACGACGTCATGGCGCAGCTGCTGTGCCTGGAGTCGATGGACCCCGACCGTGACATCTCGGTCTACATCAACAGCCCGGGCGGCTCCTTCACCGCGCTCACGGCGATCTACGACACCATGCAGTACGTCAAGCCGGACATCCAGACGGTCTGCATGGGCCAGGCCGCGTCCGCCGCCGCCGTCCTGCTCGCCGCCGGCACGCCGGGCAAGCGCATGGCCCTGCCGAACGCGCGCGTGCTGATCCACCAGCCCTACAGCGAGACGGGCCGCGGCCAGGTGTCCGACCTGGAGATCGCCGCCAACGAGATCCTCCGCATGCGCACGCAGCTGGAGGAGATGCTGGCCAAGCACTCCACCCAGGCGATCGACAAGATCCGCGAGGACATCGAGCGCGACAAGATCCTCACGGCCGAGGACGCCCTGAGCTACGGCCTGATCGACCAGATCATCACCACCCGGAAGATGGACAACTCGAGCCTGCGCTGAGGCGAGAGGCTGTAACGTCTGCCGCCCCTTGGCACGGTTTGACACGGTCCACGTCAAAGCGAACCGCGCCAAGGGGGGCCCGGACGGGGGGCCCGGCAAGGTACCGTCGGACATAAGGCAGCACCAGGAGTCCGCTGGACGTCGGCGTCGCCGACCTTCAGGAGTCTCCCAGGCGAAGGGGAAGCACACCGTGGCACGCATCGGTGACGGCGGCGATCTGCTCAAGTGCTCGTTCTGCGGCAAGAGCCAGAAGCAGGTCAAGAAGCTCATCGCAGGGCCCGGTGTGTACATCTGCGACGAGTGCATCGACCTCTGCAACGAGATCATCGAGGAAGAACTCGCGGAGACCAGCGAGGTCCGCTGGGAGGAACTCCCGAAGCCGCGCGAGATCTACGAGTTCCTCGAGGGCTACGTGGTCGGCCAGGAGGCCGCCAAGAAGGCCCTGTCCGTCGCGGTGTACAACCACTACAAGCGCGTCCAGGCCGGGGAGAACGGCGGGGGCAACGGCCGTGACGACGCCATCGAGTTGGCGAAGTCCAACATCCTCCTGCTCGGCCCCACGGGCTCGGGCAAGACCCTCCTCGCGCAGACCCTCGCGCGCATGCTGAACGTCCCGTTCGCGATCGCCGACGCCACGGCCCTGACGGAGGCCGGCTACGTCGGCGAGGACGTCGAGAACATCCTCCTCAAGCTCATCCAGGCGGCCGACTACGACGTCAAGAAGGCCGAGACCGGGATCATCTACATCGACGAGATCGACAAGGTCGCGCGGAAGAGCGAGAACCCCTCCATCACGCGTGACGTGTCGGGCGAGGGCGTCCAGCAGGCCCTGCTGAAGATCCTGGAGGGCACCACGGCCTCCGTGCCGCCGCAGGGCGGGCGCAAGCACCCCCACCAGGAGTTCATCCAGATCGACACGACGAACGTGCTGTTCATCGTGGGCGGTGCCTTCTCCGGGCTGGAGAAGATCATCGAGGCCCGGGCCGGCGCCAAGGGCATCGGCTTCGGCGCGCAGATCCGCTCCAAGCGTGAGATGGAGTCCAAGGACCAGTTCCAGGAGGTCATGCCGGAGGACCTGGTCAAGTTCGGCATGATCCCCGAGTTCATCGGACGCCTGCCGGTCATCACCTCGGTGCACAACCTCGACCGCGAGGCGCTGCTCCAGATCCTCGTCGAACCGCGCAACGCGCTCGTGAAGCAGTACCAGCGCCTGTTCGAACTCGACGGTGTGGAGCTGGACTTCGAGCGCGAGGCGCTGGAGGCCATCGCCGACCAGGCCATCCTCCGCCAGACCGGCGCGCGCGGCCTGCGCGCCATCATGGAGGAAGTCCTCCAGGGCGTCATGTACGAAGTCCCGTCCCGCAAGGACGTGGCCCGGGTCGTCATCACGGCGGACGTCGTCCAGTCCAACGTCAACCCGACGCTGATCCCGAGGGACGCGCGCGGCCGGGGCCCGGGCGAACAGAAGACGGCCTGACCCCCCAGACCACGCAAAGGCGCCCGGCGACATCGCCGGGCGCCTTCGTCGTCCTCTGGGGTCAGGCCTTGACGCGGACTTCCCCGCGGACCTTCGTGGTGAGGTCGATCGCCACGTCCTTGGTGACGCCCTGCGCCGCGTCACCGGGGGAGATGATGGCGATGGTGCTGTAATCGGCCCACGCGCAGAACCAGTTGGTCTTCTCCTTCTTGGTCCGCTGGTCCTGACCCTTGACCGACTGGCACTTCATGACCGCGCCGTCGAGGTCCGCCGACTCCGGCTCGCCGACCAGTTCGGGCTTGCCGGACCCGGTGGACGACTCCTTCTCGGCCGACTTCCTGAAGTTGGCGAAGAACAGGTCCAGCGTCGCCTCCGGGTCGGAGATCTCACCGTAGGCACCGGCCACCGACAGGGTCTTGGCCGTGGCCATCTTCGCGGCGGACGCCGGGTCGTTCGGGTCGTAGTCGCTCAGGTCGACCGTCGAGTACAGGCCCGCCGCCGTCTTGGCGTTCTTGACGCCGCTCTTCTCCAGTTCCGCCGTCGAGTCGTCGCCGGCGGTCTGTCCGTCCTTGGTGGTGCGCTGGTAGTCGGTGAGCACCTTCGCCGGCGTCGCCAGCCTGTGCGGCCCGTCGTCCTCCAGCGCGCCCGCGCCCCCGCTGCCGCCGAGGACGAAGTACGCGCCCACGCCGATCGCCGCGACGACCGCGACCGCGCCGATGATCAGGCCCGTCTTCTTCTTGCCGCCGCCCGGCGCCGGAGGCTGCGGCACGCCGTAGGGGGGCTGGCCGTAGGGGGCCTGGCCGTAGGGCGGCTGCGGCTGCTGGCCGTACGGGGGCTGCTGCGGCGGGACGCCCTGCGGGGGCTGCTGCGGGTAGCCGTAGCCGGGCTGGGGCGGAGGAGCCTGCTGGGGGTAGCCGTAGCCGGGCTGGGGCGCCTGCGGCGGCTGGCCGTACGGGCCCGGCTGGCCGTACGGTCCGGGCTGCTGGGGCTGCCCGCCGTACGGGCCCGGCTGGTTGTAGCTCATCTTCTGGGTTCCCCTCCAGATGTTCAGGTCTTACCGACATCCTGGCGCAGACCCGCCGTGTGCATGGCATCGGGGCCGCCACCGTTACAAACGAAACGCGTTTCGGGACGGGGTCGTGACACCTCTAAACTGAGCCCCGTGACCGAGAACGCTCAGCAGCAGCCACCCGCGCCCAGCACCGACCTGCCGACCCAGTACGCGCCGGCCGACGTAGAGGGGCCGCTGTACGAGCGCTGGGTGGAGCGGGGCTACTTCGAGGCGGACGCCAAGAGTGAGAAGCCGCCGTACACCATCGTCATCCCGCCGCCGAACGTCACCGGGAGCCTGCACCTCGGGCACGCCTTCGAGCACACCCTCATCGACGCCCTGACCCGCCGTAAGCGGATGCAGGGCTTCGAGACGCTGTGGCAGCCCGGCATGGACCACGCCGGCATCGCCACGCAGAACGTCGTCGAGCGCGAGCTCGGCAAGGAGGGCAAGTCCCGGCACGACCTCGGCCGGGAGGCCTTCGTCGAGCGGGTCTGGCAGTGGAAGGGCGAGTCCGGCGGCCAGATCAGCGGTCAGATGCGGCGGTTGGGCGACGGCGTCGCCTGGTCGCGCGAGCGCTTCACGATGGACGAGGGCCTGTCCCAGGCCGTCCAGACCATCTTCAAGCGGCTCTACGACGACGAGCTGATCTACCGTGCCGAGCGCATCATCAACTGGTGCCCCCGGTGCCTGACGGCCATCTCGGACATCGAGGTCGAGTACCAGGACGACGACGGCGAACTCGTCTCCATGACGTACGGCGACGGGGACGACACCATCGTCGTCGCCACCACCCGCGCCGAGACGATGCTCGGCGACACGGCCGTCGCCGTCCACCCCGAGGACGAGCGCTACAAGCATCTGGTCGGCAAGCAGATCAAGCTGCCGCTGACCGACCGCTCCATCCCGGTCGTCGCCGACGAGCACGTCGACCCCGAGTTCGGCACGGGCGCCGTCAAGGTCACCCCCGCGCACGACCCGAACGACTTCGAGATCGGCCAGCGCCACGACCTGCCGGCCATCACGATCATGGACGAGCACGCGGTCATCACCGCCCACGGCCCCTTCCAGGGCCTGGACCGGCTGGAGGCCCGCTCGGCGATCGTCGCCGCACTGCGCGCCGAGGGCCGGATCGTCGCCGAGAAGCGGCCCTACGTCCACTCCGTCGGCCACTGCTCGCGCTGCAAGACCACCATCGAGCCGCGCCTGTCCATGCAGTGGTGGGTCAAGGTCGGCCCGCTGGCCAAGGCGGCCGGTGACGCCGTCCGCGACGGCCGGGTCAAGATCCACCCGCAGGAGATGGAGAAGCGCTACTTCGACTGGGTCGACAACCTCCACGACTGGTGCATCTCGCGCCAGCTGTGGTGGGGCCACCGCATCCCGGTCTGGTACGGCCCGAACGGCGAGGTCGTCTGCGTCGGCCCCGACGACGAGGCCCCGACCGGCGAGGGCTGGCGTCAGGACACCGACGTCCTCGACACCTGGTTCTCCTCCGGCCTGTGGCCGTTCTCCACGCTCGGCTGGCCCGAGCAGACCGAGTCGCTCGCGAAGTTCTACCCCAACTCCGTCCTGGTCACCGGCTACGACATCCTCTTCTTCTGGGTCGCCCGGATGATGATGTTCGGCCTGTACGCGATGGACGGCACCCCGCCGTTCCACACCATCGCCCTGCACGGCATGGTCCGCGACCAGTTCGGCAAGAAGATGTCGAAGTCCTTCGGCAACGCGGTCAACCCGCTGGACTGGATGGACAAGTACGGCTCCGACGCCCTGCGCTTCACCCTGGCCCGCGGCGCCAACCCGGGCGTCGACGTCCCGATCGGCGAGGACTGGGTCCAGGGCTCGCGCAACTTCGCCAACAAGATCTGGAACGCGACGCGCTTCGCGCTGATGAACGGCGCGACGATCGAGGGCCCGCTGCCGGACGCCTCGAAGATGTCGTCGACCGACCGCTGGATCCTCTCCCGCCTCAACTCGGTCGTCGCCGAGGTGGACGCGTTCTACGAGGACTACCAGTTCGCCAAGCTCTCCGACGCCCTGTTCCACTTCGCGTGGGACGAGGTCTTCGACTGGTACGTCGAGCTGTCCAAGACGACGTTCCAGGCGGGCGGCGAGGCGGCCGAGGTCTCCCAGCGCGTCCTGGGCGAGGTCCTCGACGTCACGCTGAAGCTGCTGCACCCGGTGGTCCCCTTCGTCACCGAGACGCTGTGGACGACGCTGACCGGCGGCGAGTCGGTCGTCATCGCCGACTGGCCGAAGGACAGCGGCTTCCGGGACGCCGACGCCGAGCGCGAGATCGAGTCGCTCCAGTCGGTCATCACCGAGGTCCGCCGCTTCCGCGCCGACCAGGGCCTGCAGCCCGGCCAGCGGGTCCCGGCCCGGCTCACCCTGGACGGCACGCCGTTCGCGCCGCACGAGGCGGCCATCCGACAGCTGCTCCGCCTCCAGCCGGAGGGCGAGTCCTTCACGGCCACGGCGACCCTGCCGGTCGCCGGTGCCGAGGTCGCGCTCGACCTGTCCGGCACGATCGACGTGGCGGCGGAGCGCAAGCGCCTGGCGAAGGACCTCGCCGCGGCCGAGAAGGAGAAGGCCCAGGCGAACGCCAAGCTCGGCAACGAGGCGTTCCTGGCGAAGGCCCCCGACCACGTCGTGGACAAGATCCGCACCCGCCTGGCCAAGGCGGAGGAGGACATCGCCCGCATCCAGTCCCAGCTGGAGCGCCTGCCGCAGGCGTAGCCCGCCCGTACGGCGTGAAGGCCCCCGGTGCTTGTCGGCGCCGGGGGCCTTCACGCCGTACAGGGGCGCGGGGAACGGCGCGACGAGCCAGGACGAACGGGCACGCACCCGACGACACAAGCCACCGCGAACAATGTCAGTCGGTCTCCGTAGACTGGGCCCCGTGAGCGAGCTCCCCCCGGACCACAGCGCCGACGACCAGCCCGACCCCCTGGACCCCTTCGACGAGATCATCGCGGAGGAGACCACCCGCGACCCCGACCTCGCCGTCATCGAGGCCGGCAGCCGCACCCTGCGCACCCAGGGCGGCCCGCCCGACGCCGACGTCCCCACGCGGCCCGCCGACCCCGAGGTGGACAAGGCCTTGCGCGAGGTCGAGACGGAGCTCGCCACGCGCTGGGGCGAGACCAAGCTGGAGCCGTCCGTCGCCCGCATCGCCGCGCTGATGGACGTCCTGGGCGAGCCGCAGCGGTCGTACCCCTCGATCCACATCACGGGCACCAACGGCAAGACCTCCACCGCCCGCATGATCGAGGCCCTGCTCGGCGCCTTCGAGCTGCGCACCGGGCGCTACACCTCGCCCCACGTGCAGTCGATCACCGAGCGCATCAGCCTGGACGGCGCCCCGGTCGCCCCCGAGCGGTTCATCGAGACGTACCAGGACATCAAGCCGTACGTGGAGATGGTCGACGGGCAGCAGGAGTACCGGCTGTCGTTCTTCGAGGTGCTCACGGGCATGGCGTACGCGGCCTTCGCGGACGCCCCCGTGGACGTCGCCGTCGTCGAGGTCGGCATGGGCGGCTCCTGGGACGCCACGAACGTGATCGACGGTGACGTCGCCGTCGTGACGCCCATCGACCTGGACCACACCGACCGGCTGGGCTCCACGCACGCCGAGATCGCCACGGAGAAGTCCGGGATCATCAAGCAGGACGCGACGGTCATCATGGCGCAGCAGCCGGTCGGCGCCGCGCAGGTGCTGCTGAAGAAGGCCGTCGACGTGGACGCGACGGTGGCCCGGGAGGGCCTGGAGTTCGGCGTCGTCGACCGGCAGGTGGCCGTCGGCGGTCAGCTGGTGACGCTGCGGGGGCTGGGCGGCGAGTACCCGGAGGTCTATCTGCCGCTGCACGGGGCGCACCAGGCGCACAACGCGGCCGTGGCGCTGGCCGCGGTGGAGGCGTTCTTCGGGGTCGGCGCCCAGCGGCCCGAGCCGCTGGAGGTGGACACGGTCCGCAAGGCGTTCGCGGCCGTGGCCTCGCCGGGCCGTCTGGAGGTCGTGCGGCGCTCGCCGACGGTCGTGCTGGACGCCGCGCACAACCCGGCCGGTGCCCGGGCCGCGGCCGAGGCGATCGGGGAGGCGTTCCAGTTCAGCCGTCTCATCGGGGTGGTCGGCGCGAGCGGCGACAAGAACGTGCGCGGCCTCCTGGAAGCCTTCGAGCCGGTGTTCGCGGAGGTCGTCGTCACGCAGAACTCCAGCCACCGCGCGATGGACGCCGACGAGCTGGCCGGTATCGCCGTCGAGGTGTTCGGCGAGGAGCGCGTGCAGGTCGAGCCGCGGCTGCCGGACGCCCTGGAGGCCGCGATCACGCTGGCCGAGGAGGAGGGCGAGTTCGCCGGCGGCGGTGTGCTCGTCACCGGTTCCGTCATCACCGTCGGCGAGGCCCGACTGCTGCTGGGAAGGGGCTGAGGTTCCGTGCGCACGCTCTGTTCCTCGACGCTGATCGGCGAGTTCTTCATCATCGGCTTCGCCGGCCTGGTCGCCATGAAGGACCCCGACTTGTCCATGACGACCGTGTGGACGGTCAGCGGTGTCGCGATGTTCCTGTGCCTGCTGCTGTGCGGCCTGGTGACGCGTCCCGGCGGGGTCGCCCTGGGCTGGGCGCTGCAGATCGCGCTCATCGCGTCGGGGTTCGCGGTGCCGATGATGTTCTTCCTGGGCGTGGTCTTCGCGGCCCTGTGGTGGGCGTCGGTGCACTACGGCCGGAAGGTCGACGCGGCAAAGGCGAGATTCGCGGCCCAGGCGGCATCCTCCACGCCTGACGCTGCGTGACGGGCACGCCGACACGCCGGGTAACCTCGTCCCACCGCACCACCTTGATTGCATAAGGAGCCCGTCGTGAGCCAGCGCACCCTCGTCCTCCTCAAGCCCGACGCCGTCCGTCGCGGCCTGACCGGCGAGATCATCAGCCGCATCGAGCGCAAGGCGGGCTGGACGATCACCGCGCTGGAGCTGCGCACCCTGGACCAGGACACGCTGGAGCAGCACTACGGCGAGCACAAGGGCAAGCCCTTCTACGAGCCGCTGGTGGCGTTCATGTCCTCCGGCCCGGTCGTGGCGCTGATCGTCGAGGGCGAGCGCGTCATCGAGGGTGTGCGGCAGCTGGCCGGCCCGACCGACCCGATCGCCGCGGCGCCCGGTTCCATCCGCGGTGACTTCGGTGTGATCGTCCGGGAGAACCTGATCCACGCCTCGGACTCCGAGGAGTCCGCCGAGCGCGAGGTGAAGATCTTCTTCCCCGGCCGTTCGTAACGTCCGCACCGCACCGGCACACAGGGCGGGTCCGGGGGCCGAGGTCCCCGGGCTTTGCGGCATATGCGTGGCGATCGAGGGAACGAACGGCCCCGAACGCCCGTCTCCACAAGCGGATGCGGCCGCCATCTGCTGACAATGGCCAGGACCCTCCCGCAGTGTTCGCGAAGGCGCGTCTACCATGGAAGCCTTCACGTCACAGCACCCACCTTCGCCGACCTGAAAAGCCCTCAAAAGCGCACAGGAAGGCCAGACGAATCTCGATGGGGAACTCAATGTCGTTCATCGGCCGTGACATGGCTGTCGACCTCGGGACCGCCAACACGCTGGTGTACGTCAGGGGTCGCGGGATCGTACTCAACGAACCGTCCGTCGTCGCGATCAACACCAACACCGGTGGCATCCTCGCGGTCGGCGCCGAAGCGAAGAAGATGATCGGGCGCACGCCCGGCAACATCGTTGCCGTGCGTCCGCTGAAGGACGGCGTGATCGCCGACTTCGAGATCACCGAGCGGATGCTCCGCTACTTCATCCTGAAGATCCACAAGCGGCGCTATCTGGCTCGTCCGCGGGTCGTCGTCTGTGTGCCCTCGGGCATCACGGGCGTCGAGCGCCGCGCCGTCATCGAGGCGTCGTCCCAGGCCGGCGCCCGCCAGGTGCACATCATCGAGGAGCCCATGGCCGCGGCCATCGGCTCCGGCCTGCCGGTCCACGAGGCCACGGGCAACATGGTGGTCGACATCGGTGGCGGCACGACGGAGGTCGCGGTCATCTCCCTCGGCGGCATCGTCACCGCCCAGTCCATCCGCGTCGCGGGCGACGAGCTGGACAACGCGATCATCCAGCACATCAAGAAGGAGTACTCGCTCCTGCTGGGTGAGCGGACGGCCGAGCAGATCAAGATCACGATCGGTTCGGCGTACGACCTCGACACCGACGAGCACACCGAAATCCGCGGCCGGGACCTGGTGTCCGGGCTGCCGAAGACCGTCGTCATCTCCGCCGCCGAGGTCCGCAAGGCGATCGAGGAGCCGGTCAACGCGATCGTCGACGCCGTCAAGACGACCCTCGACAAGTGCCCGCCGGAGCTGTCCGGCGACATCATGGATCGGGGAATCGTTCTGACCGGCGGTGGAGCGCTGCTGCGGGGCCTGGACGAGCGGCTGCGCCGGGAGACCGGCATGCCGATCCACATCGCCGAGGACCCCCTGGACAGCGTGGCGCTCGGGTCCGGAAAGTGCGTCGAGGAGTTCGAGGCACTCCAGCAGGTGCTGGACGCCCAGCCGCGCAGATGACATAACTCTTCGATTCCGCCGTACGGGACGATCTCCTCTCGTACGGCGGATCGTTGATATAGAGGCATAAGCTCCCACAAAAGCAGCCCCCCGGTATTCCGTGGGGCATCCCGAATTCCTATGAGGAAGGCACGGCCGCCGCACGTGAGGGACACACGAGAGAGCCGGCTGCTCCTGGTGCTGCTGATCGCCATCGCTTTCGCGTTGATCACGGTGGACATCCGCGGCGGGGAGGATTCGCCCGTCGACGGTGCCCGGCAGGGCGCGGCGACGGTCTTCGGCCCGATCGAGAGCGGAGTCTCGGCCGCGGTCGACCCGGTCGGCAACGCGGTCTCCGCCATCCGTGACTCCGGGGAGCGGCACGACCGGCTCGCCACGCTGGAGCGGGAGAACGCGGCCCTGAAGGCCCGCCTCGGCAGCGACGACCGCAGCCGCAGCCGGCTCAAGCAACTCGACAAGATGCTGAAGGTCGCCGGCCAGGGGCAGTACGGCATCAAGGGCGCCGAGGTCATCGCCATCGGCGCGGCGCAGGGCTTCTCCTGGACCATCACGATCGACGTCGGCGCCCAGGACGGCATCAAGCGCGACATGACCGTCCTGAACGGCGACGGGCTCGTCGGCCGCGTCACCACCGTCGGTCCGCACACCGCCACCGTGCTGCTCGCCAGCGACCCCGACTTCACCGTCGGCACCCGCATGGAGTCCGGCGACGAACTCGGCTTCGCCTCCGGCCAGGGCGACCGCCCGCTGCGCGTCGAACTGCTCAACGGCAAGGCCGAGGTGAAGAAGGGGGACCGCCTGGTCACCTTCGGCTCGCAGGCCGACCGGCCGTTCGTGCCCGGCGTGCCCGTCGGCGTGGTCTCCCGCGTCGACCCCTCCGGCGGCGACCTGACCCGCACGCTCTACGTCACGCCGTACGCCGCCTTCAGCAAGCTCGACATCGTCGGTGTCGTCGTCCAGGCCCCGAAGAAGGACCCCCGCGACACGGTGCTCCCGCCCAAGCCCAAGCCCACCCCGAGGCCGACGGTGACGGTGACCGTGACGCCGTCCGCCGAGGCCCCCGTGGACGGCCAGAACCAGCAAGAGCAGTAGGAGCTCACATCCCATGCGCGTCAACCGGATCCTGCTCTCCTCCGCCCTGGTCGTCGTCGCCCTGGTGATCCAGGTCAGCGTCCTCGCCCGCCTGCACCTGCCGGGCGCCGTGCCCGACCTGCTGCTGCTCACCGTGCTGGGCCTGGCGCTGGTGTACGGGCACGTCGGCGGCGCCCTGATCGGCTTCGCCGCGGGACTGCTGGCCGACCTCGCCCCGCCCGCCGACCACGCGGCCGGGCGGTACGCCCTGGTGCTGTGCGTCATCGGCTACCTCGCGGGCCTGGTCAAGCCCGAGACCGGCCAGCTGAAGTCCGCAACCGGGCCCATGGTCGTGGTGGTGGCCGCCGCCGTCGGCTCCACCCTGCTGTACGCCGGGGTCGGCGCCCTCGTCGGGGACACCGCCGCCCGCCACGTGGGCCTGGGCGGACTGCTGTTCACGGCCGCCCTGTACGACCTGCTGCTCGCCCCGTTCGTGGTGCCGGGTGTGATGGCGCTGGCCCGCAAGGTCGACAACGATCCGCTCGCCGAGTCCACCTCGGCCGCCGCCAAGGCCACCGACATCTCCTCCGGCTGGCTCGCCGGCGGCACCGGCCTGAAGATCGGCAGCCAGCGCAACGGCCTGCGGGTGAAGGCGGCCCGGGCGCGGATGGCGCGCGCCGGGCGCATCAAGGGGGTCAAGCGCCTGTGAACCCGGGGGCACGCACGGGGAAGTTCACCCGAACGGACCGCTCCGGTGGGAACGCCGGTTCAGGGACCGGGCGTTCATCACTCGACACCGCACACACGTGCGCCGGCAGACGGCCGGTCGCGCACAGCCGTACGCACACCGAGAGGGGGAGGCAGCCGCAGTGACCAACATCCCCGAGACCGGGCGGAACTCACGCGTCCAGATCCGGCTCGTCGTCATCCAGGTCCTCGTCCTCTCCCTCCTGCTCACCCTCGGCGGACGCCTGTGGTACCTCCAGATCCGTGAGGGCGCGGCCTACGCCAAGGAGGCCTCCGGCAACCACGTCCAGCAGGTCGTCCAGCCCGCCGTGCGCGGCTCCATCCTGGACGCCCGGGGCGTGGCCCTCGCCGACAACGAGACACGCCTGGTGGTCTCCGCGTCCCGCACGGACCTGCTGAAGATGAAGGACGACGGCAAGGAGGTCCTCACCAAGCTCGCGGGGGTCCTCGGCATGTCGCCCAAGGAGGTCCAGGCGAAGGTCCGGCTGTGCGACGCCGAGACGCCCCAGCCCTGCTGGAACGGCTCGCCCTACCAGCCCATCCCCATCACCGACGAGGCCACCCCCAAGCAGGCCCTGCAGATCCGCGAGCGCGCCGAGGACTTCCCCGGCATCAGCGCCGAGCCGCAGGCCGTGCGCCGCTACGCGGGCCCGGGCAAGGCCAACACCGCCCAGGTCCTCGGCTACCTCTCCCCGGTCACCGACGAGGAGATCACCAAGGCCCAGGACACCGACTCGCCGTACCTGCGCTCGGACCAGGTCGGCCGCTCGGGCCTGGAGCGCCAGTACGACAAGCAGTTGCGCGGCAAGGCCGGCGTCACGCGCTACGAGGTCGACAACCTCGGCCGTGTCATCGGCCAGGCGGAAGCCGACCCCGCCCACCCCGGCGACAACCTCGTCACCAGCATCGACGCCCGCGTCCAGCGGATCGCGGAGTACGAGCTGAACGAGGCCATGAAGCAGGCCCGCAAGGAGCACGACCGCAACACGGGCACGAACTACAAGGCCGACTCCGGCGCCGTCGTCGTCATGGAGGCCAAGACCGGCCGCGTCGTCGCCATGGCCTCCAACCCGACCTACGACCCGAACGCCTGGGTGGGCGGCATCTCCGCCAAGGACTACGCCCGCCTCACCGGCAAGAGCTCCAACTACCCGCTGCTGAACCGCGCCATCCAGGGCCAGTCGGCGCCCGGCTCCATCTTCAAGGTCATCCCGACGGCCGCCGCGGTCAACGCCGGCTACTCCTTCAACGGCCCCTACGAGTGCTCCAGCGCCTACTCCATCGGCGGCCAGGTCTTCAAGAACTTCGAGTCCAAGGGCTACGGGGCGATCAGCCTCGGCCGCGCCCTGGAGGTCTCCTGCGACACCGTCTTCTACCGCCTCTCCCACGAGGAGTGGAAGCGCGACGGCGGCACCAAGCCGAAGAAGAAGGCCAACGACTGGTTCTACAAGACCGCCCACCAGTTCGGTCTCGGCAAGGAGACCGGCATCGACCTGCCCAACGAGGTCACCGGCCGCGTCCCCGACCGCCAGTGGAAGCTGAACTACTGGAAGGCCAACAAGGACGTCTGGTGCCGCACCGGCAAGCGCAACGGCAGCTACGCCGAGAAGATCGCCTACGAGAACTGCCTCGAAGGCAACCGCCTGCGCGCCGGTGACTCCGTCAACTACTCCATCGGACAGGGCGACACCCTCGTCACGCCGATCCAGATGGCCACCATCTACGCGGCCATCTCCAACGGCGGCACGATGTACAACCCCTCCGTCGGCAAGGCGGTCATCAGCGCCGACGGCAAGACCGTGACGCCGATCAAGCCCCGGTCCCACGGCAAGCTCCCGATGACGCAGAAGACGCGCGACGAGATAGACGAAGCCCTCGCGGGAGTCGCCACCCGCGGTACCGCCGCCTGGAGGTTCGGCGGCTGGCCGCAGGACAAGATCCCGATGCACGCCAAGACGGGTACGGCGGAGGTCTACGGCAAGCAGACGACCTCCTGGTTCGCCACGTACACCAAGGACTACTCGATCGTCATGACGATCTCCCAGGGTGGTACGGGCTCCGGCGCCTCCGGCCCCGCCGTGCGCAACATCTACAACGCGCTCTACGGCGTCTCCCCGGAAGGCGACATCGACACCAAGAAGGCCCTGCTGCCCACGCCGCAGAAGACCCTGCCCAAGATCAAGGTCGACGGCACCATCGCCTCGCCGAAGCTGCCCAAGGACCCGGCCAAGGACCAGCAGGCGAAGAAGCAGGACCCGAACGCCCCGGCCGATCCGCTCCAGCCCGCGACGTCGGCCCCGCCGTCGCCCGAGAACCGCGACACCCGCAGGCGCCGGCGCCGGCGGGGAAGCCGGAGGTTGCCCACATGACCGGCGGTGTGAACAGCTTCCAGGTCTCCGGTTACGGGCCCGAGCGCTCCGGCTGGACGCGGCTGCTCGCCCGCGACTCGGTCGCCCGGCGCCTCGACTGGCCGATCCTGCTCGCGGCGCTCGCCCTGTCGCTGCTCGGCACGCTCCTGGTCTACTCGGCCACCCGCAACCGCACCGAGCTCAACCAGGGCGACCCGTACTACTTCCTCGTCCGGCACCTGCTGAACACCGGCATCGGGCTCGCCCTGATGGTCGCCACGATCTGGCTCGGCCACCGCGGCCTGCGCACCGTCGTGCCGCTGCTGTACGGCGTCTCGGTGCTGCTGATCCTGCTGGTGCTGACCCCGCTCGGCTCGACGATCAACGGCGCCCACTCCTGGATCAAGCTGCCCGGCGGTTTCTCGCTGCAGCCCTCGGAGTTCGTGAAGGTCACGATCATCCTGGGCATGGCGATGCTGCTGGCGGCCCGGGTCGACGCGGGCGACAAGACCTACCCCGACCACCGCACCGTCGTGCAGGCGCTCGGCCTGGCCGCCGTGCCCATGGCGATCGTGATGCTCATGCCGGACCTCGGGTCGGTGATGGTCATGGTCATCATCGTGCTGGGCGTGCTGCTGGCCTCCGGGGCCTCCAACCGCTGGGTCTTCGGCCTGATCGGCACCGGCGCCCTCGGGGCGATCACCGTCTGGCAGCTCGGGATTCTCGACGAGTACCAGATCAACCGCTTCGCCGCCTTCGCCAACCCCGAGCTCGACCCGGCCGGCGTCGGCTACAACACCAACCAGGCCCGGATCGCCATCGGCTCGGGCGGACTGACCGGCTCCGGCCTCTTCCACGGCTCGCAGACCACCGGGCAGTTCGTGCCCGAGCAGCAGACCGACTTCGTCTTCACGGTGGCGGGGGAGGAGCTCGGCTTCCTCGGCGGCGGCCTGATCATCCTGCTGCTCGGGATCGTCCTGTGGCGGGCCTGCGCGATCGCCCGGGACACCTCGGACCTGTACGGCACGATCGTCGTCGCGGGCATCATCGCCTGGTTCGCCTTCCAGACGTTCGAGAACGTCGGCATGACCCTGGGGATCATGCCCGTCACCGGCCTGCCCCTGCCCTTCGTGTCCTACGGCGGCTCGTCGATGTTCGCCGTGTGGATAGCGGTGGGACTGCTGCAGTCGATCAGAGTGCAGCGGCCGATGTCGGCCTGAGCGGGTACGGGGTGCCTTGTGGCGCCCCGTACCGCGTTCCGGCCCGGACGGTTAGATTCGCTGCATGGCGGACACCAAGCGCGAGATCGAGCGGAAGTACGAGGCCCCGGACGGCGGCCTGCCCGACCTGACCGGCGTCGGCGCGGTCGCCACCGTCGTCGACCGGGGGATCACCCACCTCGACGCCACCTACTACGACACCGCCGACGAACGCCTCGCGGCGGCGTCCGTCACCCTGCGGCGCCGCACCGGCGGCTCGGACGCGGGCTGGCACCTCAAGCTCCCGGTCGGCCCGGGCGTACGCGACGAGATCCGGGCCCCGCTGAGCGACACCCTCCCCGAGGAACTCGCCGCCCTGGTCCGCTCCCGGGTCCGCGACGGGGAACTGCTGCCGCTGGTGCGGCTGCGCTCGGACCGCGACGTGCGGCACCTGCTCGACACCGCCGGACGGCTGCTCGCCGAGGTCAGCACGGACGCGGTGCACGCCGAGCGGCTCACCGGCGCCGGGGGAGAGGTGCGGTGGACCGAGATCGAGGTGGAGCTGGCCGACGGCGGCGACCCGGCCTTCCTCGACAAGGTCGACAAGCGACTGCGCAAGGCGGGCGTACGGCCGTCGCGGTCGGCGTCGAAGCTGGCCCGGGCGCTGGCCGACACGGCACCGCAGCGACGCCGTGGCCCGTCCACCCCCGCGGGCGGGCCCGAGACCGCCGGCGACCACGTCCTGGCGTACGTGCGGGAGCAGCGCGACGCGATCGTCGGACTCGACCCGGCCGTGCGGCAGGACGCCGAGGACTCGGTGCACCGGATGCGCGTGGCCACCCGCCGGCTGCGCAGCACCTTCAAGACCTTCCGCACCGTCCTCGACCGGACCGTCACCGACCCCGTCGCCGACGAACTGAAGTGGCTCGCCGGCGAACTGGGCGTGGACCGGGACCGCGAGGTCCTCACCGAGCGGCTCATGGACACCCTGGACGAGGTGCCCGCCGGTCTGGTCCGCGGCCCGGTGAAGGAGCGGATGCTCGCCTGGTCGAAGGCCGAGCACGGCGGCGCCAGGGGCCGCCTCGCCGGTGTGCTCGACTCGCGCCGCTACCTCACCCTGCTGGACACCCTCGACGCCCTGCTCGCCGACCCGCCCCTGCTCGAGGCGGCCGCGAAGAAACCCGGCAAGCCGATCACCCGGGCGGTGACCAAGGACTTCCGCAAGGTCGCCGAGCTGGTCGGCCGGGCCCTGGAGCTGGAACCGGGCACCGAGCGGGACGTCGCCCTGCACGAGGCCCGCAAGAAGGCCAAGCGCACCCGCTACGCGGCCGAGGCCGCCCGTCCGGTCCTGGGCAAGCCGGCCAAGACCCTCACCAAGTCCATGAAGACCCTCCAGAACCTGCTCGGCGAGCACCAGGACAGCGTGATGGCCCGGCAGACCCTGCGCGAGCTGTCGGCCGTCGCCCACGCCGCCGGTGAGAACACCTTCACCTACGGCCTGCTCCACGAGCGCGAGGAGCAGCGCGCCCTGCGCGCCGAGGCCGAACTGCCCGGCCTGTGGGACCGGACCAAGGGCTCGGCCTCGGGGCTGTGATCCGGCGGGCGTACGGAGGTGCTCCGCGCTCGCGTTAGGCTGGATGGTCACCCCTGTCAGTTCAGTCCAGCTCACGAAGGTGCGCGACATGCCTGCCGAAGTCGCTGCGTCGGTCTTCCCGCAGCTCGAAGCTCTGCTCCCGCACGTGCAGAAGCCGATCCAGTACGTCGGCGGAGAACTCAACTCCACGGTCAAGGACTGGGACGCCTGTGACGTCCGCTGGGCGTTGATGTACCCGGACGCCTACGAGGTGGGCCTGCCCAACCAGGGCGTCATGATCCTCTACGAGGTGCTGAACGAGCAGGAGGGCGTCCTCGCCGAGCGCACGTACAGCGTGTGGCCGGACCTGGAGGAGCTGATGCGCGAGCACGGCGTCCCCCAGTTCACGGTGGACAGCCACCGCCCGGTGAAGGCCTTCGACGTGTTCGGCCTGTCCTTCTCCACGGAGCTGGGCTACACGAACATGCTGGCGGCCCTGGACCTGGCGGGGATCCCGCTGGAGTCCCGGGACCGCACGGTCGACGACCCGATCGTCCTGGCCGGCGGCCACGCGGCGTTCAACCCGGAGCCCATCGCGGACTTCATCGACGCCGCGGTCATCGGCGACGGCGAGCAGGCCGTCCTCGACATGACGCGCATCATCCGCGAGTGGAAGGCGCAGGGCCGTCCGGGCGGCCGCGAGGAGGTCCTGCTCCGCCTGGCCAAGACCGGCGGCGTGTACATCCCGGCGTTCTACGACGTGGAGTACCTGCCCGACGGCCGTATCGCCCGGGTCGTGCCCAACAGGTCGGGCGTGCCGTGGCGGGTGTCCAAGCACACCGTCATGGACCTCGACGAGTGGCCCTACCCCAAGCAGCCGCTGGTCCCGCTGGCCGAGACGGTCCACGAGCGGATGTCCGTGGAGATCTTCCGCGGCTGCACCCGGGGCTGCCGCTTCTGCCAGGCCGGCATGATCACCCGCCCGGTCCGTGAGCGTTCCATCACGGGCATCGGCGACATGGTCGAGAAGGGACTGAAGGCCACCGGCTTCGAGGAGGTCGGCCTGCTGTCGCTGTCCTCGGCGGACCACAGCGAGATCGGCGACGTCGCCAAGGGTCTCGCCGACCGCTACGAGGACGACAAGATCGGTCTGTCGCTGCCGTCCACCCGCGTGGACGCGTTCAACATCGACCTGGCCAACGAGCTGACCCGCAACGGCCGCCGCTCGGGTCTGACCTTCGCCCCCGAGGGTGGCTCGGAGCGCATCCGCAAGGTCATCAACAAGATGGTCTCGGAAGAGGACCTGATCCGCACGGTCGCGACCGCCTACGGCAACGGCTGGCGCCAGGTGAAGCTGTACTTCATGTGCGGCCTGCCCACCGAGACCGACGAGGACGTCCTGCAGATCGCGGACATGGCGACGAAGGTCATCGCCAAGGGCCGCGAGGTCTCCCGCTCCAACGACATCCGCTGCACGGTCTCCATCGGCGGTTTCGTGCCCAAGCCGCACACGCCCTTCCAGTGGGCCCCGCAGCTGTCCGCGGAGGAGACCGACGCCCGCCTGCAGAAGCTGCGGGACAAGATCCGCGGCGACAAGAAGTACGGCCGTTCCATCGGCTTCCGCTACCACGACGGCAAGCCCGGCATCGTCGAGGGCCTGCTCTCCCGCGGCGACCGCCGCATCGGCGCGGTCATCCGCGCGGTCTACGACGACGGCGGCCGCTTCGACGGCTGGCGCGAGCACTTCTCCTACGACCGCTGGATGGCGTGCGCGGACAAGGCGCTGGAGCCGTTCGGCGTGGACGTGGACTGGTACACCACCCGCGAGCGCGGCTACGAGGAGGTCCTCCCCTGGGACCACCTCGACTCGGGCCTCGACAAGGACTGGCTGTGGGAGGACTGGCAGGACGCCCTCGACGAGACGGAGGTCGAGGACTGCCGCTGGACACCGTGCTTCGACTGCGGGGTGTGCCCGCAGATGGACACCCACATCCAGATCGGCCCCACGGGCAAGAAGCTGCTGCCCCTGACGGTCAAGAACGCGGCGCCGGCTCCGAGCGGCCACGCGCACTGAGTCCCGCGCCGGGCAACCGGAGCGGGCAGCGGCTGCCGGGATGCGGAGGACCGCGTCCCGGCGGATGGTGAGGGCATGAACCAGCACCATCAGCTCTCCTCCCGGACGATCGACATCGACACCCGCCTCGTGAGGGCCGGTGCCCTGCTCACCGCGGCCGGTGCCGTGGTGGCGAGCGTGGGCATGGCCCTCGGGGCCGTCGCGGTGTTCGCGGCGGGCCGGCGCATGATCCGCACCATGGACGTGCCGCCGTCCCAGCAGGCGGCCGCGAAGTGGCATCAGGCCAAGGAGGCGTCCCGGGCGGGCGTGCAGGCGTGGCACGACTCCGCCTCCCACGCCCACGACGGCTCGCTCACGAACTAGCCGGCGTTCGGCGCCGGACAGCCGGTCCCCGCACCGGCCCCCCGGGGCCAGGTGCGGGGCAGTGCTGCCTGCTGCCGCAACGGTCCGGTGGGCGAGAGCCTTCCGTGCGCCGCAGGCGGGAGGTGAGAGGGCCGTTTCCCTGGGGACCCACTCAACAGGCAGGGTCGGTGACGCTCCCCCGGGGGATCGGCCCGGCCGAGGCTCCCCCGGTTCAGACTGTGTGCCGGGGGAGCCGTCGAAGACCTGCTGCTCGCTGAGGTCGTGGCTGCCCTTGAGGATGCCCCTGGCCTTGGCGGCCATGTTCCGGGCGCACACGCGCCAGTCCATTGTCCCCTCCTCGGGCGACCCGGTTGCCTTGCCTATCGAATTTCGATAGTTTTCCATCGTGGGTCGATCGAGGGAGTGGGCGATGGGAAAGCTGGCCGTGGTGGCGTTGCGCGTGGTGCTGGTGGTGCTGCTCACCGGGTCGTTGTTCGTGCAGGGCGTGATGGTGCCGCTGCTGGCGGTCGACCTGAACGGACTCAAGCCGGAATACGCGTATCTGCGCACACCGATTTTGGTGATCCTCGTCCTGGGGGTACTGACGGCCCAGGTCGTCGCGGTGTGCGTGTGGCGGCTGGTGACGATGGTGCGGCGGGGCACGGTGTTCTCGCACGCCGCCTTCCGGTACGTGCACCTCGTGATGGGCGCGTTCGTCGCGGCCGCGTGCCTGGTGTTCGCGCTGGGGGTCGTCCTCGCCCCGGGTGAGGCCGTCGCCCCGGGAGTGGTGCTGCTGCTGGGCGGCGTCGGCGTGGCCGTGCTGGGGGTCGCGCTCGTCGTGCTCGTGCTGCGGATGCTGCTCGCCCAGGCCGTCGCCCGCGACCTCGAGGCCGGCCGGATGCGGGCCGAGCTGGAAGAGGTCATCTGATGCCGATCGTCGTCGACATCGACGTGATGCTGGCCAGGCGGAAGATGTCCGTGGGCGAGCTGGCGGAGCGGGTCGGCATCACCCCCGCCAACCTGGCCGTGCTCAAGAACGGCCGCGCCAAGGCGGTCCGCTTCTCCACCCTCGCCGCGCTGTGCGAGGTGCTCGAGTGCCAGCCGGGGGACCTGCTGCGCTGGGAGGCGGACGTGCCGGCGGAACCGGCCGTGCCCTGACCCGCTGCATCCGAACGGGGCCCCGAGGCGTCTACGACGGTATGGACCTGGAGAAACCGTCCCGCGAGCAGGCCGCAGCGCGGGTCGAGCAGCACGGGCGGACCGCCGAACCGGCCCGGCGCGCACCGGAGGAACCCGGGGGCTGCCTCGCCGTCGCCGTGCGGATCCCCGTGCGGATCGTCGTGCTCGTGCTGGTCGTCCCCGTGCGCATGGTGTGGGACGCGTTGGCCGTGTCCGGACGGTTCCTGAACGACCTGCTGCTCCGGCCGCTCGGCCGGGCCCTGCTGTGGCTGGCGCGGGCGGTGTTCGTCTGGCCGTTCGTCGGCCTGTGGCGGTACGTGGCCGTGCCGGTGGGCAAGGCCCTGGCCTGGCTGGGGCACCTGCTCGTCGTCGTGCCGGCCGTGTGGGCGCACCGGCACCTCCTCACCCCGCTGGGCCGGGCGGCCGCCTGGGCCGCACGTGGCCTGTGGGCCGCCCTCGGCCGGCTCTACGCCGGGCTGCTCACGCCGGTGGGGCATGCCGTGACGTGGGTGGTGCGGGGGCTCGGTGCGGTCCTCGCCGCCCTCGGCACCGGCCTCTGGACGGGTGTGGCCTGGCTCGCGAAGATCCTGGTCGTGGTGCCCGCCCTCTGGCTGTACGCCTGGGTGCTCGCGCCGGTCGGCCGCGCGCTCGCCTGGTGCGGCAGGGGCCTGGTGTGGCTGGTGAGCACCGTCGTCCGCGGTATCGGGACGGGCCTGTACTGGATCGCGCGCATCCTGCTGGTCCTGCCCGCCCTGGCCGTGTGGCGCTGGGTCCTCGCACCGGTCGGCCGCGTCCTCGCCGTCGTCGGACGCGAGGTGGGGGAGGCCCTCGGCCACGCCTGGCGCGTCGCCGGGCACGTCTCCCTCGCCGTGGGCCGGTTCCTCGCCACCGTCCTGCGGTGGATCTTCGTGGAGCCGGTGCGGTGGGTGTACCGCAGTGTGCTGACGCCCGTCGGGCACGCCGTACGGGACACCGTCCTGCGGCCCGCCGCCGAGGCCGCCCGCGCCGCCGGGCGGACCGCGCGGCAGGCCCTGGCCGCCGCGCGGGAGTCCGCACGCCAGGTGCGCGCCGATCTGCGGCGGACGCTGTTCGGCGGCCCGAGCCGGCCCCGGCCTGTGGCCCGCAGGGAACCTTCCGGGCGCGAGCCGCGTACTCTTGGTAGCAGTACGACCGCTCTCACGAAGGACTGAACGACACTGGGCAAGCGACAGCCCGAAGGCCCGCCGCCCGCACCCGCGGTGCAGCGCATCCGACTGCGTTACACCAAGCGCGGCCGCCTCCGGTTCACCAGCCACCGTGACTTCCAGCGCGCCTTCGAGCGTGCGTTGCGCCGTGCCGAGGTGCCGATGGCCTACTCGGCCGGTTTCACACCGCACCCGAAGGTGTCGTACGCCAATGCCGCACCCACCGGCACGGGCAGTGAGGCGGAGTACCTGGAGATCGCGCTCACCGCGCCGCGCGACCCGGAGCAGCTCAGGGTCCTCCTCGACGAGTCCATGCCCACCGGGCTCGACATCGTCGAGGCGGTCGAGGCCCGCACCTCGGGGCTCGCCGACCGGCTGACGGCTTCCGTGTGGGAGCTGCGGCTGGACGGTGTGGCGCCGCAGGAGGCCCGCCGTGCGGCGGACGCCTTCGAGGCGGCCGCGACCGTCGAGGTCCAGCGACTCGCCAAGAACGGCGTGCGCACCTTCGACGCCCGCTCCGCCGTCGTGCGCCTGGAGGTGCGCGACCTCCCGGAGACCCACGGTTCGCAGGCTGATAGGCCGACCGACCAGCCCTGTGCGATACTGCGGCTGGTTGTTCGGCACGTGACGCCTGCCGTACGACCCGACGACGTCCTGTCCGGTCTCCGCGCCGTGGCCGACCTGGCGCCGCCGGTCCCCGCAGCGGTGACCAGGCTGGCGCAGGGGCTGCTCGATGAAGAGACCGGCACGGTGACCGACCCGCTCGCGCCCGACCGCGAGGCAGCCGAGGCCCCCACAACGGCCGAGGAGACTGCCGCCGCGACGGCGCCGGCGTAGGTACCGCGTAGGGACGGACGTCGTAGCGCCGCCCTCGGACTCGGGAGCCACCTGGGTCGGGCAGCGCACCGACCAGAAGACTTTCGCCAGGCCGTACGCATTCGGCGTACGGAACCGGCGAGACAGGACACGGAGAGCTCCCGTGCGGCGCCCGCGCCCCGGACGGCGGCGACGCGCACAGCGCGAGCCGCGGACGTCACCGGCATCGCCGGGCCAGGCGCGGCGCCCGGGAGCCTGACGGGAGAAAAGCCCGCATGCTCGAACCGACCGAATCCGCAGAGTCCTCGACCGGCTCTGACGAGAACAACAACACCCCCAGCGACACCCTGCCGCCCCGCCGGCGGCGCCGTGCCGCCTCCCGGCCGGCGGGTCCCCCCGTCGGTGGCGCCTCCGACACGACGGCGGAGACCGTCGCGCCGGCCGTACCGGCCGCCGACGCCGACGAGCTGGCCGCCGACGGAGTGGAGTCCCACGAGGTCGAGGCGGCCGCCGCCGAGATCGAGGAGACCCCCGAGGCCGCTGCCGAGGACATCGCACCCCCCGCCCCCAAGCGGCGGCGCGCGGTGCGCCGCGCCTCCTCGCCCGCGGGTTCCCCGGCCGACGCCGAGGCCGCCCAGACCGTGGTGCCCGTGACCTCCGCCGCGGACGCCCCCGTTGCGCCCGAGCCCGCCGCGGCCGCCGAGGTGTCCGAGGAGCCCGCTCCCCGCCGCACCCGGCGCCGCGCCACGCGCACGGTCACCTCGCCCACCGCCGGGCAGGACGGGACCGCGCAGGCCGCACCGGCCGCCGCCGAGCCCGCCGTGGTGCAGGCCGAGTCCGCACCCGCCGCGTCGGACGACGCCGAGCCCGTGGCCGCCGACGCCGAGGACGCCGCTCCGCGCCGCACCCGCCGGCGCGCCTCGCGACGGGTCTCCGCACCCGCGGCCGCGCCCGCCGGTGCGGACGAGGGCGCCGAAGAGGCCCAGCCCGCCGTGAGCGGGGTCCCGGCCGCCGAGCCCGCCCCCGAGGTGGAGGCCGCCGCCGAGAAGACCGCCGAGGCCCCGGCCGCCGAGGCCGACCGGGCCGAGGAGTCCGCCGAGCCGGCCGAGGACGCCGGTCCGCGCCGTCGTCGCCGGGCCGTGCGCCGGGCCGCGGGCGGCTTCGCCGAGCCCGCCCGGCCCGCCAGGTCCGCCAAGCGCGCCGCGCAGTCCGACGCCGGTGCCGCCGACGACGAGAGCGAGGCCCCGGCGCGTCCGGCGCGGCCCGCCGTCGCCCTGTTCCAGGCCCCCGTGTTCGCCGAGCCCCAGTTCCAGACCCCGGAGCGGGCCGCAGCGGCGGCCGCCGCCGAGGCCGCCGGGCCCGCGGGATCCGAGGAGTCCGCGGAGGCCGGGGAGACCGCGCAGGCGGAGGAGCCCCGCGAGGAGCAGTCCGGCGGTGCCCGTCGCCGCCGTCGCCGCCGCGGCGCGGCCGAGGACACCGAGGACCGTGCCACCGAGACCCGGACCGCCGAGCCCGCCGCGCAGGAGGCCCCGGCCGCCGAGGACGAGACGGACGACGCCGACGACCAGGCCGACGACGAGGCAGACGGCGAGGACCACGACGAGTCCGAGGGCGGCGGCTCGCGCCGTCGCCGCCGCCGGGGTGGCCGCCGCCGTCGCCGCGGTGACTCCGCCGACCTCGACGGCGAGTCCGGCGAGACCGGGGACGACGACGCCGACCAGGTCGCCGCCGCCCAGGCCGCGCAGGACGCCGAGGACACCGCCGAGCAGACCGAGGAGGACCGCGAGGACTCCGGGGACGGCGACCGGGACGAGTCGGCCGGAGGCGGTTCCAGCAGCAGCCGCCGTCGCCGTCGCCGCCGTCGCCGCGCCGGTGACTCCGGTGCCGACCCCGAGCCCTCCGACGACGACCCGGAGCGCACGGTCGTCAAGGTCCGCGAGCCCCGCCCCCAGCGCGAGAAGGGCTCCGACGCCGCCGACGAGGTGCAGTCCATCAAGGGCTCGACCCGTCTGGAGGCCAAGAAGCAGCGCCGCCGTGAAGGCCGCGAGCAGGGCCGCCGCCGCGTCCCGATCATCACCGAGGCCGAGTTCCTGGCCCGGCGCGAGGCCGTCGAGCGCGTGATGGTCGTCCGCCAGCACGGCGACCGCACGCAGATCGGCGTCCTCGAGGACGACGTGCTCGTCGAGCACTACGTCAACAAGGAGCAGGCAACCTCGTACGTCGGCAACGTCTACCTCGGCAAGGTGCAGAACGTGCTGCCGTCGATGGAGGCCGCCTTCATCGACATCGGCAAGGGCCGCAACGCCGTGCTCTACGCCGGCGAGGTCAACTTCGAGGCGCTCGGCATGGCCCACGGGCCGCGCCGCATCGAGTCCGCCCTGAAGTCCGGGCAGTCCGTGCTCGTCCAGGTGACGAAGGACCCGATCGGTCACAAGGGCGCCCGGCTGACCAGCCAGGTCTCCCTGCCGGGCCGCTACCTCGTGTACGTGCCCGAGGGCTCGATGACCGGCATCAGCCGCAAGCTGCCCGACACCGAGCGGGCCCGGCTGAAGACGATCCTCAAGAAGATCGTCCCCGAGGACGCGGGCGTCATCGTGCGCACCGCCGCCGAGGGCGCGAGCGAGGACGAGCTGCGCCGCGACGTCGAGCGGCTGCAGCAGCAGTGGGAGGACATCCAGAAGAAGGCCAAGAGCGGCAACGCCCCGACGCTGCTGTACGGCGAGCCGGACATGACCGTCCGGGTCGTGCGCGACATCTTCAACGAGGACTTCTCCAAGGTCGTCGTCAGCGGCGACGAGGCGTGGTCGACGATCCACGGGTACGTCTCGCACGTGGCGCCCGACCTCGCCGAGCGGCTGCAGAAGTGGACCTCCGAGGTCGACGTCTTCGCCACCTACCGGATCGACGAGCAGCTCGCCAAGGCCCTCGACCGCAAGGTGTGGCTGCCCAGCGGCGGTTCGCTGGTGATCGACCGGACCGAGGCGATGGTCGTCGTCGACGTCAACACCGGCAAGTTCACCGGTCAGGGCGGCAACCTCGAGGAGACCGTCACCCGGAACAACCTGGAGGCGGCCGAGGAGATCGTGCGCCAGCTGCGGCTGCGCGACCTCGGCGGCATCATCGTCATCGACTTCATCGACATGGTGCTGGAGCAGAACCGGGACCTGGTGCTGCGGCGCCTGCTGGAGTGCCTGGGCCGGGACCGTACGAAGCACCAGGTGGCCGAGGTGACCTCGCTGGGGCTCGTGCAGATGACCCGCAAGCGGGTCGGCCAGGGACTGCTGGAGTCGTTCTCCGAGACCTGCGTCCACTGCAACGGGCGCGGCGTCATCGTGCACATGGAGCAGCCGACCTCCGCCGGGGGCGGCGGCAAGCGCAAGAAGCGCGCCCGCGCCGGTGCCGCCGACCAGCCGCACGTCCACGAGGCGGCCGTCGAGACCGCCGAGCAGGAGGCGGAGACCGAGGCCGAGGTCGTGGCCGAGATCGCCGAGCCGGCCGCCCTGCCGGAGCCGGCCTTCGAGCCGGACGAGGAGCTGTACAGCAGCGCCGCCGAGGCGGAGGCCGCGGCGGGTCGTGGCAGGTCGCGGCGCCGGGCGAGCCGGCGTGCGTCGGCCCCGGCCGGTGCGCCGCGCGGTGGTGCGGCGGAGTCCAGGGCCGAGAAGGGCAGGGGCAAGGCCGAGCCGGACTCGGGCAGCACCCAGGCGCCGACCGCGCAGGACGTGACCGCCGAGCAGGAGGCCGCCCGGCCGGTGCAGCCCGAGCCCGCCGCCGAGGCGCAGGCCGAGCCGATGGCCGTCGAGGACCCGGTGGTCGAGGCGCCGGTCGCCGAGCAGGCCCCCGTCGCCGAGCAGGCTCCGGCTGCCGAGGAGGCCGCCCCCAAGGGCCGTGGCCGTCGCCGTGCCACGCGCAAGGTCTCCGCTCCGGCCGGTTCGCCGGCGGGTGCCGAGGCAGCCGTGGTGACGGTCGCGGAGACCGCGCCCGCCGCCCCGGAGGCCCCCGCGGTCACCGAGGAGCCCGAGCCGGCCGCGCAGCCCGAGGCGGTCGCCGAGGCGCCCGCCGAGAGCGCCGTTCCGGCCCGTCCGCGGCGCCGGGCCGTGCGCAAGCCCACCGTGTCCACCGCGTCCGAGGAGGCGGCCGTCGTGGTCGTCCCGTCGGCCGCGTCCGAGGAGGCCCCGCAGGCCGCCGAGGAGGGCGCGCAGGAGGGTGCCGAGGAGGGTGTGGAGGAGTCCGCACCGGCCAAGAAGACGGCCCGCAAGACGGCCAAGAAGGCCACGGCGAAGAAGGCCGCCACGAAGAAGACGGCGGCCAAGAAGACCGCGGCCAAGAAGACGACGGCCAAGAAGGCGGCGAAGACCACCAAGACCGCCGCCAAGAAGGCCACGTCGAAGAAGACCGTCGCGGCGGAGCAGTCCTCCGGGACCTCCGTCTCGGCCTCCACCGACGAGGCCTGACCGGCCCGGACTCCCTCGGGGCGGGCGTGATGCACGCGCCCGCCCCGGGGGACCGGACCGGCGTGACCGGTCGCACAGGGGGCCGGCCCGGCTCGGTTTGACCCTTTCGGCCGCGGCCCCGTAACCTTGACCGTCGGCGTGTCGACTGACGCGTCACATCCCCGTAAACCTCATCCTCCAGGGCGCCGGGCGCCCAGGAGAGGCGGCCCGCTGTGTCGGGCTGCTGGCCTGCGGGGGTGCCGTTTCCCGAGCGAGAGAGTGAGTTCCGCTTGTACGCCATCGTGCGCAGCGGTGGTCGCCAGCACAAGGTTGCTGTCGGCGACATCGTTGAGGTTGACAAGATTTCCACTGCCAAGGTTGGCGACACGGTCGAGCTCTCGACCCTGCTCGTTGTCGACGGCGAGTCCGTGACCAGCGACCCGTGGGTGCTGGCCGGCATCAAGGTCCAGGCCGAGGTCGTGGACCACCACAAGGGCCAGAAGATCGACATTCTGCGCTACAAGAACAAGACGGGTTACCGCCGTCGCCAGGGCCACCGCCAGCAGTACACGGCGATCAAGGTCACTGAGATCCCCGCGGCTGCGAAGTAAGGGACTGAGGAGAAATGGCACACAAGAAGGGCGCATCGTCCACCCGGAACGGTCGCGACTCCAATGCCCAGCGGCTCGGCGTGAAGCGCTTCGGCGGTCAGGTCGTCAACGCGGGTGAGATCCTGGTCCGCCAGCGCGGCACCCACTTCCACCCGGGCGCCGGTGTCGGCCGCGGTGGCGACGACACGCTGTTCGCCCTGCAGGCCGGTTCGGTGCAGTTCGGCACCCACCGTGGCCGCAAGGTCGTGAACATCGTTCCGGTCGCCTGATCGGCAACCTTTCGCGAGGCGGGCCTCACTTCCCCCAGGGGAAGCGGGTCCGCCTTTCGCGTGTTACCCAAGAGACATCCCCGCAGTAAGTAGTAACTGGAGGCACATCCCATGACCACCTTCGTGGACCGCGTCGAGCTGCACGTCGCCGCGGGTAGCGGAGGCCACGGCTGTGCCTCCGTCCACCGTGAGAAGTTCAAGCCACTCGGCGGCCCGGACGGCGGCAACGGCGGCCGTGGCGGCGACGTGATCCTCACCGTCGACCAGTCCGTCACCACGCTCCTCGACTACCACCACTCGCCGCACCGCAAGGCCACCAACGGCAAGCCCGGTGAGGGCGGCAACCGCTCCGGCAAGGACGGCCAGGACCTGGTGCTGCCGGTGCCGGACGGCACCGTGGTGCTGGACAAGGCGGGCAACGTCCTCGCCGACCTGGTCGGCCACGGCACCTCCTTCGTCGCCGCGCAGGGCGGCCGGGGCGGACTCGGCAACGCCGCGCTGGCCTCCGCCCGGCGCAAGGCGCCCGGCTTCGCGCTGCTCGGCGAGCCGGGTGACCTGCGGGACGTCGTCCTGGAGCTGAAGACCGTCGCCGACGTGGCCCTGGTCGGTTACCCGAGCGCCGGCAAGTCGTCCCTGATCTCGGTGCTGAGCGCCGCCAAGCCGAAGATCGCCGACTACCCCTTCACCACCCTCGTGCCCAACCTCGGTGTCGTCACCGCCGGTTCGACGGTCTACACGATCGCCGACGTGCCCGGGCTGATCCCCGGGGCCAGCCAGGGCAAGGGCCTCGGCCTGGAGTTCCTGCGGCACGTCGAGCGGTGCAGCGTGCTCGTGCACGTCCTGGACACGGCGACCCTGGAGTCCGACCGCGACCCGGTGTCCGACCTCGACATCATCGAGGAGGAGCTGCGCCAGTACGGCGGTCTGGACCGGCGTCCGCGGATCGTCGTGCTGAACAAGATCGACGTGCCGGACGGCAAGGACCTCGCCGAGATGGTCCGGCCCGACCTGGAGGCGCGCGGCTACCGCGTGTTCGAGGTGTCGGCCGTGGCGCACATGGGCCTGAAGGAGCTGTCGTTCGCGCTCGCCGAGCTGGTCGCGACGGCCCGGGCCGCGAAGCCGAAGGAAGAGGCGACGCGCATCGTCATCCGGCCCAAGGCCGTGGACGACACGGGCTTCACCGTCACGCAGGAGGAGGACGGCCTGTACCGGGTGCGCGGCGAGAAGCCCGAGCGCTGGGTGCGGCAGACCGACTTCAACAACGACGAGGCGGTCGGCTACCTCGCGGACCGGCTCAACCGGCTCGGTGTCGAGGAGGCGCTGCTCAAGGCGGGTGCCCGCGGCGGCGACGGCGTCGCCATCGGCCCCGAGGAGAACGCGGTCGTCTTCGACTGGGAGCCGTCCATGATGGCCGGTGCCGAGATGCTCGGCCGGCGCGGCGAGGACCACCGGCTGGAGGCGGCGCGGCCCGCCGCTCAGCGCCGCAGGGACCGGCAGGCCGAACGCGACGAGGCCCAGCAGGAGTTCGACGACTTCGAGCCGTTCTGACCGGACCCCCGCTGCCGGGAGCCCGTCCGGGCACCGGCCGCACCCGCGGTACTCGCTGCACCCTGTGCAACCCTCCGCACAGCCCTCGGACGCGTCCCCGTCGAGCGCCCGTCAGACCCGCCCCGGCGCATGCCTCTTCCGGCCGCCGGCGGCGGGTCTTTCTTTTTGCCTGCCTGCCTGCCTGCCTGCGTGAGTGTCATGCACGTGTCTGCGCAATTGTCATGCACTTGATTACGTCCGTCCGGACGGACGGCCCCCGGTCCGGTGCGCGCCCCGTCGCCATCACCCTGCGCGGAGACCGCAAGCGGAATTCCCCTAAAGGCCTGATCAGCGCGCTGCATTCGCCCCGGCCGGTTCGCCCGGCGCGTCAACGGACCTGCCACGCAACGGACTTCGTGCGGGGGAATCCCGCGAAGATCGCCGGTCGTCGCCGTCTCGCGCGGCCCGCGAGTCGTAGAAATCTTGTGGAGTTACTCACAGGAGGGCCTCCAAATGGCCCGCACAACCGTCTTACCGATCACCAGCAGTGGGAGGTGAAGGACGGGTTGCGCGCACATAAGCGGTACAGGTCGTTCACCTTGCACTGCGTTAACCGCAAGTGGGACCCTTTTGAGGTTCCCTGTCGTCTCAAGGTAGGTAACCTGTGCCTCAGCACATAGCCAAGCCCCGTACCACCGCGGTGATCCTGGCCGGGGGCACCGGACAGCGGGTGGGACTGTCGATCCCCAAGCAGCTGCTGAAGATCGCCGGCAAGGCAGTCATCGAGCACACTCTGGCCACCTTCGAGAACGCCGATTCGATCGACGACGTCATCGTGCTGATGGCCCAGGGCTACGTGCCGGACGTCGAGAAGATCGTCGCCAAGGCCGGGTTCAAGAAGGTCTCCAGGGTCATCGAGGGCGGCTCCACCCGTAACGAGACCACCGAGCGCGCCATCGCCGCCCTCGGCGAGGGTCTGGCCGAGGGCGAGGACCTCAACGTCCTCTTCCACGACGCCGTGCGCCCCCTGCTGTCGCAGCGCGTCATCGACGACTGCGTGGCCGCGCTGGAGCGCTACGAGGCCGTCGACGTGGCCATCCCGTCCGCGGACACCATCATCGTCACGCGCACGCACGGCCAGGACGGCGAGTTCATCACCGAGATCCCGGACCGGTCCCGCCTGCGCCGCGGCCAGACCCCGCAGGCCTTCAAGCTGTCCACGATCAAGCGGGCCTACGAGGTCGCCTCGGGCGACCCCAACTTCCAGGCCACCGACGACTGCTCCGTGGTGCTCAAGTACCTGCCGGACGTGCCGATCCACGTCGTCGCCGGCGACGAGTACAACATGAAGGTCACCCAGCCCGTCGACGTCTTCATCGCCGACAAGCTGTTCCAGCTCGCCTCCACCGCCGCGCCCGAACAGGTCACCGAGGAGGCGTACCGCGAGCTGCTGACCGGCAGGACCGTCGTCGTCTTCGGCGGCTCCTACGGCATCGGCAAGGACATCGCCGAGCTGGCCGGGTCCTACGGCGCCGAGGTCTACGCCCTGGGCCGCTCCACCACCGGCACCCACGTGGAGAACCCGGAGGAGGTCGACGACGCCCTGTCCAAGGCGTACGCCGAGACCGGCCGCATCGACTACGTGGTCAACACCGCCGGTGTGCTGCGCATCGGCAAGCTGGCCGAGACCGACAACGCCACCATCGAGGAGGCGTTGAGGGTCAACTACCTGGCCCCCGTGCAGATCGCGCGTTCCTCGCACAAGTACCTGTCCGAGACCAAGGGCCAGCTGCTGCTCTACACCTCCAGCAGCTACACCCGCGGCCGCGCCGAGTACAGCCTGTACTCCTCGACCAAGGCCGCCATGGTGAACCTCACCCAGGCCCTGTCCGACGAATGGGCCGGCGACGGCATCCGCGTCAACTGCATCAACCCCGAGCGCACCGCCACTCCCATGCGCACCAAGGCGTTCGGTCAGGAGCCGACGGGCTCGCTGCTGTCCTCCCAGGCGGTGGCCCGCGCCTCGCTCGACGTGCTGCTCAGCGCACTGACCGGGCACGTCATCGACGTCCGCCAGCAGGACCCCACCGCCGGCGCGGCCCGGGCCTCCGGCTTCGAGCAGGCCTTGGCCTCGGTTCTGGACCGGCAGGACGGCGTGTAATAATTGCCGACCGCTAAACCCCGGCAAATCGGGCCTCTGTGCACTCTTGTTGTCCATTCGGACAACAGGCGCGTGCGCAGAGGCCTGCATCCGTACCCCTGGGCAGATTCACAGACCAGCCGCATTCAGTGAGCAAGACCGCACATCCCTCACAAGAGCAGGTTCCTCCGTGATATCCACAGCCATTCGCGTAGCCAGGGTGGGCAGCGCGGCCGAGCTCGCCGCGGCGATCCTCATGGGGGCGGGCTACCCCGCCCTCATGCTGGCCGCGCTCGTGCCGAGCGTGCCCGCCTTCGCGGCAGCGGCCGCCGTGACGTACCTGGCGGACCACTATCTGCACCACAAGGGCAGTTACCTGATCAACCGCCTCGGCAAGGTCCGGGCCGGCCTGCCGATCCGCTTCCTGATCCGGCAACTGCTGCTCGTCCTGCTGCTGGCCCGGCTGTCCCTCGCGGACAACCTGATCTACTACGGGGCGATCGCCTGCTTCATCGCCTTCTACGGTCTGCAGGCCCCGCACGGCGCGCTGGTCCAGCTCATCCGCAACCGCCGCCGCATGCCGGTCGCCACCCGCAACGTCGACCTCGCCTCGCGCATCCGCATCCCCGACGCCCCGCCGCACGTGCTGCTGCACCGTTCCGCCGAGAAGATGCTGCACCTGGACCTGGCGGCGGTCGCCGGCATAGTGGTCGCCGCCCAGGTGAAGTCGTCCCTGATCGGCTTCGTCGGCATCGGTCTCACCCTGGTCCTCGGAACCCTGTACGTCCTCGCCCTCGCGCCCTATGTGCGGGGCCGCCGGATCCCGCCGAACGCCGAGCGGGTGCTGGCCGCCGTCGACGACTGGCTGGGGGAGTACAAGCCGGAGACCGTCCTGTACTTCTCCGGGTCCAAGGACTCCGCGTACCAGGTCAACATGTGGCTGGACACCATGGAGAAGCTCGACACCAGACCGCTGATCATCCTGCGAGAGCGCGTCATCCTCGCGAACCTGGCGCCCACCACGGTCCCCGTCGTCTGCGTGCCCGGAGGGGTGCACCTGATGAACCTGGACCTGTCCACCGTGCGCGTCGCCCTCTACGCGGCCAACGTCGGCAAGAACATCCACCTGCTGCGCGTGCCCACCATGAAGCACGTCTTCATCGGCCACGGCGACAGCGACAAGCTCGCCAGCGTCAACCCGTACAGCAAGGTCTACGACGAGGTCTGGACGGCCGGCCGCGCGGGCCGCGACCGCTACGCCATCGCCGACGTCGGTGTCCTCGACGAGGACATCGTCGAGGTCGGCCGCCCCCAGCTCGCCGCGATCCGGACCTGGCAGGGCGTGCCCGACGACCGCATGCCGACCGTGCTGTACGCCCCCACCTGGGAGGGCTGGGACGACAACCCGGGCAACACCTCGATCCTGCTGGCCGGTGAGAACATCGTGCGCGGGCTGGTCGCGGCCGACCCGCCCGTCCGTGTCCTGTACAAGCCGCACCCGTTCACCGGCACCGTCAGCCAGGAGGCCGACGCCGCGCACCGTCGGATCACCGCCCTGGTCGAGAAGGCCGCCGCCGAGCGTGCCCTCGACGCACGGTTCGTCCCGGACACCGCCGCCCATGCGGACGCCGAGGCCGAACTGCGGCGCGTCGAGGCCCGGCTCGCCGAGCTGTCCGGTCTCGGCTCCGACCGGGTCGACGAGGCCGAGGCCAGCCGGGACGGGCTGCTCGACACCGCCAGGCACGAGGAGGTCGCGCGGCTGCGCGCCGAGTGGAACGACGCCTACTGGCGTTCCTTCCCCTCCTGGGAGCACCGCGTCATCACCGGCGCCGAACCGCCCCTGTACGACTGCTTCAACGTCTCCGACGCGATGGTCTCCGACATCTCCAGCGTGGTGTCCGACTTCATCGCCAGCGGCAAGCCCTACGCGGTCACCGACTCCGCCGAGGTGGGGGCCGAGGAGTTCAAGCGGAACAACACGGCGGTGCGTGCCGCGGTGATCCTCACCAACAGCGCCGCCGGGCTGGACGAGTTGCTGGGTGCCGTCCGCGACCCGGCCGCCGACCCGCTGGCCGAGGACCGCAGGAAGCTCAAGCAGTACCTGCTGGGCCCGGACGAGCCGACCTCCCTGGAGCAGTTCAACACGGCCGTTGCGAACCTGGCGCTGAAGGCCGAGACGCGCAACGTCGGCCTGCGGTCACGGGACGCGGCCGCCCTCGACCAGGCGGAGGCCGAGACGCAGGCCGAGACGCAGGCCGAGACGCAGGCTGCGGCCGAGCTCACCGACGCCGTGCCCGGGCCGCGCGTGCCCGCCGCCGGTGACACCGGCGGAGCCGCCACGGCCTGACCGGCCGCCGCGCCGAGGAGCCCGGCCCCGGGGAAGTCGCCTCGGGGCCGGACTCCTGAGGTCTCCGGCCCCGCGCGCCGTAGGGGGAGGTGACTCGGGAACACCTGGCCGAGGGCGCAGAGCATCGGTCCCGACCGCATCGAGGCCGTGCTTCGACTCCGCGCGGGCCCTGGCGAACCTCGTCGCGGAGCACGTCCCGGCGGTCGGCCGGCGCGACCAGCTCATGGTCCGGCCGTTCCTGCTGCCGCAGTTGCCGACTCGGTCCACCTCGCGGGTCCTCGCGAGGCGCGGACGTTCCCGGGCTACTGGGAGGGTGGTGCCGGCATGGTCGTGCGCCGGCCGTGCGCAAGGCGCGCGGCGTGTGGCGGGCCCGCGGGGCCCGGGCGGCGGCGTGAACAGCGCGACGGGGGCCGCCGGCATCGCCGGCGACCCCCGCGGTGGCTCTCCCGCCGCCCGTCAGCGCGGTGCGGTGGACACGGTCGGCTCGGTGCGCTGGCCCGGCAGTTCCGCCGCCAGCCGCTCCGTCGTCAGCCGCTCCGCCACCCGGGCCCGGTGCTCCCGGGCCTCCTCGCACAGCGCCTGCACGGCCGCGTTGAAGCGCTCCTGCGACGAGGGCTCGGCAGGACCCAGCAGCCGCAGCTTCAACGCGGCGCGGGCCTCGGCCAGTTCGTCCCTCTCCGGGTGCCGGACCGTCTCCAGCAGCGCGGGCACGCCCGTCGCGTCCGGGGTCAGCACCGTCGCCGCGGCCACCGTCGGGAACGCCGTACGGAAGACGTCCTCGGGCAGTCCGCTGGTGTTGGCGACCGCGTACGGCTTCTCGCTCGCCAGGAAGTCGCTGATCACGCTCGACACATCGCTGATCAGCAGGTCGGCCACGTTGAAGCAGGAGTACAGCGTGGGCCGGGCGTCCGTGATGATCTGGTGCTCACCGGCCGGCAGCGAGGCCCAGTACGCCTCCTCCCACGCGGCCGTCGCCCGCCGCACCGCCGCGGCACGGCCCGGCTCGGGTGCCGACTGCACGAGCATCCGCTCCGCCACGTCGGCCGCGGACCGGAACACCGAGGTGGTGAGCCGCTCCAGCTCGGCCGTCATTCGCGCCAGTTCACCGGCGGACCGCGGCTGGGTCTGCTGCCGCTGCCGGTTCGCGGCGCGGATCAGCTCGCGGATGCGCAGGTCGGCGGCGCCCGCGCGCGGGTCCACCGAGCCCGTCAGCGGGTGCGGCTTGTACAGCAGCCGCACGCCCGGGTCCGCCAGCAGCGCCCGCACCAGGTTCTCCCCGGCCGCGACCACGGAGGTGTTGCCGGGGTTGCCGTCCCAGCCCTCCCAGGTCGGGGCGTACAGGACGGTCGTGTACGCGCCCTTCGGCGCGCCCGCGTGCGGCAGCACGCCGTCCAGCTGCGGGCGGCCGGTCTCCACCACGTCCTTGTCCTCGACGCCGACCTCGGCCAGGGCGTACCGCTCGCGCGCCGCGGGCCCGGCCACCCACACCTCGTCGTACGCCTTCGCGTACGGGTTGCACGAGGAGAGCTTGTCGCTCTCGCCGTGGTTGACGAAGGTGTGCCGTATCGTCGGGATGCGCAGCACCTGGGAGGTCTTGCCCGAGTTGGAGGGGTGGATGAGGACCTGGAGCGTGGAGTGCTCCAGCCGCATCAGCGTGGACACCTTCGGCAGGCACACGATCGGGATGTCCGTGGCCGCGATCTTCTGCACCATGAACCGCTCACGCAGCACGATGATCGGCTTGCCCTCGATGTGGGCGAGGGGCTCCAGCCACATGTTCGCCTGGTAGGCGGAGGAGACCCCGCCGGAGAAGTACAGCCCGGCGGTCGGCCGGTACTCCGCCAGCCACTGGTCGAACCACGCCAGCACCTCCTCCTCGCCGGCCGGCCGGCGGCTCGGCAGCAGCCGGAGCAGCAGCGCGCAGAGGCCGCCCAGGGCGAGGACCAGCGAGAGGGCGATGCCCACCGCGGCGTACACCGGGTCGTCGCCCGGTACGGCGGCCAGCAGGCCCGCCGTCGCGGGCAGGCCGAACAGCAGCAGCCGCTTGCCGGGGCGGCGCAGCACCGCGGCCGGGGCCGGGGACAGCCGCAGGGCGGAGGCGTCTATGTTCCGGGTCACCACCGGCAGGGTGCGGGTGCGCCGCACCAGGACCGAGACCGCCTGCACCGCGAAGTGCAGCACGTAGAACAGCAGCAGCCCGGCCACGAGCGGGGCGTAGACCGTCTCCCGGTCCTGCTCGCCGAGCCGCAGCAGGCCCACGACGAGCAGCAGGTCCCGCAGGACGTGCCGTACGGTGATGTCCGCGTGGGACTTGGCGAACAGCGACTGAACCCCGCGCTGCCACTTGTACAGCACCACCTCCACCGCCAGGGAGAGGGCGGTGGAGGCGAGCAGCAGCGGCACGTTGGGCAGCAGAGCGGCGACCGCCTGCGCGGCGAAGGCTGCGGCCAGGGCGACGGCCGCCAGCCCCTTGGACAGGGCAGGCGGACGAGGGAGAGATAGGGGCACTGCGGTCACTCCAGATGCGTCGGTTCGGCGCACATCGGCCGTCCGGGTTAACGCGCGGCTGTCTCCCGACGACACGTGCGTGCCGTCTGAGTGTAGGGAGCCGTGCCCAGGGACCGTAGCGGAAGATTGCGCAGCTGTCGTCATCGGGGTATGGAGATCGTGGTCACGTCAGCCGGGACGCACCGTCCGCAGCGTGGACCGGCGAGGCGACCCGCCCTGTCGTCCCGTAGATTCCGTGGTGGGAAACCGGAGGACTTCGCTGGTGGGACGGCGGAGAATCCCCCGGTGAGGGACCGACGCGGCGCGAGGGGACGGACCGGGACGTGACAGGGGCAAGGCAGGCCGTGGGCGAGGCCCGAAGGATCGTCGTCAAGGTCGGGTCCTCCTCGCTGACCACCGCCTCGGGCGGCCTGGACGCGGACCGGGTGGACGCGCTGGTCGACGTCCTGGCCAAGGTCCGCAGCGGTGGGGAGCGCGAGATCGTCCTGGTCTCCTCCGGTGCCATCGCCGCCGGTCTCGCCCCGCTCGGCCTGCGCCGCCGCCCCAAGGACCTGGCCCGCCAGCAGGCGGCGGCCAGCGTCGGCCAGGGCCTGCTGGTCGCCCGCTACACCGCCTCCTTCGCCCGCTACGGCGTGCGCGTCGGCCAGGTGCTGCTGACCAGCGACGACATGAGCCGCCGCGCCCACCACCGCAACGCCTCGCGCACCCTGGACAAGCTGCTGGCGATGGGCGCCTTCCCGATCGTCAACGAGAACGACACCGTCGCCACGGACGAGATCCGCTTCGGCGACAACGACCGTCTGGCCGCCCTCGTCGCCCATCTCGTCCACGCCGACCTGCTGGTCCTGCTGTCCGACGTGGACGGCGTCTACGACGGCGACCCGGCCAGGCCCGGCACCTCCCGCATCGCCGAAGTACGCGACCCCGCCGACCTCGCCCACGTCGAGATCGGCAGCGCGGGCCGGGCCGGTGTCGGCACCGGCGGCATGGTCACCAAGGTCGAGGCCGCCCGGATCGCGGCCGCCGCCGGGGTGCCCGTCGTCCTGACCAGCGCCGTCCACGCCGCCGACGCGCTGGCCGGGCAGGACACCGGCACCTACTTCCACCCCACCGGCAGGCGCTCCGCCGACCGGCTGCTGTGGCTCCAGCACGCCTCCACCCCGCAGGGCGCGCTCACCCTGGACGACGGCGCCGTGCAGGCCGTCGTGGACCGCCGCAAGTCGCTGCTGCCCGCCGGCATCGCCGCCGTCGAGGGCGACTTCAGCGCCGGCGACCCGGTCGAGCTGCGCGACGCCGCGGGGCACGCCGTGGCCAGGGGACTGGTCAACTTCGACGCCAAGGAGATCCCGCGGCTCATCGGCCGCTCCACCCGGGAGCTGGCCCGGGACCTCGGCCCCGCGTACGAACGCGAGGTCGTACACAGGGACGACCTGGTGGTCCTGCACCCGTAATGTTCCGAAACGTCCGCCCCCGGTGGTGGACGTTCCGCAAAACCGCCCCACGAGCCCTTGCGGCCTGCTCAACTTTGTCTCGGGGAACTGTCCCGCAGCATCGCCACTGAGCGAAGGAGGCCGTCGTGAGACGAGTGCGCCCGGGGGCCACCGTGTCCCGTGGTGGTGCCGGCTCCCGCACGGCCGGTGAGGAGCGCGCCCTGACCAGCGTGGCGGCCGGAGACCGGTTCGACGGGGAGCAGCCCGCGGACACCGCGCGCCTGTGGCACGTCACCCTCAGCGTCTCCGGCAAGCAGGCCCCGCTGCCCGAGGTCCGGCGCGCCCTGGAGCAGCTCGCCCACGACCACCCCTTCCTCCTCACCAGCCGCTACGCCGTCGACCACGCGGAGATCCGCTACTGGGAGGAGGCCCGCGACCTGCACGACGCGGCAGCGGTGGCCCTGCGCCTGTGGGGCGAGCACCGGCAGACCGCCGGACTGCCGCCCTGGGAGATCGTCGGCCTGGAGGTCATCGACCGGGCCACCTACCACCAGCGCGTCGCCGAGGGCTACGGCCCGCCGCCCGCCTCGCCCGTGGGCATCCACCCGTTCTGACGGCCGTCCGGGGAGCGTCTCGGGCTGTGGAACGTGCCGTGAACCGGCGCCTTCGGCGCACTACCCTTCCCTCATGACCACGCTCTCTCCGTACGACTCCATGTCCCCGGTCACCGAGGCCGCCTACCGGGCCAAGGCCGCCGCCGCGTCCCTCGCGCCGCTGCCGCGGGCCGACAAGGACGACGCGCTGCTCGCCATCGCGGACGCGCTGGAGGTCCGCACGAGCGAGATCGTGGAGGCCAACGCCGAGGACGTCACCCGGGCCCGTGAGGCCGGCGTCGCCGAAGGCATGATCGACCGGCTCACCCTCACCCCCGAGCGGGTCCGCTCCATCGCCTCCGACGTGCGCGACGTCGCCGCCCTGCCCGACCCGGTCGGCGAGGTCGTCCGCGGCTCCACGCTGCCCAACGGCATCGACCTGCGCCAGGTCCGCGTCCCCCTCGGCGTCGTCGGCATCATCTACGAGGGCCGGCCCAACGTCACCGTCGACGCCGCAGCCCTGTGCCTGAAGTCCGGCAACGCCGTCCTGCTGCGGGGCTCCTCCTCTGCGTACCGGTCGAACACCGCCCTCGTGCGGGTCCTGCGCGACGCCGTGGGCGGAGCCGGGCTGCCCGCGGACGCCGTCCAGCTCGTGCCCGGCGAGAGCCGCGACAGCGTGCGCGAGCTGATGCGCGCCCGCGGCCTGGTCGACGTGCTCATCCCGCGCGGCGGCGCCTCCCTGATCAACACGGTCGTCCAGGAGTCCGTCGTCCCCGTCATCGAGACCGGCACCGGGAACTGCCACGTCTACGTCGACGCCCAGGCCGACCTCGACATGGCCGTCGAGATCCTGATCAACTCCAAGGCCCAGCGGGTCGGCGTCTGCAACGCCGCCGAGACCCTGCTGGTCCACCAGGACATCGCCGCCGCGTTCCTGCCCCGCGCCCTGGACGCCCTCGCGGAGGCCGGGGTCACCGTGCACGCCGACGAGCGCGTGCGGGCCCACGCCCAGGACACCAAGGCCACCGTCGTCGAGGCGACGGCCGAGGACTGGGAGACGGAGTACCTGTCGTACGACATCGCCGCGGCCGTCGTGGACTCCCTCGACAAGGCCGTGGAGCACATCCGGCTGTGGACCTCCGGCCACACCGAGGCCATCGTGACGACCTCCCAGCAGGCCGCCCGCCGCTTCACCCAGCTGGTCGACTCCACCACCGTCGCCGTGAACGCCTCCACCCGCTTCACCGACGGCAGCCAGTTCGGCTTCGGCGCCGAGATCGGCATCTCCACGCAGAAACTGCACGCCCGCGGCCCGATGGGCCTGCCGGAGCTCACCAGCACGAAGTACATCGTGACCGGCGACGGCCACGTGCGGCGCTGACCCGAACGGCGTAACGGGGTATGCGGATCCCCGCATACCCGCCGGGGACCGCTCGGGGCGGCGTACACGCGTGGCACGGGCGCTGACCGGCCGGACGCACGCCGCCCGGCGCCCCGCGCGACCCGTCCCGCGGGGCGGACGAATGTGCATACCGTCTGCCCAAAGCGACCCCCCAGGTCTACTCTGGATCCGTGCCGGAGGACGTGGGGGGCACGCCGTTTCCGGACGGCCGGGAGCCCGACGACGACCACGACCGCGGGGTGTCGGACGAAGAGTTCGCCTCCGTGGTCTTCGACGAGGCCTTCGTACGCGCGGCCGTGGTGCACGAGCCGACCGCCGTCGAACGTCTCCTGGCCGCAGCCCAGGCCAGAGCCGAGGCCTCCGAGGCGGAGGCCCGCCGCGCCCACGCCAGAGGCGAGCGCTACGACGACGGGTTCGGCCCGGACGCCCACCGCGCGATCGGCCGTGATCCCGGCCTGGGCGAGTTCGACGACCCGGACGTCCTCGAGGACCACCACCGCCACCCCGGGCCCTACTCCAGGCAGGTCCGCTGGCACCGGCCCGTCGCCTGGGTACTCGCCCTCGTGATGGGCGTCGGCATGGTCGCCCTGGCCTTCACGGCCGTCTACCGCGGAGCCTCCGCCAACCACGACGAGCCCCTGCCCCCGCCCACGTCGACCGGACCGGAGCAGGGCAGCGGGGCCGCCCCCTCCGCATCCGCCGACCACTCGCGGCCGGCCATGTCGGTGATCCCGCGCACCCCCTGACCGAAACCCGCCCGTCTTGGTGAGAACCTGTCAGAACTTGTGGAGCAACCCGGCGTTTACCCGGGCGCCGCGGAACCTACAGTGAAGATATGGGCGGGCCTGGCAACCCACCTGAGGGCACTCCCGAGGGCGTTCCCGGAGGTGGCGAGGACGAGTACCGATCCGTCGTCTTCGACGAGTCGTTCGTCCGCGCTGCCCGCCTCCAGGAGTTCTCCGCCCAGGAGCGCATCGCCGACCACTCGCCCGCCGTACGCCGCCGCCCGCCCGTGCGCCGGGGCCTGTCCCGGCAGGCGCTGGTGCTGGTCGTGCTCATCGCCGTCGCCTTCGGCACCGCCCTCTACATGGGCGTCCGCCACCCCTACCAGACCCCGGCCGCCCGTCAGCCCGGCGAGCCGCTGCGGATGACCGTCATCCCGCTCGCACCCGAGGACGAGGTGCCCGGCACGGCCGACCCGGCGTACCTGTACGCCCACAGCCCCGCCGCGCAGTTCAAGTCCGGCGCGGAGGGCGTACCGCTGCCGGCCTCGCGGCGCACCGCGCACTTCTCCGACAGCCAGGTCGTCGCCGCCCTGACCACGGCCAAGGACTACATCGTCCGCTCCGCCCTCGACCCGGAAGTGCTCAGCGGGCGCGAGGTGCGCTCCGTGCGGGTCCTGCTCGACCCCGACCAGCTGGGGCAGTTCGACCAGAGCTTCGCCCGCCCGACCGCCGACGGACGGCACGCCCCCACCGGCTGGCTGGTCCGCTTCGACCCCTCCCGCGCCGAACTGGCCGAGCGGGAGGTCCGGGTGCAGGGCACCCTGCAGGCCGCCGAGACCGACTCCTCCACGCTGGAGGTCACCAGCGACCACACCTTCGTCTACGCCCTGCGCCCGGCGGGGGCCGCGGCCGAGAACGAGGTGTCCCTGTTCACCCTCCGACGCGAGCTGCAGTTCCGCTTCGACCGCGACGACCTGCGCCTGCACCAGGCCCGGCTCGTGGTCTCCTACGTCCAGGCCGGCCCGCTGTCCTGCGCCGAGGACTCCGCGAACTACCTCCGCCCCCTGCTGGCCGGCCAGACGGCCAAGGAGGGCGGACCCGCGGGCACCGACCCCTACGCGACGGGCAGCGCGACCGCTCTGTGCGGCTCCCTGGCGACCAGCGCGCAGCCGAAGGTCTGACCCGGCCGCGCCGGGCCAGAGCCGCCGACCGGACCGCTATCTGCCGTCGCCCGGCGGGCGGTCGTCACCGGGCGTGTCCGACGAGCCGGGCGCGTCCGTGTCGCGGGGCGGCCGCTGGGCCGAACCGGTGAAACCGCCGAAGCCGCGACGGACCCGGTCGCCCAGGTCGCCGGCGCCGCCCGCGAGGTCCGTGACCAGCTTCATCAGCGGGTCCTTGGAGTTCTTCACGCTGCTGCCGTAGTGGTTCGCCGACTCGCGCCAGGAGTCACGGACCGAGGTGTCCCCGTCGTCCTCGCGGCGGGCGTAGTGGCCGTCCATGAGCCGCTGGAAGTCCCGCGACGCCGCCCACTTCTTCAGCTCGGCCGCGCGCACGGTGGTGAAGGGGTGGGAGCGGGGCAGCACGTTCAGGATCTTCAGCACCGAGTCGCGCAGATCGCCACCGGCCTCGTACTCCTCGGCCTGGGCGAGGAAGGCGTCCACGTTCATCTCGTGCAGGTGGTTGCCGCCGGCGATCTTCATCAGGCCGCGCATGGACGCCTGCAGGTCCTGCCCCACCAGCAGCCCCGCCCGGTCCGCCGACAGCTCCGACTTGCGGAACCACTCGCGCAGCCCGGTCACGATCGCCATGATCGCGAGATTGCCCAGCGGGATCCAGGCGACCCGGACGGCCAGGCTGGTCAGGAACAGCAGGATCGTCCGGTAGACCGAGTGGCCGGACAGCGCGTGCCCGACCTCGTGGCCGACGACGGCCCGCATCTCCTCCTCGTCCAGCAGCTCGACCAGGCCCGTCGTGACGACGATGATCGGCTCGTCCAGGCCGATGCACATCGCGTTGGGCTGCGGGTCCTGCGTCACGTACATCGGCGGGACCTTCTCCAGGTCCAGGATGTAGCAGGCGTCCCTCAGCATCACGTTCAGATGCGAGAACTGCTGATCGGAGACGCGTACCGAGTCGGACAGGAACAGCAGCCGCAGACTGCGCTCGGGCAGCAGGCCGCTGAGGGCCTTGAACACCGTGTCGAAGCCGCTGAGCCTGCGCAGCGCCACCAGGGCGGAGCGGTCGGCGGGGTGCTCGTAGGCACGTGAGGAGATGCCGGGGAAGCGCCTGCGCTGCCTGCCGGGCACGTGCTCGTGCCCGTGGTGCTCGTGGCCGTCGGACATGTCTTCCCCCATGCGTCTGTATGGCCTTTGCCGCACCTTGTGCGGCCCTTTGCCCTCCCTGGGCGGAGCCCAGCCTAGGCGGAGTTACCGTGGTCGGGCAGTACAGCGAAGGGAACCACCGCCATGGAGCACCACCTCGCGGCCGCCTGGCTCGCGCAGGCCGCGAACACCGCCGACGGACGAGGGGGACCGGGGATCCTCCGCGTCGTGCTCCTGGTGATGCTCGTGGGCTCCGCGCTGACCGCGTGGTTCCTGCTGCGTGGCTACAGACACAAGGACGACTGAGCGATCGGGAAGGTTCCCCGCCGGGCGCGGGCGGCGGCACCGGCGGCGCAGGCGCGGGGCGTCCGGGGCACCGACAGGCGGAGTCGGGGTGATCGCGGCGGGGGCTCCCGCTTACGATGAGCCGACGTCTTTATCCCGCCCACACGCGATAGGTCCTGCCGAAGATGAGCTTCCACAGCACCGCTGCCCAGTTGGTCACCCTCGCCGCCGAGGGCGAGGAGCACGGCGGAAACCACGAGAGCCTGAGCCCCTACCTCACCGGTGGCGGCGCCCTGTTCATCCTGCTGCTCCTGCTGTGGATCACCACCCGCTTCAACCGCGACCGCTGAGCCCGGCCGGGCGCCCCCCGCGGGGCGCCCCGGGGAGCACGGGGGCGGCCGGAGCCCTCGGGCGGGGCCGGTAGGGTCTGCTCGCATGGGAGAGCAGGACATGCCTACCGGTCCGGCGAACGAGACGCCGCACGACCCGGCAACGGACACGGCGAGCGGCACCGAGCGGCACCCGGACGAGCCGCGCCGTGCCGCCGGGACGGCGCGCCGGGCCGCCGGCCCCGGCACGAGCCCGTCGCGGCCCGGCAAGCGCAGGCTCGGTGTCATGGGCGGCACCTTCGACCCGATCCACCACGGGCACCTGGTGGCCGCCAGTGAGGTCGCCGCGGCGTTCCACCTCGACGAGGTGGTCTTCGTGCCGACCGGGCAGCCCTGGCAGAAGAGCCACCGCAGCGTCTCGCCGGCCGAGGACCGTTACCTGATGACGGTCATCGCGACCGCCGAGAACCCGCAGTTCTCCGTCAGCCGCATCGACATCGACCGCGGCGGCCCCACCTACACCGTGGACACCCTGCGGGACCTGCGCGCCCTCAACCCGGACACGGACCTGTTCTTCATCACCGGCGCCGACGCGCTCGCCCAGATCCTCACCTGGCGGGACTCGGCGGAGCTGTTCTCCCTGTCGCACTTCATCGGGGTGACCCGCCCGGGTCACCAGCTGGACGACCCCGGACTCCCCGAGGGCGGCGTCTCGCTGGTGGAGGTCCCCGCGCTGGCCATCTCCTCCACCGACTGCCGCGCGAGAGTCGCCAAGGGCGACCCGATCTGGTACCTGGTGCCCGACGGAGTCGTGCGCTATATCGACAAGCGCGAGCTGTACCGCGGCGAGTGAGCCGAGAGGGGCACCGGTGAACGACCGATACGACGCGGGGGCCGCCGACCACGGCGCCGGCCCGTACGAGCTCGTCGGCTACGACGAGTACGGCCGGCCCGTCTACCGGCACGTCCAGACCCAGCAGCACACCTACGACCCGTACGCCCACCAGGACCAGCAGGGCTACGGCTACGACCCCTACGGCACCGGCGGCCATCAGCCCCCGGCCGCGTACGACCAGGGCGCGGCCCCCACGTACCCGCAGGGTCACGGCTACGACCCGTACGGCGCCACGGGGCAGCACGATCCGTACGGCTCCACCGGGCAGCACGACCCGTACGGCGGGCAGGGCCACACCGCCCAGCAGACGTCACAGCAGCCCGTGCAGCAGACCGCACACATCCCGCAGCAGGCCGGTCCGGCCGGGCGCGAGGAGACCGACGAGCCGCAACGGGAGTACCACACCGAGCAGTTCGCCTTCGTCGAGGAACCGGACGACAACTCCGAAGACGTCATCGACTGGCTGAAGTTCACGGAGAACCGCACCGAGCGGCGCGAGGAGGCCCGGCGCCGCGCGCGCAGCCGGATCGTCGCCCTGACCGTCGTCCTGGCGCTGGTCGCGGCCGGCGGCGTCGGCTGGCTCTGGTACGCGGGCAAGCTGCCCGGCCTGTCCTCCGGCGACTCCGGCACCGGCACCACCACGGCGGCCGGGGCCCAGAAGCGCGACGTGATCGTCGTCCACCTGCACGACACGAAGGGCGGCGGCACCTCCACGGCCCTCCTCGTCGACAACACCACCGCCCACCGGGGCACCACCGTCCTGCTGCCCAACTCGCTCGCCCTGAGCGGTGAGGACGGCACCACGACGACCCTGGCCAAGTCGGTGGACGACGACGGCTCCGACGGCACCCGCGAGGCGCTGGACACGGTGCTCGGCACCGACATCGAGGGCACCTGGCGCCTGGACACCCCGTACCTGCAGAACCTCGTCGACCTCGTCGGCACCATCGACACCGACACCGACACCGACGTGCCGGACCCGGCCGCGAAGAAGAAGGGCGAGGCCCCCCTGGTCCACCGGGGAACGGACCAGACCCTCAGCGGCAAGGCGGCCGTCGCCTACGCCACCTACCGCGCACCCGGCGAGTCCGAGACCGCGCAGCTCAAGCGGTTCGGCCAGGTCATGCAGGGGGTGCTGCGCAAGCTCTCCTCCGACCCGGGGGCCGCGACCACCACCATCCAGACGCTGGCGCAGATCCTCGACCCGTCCCTGACCGACAAGGACCTCGGCACCTTCCTCGCCGGGCTCTCCGACCTCGCCAAGGGCGGCGACTACCGGACCGACCTGCTGCCCGTCCAGGGCGACGGCACGCTCGGCGCCCAGGCCGGCGCGAAGATCGTCCGGGAGGTCCTCGGCGGCACGGCCAAGAGCCCGGACAAGGACGCCGCCACGACCGTCTCCGTGCAGAACGCCACCGGTGTGAAGGACAACACGGAGAAGGCCCGCGTCGTCCTGCTCAACGGCGGCTTCACCTTCCTGGAGGGCGGCACGGCGACCGCCCGTGCCACGTCGAAGGTCGTGTACGCCGACGCCGCCGGCAAGGAGCACGCCACCGAGGTCGCCAAGACCCTGGGCCTGCCCGCGAGCTCCGTCGCCAAGGGCGAGACCCCCGCGAGCGCGGACGTCGCCGTGCTCCTCGGCCAGGACTACGAACCGTCGTCCGGCTGACGCGGAAGTGACGAGGGTGGGCCGTGACAGCGGGCCCTCCGTGCGATCCGTCGTGAGCGCGTGGGGGGCCCGCTGTCGTCCGTGAGACCCTTGAGGACAAGTGTCCGCCGACGGAAAGCCTTGCAGTGACCGTGACCGACCGCTCCCAGGAGCTCATCAACACCGCCGCCCAGGCGGCCGCAGACAAGCTGGCCCACGACATCGTCGCCTACGACGTGAGTGACGTGCTCTCCATCACGGACGCCTTCCTGCTGGCCTCCGCGCCCAACGACCGCCAGGTCAAGGCCATCGTCGACGAGGTCGAGGAGCGGCTGTCCAAGGAACTCGGCGCCAAGCCGGTGCGCCGCGAGGGCGACCGGGAGGCCCGCTGGGTCCTGCTCGACTACGTCGACATCGTCGTGCACGTCCAGCACAGCGAGGAGCGCGTCTTCTACGCCCTGGAGCGGCTGTGGAAGGACTGCCCCGAGCTGGAGCTGCCCGAGGACGCCCGGGCCACCCGCGGCAAGGCCGAGGAGCACGCCAAGCTGCAGGCGGCCGAGGAGGCGGCGGAGCTGGACGGTGACTGGCGGTGAGCGCCGCCGGTGAGGCCGGCAGGCCGGGCCGCGGCCGCCGCATCATCCTGTGGCGGCACGGCCAGACCTCCTGGAACGTGGAGCGCCGCTTCCAGGGCAGCACGGACGTCGAGCTCACCGAGACCGGTGTCGGCCAGGCGCGCCGCGCGGCCCGTCTGCTGGCCTCGCTGAAGCCGGACGCGATCGTCGCGTCCGACCTGAGGCGCGCGGCGGCGACGGCCGCCGAGCTCGCCGTGCTCACCGGCCTCGACGTCGCCCACGACGAGGGGCTGCGCGAGACCTACGCGGGCGTCTGGCAGGGCCTGACGCACGACGAGATCATCAACCGGCACGGCGACGAGTACGCCGCGTGGAAGCGCGGTGAACCCGTACGCCGCGGCGGCGGGGAACTGGAGACCGAGGTGGCCGACCGGGCCGCCCCCGTGGTGCTCCGGCACGTCGACAAGCTCCCCGAGGACGGCACGCTCGTCGTGGTCAGCCACGGCGGCACCATCCGCACCACGATCGGCCGTCTGCTGGGGCTGGACGCGCACCACTGGGAGAGCCTGGGCGGCCTGTCCAACTGCTGCTGGTCCGTGCTCGGCGAAGGCGCCCGCGGCTGGCGGCTGCTGGAGCACAACGCCGGCACCCTGCCGGAGCCGGTGCTCGGAGACGACGACTGACCCCGGATTTCACTTTCCGGCAGGTCGCAGGCTAAAGTTCTTCTTGTTCGCCCCGCCAGCGGGGAGAGAACACCAGGGGCTATAGCTCAGTTGGTAGAGCGCCTGCATGGCATGCAGGAGGTCAGGAGTTCAATTCTCCTTAGCTCCACATCAAGATCCCGTTCCCGCCAGGGGGCGGGATTTTTCATGCGCGCGGTTGAGTCGTCCGGGCCGCTCCGGGCGTATACCTCTACAGCCCCGCCGGGGTGCCGTGTCCGGACTGGTACTGAGGCGTCGCTGACCGTATTGGTCCGGCCGTGGCAGAATCAAACGGCCGGAAGGGGGCGCGACCCGACGGGAGGGAGTAGCGATGCCTGCGAGCATCCTCGAGGAGGCCGACCACCTCCTCGGCTCAGCGGTGCCACCGGTGATGTCCACCCGCCTCAGCTGCCCTTCCTGCGGATCCGCGCATGTGGCCCAGATGCTCGGCGACAACGGCGGTATCTCCTACGTGTGCACGGCCTGCGGCCACAGCTGGAGCTGATCGATGGGTGCACACAGGCGGAAGTGCGACTGGTGCGGCAGCGGCACGCCGATCGTCCGCGACATGGAACCGATCAATCCCGACTACCAGTACTGGTGCGAGGAATGCGCGCGGGCGCTGATCATAAAGGGCGACCCGATCGAGACGTACCGCGAACTGGAGGGTGAGCCGATCTACGGCCGGCTCCTGGAGGAGCACTGCACCCTCAAGCGGTTCTACTCGTTCGTGACGGCCTGAGCGGCGACAGGTTGGCAAATCGGTCATATCGGGCGCGGCGCAACCGATTTGGTGTTGGGCCCGCAGGACCAGTAATGTTGGCGTCGCCGCCGGGGAAACCCGGGGGGCAACACCGCAAGGGGCTATAGCTCAGTTGGTAGAGCGCCTGCATGGCATGCAGGAGGTCAGGAGTTCAATTCTCCTTAGCTCCACAGCAGATGAGAAGGCGGGTCATCCGAATGGATGGCCCGCCTTCTTGTCGTCCGTGGCAACCGGCGTCCGTGGCGTCCGTGCGGCTGCGGGCGGGGACTCCGGTGGGAGCCCGCCCGCAGCCGTGCTCAGCGGCCCAGGGCGCGGCGGCCGCGGCCCTGGGAGAGGACCGGCAGGTTGCGGGAGGGGGCCTGGCCGCGCGTGTCCTCCTCGATGCGCAGGGCCAGCGCCGGGCAGCGGCGCACCGCGCGTAGAGCCTTGGCCTCGGCGTACCGCGGCACCTGCGCCTGTGCCACCGTCGGGAAGCCGTCGGCGCCCAGCTGGAACACCTCGGGCAGGATGTCCGCGCACAGGCCGTGGCCCCGGCACAGCGTCCAGTCCACGAAGATCTTCTGGCGGCTGGGGCCGTTCTCCTCCGACTCCCCGCCCGGGATGCCCGTCGGGCCCCTGCCCCCCTCGAAGAGCGGCAGGACGCCCTCCACACGCCGTCCGCAGCCGTTGCCGAGGACGTGGGCGGCCAGGTCGTCCGTGAACGCCTTGATGGTCGACTCCAGGAACATCGCGGAGCCGTCGGGGTGCGAACAGGCCCCGCGCCGCTTCACGTTCTTGGCGACCTGCTTGAGGGCCTCCAGGGCCGCCGGTCCGCCGCCGTTGAGGATGTCCTCCAGACCGCGCGCCGCCGCCGGCAGGCCGAGGTAGCAGGGGCCGCACTGGCCCGCGCTCTCCTCGGCCAGCCACTGGGCGACCCGCAGCGACTCGCCCAGCGGACAGGTGTCCTGACTGATCGGCAGGATGGCCCCGGCGCCGAGGGAACCGCCCACCGCGTCCAGGGAGTTGCGGGAGACGATCGCCTCGTTGACCGTCGCCGCGTCGATCCACTTGCCGTGGTAGCCGCCGGTGAGCACGCCCTGCGGGACCGGCGGCGCCCCGGCCAGCTGCAGGACGTAGCGCAACGGCACGCCCGTGGGGACCTCGATCACCATGGGCCGCGCGACCGCCCCGGAGACCGTCAGCATGACGGTGCCCGGCTCGTCGTACAGGCCGGTGTTGCCGTAGCGCTCCGGGCCGATGCGGGCGGCGATGGCCAGCTGGGCGAAGGTCTCGGCGTTGGACAGCAGGGTGGGCGCGCCGCCGACGCCGTTCTGCGAGGCGCTGACCTTGCGGCCGGGCGGGACGGCGGGGCCGCCGTCGATCGAGCGGATCAGCGACGCGGCGGCGCCGGTGACCATGCGGACCGGGTTGCGCTGCACGCGGGCACGCAGGGCCGACCTGCGGCCGTTGCTGAGACCGCGCTCGGCCAGGGCGGCCTCCATGGAGCGCTGCGTCGACTCACGGGTGACCCCCACCACGAGCGTGCGGGCACCCAGGGCCTCGGCGCACAGCAGCGCACCGTCCAGGATGAGGTGCGGGGCACGGTTGATCAGCACCGTGTCCTTGCGGCAGGCCGGTTCGTCCTCGCTGCCGTTGACGACGACGACCGGCCGGACGCCGCGCTTGATCGCCGCCTCGGCGACCGAGCGCAGCTTCTTGTGGAAGGGGAAGCCCGCGCCGCCGCGGCCCTTCAGGTTGATGCGTTCGGCGAGTTGCGCGAGCTGCTCACCGCCCATCGGTTCGAGCGGCCCGTGCACCTTCAGGTGCATGGGCAGATCGAGTCGATCGACAAGGTCGAAGCCCGACGTGAGCTGGGGAAGTCCGACCACGCGGACTTCGGGAACGTCGGGCAGGGCCTCGTTCACTTAAAGCCTCCGGAAGGCGTGTTCCAAGGTTCGCCCGATCCCGGTGCGTCGAAGTCGTAGGACGCACCGGGCAGTGTTTCAGTGGCGGGACCGCTGTTGTACGTGTCGTCCGGGTAGTACGTGTCGCGCGGGGTGTTCGTCTCACCCGTGTCGTACACATCACTCGATCCGTAGCCACCCGTGCCGGGATTGCCGTAGGCCGGGATGCTTTGTCCGGTGTCCTGCAGGGGGTCGTAAGGCGGGATGTTGAAGCCCGTGTCCTGGAGCGGGTCGTAGGCCGACGGCGGGGCCTCGCCGACCGGGGGCGGGGACGGTATCGGCCAGTTGCCCGAGGTGCTGGAGGGGCCGTCCACGGTGGGGACGACCTGGGTGGGCTGCAGGTCCAGCGGCAGTTCCATGCTGGTGGTCGGTCCCGGGGCGAAGGCCTGGCGGCCCAGGGGAGGGGCCGAGACCGCGCGGTAGGCCGCGGCGAAGCCGCCCGTGGACTCCTGCGGCGAGGGGCGCTCCGCCTGCTCGAAGCGCGGCGCGGACGCCTCCCGCCCGGCGCCGGCCTTGCGGCCCTCGTAGCCGGGCAGTGCGGAGCCGCCGGCCGCCCGGGCCCGGCTCTCCTCCAGGTTTCTGCGGCCCTGGCCCTCGCCCGGGCCGATCAGGGCGGCGAACCGGTCGGCGACCTTGCGCTTCACCGGGCGCGGGGCGGCCCGCAGGGCGAGGGCGGCGGTCACACCGGCCAGGGACAGGCCGTACAGGACGACGAAGACCGGCTTGGCCGCGCGACCCGCGTAGAGGCCGTGCACGAGGGCGGCGCACCAGGCCGGGTAGGCCAGCATGTGCATGGCGCGCCAGCGGGCCGCGACGGGCGCGGGAGAGGCGAAGCGGTTGCGCAGTGCGCCGGTGATCCCCACGAAGATCATGAGCAGTCCCGCCAGGGTGCCCAGACCGATCAGGAACGCCCGGCCGGTGACCAGCTCTTCGTCGGTGAGGAGCAGCCCGAAGGGGATCACGGCGGCGATCCACGAGGTGTGGGCCAGGGCCAGCTTCACCCCGATGTGCACCAGCAGGAAGACGATCGAGGCGACGGCCGTGGTCCGGTGCACGGCCTGCGCCAGGATGCGCCTGCGCGCGTCGAGCAGGATCCGGTCCTGGGCGACCAGGCCCCAGATCACCGAGCACGACAGGCACACGAGGGAGAGCACACCGGCGCCGAAGTTCAGGAACTCGGCGAACGAGTCGTCTGCCGTGGAGTCGTAGGGGTTCACGACCGGCCTCCCCACGTCCCGGTGACCGGGTGTGGCGAGTTGATACTGCGAAGAGGGTTCATGGGGGCAACTCCGAGCGGTTCGGGAAAGCAGCGGTCCCGTGCCGCACTCTAAGCGGAGCCATACCGATCGGTAGCAGGTTTGAGTTATTGCGTTGTTATCAAAGGACAATGTGGTCGTTGTGATGCCCCATAGCGTCTGTTACGCGAAGTAACTATTGACCATGGTTCAGCCTTTCGCCTGCCGAGGGGCCCTCGACAAGCGCGTCGCGGCGCGCTGAGGGCCTGCGGTACCCTGACGCCATGCGTGCCGTACGCCTTCTGCTTAGCGGGCCGCGCTGATCAGTCCCGGCCACCGGACGAAACGAGTGGCCGGAATCGGCGCGGCGTCCCCTCCTGTGCGAGGGGATTTTTCGTTTCTCGAACCAGACAGCCGCAGGCAGAGACGATCGATGGAGCTTTGAGGATCATGAGCGAGACGAACCCCGCCGCCGCCTCCGAGGTGGCGGCGCCGCACCGCTACACGGCTGCCATGGCTGCCGACATCGAGGCGCGCTGGCAGGACTTCTGGGACGCGGACGGCACCTACGCGGCGCCCAACCCCACGGGCGACCTGGCCGGCGCCCCGGAGGCCGTCGCCCGGCCCAAGAAGTTCATCATGGACATGTTCCCGTACCCGTCCGGTGCGGGCCTGCACGTCGGCCACCCCCTGGGCTACATCGCCACGGACGTCTTCGCCCGCTTCCAGCGGATGACCGGCCACAACGTCCTGCACACCCTGGGCTTCGACGCCTTCGGCCTGCCCGCCGAGCAGTACGCGGTGCAGACCGGCACGCACCCGCGCGTGTCCACCGAGGCCAACATGGAGAACATGAAGGCCCAGCTGCGCCGGCTGGGCCTGGGCCACGACAAGCGCCGCTCGTTCGCGACGATCGACCCGGACTACTACAAGTGGACCCAGTGGATCTTCCTGCAGATCTTCAACTCCTGGTACGACCAGGACGCCCGCCGGGCCCGCCCGATCACCGAGCTGGTCGCCGAGTTCGAGTCCGGTGAGCGGCCCGTACCGGGGCACACGCGCGCGTGGAGCGAGCTGAACGCCGCCGAGAAGGCCGACGTCCTGAGCGAGTTCCGGCTGGCCTACGCCTCCGACGCGCCGGTCAACTGGTGCCCCGGGCTGGGCACCGTGCTGGCCAACGAGGAGGTCACCGCCGAGGGCCGCTCCGAGCGCGGCAACTTCCCGGTCTTCAAGGCGAAGCTGCGCCAGTGGAACATGCGCATCACGGCCTACGCCGACCGGCTGCTGGAGGACCTGGACGCACTGGACTGGCCCGAGGCCATCAAGCTGCAGCAGCGCAACTGGATCGGCCGCAGCGAGGGTGCCCGCGTCGACTTCCCCATCGACGGCGAGCGCATCACCGTCTTCACCACCCGGCCCGACACCCTGTTCGGCGCCACCTACATGGTGCTGGCGCCCGAGCACCCGCTGGTCGAGAAGTTCACCCCGGCCGCCTGGCCGGAGGGCACCCACGCGGTGTGGACCGGCGGCCACGCGACCCCGGCCGAGGCCGTCGCCGCCTATCGCGCGCAGGCCGCGTCCAAGTCCGACGTGGAGCGCCAGGCCGAGGCCAAGGACAAGACCGGCGTCTTCATCGGCGCCTACGCGACCAACCCGGTCAACGGCGAGCAGGTCCCGGTCTTCATCGCCGACTACGTGCTGATGGGCTACGGCACCGGCGCGATCATGGCCGTGCCGGCCGGCGACCAGCGCGACTTCGAGTTCGCGCGCGCCTTCGAGCTGCCGATCCACTGCATCGTCGAGCCCACCGACGGCCGCGGCACGGACACCGCCACGTGGGAGAACGCCTTCTCCTCCCACGACGCCAGGATCATCAACTCGTCCAACGACCAGGTCAGCCTGGACGGCCTGGGCGTCGCCGAGGCCAAGGCGCGCATCACGGAGTGGCTGGAGCGGACCGGCGCCGGCGAGGGCACCGTCAACTTCCGCCTGCGCGACTGGCTGTTCAGCCGCCAGCGCTACTGGGGCGAGCCCTTCCCGATCGTCTACGACGAGGACGGCATCGCCCACGCGCTGCCCGAGTCGATGCTGCCGCTGGAGCTGCCCGAGGTCGAGGACTACAGCCCCCGCACCTTCGACCCGGACGACGCCGACACCCAGCCCGAGACGCCGCTGTCGCGCAACGAGGACTGGGTCAACGTCACGCTGGACCTGGGCGACGGCCCGAAGAAGTACCGCCGTGAGACCAACACCATGCCCAACTGGGCCGGTTCCTGCTGGTACGAGCTGCGCTACCTGGACCCGCACAACAGCGAGCGCCTGGTCGACCCCGAGATCGAGCAGTACTGGATGGGCCCGCGCGAGGGCATGCCGCACGGCGGTGTCGACCTGTACGTCGGCGGCGCCGAGCACGCCGTGCTGCACCTGCTGTACGCCCGCTTCTGGTCCAAGGTGCTGTACGACCTGGGCCACGTCTCCTCCGCCGAGCCGTTCCACAAGCTGTTCAACCAGGGCATGATCCAGGCCTACGTGTACCGCGACAGCCGTGGCATCGCGGTGCCGGCCGCCGAGGTCGAGGAACGCGACGGCGCCTACTGGTACCAGGGCGAGAAGGTCTCCCGGCTGCTGGGCAAGATGGGCAAGTCCCTGAAGAACGCCGTCACGCCCGACGAGATCTGCGCCGAGTACGGAGCCGACACCCTGCGCCTGTACGAGATGGCGATGGGCCCGCTGGACGTCTCGCGGCCGTGGGACACGCGCGCGGTGGTCGGCCAGTTCCGGCTGCTGCAGCGGCTGTGGCGCAACATCGTCGACGAGGCGACCGGCGAGGTCACCGTCGTCGACGCCGAGCCGGACGAGGACACGCTGCGCGCCCTGCACAAGGCGATCGACGGGGTGCGCGGGGACCTGGAGGGCATGCGGTTCAACACCGCCATCGCCAAGGTCACCGAACTGAACAACCACCTGACCAAGACGGGCGGGGCCGTGCCGCGCCAGGTCGCCGAGCCGCTGGTGCTGATGATCGCGCCGCTGGCCCCGCACATCGCCGAGGAGCTGTGGCGCAGGCTGGGCCACACCGACTCGGTGGTCCACCGGGACTTCCCGGTGGCCGACCCGGCGTACGTCGTCGACGAGACCGTGACCTGCGTGGTGCAGATCAAGGGCAAGGTCAAGGCGCGGCTGGAGGTGCCGCCGTCGATCTCCGACGACGAGCTGGAGAAGGTCGCGCTGGCGGACGAGAAGGTGGTCGCCGCGCTGGGCGGCGCCGGGATCCGCAAGGTCATCGTGCGCGCGCCGAAGCTGGTGAACATCGTCCCGGCGTGAGCGCCCGGGCTCCGCGGCAGCCACGGGGATGACCTGCCGGTGATCCCCTATTGGTCCCCTAAGGGCAGGTTCGGGGTTCTTCTGGAACTCCGGGCCTGCCTGTTGCGTTTACCGTGGAGAGCGATGTGAGGTGTGCCGCGGCGCCCTGAGGAGGAGCCCCTGTGGAAGCAGTGTTCGCAGTCTTCGCCCTGCTCTTCGTGCTTCTCGTCGCGCTCGGCGCGTACGCCACCGTGAAGGCGGTCGGCGCCGCCAAGCGCAGCGTGGACCGCGGCATCAGCCAGGCCCGCCGCACGGTCGAGGACCACACTCTGAGGGCCAAGTCCCTGGCCCAGACCGGCGCCGCGGGAGAACTCGCCCAGCTGCGACTGAAGCTGCGCACCTCCATGCGCGCCACCCAGGACGCGCTGAACGCGGCCGCCACCGACGACGCGTCCGTGAAGGAGTCCCTCGGCCTCTTCGAGCGACTCAGCGTGCACGGCCGCGAGCTGGACGGCGAGCTGAAGCGCCTGGAGTCGGAGCCGGACCGTACCGCCCTGCGGGAGCGCCTGCCGGAGCTGCGTGAGCGCACCGCGCGCATCACACAGTCGGCGGACGCGCTGCGCTGGGCGGTCCGCGACCGCGCCCACCGCTTCTCGGGCGACGACCTGGACACCCTCAGCGCGCAGATCGACGTGGAGGCCGGCGCCCTGCGGCACTGGACGACGACGCAGGCCTCCCCAGAGGGCGCGAGCGAGACGAGGAGGGCCGGCGAGGCCTCCGCGCCGAAGCCCCGCCCCGCCGCGCGTCCCTGGCCCGACGCCCCGGCGGCCGACGCCCCCGCCGCGGGGCAGACCTGGCCCGAGACCACGCAGTCCGGTGCGGAGCAGGAGCCGGCGGCGCGACCGGCCATCGCGGCGCCCGCACCCCGCCCGACCTACCCCTGGCAGAAGAAGCCCCGCCCCGAGAGCACCACTTGATCCGGTCACGCGTGCCCCGGTGCCTCAGGGCCGGGCTGCCGCACGGCCACTACGGCAGGTAACCTCCAGCTCATGTCCCGCCATGTCGCGATCGTCACCGATTCAACGGCCTACCTTCCGGCCCGGACGATGGAGCGGCACGGCATCACCGCGGTCCCCCTGACCGTGGTCCTCGGCGACCGCGCCCTGCAGGAGGGCACCGAGATCTCCACCCGCGCCCTCGCCCAGGCTTTGCAGAAGCGGCGCCCGGTGACGACCTCGCGGCCCGCGCCCGCGGTCTTCGAGGAGACCTACCGCGAGGTCGCCGAGTCCGGCGCCACGGGCATCGTCTCCCTCCATCTGTCCGCCGAGCTGTCCGGCACCTATGACGCGGCCGTCCTCGCCGCGCGTCGGGCGCCGGTGCCGGTGCGGGTGGTGGACACCGGCATGATCGCCATGGCGCTCGGCTTCTGTGCGCTCGCGGCGGCGGAGACGGCCGAGTCGGGCGGCACGGTGGACGAGGCCGTCACGGCCGCGGAGAAGCGGGCCGCGGGCACCTCCGCCTACTTCTACGTGGACACCCTCGACTACCTGCGCCGGGGCGGCCGTATCGGGGCGGCGCAGGCCCTGCTCGGTTCGGCGCTCGCGGTCAAGCCGCTGCTGCAGCTGGCCGACGGGCGGATCGAGCCCTTGGAGAAGGTGCGCACCGCGTCCAAGGCGATCGCCCGCCTGGAGGAGATCGCGGCCGACCGCGCGGGCAGCGCGCCCGTGGATGTCGCCGTCCACCATCTCGCCGCCCCCGACCGGGCGTCGGCCCTCGCCGACCGGCTGCGGACGCGGTTGCCCGGGCTGGCGGATCTGCATGTGAGCGAGGTCGGGGCGGTGATCGGGGCGCACACCGGGCCCGGGTTGCTGGGGGTCGTGGTTTCGCCTCGGTGAACACCGCGGGCGTCACCCGTGTGAGGGGCGGAGTTGTCCACAGCCTGTGGGTTGTCCACGGGATTCGACCAAGATCAGCGCGGGTGGGCCGGTGGGGCCGATCCTCCTCGCATGGCACTGCGATCACGTTCACACACGGGGCCGGTGACCAGTGGGCCGGGCCGGGGGCCGACGTCGGACGGACGCGTACGGCACCGCCGGGACCGGCGGTATCGGTTCGGCACGCGCGGGCGAATCGGGCGATCCGGGCGATCCGAGCGGCCAGGGCGATCCGGGGGGCGGGGTGCGCGTGCGCACGCCTCGGAGGAGGAACTGCGGCGGCGGGCGGGGCTGTTGTTCGGCGCGTCCTCGGGACGTGCTGAAGAGGCAGGGCTGCGGCGGGAGTCGGGGCAGGGGCCGCCGCCGGGTACCGCCCCAACCGGCGAGGCCCTGAGGAGCGGGGCACGAACCGTGCGCGGTGATCAGGGGGTGGTTTTCGACCGGGGGGTGGTCGTCGAGGGCAGGGCGGGAGTCTCGGCCGGGGACGAGGGCACGGGGCAGGGCCGGCCCGGCTCCTCTCCCGAGGGCCGAGGCGGTTTCCCTGCGCGAGGGACCTGGCGCGAGCGGTCCGGGCCGGCCCTGCGGGAGCGCCTGCCGGTGTGGGTGCAGGCGAGGTGCGGTCTGGAGCGGCGGAGCGTCCTCGCTCTGGCAGCGGTGCTGGTGCTCGCCGCGACGTTCGCCGCGCAGCACTTCTGGGTCGGCCGGACCGAGACCGTACGGCCGCCGGAGGTGGTGAGGGCGGCAGCCCCCTACGGGGCACAGGACGAGGCCGACGGGGCGGGACAGGCGCGTGGGCCCGGCGGCGCCGGAGGGGACGAGGGCGCGTCCGCCGGTTCCGCTGCCGCCTCAGCAGGGGCGTCGGGCGGGGCGGCGAAGGCGGGGGCAGCGGAGATCGTCGTGGACGTCGGCGGCAAGGTCCGCGAACCGGGGATCCACCGGCTGCCGGCCGGCTCCCGGGTCGCGGACGCCCTGCGTGCGGCGGGCGGTGTGAAGCCGGGCACGAACACCGACGGCCTCAACCGCGCCCGCTTCCTGGTGGACGGTGAACAGGTGCTCGTCGGCGCGCCGGGCTCCGGAACGGGTGGCGCACCACCCGGGGGGATCGCCGGGACCGCCGGGGTGGCACCTCCGGGCGGAGCGGCGAGCGGCTCGGCCCCGACAGCTCCCGTCTCGCTCAACACCGCCACCCTGGAGCAGCTCGACACCCTGCCCGGCGTCGGACCGGTGCTCGCGCAGCACATCGTCGACTACCGCACGCGACACGGCGGTTTCCGTTCCGTGGACGAGCTGCGCGAGGTGAACGGCATCGGCGACCGCCGCTTCGCCGACCTGCGCGCCCTCGTACGGCCATGAGGCACACGTCCGGCACGCCGGTGCTCCCGGACGACGATGCGCCCGTGCGGCCCCGCCCCGCCCGGTCGGTCTCGCCCACGCGCCCCCGCCCCGCCCGGTCGGTCGTGCACGCCGCCTCCGGCCACCGGCTGGGCAGTTCCCGACCCCGGCAGGAGGGCCCGACCGACCTGCGTCTCGTGCCGCCCGCCCTCGCGGCCTGGGCCACGGCAGCCCTCGCACTGGACGCGCCACCCGGATGGGTCGGGGGCCTGGTGGTGGGCTGTCTGGCCGCTGTCGCGCTGCTGCCGTGCGCCCGGCGGCTCGGAGTGCCGTCCTGGACGCGGGTGTCGGCCGCCGCCGTGCTGCTGTGCGTGGCCGCTGCCGCCGCGTCGGCCGGGCTGCACGGAGCGGATCTGCGCCGCGGGCCGGTGCCCGGTCTGGCACGGGAGTACCGGTCCGTGTCGGCGGAGGTGGAGCTGACCTCCGATCCACGGCTCAGCAGGCCGAAGGTGAGGGGGGATCACCTCGTTCCGACGGTCGTGCTGATCGACGCGGAGGTGCGCCGCGTACACGAGCCGGGTGGAGCGGCGGTGGCGACGCGGACGCCGGTGCTGCTGATCGTCGACGTCAGGGCGTCGACACCGGACCGGGGCGTCGACGGGTCGGCGCCCTCGCCGTGGCTGGGGCTGCTTCCCACGACGCGGCTCCGGGTGGAGGCGCGGTCGGCGCCCGCCATGACGGGCGGTGACCGGATCGCCGCCGTCCTGCGGGTGCGTGGCTCGGGCCCACCGCAGGTGGTGCGGGAGCCGTCGCGCTCCCAGCGGCTCGCCGGGCGGCTGCGGGCCGGGTTGCGGGAGGCGACCGAGGGGCTGCCCCCGGACGCCCGGGCCCTGCTTCCCGGTCTGGTCGTCGGGGACACCTCGCGGGTCACCCCCGAGCTGGAGGAGGCGTTCAAGGAGACGGACCTCACCCACACGCTCGCCGTGTCCGGGGCCAACTTCACCATCCTGCTCGCCCTGCTCCTTGGCCCGCCGGGTCTGGCTCAACGGGCCGAGCGGCGGGGGATCGCGCCGCGGCTCGGCATCTCCCTGCGCGGTACGGCCGTGCTCGGGGGCGCGCTCTCGCTCGCCTTCGTGGTGGTGTGCCGGCCGGACCCGAGCGTGGTGCGGGCCGCGGCCTGCGGAGCCGTCGCACTGCTCGCCCTCGCCACCGGCCGCCGCAGATCCATGATCCCGGCGCTGGCGACGGCGGTCCTGCTGCTGGTGCTCTACGACCCGTGGCTGGCGCGCAGTTACGGCTTCCTGCTCTCCGTCGTGGCCACCGGCGCCCTCCTGACGCTCGCGCCCCGCTGGAGCGCCGGGCTGCGGCGGCGAGGCGTGCCGCCGAGGCTCGCCGAGGCACTGGGCGCCGCGGTAGCCGCGCAGGCCCTGTGCGCGCCCGTCGTCGCGGTGCTGTCGTCGCGGGTGAGCCTGGTGGCGGTGCCGTGCAACCTGCTCGCCGAGGCCGCGGTCGCACCGGCGACCGTACTGGGCTTCGCCGCCCTGGCCACGGCCCCGGTGGCGATGCCGGTGGCCGAGGCGTTCGCGTGGTGCGCGCGGTGGCCCGCCGGGTGGATCGCCCGGATCGCCCGGACCGGGGCCGCGCTGCCCGGTGCGGGAGTGGACTGGCCCGGGAGCTGGGCGGGGGCGGCCCTGCTCGGCGCCGTGACGCTGGTCCTGGTGCCGGCCGGGCGGTGGCTGCTCCGCCGTCCCCGGTGGTGCGGGGCCTGCGGGGTGCTGCTGGTGCTGGCCGTGGTGCAGCCGCCATCGCTCACCCGGACCCTCACGGGCTGGCCGCCGCCGGGCTGGCGGATGGTCATGTGCGACGTGGGCCAGGGCGACGCCATGGTGCTCGCCGCGGGTGACGGCGCCGGGGTGATGGTGGACGCGGGGCCCGACCCGGCACTGGCCGACCACTGCCTGCGTGACCTCGGCATCACCCGTCTCCCCCTGGTCGTGCTCACCCATTTCCATGCCGACCACGTCGCGGGCCTGCCCGGAGTGCTGCGCGGGCGGGACGTGGGGGCGATCACGACCACGGGCCTCGAGGAGCCGGCGGACCAGGCCGCGTTCGTGCGGAGACACGCGGCGCTGCGGCGGGTGCCCGTGACGCGCGCGGCGGCGGGAGAACAGCTGCGCGCGAGGGAGTTGTCGTGGCAGGTGGTGTGGCCGCCCCCGAGCCCACCCCCCAGCCCGCCGCCGAGCCTGCTCCCCGGCCCACCCTCGAGTCCGCACTCGAGCCCGCCCGCGAGCCCGCTTCCGGGCGTGCCCCCGCAGCCGCTCCCGGCCCACCCGGCACCGGAGGGCCCGAACGACGCCAGCGTCGCCATGCTGGTCCGGTCCGGCGGACTGCGGATGCTGCTCCTCGGCGACCTCGAACCCCCGGCCCAGCGGGCACTGGCCCGGTCGCCCGCGGCCCGGGCACTGGAGGGCGTGGACGTACTGAAGGTCGCCCACCACGGCTCGGCGTACCAGGACCCGGGCCTGCTGCGCCGGGTGGCCCCGCGGCTGGCCCTCATCTCCTGCGGCGACGACAACCCCTACGGGCACCCCGCCCCCGGCACGGTCGGGGCGCTGCGCGCCGGGGGAGCGGTGGTGCTGCGCACGGACCGCGACGGTGCCCTGGCGGTCACGGGGCAGGACGGAGGGCTGAGCGTGGCGCGAGACTGAGGGCATGAATCCAAGTCAGGTTGATGCCTATCTGCGCCGTCTCGGAGTCGAGCAGCCGGCGTGGCCCACCGTCGACGCGCTCCGCGAGCTGCACCTGCGGCATCTGCAGACGGTGCCGTTCGAGAACCTCTCGGTTCACCTCGGTGAGGAGATCGTGCTGGAGGAGAAGCGGTTGCTGGACAAGGTGGTGGGGGCGCGCCGGGGCGGGTTCTGTTACGAACTCAACGGAGCCTTCGGGGCGTTGCTCGCCGCGCTCGGGTACGACGTGGTGCTGCTGGCCGCGCGGGTCCACGGGGACGGGGAGCTGCTCGGGATCCCGTACGACCACCTCGCGCTGCGGGTGCGCACGGTGGACGCGGGGGACTGGCTGGCCGACGTCGGGTTCGGGGCGCACAGCCATCTGCCGCTGGCGTTCGGGGAGCGCGGCGAGCAGGAGGATCCGGCGGGGACGTTCCGGATCGTCGAGGCGGGGCCGGACGCGGCCGGGGTGCGCGGCGGGCACGAGGCGGCGGAGGCGGCGGACCTGGACGTGATCCGCGACGGCCGGCCGCAGTACCGCCTGGAGGTGCGGCCGCGGGTGCTGGGCGACTTCGCAGCCGGGGCGTGGTGGCACCGGACGTCGCCGGAGTCGCATTTCACCCGCTCGCTGGTCTGCTCCCGTGTGACGGAGGAAGGCGGGCGCATCACGCTCAGCGGGCGGAAGCTGACGGCGACGGCCGCCGACGGGACGCGGGAGGAGCGGGAGCTGGGGACGGACGAGGAGGTGCTCGCGGCCTACCGGGAACGGTTCGGGATCCAGCTGGCCGGGGTGCCGGTCCTGCGCGTCCCCGCGTAGCGCGCCGGCCCCCAGGGCGGCCCACGCCCGGGTCCTGAGCTGGCCCACGCCCCGGCCCTCAGGGCGGCCCACGCCCGGGTCCTGGGCTGGCCCACGCCCTGGCCCCCAGGGCGGTCCACGCCCGGCCTCTGTCCCGCCCGGGCCCTGCCCCTGCCCCACCCGGGCCCTGGCCCCCGCCCGGGGCCGGGAGCCGGCCCCGGGGCCCCGTGCCGGACAATGTCCGGCGTGAGTGACGTGCGACATGTGCTGGTGCTGCCCGACCGGGACGCGGCCGAGGAAGTGGTGGAGGCGCTCCGGGAGCGGTTCGGCATCGCCGAGGAGCCGCGGCTGGTCCGGGACGCCCTGGCCGGTGAGGACGACGCCGAGGACGCGCAGTGGCTGGTCGTCCTGCGCGACGAGGAGGAGCGGCTGGACCCGGCCGAGCTGGACCGGTTCGCCGGGGAGTGGGAGGGCTGGCGGGAGGAGCCGTAGGCCGGTCCGCGGATCCGGCCTTCCCGGCTCGCTGTCACCGCTGCGTGGGATGCTTGTCGGGATGCCCAGGAAGAGTGCGAACGACGACCCCCTCGCGCCGGTGACCCTTGCCGTCGGCCAGGAGGACCTGCTGCTGGACCGCGCCGTGCAGGAGGTGGTGGCCGCCGCGAAAGCCGCCGACGCGGACACGGACGTGCGGGACCTCGCGCCCGACCAGGTGCAGCCCGGCACGCTCGCCGAGCTGACGAGCCCGTCGCTGTTCGCGGAGCGCAAGGTCGTCGTCGTGCGCAACGCCCAGGACCTGTCGGCCGACACCGTCAAGGACGTGAAGTCCTATCTCGCCTCGCCCGCGGAGGAGATCACCCTCGTCCTGCTGCACGCCGGCGGAGCCAAGGGCAAGGGCCTGCTCGACGCGGCCCGCAAGGCCGGGGCCCGCGAGGTGGCCTGCCCGAAGATGACCAAGCCGGCGGACCGGCTGGCGTTCGTGCGGGCGGAGTTCCGCACGGCCGGGCGGTCCGCCACCCCGGAGGCGTGCCAGGCGCTCGTCGACGCGATCGGCAGCGACCTGCGTGAGCTGGCGTCGGCCGTCTCGCAGCTGGTCGCGGACGTCGAGGGGACGATCGACGAGGAGGTCGTCGGGCGGTACTACACCGGGCGGGCGGAGGCGTCGAGCTTCACGGTCGCCGACCGGGCCGTCGAGGGCCGGGCCGCGGAGGCCCTGGAGGCGTTGCGCTGGTCGCTGGCGACCGGCGTGGCACCGGTGCTGATCACGAGCGCGCTGGCCCAGGGCGTCCGGGCCATCGGGAAGCTGTCGTCGGCCCGCGGCGGCCGGCCGGCGGACCTGGCGCGGGAGCTGGGCATGCCGCCCTGGAAGATCGACCGGGTGCGGCAGCAGATGCGCGGGTGGACCCCCGACGGCGTGGCGGCGGCGCTGCGGGCCGTGGCCGAGGCGGACGCGGGCGTGAAGGGCGGGGGCGACGACCCGGAGTACGCCCTGGAGAAGGCGGTTGTCACCATCGCCCGGGCGGCCCGTTCCCGGGGCCGGGGCTGACGCGCGCCCCAGCCGCGGGCCGAGGGTTGTCATCGGGGAACGGCCCAGGCTCTCCGCTGTGCCGCCGGACCCGGCCGGAGAGACAATCGAAGCAGTCAGCCGTACGTCGCCGAGTCAGCGAAAGGTGGCGAGGATCATGGCTGAACACCCGCACGCAGCGCTCGTCCGCAAGGGCTACGAGGCCTTCTCGCGCGGGGACATGGACACCTTGCGCGGGTTGATGGCCGCCGATGCCACGCACCACGTGCCCGGCGACCACCCGTTGTCGGGCGACTTCAAAGGGGTGAACGCGATCATCGAGATGTACGAACGGCTCGGCGCGGAGACCCAGGGAACGATGCGTGCCGACCTGATCGGCATCGCGGTCGACGGCCGCGGCCACGCGGTCGGCATGACCCGCTTCACCGCCGAGCGCAACGGCAGGCACCTCGACGACACCGGGTGCATCGTCTTCCGGATCGTCGGCGACAAGGTCACCGACCTCGACGAATGCGTCGAGGACATCGACAGGAGCAATGAGTTCTGGTCCTGAGGAGACCGGCCCGGAGAGGCTGACCGGCCCGGAGCGCCGACAGGCCCGGAAAGCCGACAGGCCCGGAGACGTCGGGTCGAGGACACAGGCCCGGGAAAGCCGAAGGCCGGGGGCCCTCCCATGGGGAAGGAGGACACCCGGCCGTTCGGTTCACGCTGCTGGATCCGCGCCCGCGTGGCGAACGCAGGCCGCGCGCGGATCCGAAGGGGTGCCGGACGGGAGCGGATGAGAGAGGGCCCGCTCGATTCCCTCCGGCGTCACATCAGACGTCAGCCCTTGAGCGCGGTGACCTTCTGAGCCAGCGCCGACTTCTTGTTGGCGGCCTGGTTCTTGTGGATGACGCCCTTGGAGACGGCCTTGTCGAGCTGACGCGCGGCAGCGCGCTGGTACTCGGTGGCCTTCTCGACGTCACCCGCGGCAGCAGCCTCGCGGGCCTTGCGGATCGCGGTCTTGAGGGAGGACTTGACGGCCTTGTTGCGCAGCCGCGCCTTCTCGTTGGTCTTGATCCGCTTGATCTGGGACTTGATGTTCGCCACGAATGAGCCTTCTCAGGTTCTGGCACGGCACCGCTCGGGCCCCGTACCGGTGATTTCTTGAGTCGTGCCTCCTGCGAGAGGGCATGAGGCACAGCCACTCAGGCTACCAGCGCGGCCTTTCCCGGCCCAAACCCGTCCGTGGTCCGCACCCGTGGGACCATGGAGGCTACGTATCGATCCGACCCGAGACCGCAGACACTGCGGACGCCTCAAGAATCAGGACCCTGCGTGCCCGCGATCCCCAGCCACGTGCCCGAGCCGAGCCGTACCGACCCGGCTCTGATCCGCAACTTCTGCATCATCGCGCACATCGACCACGGCAAGTCCACGCTCGCCGACCGGATGCTCCAGCTGACCGGAGTGGTCGAGCAGCGGCAGATGCGCGCCCAGTACCTCGACCGCATGGACATCGAGCGCGAGCGTGGCATCACGATCAAGTCTCAGGCGGTGCGTCTGCCGTGGGCCCCGACCCACGACAAGGGCAACACGCACATCCTGAACATGATCGACACCCCGGGGCACGTCGACTTCACCTACGAGGTCTCGCGGTCGCTCGCCGCCTGCGAGGGCACCGTCCTCCTGGTGGACGCCGCACAGGGCATCGAGGCGCAGACCCTCGCCAACCTGTACCTGGCGATGGAGAACGACCTCACGATCATCCCCGTGCTGAACAAGATCGACCTGCCGGCGGCGCAGCCGGAGAAGTTCGCCGAGGAGCTGGCGCACCTCATCGGCTGCGATCCCGGCGACGTCCTCAAGGTGTCCGCCAAGACCGGTGTCGGTGTCGACGCGTTGCTGGACAAGGTCGTCGCCGAGGTGCCGGCCCCGGTGGGTGTCGCGGACGCCCCCGCGCGCGCCATGATCTTCGACTCGGTCTACGACTCCTACCGCGGTGTGGTGACCTACGTCCGTGTCATCGACGGGCAGCTCAACAAGCGCGAGCGCATCAAGATGATGTCCACGGGCGCCACCCACGAGCTGCTGGAGATCGGCACCAACTCGCCGGAGATGCTGCCCGCCGACGGACTGGGCGTCGGCGAGGTGGGCTATCTGATCACCGGCGTGAAGGACGTCCGCCAGTCCAAGGTCGGTGACACCGTCACCAGCCAGTCCAAGGGTGCCACCGAGCCGCTCGGCGGCTACAAGGACCCCAAGCCGATGGTCTTCTCGGGCCTGTACCCGCTGGACGGATCGGACTACCCGGAGCTGCGCGAGGCCCTGGACAAGCTGCAGCTCAACGACGCCGCGCTGGTCTACGAACCGGAGACCTCCGCCGCGCTCGGGTTCGGCTTCCGCGTCGGCTTCCTGGGCCTGCTGCACCTGGACGTGATCCGCGAGCGGCTGGAGCGCGAGTTCGGGCTCGACCTGATCGCGACCGCCCCGAACGTGGTCTACCGCGTCCTCATGGAGGACGGCAGCGAGCACACGGTCACCAACCCGAGCGAGTTCCCCGAGGGCAAGATCTCGGACGTGTACGAGCCGGTCGTGCGGGCGACCATCCTCGCGCCGAGCGAGTTCATCGGCTCGATCATGGAGCTGTGCCAGACCCGGCGCGGCACCCTGCTCGGCATGGACTACCTCTCCGAGGACCGGGTCGAGATCCGCTACACGCTGCCGCTCGCGGAGATCGTGTTCGACTTCTTCGACCAGCTGAAGTCCAAGACCCGCGGCTACGCCTCGCTCGACTACGAGCCCACCGGCGAGCAGACCTCCAGCCTGGTCAAGGTGGACATCCTGCTGCACGGCGACAAGGTGGACGCCTTCTCGGCGATCACCCACAAGGACCAGGCGTACGCCTACGGGGTCCGGCTCGTCGCCAAGCTCAAGGAGCTCATCCCGCGGCAGGCGTTCGAGGTGCCGGTCCAGGCCGCCATCGGTTCGCGGGTCATCGCCCGCGAGACCATCCGCGCCATCCGCAAGGACGTCCTCGCCAAGTGCTACGGCGGTGACATCTCCCGGAAGCGGAAGCTGCTGGAGAAGCAGAAGGAGGGCAAGAAGCGGATGAAGATGGTCGGTTCCGTGGAGGTTCCTCAGGAGGCGTTCATCGCGGTCCTGTCGAGCGATGACAGTGCGGGGTCGGGCAAGGTCAAGAAGTAACCGCCGATTACCGCGGGTTACACCGCAAACCGGGTAGAACAGGGGCCCGTCGTGCGAAAGTGCGGCGGGCCCCGGTGCGTCCACGGGGTAGCTCTCTGTACGAAGTGACAGGCCGCGGCCCCTTACGCAGGAACCGGCCGACCTTTACTCTGATCCCCTGCTCGATAGTTACTCACCAGTTAAACAACAGGCGTGACCTGCAGCTCGTGAGGACCAACCAGCCGCACCTGAGCCAGCCGCGCTGTCGCGGGCCCGGAGGATGTCGTGAGCGACACACAGACCTTGATCGAGAACCGTCCGCCCTCCGTGGCGGGCCTCTTCCTGGAGCGCGTGGCCGCCACGCCGGACGCCGAGGCCTACCGGTATCCGGTTCCCGCGCCCTCGGGCGAGGGGCCGGACGAGTGGAAGTCGCTCACCTGGGCGCGGGCCGCCGAGCGGGTCTACGCCATCGCCGCGGGCCTGATCGAACTGGGCGTGCAGCCCGAGCAGCGTGTCGCCCTGGCCTCCAGCACCCGCATCGAGTGGATCCTGGCCGACCTCGGCATCATGTGCGCAGGCGCCGCCACCACCACGGTCTATCCGCAGACCAACGCCGACGAGTCGGCATACATCCTGTCGGACTCCCAGAGCCGGGTGCTCATCGCGGAGAACGCCGAGCAGCTGGCCAAGGCCAAGGAGAAGCGGGCCGAGCTGCCCGAGCTGACCCATGTCGTGGTCGTGGACCCGGCCGGCGCGGAGAGCGCCGACTGGATCCTCACCCTCGACGAGCTGGAGAAGCGCGGCGCCGCCCGGCTTGAGAAGGAACCCGAGCTGATCAAGGAGCGGGTCGGGGCCATCACCAAGGACCAGCTCGCCACGCTCATCTACACCTCCGGCACCACCGGCCGCCCCAAGGGCGTGCGGCTGCCGCACGACAACTGGTCGTACATGGCCAAGGCCATCGCCGCGACCGGACTGGTCAGCGGCGACGACGTGCAGTACCTGTGGCTGCCGCTCGCGCACGTCTTCGGCAAGGTGCTCACCTCCGGGCAGATCGAGGTCGGGCACGTCACCGCCGTGGACGGCCGGGTCGACAAGATCATCGACAACCTGCCGGTGGTCCAGCCGACGTACATGGCCGCCGTGCCGCGCATCTTCGAGAAGGTCTACAACGGGGTCGCCGCCAAGGCCCGGGCGGGCGGCGGAGCCAAGTACAAGATCTTCCAGTGGGCCGCCGAGGTCGCCCGCGAGTACGCCAAGGTCTCGCAGGACAACTTCCGGCGCACCGGGACCGCGACCGTGCCCTTCGGGCTGAACGCGAAGCACAAGGTCGCCGACACGCTGGTGTTCGCCAAGATCCGGGAGGCCTTCGGCGGCAACCTGCGGGCCTGTGTGTCCGGCTCGGCCGCCCTGGCACCCGAGATCGGCTACTTCTTCGCCGGTGCCGGCATCCACGTCCTGGAGGGCTACGGCCTCACCGAGTCCTCGGCCGCGTCGTTCGTCAACCCGGGCGAGGCCTACCGCACCGGCACGGTCGGCAAGCCGCTGCCCGGCACGGAGGTGCGCATCGCGGACGACGGCGAGATCCTGCTGCGCGGCCCCGGCATCATGGAGGGCTACCACAACCTGCCCGAGAAGACCGCCGAGGTGCTGGAGCCGGACGGCTGGTTCCACACCGGCGACATCGGGGAGCTGTCGGCCGACGGCTACCTGCGCATCACCGACCGCAAGAAGGACCTCATCAAGACCTCGGGCGGCAAGTACATCGCCCCGGCGGAGGTCGAGGGACAGTTCAAGGCGGTGTGCCCGTACGTGTCGAACATCCTGGTGCACGGCGCCGACCGGAACTACTGCACCGCCCTCATCGCCCTCGACGAGGCCGCCATCACCGCCTGGGCGGCCGAGAACGGCCTGGAGGGCAAGTCGTACGCGGAGATCGTCGCGGCGCCCGCCACCGTCGAGATGGTCGACGGGTACGTGAAGCAGCTCAACGAGGGCCTGCAGCGGTGGCAGACCATCAAGAAGTTCCGGCTGCTGCCGCGGGACCTCGACGTGGAGCACGGCGAGATCACGCCGAGCCTGAAGCTGAAGCGGCCGGTCGTGGAGCGGGAGTACAAGCATCTGATCGACGAGATGTACGAGGGGTCCCGCGAGGCGTAGCACGCCCTGCTTGACCCGCGAAGGGCCGGCGCCGTACAGGCGCCGGCCCTTCGTCGTGCCCCGGCCGTTCGCCCTCCCGTCCGGCGGGGCGGGCGGGTGGTGACGCCCCGATGCTCGGATCCGACCGTCTTTCGACCGTTCTTCGACCACATCCGTAGCACTCTTCTCACTCATGACGGCCTTCTTCGGTAACTCCGCGCTTATGGGCGTGGCCGGTCTGTCACCCTGTCGGCATCGACTGTGGCGTATTCGTACGAACTGCCCGGGGAGCCGCCCATGGGGGCCATTCCGACGCAACGGGAGACCGTCTCCCGTGCATCGCAGGCGCCTGCGCATGCCCGGGAGCCGTCCGTGCCCGCGCAGGAGGGGCTCGCCGAGCCCGCCGCCGGGGAGCCCGCGCCCGCCGCGCAGGCGCTCGCGGTGACCCATGCGCGGGCGCACGCCACACTGCCCGGCAGCTCCCTCGCGCCGGGCGCCGCCCGCAGCCTGCTGCGCACCGCCTTCGCCGAGTGGACGGCGTCGGGCCTGCCCGGGGCCGAGCACCTCGGCGAGCGCCTGGCCGCCGACGCGCGGCTCGTCGTCAGCGAACTCGTCACCAACGCCGTCGTGCACGCCGGAACCGACGTCGAGCTGGAGTGCCGGCTGGAGGGCGACGCGCCGGACACGGTCGCGCTGGTCGTGGAGGTCTGCGACCACCACCCCTCCCGCGCCCCGCGCGGCGCCGGACCGGACCCGTCCCACGAACCGCCCGAGTACGGGCGCGGCCTGCGGCTCGTCGGCGCGCTGTCCGAGGCGTGGGGGATCACCTACCGCACCGGCCGCAAGACCGTGTGGGCACGGCTGCCCGCGGCGGGGTGCGAGGCGGAGGCACAGGCCGAGGCGTACGCCGGGGAGCACGCGCTGGCGCGCGACCTGCGGGTCGCGGAGAGCCTCGCCCCCGGGCCGCCGGGGCCCGCCGGGCCCGGGGAGCGGACCCGGCGGAACGATGCACCGCACGCGGACGGCCCGGCCGGACCGCGCGATCCGGCCGGCCCGGGCGAGCGCTGGGAGCGGCACGAGGAACAGGACGACGGCTGGCTGGGCCGCGGGGCGCTGTCGTTCCTCGCCGAGGCCTCCGACCTCCTCGCGGGACAGCTCGACGAGGACCTGGTCGCCGCCCTCACCGGACAGCTGATCGTGCCACGGCTCGCCGACTGGTGCGCGATGTGGATGGAGGACGAGGCCACCGGCGGCTGGAGCGGCGCGGACGGGCCCGGCCCCACCCGGGTCTGGCACGGCAGCGAGCACCGCGTCGAGGAACTGCGCCGGGCCCTGGAGAAGGAGCCGCCGCAGCCGTCCGACCCGTCCCGCGCCGGGCCCGCCGCCTACCACTGGCCCGGTGAGGCCCTCGGTGAACCCGGTGCGGCCCTGGCGTACCGGCTGGTCGCCGGGGGGCGGCCACTGGGCACGCTCGTCGTCGGGCGGGCGGGGACGTCCGGTTTCCCCGACGAGATCACCGGCCTCGTCGAGGACCTCAGCCGCCGGGTCGCGCTCGCCGTGGGCGCCGCCCGCCAGTACGCGCGCCAGGCCACCATCAGCGCCGTGCTCCAGCGCGGGCTGCTGCCCGGCGCCGTGGCCGAGATCCCCGGCGTGCGCAGCGCGCTCGTCTACGAGCCCTGCGACAAGGGCGGCCCCAGCGGCGACTTCTACGACCTGTTCCCGGCCGGAGACGGCCGCTGGTGCTTCGCCGTCGGCGACGTCCAGGGCAAGGGCCCCGAGGCGGCCGTCGTCATCGGCCTGGCCCGCCCCTGGCTGCGCCTGCTGGCCCGCGAGGGCTACCGCGTCGCCGACGTCCTCGACCGCCTCAACCAGCTGCTGCTCGACGACGCCACCGAGGCCGCCGACGCGGCGGCCCGGGCGCTGGTGGCCGCGGGGGCGCGCCCGACCCCGCCCGGCGACGGTCCCCAGACCCGCTTCCTGTCCCTGCTCTACGGCGAACTGATCCCCTTCGACGGCGGGGTCCACTGCACGGTCGCCTCCGCCGGGCACCCCCTGCCGCTGCTGCTCGGGGCGGGGGGCGGGGTCCAGCCCTGCGCGCAGCCGCAGACCCTGCTGGGCGTCGTCGAGGACGCCACGTACACCAGCGAGAGCTTCGACCTGCGCCCCGGGGACACCCTGCTGTGCGTCACCGACGGCGTGACCGAGCGCCGCTCCGGTTCCCGGCAGTTCGACGACGGGGACGGGCTCGCGGCGGCGCTGGCCGGGTGTGCCGGGCTCGGGGCCGAGCCGATAGCCGAGCGGATCCAGCAGCTCGTGCACGACTTCGGGGAGCGGCCCCCGGCGGACGATCTGGCGCTGCTGGTGCTCCAGGCGGAGTGAGCCCGCCGGTGCTGGACAATGGAAGGCATGCCTTCCGCACTCCCCGACGGCGATCCCGTCCCCGCCGACGGCGCGCTGCCCGCGTCCGCGCTCGCCGGGGCCGCCGACCGCCCCCTCGGGTTCTACCTGCACGTCCCCTACTGCGCGACCCGCTGCGGCTACTGCGACTTCAACACCTACACGGCGACCGAGCTGCGCGGCACCGGCGGCGTGCTCGCCTCGCGTGACAACTACGCCGGGACGCTCGTGGACGAGGTCCGGCTGGCCCGCAAGGTGCTGGGCGACGACCCGCGGGCCGTGCGGACGGTGTTCGTGGGCGGGGGCACGCCGACGCTGCTGGACGCCGAGGACCTGGTCCGGATGCTGCGGGTGGTCCGCGAGGAGTTCGGACTCGCGGAGGACGCCGAGATCACGACCGAGGCGAATCCCGAGTCGGTGGACCCGGCGTATCTGGCGGCCCTGCGCGAGGGCGGCTTCAACCGGATCTCCTTCGGCATGCAGAGCGCGCGGCAGCACGTGCTGAAGGTGCTGGACCGCACCCACACGCCCGGGCGGCCCGAGGCCTGCGTCGCGGAGGCCCGGGCGGCCGGGTTCGAGCACGTGAACCTGGACCTGATCTACGGCACGCCGGGGGAGTCCGACGACGACTGGCGGGCCTCCCTGGACGCGGTGCTGGGCGCCGGACCCGACCACGTCAGCGCGTACGCCCTGATCGTCGAGGAGGGCACGCAGCTCGCGCGGCGGATCCGCCGCGGCGAGGTGCCGATGACCGACGACGACGTCCACGCCGACCGGTACCTGATCGCCGACGAGGTGCTCTCCGGTGCCGGGTTCGACTGGTACGAGGTGTCGAACTGGGCGACCTCCGAGGCGGGCCGGTGCCTGCACAACGAGCTGTACTGGCGGGGCGCCGACTGGTGGGGCGCGGGACCCGGGGCACACAGCCACGTGGGCGGCGTGCGCTGGTGGAACGTGAAGCACCCCGGCGCGTACGCGGCCGCGCTCGCGGCGGGCAGGTCGCCCGGGGCCGGGCGGGAGCTGCTCGGCGAGGAGGACCGGCGGGTGGAGCGGATCCTGCTCGAACTCCGGCTGCGGGACGGGGTGCCGCTGTCCTTGCTGCGGGAGGAGGGCCTGGCCGCGTCCCGCCGGGCGCTGTCGGACGGACTCCTGGACGCCGGGCCGTACGAGCAGGGCCGGGCCGTACTGACCCTGCGCGGCCGGCTGCTGGCGGACGGCGTGGTGCGGGACCTGGTCGACTGACGGCGGCTGCCGCGCGGGCCTGCCGGACGCGGCGGTCTGCAGGGAGCCGCCGCGGGACGGGCGTGCCGGTCCCGGTGCAGCGACGGGGCGGGGCGCGATGGGTGTGCCGGACCCGGTGGACTGCAGGGAGCGGCCGCGGGACGGGCGTGCCGGATGCGGCGGAGCGGCGCGGCGGAGAGCGACGGGCCTGCCGGACTCGGTGCGGCGGCGCGGCTGGGGGGACCGGTGCGCCGATCCCCGTGGGCCGGCGTGGCTGAGGGCGGCGGGGCTGCCGGGCCCGGTGGCGGACGGCGGCTGCCGGGAGGGCGTGCGGGCGGGGGCCCCGGGCGGCTCAGTCCGCCGGTGCCGTCACGAAGTCGATCAGTTCTTCCACGCGGCCCAGCAGCTCCGGCTCCAGGTCCTTGTACGAGTGGACGCCCGACAGGATCCGCTGCCAGGCCGCGCCCGTGTTCTCCGGCCAGCCCAGCGCACGGCACACGCCCGTCTTCCAGTCCTGGCCGCGCGGGACCCGGGGCCAGGACGCGATGCCCAGGGCCGACGGCTTCACCGCCTCCCAGACGTCGATGTACGGGTGGCCCACGACCAGCGCGTGCTCGCTCGTCACCGACTCGGCGATGCGCCACTCCTTCGAGCCCGGCACCAGATGGTCGACCAGGACGCCGAGGCGGGCGTCCGGGCCGGGTGCGAAGGAGTCGACGATGGACGGCAGGTCGTCCACGCCCTCCAGGTACTCCACGACCACGCCCTCGATGCGCAGGTCGTCGCCCCAGACCTTCTCCACCAGCTCGGCGTCGTGCCGCCCCTCGACGTAGATGCGGCCCGCCCGGGCCACGCGGGCGCGTGCGCCGGGGACCGCCACCGAGCCGGAGGCCGTGCGGGCGGGGCGGGCCGGAGCGCCCGGCGCCGGGCGGACCAACGTCACCGCCCTGCCCTCCAGCAGGAAGCCGCGCGGCTCCATCGGGAAGACCCGGTGCTTGCCGAAGCGGTCCTCCAGGGTCACCGTGCCCGCCTCGCAGCGGATCACCGCCCCGCAGAACCCGGTCCCCGGCTCCTCCACCACCAGGCCCGGCTCGGCCGGGACCTCGGGAACCGGCTTCGGCTTCTTCCACGGCGGGGTCAGATCGGTCGAGTACTGGCGCATTCGCACGACGATAGGGAAACCCGCCGGACGCTCACGACGACACGCCGAAACGCGCGGCCAGCGCGTCGCGTTGGGCGCGGACGAACGCCGCGTCCACCACCGCTCCGTGACCGGGCACGTACAGCGCGTCCTCGCTGCCCAGGGCGAGCAGGCGGTCCAGGGCGGCCGGCCACTGCGCGGGCACGGCGTCCGGACCCGCCTGCGGCTCACCCGACTCCTCGACCAGGTCGCCGCAGAACACCACCTCGGGATCGCCCGGCACCAGCACGGCCAGGTCGTGCGCGGTGTGCCCCGGACCCACGTTCGCCAGCAGCACCTGCCGGCCGCCGCCCAGGTCCAGGGTCCAATCGCCGGAGACCAGGTGCCCGGGCGGAGCCAGCCGCTCCGCCGCCTCCCGGGCCGCGGAGGCCGCCAGGCCCTGGCGCACCGCGTCCTCGCGCAGTTCCTCGCGGTCCCGCGCCCGCGACAGCACCGCGTCCACGCCCACCGCGCCGAAGGATTCGGTGCCGGGAAGCGCCCCGGCACCGAGAACGTGGTCGAAATGCGGGTGGGTCAGCGCGAGATGTGTCACACGCCGACCGGTGAGCGCCTGCGCCTGCGCGCCCAGCCGCGCGCCCTCGGTGAGGCTCGACCCCGCGTCGATCATGAGGACCGCCCCCTCGCCGACGACCAGCCCGATCGTGCAGTCCCACACCGGCAGCCTGCACCGTCCCACACCCGCGGCCACGCGCTCCCACCCGAGGTCTTCCCAAGTCACCGTCATACCGGGACGCTAGCGGTGCGCCCCGCCCCGCGGCGCGACGGCGCACGACCAGCCTTGCCGGGGGCGTACCCCACCGCCGTACACTGGGCCGGGGAATGCTGGCACTCGCACGCGCAGAGTGCCAGGCCGCGAACGGCGGGCAACGGGCGGACGACTTCTGGAGGTGTGCGCGATGCTCAGTGAACGCAGACTGCAAGTGCTGCGCGCCATCGTCCAGGACTACGTCGGCACCGAGGAGCCGGTCGGCTCCAAGGCCCTCACCGAGCGGCACAACCTCGGCGTCTCCCCGGCGACCGTGCGCAACGACATGGCGGCCCTGGAGGACGAGGGGTACATCGCCCAGCCGCACACCAGCGCCGGGCGGATCCCCACCGACAAGGGCTACCGGCTGTTCGTCGACAAGCTCGCCGGAGTCAAGCCGATGACCGCGCCCGAGCGGCGCGCGATCCAGAACTTCCTCGAGGGCGCCGTCGACCTCGACGACGTCGTGGCGCGCACGGTGCGGCTGCTCGCGCAGCTCACCCGCCAGGTCGCCGTCGTGCAGTACCCGTCGCTGACCCGCTCGACCGTGCGGCACGTGGAGCTGCTGGCCCTCGCGCCCGCGCGGGTGATGCTCGTGCTGATCACGGACACCGGGCGGGTCGAGCAGCGCGTGGTGGACTGCCCGGCGCCTTTCGGCGAGGCCTCGCTCGCGGATCTGCGCGCGCGCCTCAACAGCCGCGTGGCGAACCGCCGTTTCGCGGATGTGCCGAGTCTGGTGGAGGATCTCCCGGAGGCGTTCGAGCACGAGGACCGGGGTACGGTCTCCACGGTGCTCTCCACACTCCTGGAGACGCTCGTCGAGGAGAACGAGGAGCGGCTGATGATCGGCGGCACCGCCAATCTGACCCGCTTCGGTCATGACTTCCCCCTCACGATCCGGCCCGTGCTGGAGGCGCTGGAGGAGCAGGTCGTGCTCCTCAAGCTGCTCGGCGAGGCGAAGGATCCGGGCGTGACCGTACGGATCGGTCACGAGAACGCCCACGAAGGACTCAACTCCACGTCCGTCGTGTCGGTCGGCTACGGTTCGGGCGGCGAGGCAGTCGCCAAGCTCGGCGTGGTCGGACCGACCCGCATGGACTACCCGGGAACGATGGGAGCGGTACGCGCAGTGGCACGGTACGTCGGACAGATCCTGGCGGAGTCGTAGTGGCCACGGACTACTACGCCGTACTCGGCGTGCGCCGCGACGCGTCGCAGGAAGAGATCAAGAAGGCCTTCCGGCGGCTCGCCCGCGAGCTGCACCCGGACGTCAACCCCGATCCGAAGACCCAGGAGCGGTTCAAGGAGATCAACGCCGCTTACGAGGTGCTGTCGGACCCGCAGAAGAAGCAGGTCTACGACCTCGGCGGCGACCCGCTCTCGCAGGCCGGCGGCGGCGCGGGCGGCTTCGGAGCCGGTGGCTTCGGGAACTTCTCGGACATCATGGACGCCTTCTTCGGCACGGCGTCGCAGCGCGGACCGCGCTCGCGCACCCGCCGCGGCCAGGACGCGATGATCCGTATCGAGATCGAGCTCGACGAGGCCGCCTTCGGTACGACCAAGGACATCCAGGTCGACACCGCCGTCGTCTGCAACACCTGCAACGGCGAGGGCGCGGCCCCGGGCACCTCCGCCCAGACGTGTGACATGTGCCGCGGCCGCGGTGAGGTCTCGCAGGTCACCCGGTCCTTCCTGGGCCAGGTCATGACGTCGCGCCCCTGCCCGCAGTGCCAGGGCTTCGGCACGGTCGTCCCGACGCCGTGCCCCGAGTGCGCGGGTGACGGCCGTGTCCGGTCCCGCCGGACGCTCACGGTGAAGATCCCGGCCGGTGTGGACAACGGCACGCGCATCCAGCTCGCCGGTGAGGGCGAGGTCGGCCCCGGCGGCGGTCCGGCCGGTGACCTCTACGTCGAGATCCACGAGCTGCCCCACGCGCAGTTCCAGCGGCGCGGCGACGACCTGCACTGCACGGTCACGCTCCCCATGACGGCGGCGGCCCTCGGCACGAAGGTGCCGCTGGAGACGCTGGACGGCTTGGAGGAGGTCGACATCCGCCCCGGCACCCAGTCCGGTCAGTCGATCCCGCTGCACGGCCGTGGTGTCACGCACCTGCGCGGTGGCGGGCGCGGCGACCTCATCGTGCACGTCGAGGTCCAGACCCCGACCAAGCTGGACCCCGAGCAGGAGCGCCTCCTGCGCGAACTGTCCAAGCTCCGCGGCGAGGAGCGCCCCACGGGCCAGTTCCAGCCGGGCCAGCAGGGGCTGTTCTCGCGGCTGAAGGACGCGTTCAACGGGCGCTGAGCCCGCGACCGGAGCGACTGACGGAGACCCGGAGCGGCGTCGACGGCGCCGCCGGGAGAGGGTTGGCGCAGCCGTCGAGCGCGGCTGCGGAAGCGGGCATTCCTCTGGTCTATGCCACACGGCAGGCCGGTTTCGGACGGGCGCGGAGGACGTGACAACATGCGGTCATGTCCTCCGCTCTGACCGATCTCTTCCCGCTCCCGATCGTGCAGGCCCCCATGGCGGGCGGCATCTCCGTGCCGCAGCTCGCCGCCGCCGTGTGCGAGGCGGGCGGGCTCGGGTTCCTCGCCGCCGGGTACAAGACCGCCGACGGGATGTACCAGGAGATCAAGCAGCTCAAGAGCCTCACGGGCAGGCCGTTCGGCGTCAACGTCTTCATGCCGCACCCGGATCTCGCCGACCCCGCCGCCGTGGACGTCTACGCCCACCAGCTGGCCGGTGAGGCGACCTGGTACGAGACCGAGCTCGGCGACCCCGAGAGCGGACGCGACGACGGCTTCGAGGCCAAACTCGTCGTGCTGCGCGACAACCCCGTGCCGGTCGTGTCGTTCCACTTCGGCGTCCCGGACCGCGAGGTGATCGACACCCTGCACCGCGTCGGGACCTTCGTCCTGGCCGCCGCGACCACCCCGGACGAGGCCCGGGCCGTGGAGCGGGCCGGCGCGGACGGCGTCATCGCGCAGGGCGTCGAGGCCGGCGGCCACCAGGGCACCCACCGGGACACCCCCGAGGCCGACGGCGGCGGCATCGGACTGCTCTCCCTGGTCGCGCAGGTGCGCGAGGCCGTCACCATCCCGGTCGTCGCCGCGGGCGGCATCATGCGCGGCGGCCAGATCGCCGCCGTGCTCGCGGCGGGGGCCGGCGCCGCGCAGCTCGGCACGGCCTTCGTCCCCACGCACGAGTCGGGTGCGCACGCCCTGCACAAGCAGGCCCTGACCAATCCCCTCTTCGTCCGCACGGAACTGACCCGGGCCTTCACGGGCCGCCCGGCCCGCGGCCTCGTCAACCGGTTCGTGCGCGAGCACGGCCCCTACGCGCCCGCCGCCTACCCCGAGGTCCACCACCTCACCGCGCCGCTGCGCAAGGCCGCCGCCAAGGCGGGCGACGCCCAGGGGATGGCGCTGTGGGCCGGGCAGGGGCACCGGATGGCGCGGGAGATGCCCGCCGGGCATCTGGTCGAAGTGCTCGCCGGGGAACTCGCCGCCGCCCGTGCGGCGCTGGCGGGGGGTGCGCGATGACCGCGCCGGTGTTCGTGGTCGAGCACTTCCGGGCGGGCGGCGGCGGCCGGTACGTGCTCGACGGGCCCGAGGGGCGGCACGCCGTCTCGGTGAAGCGGCTGCGGGCCGGCGAGGACGTCGTCCTCACGGACGGCGCGGGACGGTGGGCGGACTGCGTCGTGCTCGGTACCGAGGGCAAGGACCGGCTGATCGTCCAGCTCGACTCGGTGAGCGAGGAGCCGGCGGAGCAGCCCCGGGTGACCGTCGTGCAGGCCCTGCCCAAGGGCGACCGGGGCGAACTGGCCGTCGAGACCATGACCGAGGTCGGTGTCGACGCGATCGTGCCCTGGGCCGCCGCGCGGTGCATCACGCAGTGGAAGGGCGAGCGCGGGGCCAAGGCCCTGGCGAAGTGGCGGGCGACGGCCCGCGAGGCCGGCAAGCAGTCCCGCCGGGTGCGCTTCCCCGAGGTCGCGAACGCCGCGACCACCAAGCAGGTCGCCGCGCTGCTCGCCGGGGCGGACTTCGCGGCCGTGCTGCACGAGAGCGGCGAGGAGCCCCTGGCGACGACGGCTCTGCCGTCCACCGGCGAGATCGTGCTGGTCGTCGGCCCCGAAGGGGGCGTGTCGCCCGAGGAGCTGGCGCTGTTCGAGGAAGCGGGGGCCGGGGCGTACCGCCTCGGGCCCAGCGTGCTGCGCACGTCGACGGCCGGTACGGCGGCGGCCTCCGTACTCCTCGCCCGCACGGGCCGCTGGTCCTGACCTCCTCGCTCGGGAGGCACTGCCCCGAGGGGGATCTGACGGAGCCTCAGGAGCGGCTTCCGCTGCGCGGTTGACGCCTTTGCGCCCTACCGCGCCGACCCCGTCGGTGGCAGGCTGCCCCCATGATGGGGGCATTCAGGAGGATTCGGCGGGGGTCGCGGGGGCGTCGCACGGCGGTGGCGGCGGTGTTCGCGGTGGTCGCCGTGGGCGGTGCCGTCGCGTGCGAGCCCGGCGGCATCAGCTCCGCGTCCGTCGCGTACACCGTCGACGAGACCGTGACCAAGGAGCTGAACCGGCAGAAGGCGGGCGTGCGCTGGCTGACCTGCACGGCCTCCTACGGCAACGGCGGCAAGGCGTCGCCGTCGGCGGGCGGGTCCGGTGAGCGGACCGTCGCCTCGGTCGACTGCCAGGGGGAGACGAAGGACGGCAAGGACATCGACGTCACGGGCCGGGTCACCCACGCCGTCGAGGGCGCCTGCGTGCGCGGCACCATCACCGCGAAGGTCGACGGCAAGACCTGGTTCACGGTCGACGGGCTCGGCGACTGCGACCGCACCAGCCCGCCGCCGGTCGGCGGGGGCGGGAACGGGCAGCCCGGACCGGCCGTCACCGTGACGGTCACCCAGACCATCTGGTGCGACCGCTACCCGGACTGCCGCCCCGTCGAGGGCAAGTGATCCGAACCCTGTCCGCGCGACGGCGTCCCTGCATAGGGTGATCGGGTGACATCGCCTGCTTACCTCCGGTTCCCCCATGTGCACGGTGACCTGGTCGCCTTCACCGCCGAGGACGACGTGTGGCTCGCCCCGCTCGACGGCGGCCGGGCCTGGCGGGCCAGCGCCGACAACGTGCCGGTGACCCAGCCCCGGATCTCGCCCGACGGCACCACCGTCGCCTGGACCTCCACCCGTGACGGCGCCCCCGAGGTGCACATCGCCCCGGTCGACGGCGGCCCGGCGAGGAGACTGACGTACTGGGGCAGCCTGAAGACGCAGGTGCGCGGCTGGACCGCCGGGGGCGAGGTCCTGGCGATCAGCACCGAGGGGCAGGCCAGCCTGCGCCGCACCTGGGCCCGTGCCGTGCCGCTGGACGGCGGCCCGGCCGCCACCCTGCCCTACGGACCCGTCGGGGACGTCGCCCACGGCCCGCACACCGTGCTGCTGTCCGCGCCGATGGGCCGCGAGGCGGCCTGGTGGAAGCGCTACCGCGGCGGCACCGCGGGCAAGCTGTGGATCGACCGCGAGGACGACGGGGAGTTCGTGCGGCTGCACGAGGACCTCGACGGCAACATCGAGTACCCGCTGTGGGTGGGGGACCGGGTCGGCTTCCTCTCCGACCACGAGGGCACGGGCGCCCTGTACTCCTCCCTCGCCGACGGCTCCGACCTGCGCCGGCACACCCCCCTCGGGGGCTTCTACGCCCGGCACGCCGCGACCGACGGCAGCCGCGTCGTCTACTCCAGCGCCGGTGAACTGTGGCTGCTCGACGACCTGGACGGATCCGAGCCGCGCCGGCTCGACGTGCGCCTCGGCGGGCAGCGCGTCGACCTCCAGCCGTTCACGGTGAACGCCTCCCGCTGGTTCGGCTCGGCGTCCCCCGACCACACCGCCCGCGGCAGCGCCGTGTCCGTGCGCGGCTCCGTGCACTGGGTCACCCACCGCTCCGGCCCGGCCCGCGCGCTCGCCGCGACGCCCGGCGTCCGGGCCCGCCTGCCCCGCACGTTCCGCGCCGACGGCGAGGAGTGGGTGGTGTGGGTGACGGACGCCGAGGGCGACGACGCCCTGGAGTTCGCGCCCGCCACCGGCCTCGCCCCGGGCGCCACCCCGCGCCGGCTCGCCGCCGGGCAGCTCGGACGGGTGCTGGACCTCGCCATGGCGCCCGACGGCAGCCGTGCCGCCGTCGCCTCCCACGACGGGCGTCTGCTGCTGGTGGAGCGGGAGACCGGCGAGGTGCGGACGGTGGACCGCAGCGAGGACGGCGACATGTCCGGCCTGGTCTTCTCCCCCGACTCGGCCTGGCTCGCCTGGTCCCACCCCGGCCCGCGCCCCCTGAGCCAGCTGAAGCTCGCCAACACCACCGACCTGTCGGTCACCGAGGCCACCCCGCTGCGCTTCCAGGACTACGCGCCGGCGTTCACGGCCGACGGCAAGCACCTCGCCTTCCTGTCGACCCGCGCCTTCGACCCGGTCTACGACGAGCACGTCTTCGACCTGGCCTTCGTGGAGGGCGCCCGGCCGCACCTGATCACCCTCGCGGCCACCACGCCCTCCCCGTTCGGCCCGCAGCGGCACGGCCGCTCCTTCGAGACGCCCGACCGGGAGGAGACCCCCGACAGCGAGGGCACCCCGACCACGCGCATCGACCTGGACGGCCTCGCCGACCGCATCGTGCCCTTCCCCGTCGAGGCCGCCCGCTACTCCGGCCTGCGCGCCGCCAAGGACGGGGTGCTGTGGCTGCGGCACCCGGTCAGCGGGGTGCTCGGCGCGGCCCGCGCCACCCCGGACGCCCCCGAACCCAAGACCGAACTGGAGCGCTACGACCTCGCCCAGCAGCGCCTCGAGCACCTCGCCGCGGACGCCGACCACTTCGAGGTCAGCGGCGACGGCAAGCGGGTGCTGCTGTGGACCGACGGACGGCTCAAGGTCGTCCCCAGCGACCGGCGTGCCTCCGGCGACGACGACAGCGACTCCAACATCACCGTCGACCTGGGCCGCGTACGCCAGTTCATCGACCCGGCCGCCGAGTGGCGGCAGATGTTCGACGAGAACGGCCGCATCATGCGCGACCACTTCTGGCGGCCGGACATGAGCGGCGTCGACTGGGACGGCGTCCTGGACCGCTACCGCCCGGTCGTGGACCGGTGCGCCACCCACGACGACCTGGTCGACCTGCTGTGGGAGGTCCAGGGCGAGCTGGGCACGTCGCACGCCTACGTCACCCCGCGCGGCGGCCACGGCACCGGCCCCCGTCAGGGACTGCTGGGTGCCGACATCTCCCGTCACGAGGACGGCAGCTGGCGTGTGGACCGCATCCTGCCCTCGGAGACCTCCGACCCGGACGCCCGCAGCCCGCTGGCCGCGCCCGGCGTCGCCGTGCGCCCCGGGGACGCTCTCGTGGCGATCGCCGGGCAGCCGGTCGACCCGGTCACCGGCCCCGGACGGCTGCTGGTCGGCACGGCGAACAAGCCGGTGGAACTGACGATCTCCCCGGCCGGTGGAGGCGAGCCCCGGCACGCCGTCGTCGTCCCGCTCGCCGACGAGGAGCCGTTGCGCTACCACGCCTGGGTCGCCGACCGACGCGCCTACGTCCACGAGAAGTCCGGCGGCCGTCTCGGCTACCTCCACGTCCCGGACATGCAGGCGCCCGGCTGGGCCCAGATCCACCGCGACCTGCGCGTCGAGGTCGCCCGCGAGGGCCTGGTCGTCGACGTCCGCGAGAACCGCGGCGGCCACACCTCCCAGCTCGTGGTGGAGAAGCTCGCCCGGCGCATCGTCGGCTGGGCCGTCCCGCGCGGCATGCGCCCCTACAGCTACCCCGAGGACGCCCCGCGCGGCCCGGTCGTGGCCGTCGCCAACGAGTTCTCCGGCTCGGACGGCGACATCGTCAACGCCGCCATCAAGGCGCTGGGCCTCGGACCGGTCGTCGGCACCCGCACCTGGGGCGGCGTCATCGGCATCGACAGCCGCTACCGCCTGGTCGACGGCACCCTGGTCACCCAGCCCAAGTACGCGTTCTGGCTGGAGGGTTACGAGTGGGGCGTGGAGAACCACGGCGTGGACCCGGACGTGGAGATCGTCCAGCGCCCGCAGGACCACGCGGCGGGCCGGGACACCCAACTGAACGAGGCGATCCGGCTGGCGCTGGAGGCGCTGGAGTCCAGTCCGGCCAAAACGCCGCCGGCCGTGCCGACCTTCTAGGGGCGCGGGACTCCGTCGATGTGCGGCTCCGCCGCGGGAGCGCGACCAGCCACAACACACCCGCACCAGACGACGATACGATGCCCGGGTCGGAGCTCGACGTCGGCCAACCCTCGGAGGAGACATGGCAGGGGAACCCCAGGACGACTGCCTGTTCTGCAAGATCGTCGCGGGCAGCATCCCGGCGACGGTCGTGCGTGAGACGGAGACGACCCTCGCCTTCCGGGACATCAATCCCCAGGCCCCGACGCACGTCCTGATCATCCCCAAGGCGCACCACGAGAACGCCGCCGCCCTCGCCGAAGCCGACCCGGCCCTCACCGCGGACCTGCTCCGCGAGGCCCGGGCCGTCGCCGAGGAGGAGAAGCTCGACAGCTACCGCCTGGTGTTCAACACCGGCAGCGGCGCCGGCCAGACGGTCTGGCACGTCCACGGCCACGTGCTCGGCGGCCGCGGTCTGCAGTGGCCCCCGGGATGACGCGCCTTGTCCGTACGTGAACTCGTGGTCCTCGGCACCGCCAGCCAGGTGCCGACCCGGCACCGCAACCACAACGGCTACCTGCTGCGCTGGGACGGCGAGGGCATCCTCTTCGATCCCGGCGAGGGCACGCAGCGGCAGATGCTGCGTGCCGGGGTGGCCGCGCACGACCTGAACCGGATCTGCGTCACACACTTCCACGGCGACCACAGCCTGGGCCTGGCGGGCGTGATCCAGCGCATCAACCTCGACCGGGTCCCGCACGAGGTCACCGCCCACTACCCCCGTTCCGGGCAGCGCTTCTTCGACCGGCTCCGGTACGCCACCGCCTACCGCGAGACCGTCGGCGTCACCGAGGCGCCGGTCGCCGCCGACGGCCCGCTCGCCCGCACCGGCGGGTATGTGCTGGAGGCCCGGAAGCTGTCGCACCCCGTGGAGTCCTACGGCTACCGGATCGTGGAGCCCGACGGCCGGCGCATGCTGCCCGAGCGGCTCGCCGCGCACGGCCTCAAGGGCCCGGACGTGGGCCGCATCCAGCGCGAGGGCTCCCTCGGCGGCGTCTCGCTGGAGGACGTCAGCGAGGTGCGGCGCGGGCAGCGGTTCGCGTTCGTGATGGACACCCGGCTGTGCGACGGCGCGTACGCGCTGGCCGAGGGCTGCGACATGCTCGTCATCGAGTCGACCTTCCTCGACGAGGACGAGCAACTCGCCGTCGAGCACGGTCACCTGACGGCTGGTCAGGCCGCGCGGGTGGCCCGGGAGAGCGGGGTGCGGCACCTGGTGCTGACCCACTTCAGCCAGCGCTACGGCGAACCTGAGGAGTTCGAGCGGCAGGCGCGGGCCGCCGGGTACGAGGGCGAGCTCAGCGTGGCACGCGACCTACTCCGGGTACCGGTTCCGAAGCGTCGGTGAAACGCCCGTACGATGCTTTGATGCCCCTCCCCAAAGCCGAACTGCACCTTCACATCGAAGGCACCCTGGAGCCGGAGCTCGCCTTCGAGCTCGCCGCGCGCAACGGCGTCACCCTGCCCTACGCCGACACGGACGAGCTGCGCGAGGCGTACCGCTTCGAGGACCTGCAGTCCTTCCTGAACCTGTACTACGAGCTCATGGCCGTGCTGCGCACCGAGCGGGACTTCGAGGACCTGGCGAACGCCTACCTGGCCCGGGCCGCCGCGCAGGGCGTGCGGCACGCCGAGATCTTCTTCGACCCGCAGGCCCACACCGGGCGGGGTCTGGACCTCGGCACGGTCGTCGAGGGGCTGTGGCGCGCGCTGGGGAGCAGCGAGGCGAACCACGGTGTCTCGACCCGGCTGATCCTGTGCTTCCTGCGCGACGAGTCCGCCGAGTCGGCCCTGGCCACACTGGACGCCGCCCAGCCCTACCTGGACCGGATCACCGGGGTCGGCCTGGACTCCGCCGAGGTCGGGCACCCGCCGGTGAAGTTCCGCGAGGTGTACGAGAGGGCCGCGGCGCTGGGGCTGCGCCGGGTCGCGCACGCTGGTGAGGAGGGGCCGCCCGAGTACATCACCGAGGCGCTGGACGTCCTCGGTGTCGAGCGGGTCGACCACGGGCTGCGCTGCGTGGAGGACCCGGCGCTGGTGGAGCGGCTGGTGCGCGACCGGGTGCCGCTGACGCTGTGCCCGCTGTCCAACGTCCGGCTGCGCACGGTGGACACCCTCGCCGAGCACCCCCTGCCGGCCATGCTGGACGCGGGCCTGATGTGCACGGTCAACTCGGACGACCCGGCGTACTTCGGCGGCTACGCCGGGGACAACTTCGCCGCCGTGCGCGAGACGCTCGGACTCGGCGAGGAGCGGCTGCGCGAGCTGGCCCGCAACTCCTTCCTCGCCTCGTTCCTGGAGGACGACGAGGAGCTGCGGGCGCGCTACCTGGCCGAGGTCGAGGCGTACACCTTCGGCTAGGCCGTCACAAGGCCTCGGACCCCGCCTTGCCGTAGGCGCGCTGGGCGGGGACGGCCGGGGCCTCCACGGGGATCTCCACCACGGGCTGCTCCGGGGCGCCGATCTCCGGGACCGCGCCGGTGGGCGTGCCGGTGGCGACGGCGACCAGCGCGGCCGGGTGGCCGCCGCGGCGGCGGATCGCGCCGGGAAGCAGCGGGCGCCCGCCGGTGTGCAGGGCGACGGCGGTCATCGGCAGGGCGATGACCAGCAGCCCGGCCCCGAGGACGGCGCCCATCGCCGGGAAACCGGCCTGCGCCGACAGGACGCTGCCGGTCAGCGGCCCGGCCGCCGTGCCCAGCGAGGACGCCGAGCCGACCAGGACCGCCCACCGCCCGCGCGGGTCGAGCGAGGCGGCCAGTCCGATCAGGTAGGACAGCACCACCGGGTACAGCGTGTTCCAGGCGATCTCCCCGGCGGCGAAGCTGCCGAACCCGGTCGCGGAGGCGCTCAGCACGATGCAGCCGGCGATGAGCGTGGTGCCCAGGCCGATCGGCACCGCCCGGCCGAGCCGCGCCCCGAGGGCGCCGGCCGCGAGCACGCCGGTGAGCCCGGCGCCCAGGGCCACGGCGAAGACGGCTCCGACGGTGGCCTCGCCGAGGTGCGCCTGCTCCAGGCCGATCCGGCCGCTCACGCCCCACAGCGAGTTCTGGGCGAGCGACCAGCACACCATGGCGGCGGCCAGCACCAGCCCGGAACGGGCGTGCGGCAGACGGGCCGTGCCGGTCCGGACCGGGGTCGGGGGAGTCCCGGCGGGCAGCTTGCCGGTCAGCGGCCACACGGCCGCGGCCGTGAGGGCGATCGCGGCGAGCGGCAGCCCGTGGCCCGGGCCGAGGTGAGGCACCGTCAGATAGACGGCGCCCGCGAGGGCGGAGACGCTGAGCAGCCCGGCGGTGGAGGCCCGGTGGGGGTCCTTCTGCCCGGCGATGAGGGCCGCGGCGACGGTGGTGGCCGTGCCGGAGCCGACCCCGCCGATCATCGCGCCGGTGACGACGGCCGGGACGGCGGTGGTCAGGGCGGCGCCGCCGTAGCCGAGCAGGGCCAGGGCGAGGCCGAGCCGGGCGAGTGTGCGGGCGCCGATCCGCTCGACGCGTGCGGCCAGGGCGAATCCGGCGGCGGCCGAGCTCAGCAGCAGGGCGCTGCCGACGGCGCCGGCCTGGGTGGCGGAGAGCGCGAGCCCGGAGTCGAGGCGGCCCACGGTGGTGGGCAGCAGATACGGGGCGAGGTACCCGGCCGTGAAAAGGGCGACGAGGGGCCAGGGAGTGGTGCGGGGGGCGAACACGGGCGTTCCCAGGGCGTGCGAAAGGAGCGGCGATCAGGGGGGAGGGGCGACGACCGTCGACGGACAGGAACGCGCGGGCAATTTGTATCAAGCAAGTACTCGGACACGGGAGCCGGATCGATGTGATCTGGAGCACATTGAGTTTGGTGGAGGGAAGCCCGGGTAAACGCGCCCCTTCGCCTGGTCGGGACCCTTGTCGCGCCCCGCCGTGGTCGCACCTGTTGACGTTCGCATACACAGCCAGCATTCTCATACGTGGATGACGTCTACGTGAGGAGATGACGTGAGCGCTGGTGCGGTAGCGGTCGCGCGGCGGCTGCGCGAGGGCATGGCGAACGGGGTGCTGTCCTTCCCGCTGACCGCCTTCCGCGACGACGGCACCCTCGATGCGGACGGCTGCCGCGCCCACGTCGCGGACCGGCTCGCCGCCTCCCCCGGCGCGGTCTTCCCCGCCTGCGGGACCGGCGAGTTCTTCTCCCTGGACGAGGACGAGTACCGGCGGGTCGTGGCCCTCACCGTCGAGGAGGCCGCGGGCCGGGTCCCCGTCGTCGCCGGCATCGGCTACGGCTGGGCCCAGGCCGCCCGGTTCGCGCGCATCGCCGAGGACGCCGGAGCCGACGCCCTGCTCGTCCTGCCGCACTACCTCGTCGAGGCGCCGCAGGACGGCCTCGCCGCCCAGGTCGAGCAGATCGCCGCCCGCACACCGCTGCCGCTGGTCGTCTACCAGCGCGGCCGGACCGCCTTCACCGCCGACTCCCTGCGCCGCGTCGCCGCCCTGCCGACCGTCATCGGCCTCAAGGACGGCCACAGCGACCTCGACCGGCTCCAGCGCCTCACCCTGGCCGCACCCGAGGACTTCCTGTTCTTCAACGGCGCCGCCACCGCCGAGGTCCAGGCCCGCGCCTACGCCGCCGTCGGCGTCCCCGCCTACTCCTCGGCCGTGCACGCCTTCGCCCCCGAGATCGCCGGCGCCTTCTTCACCGCCCTGCGCGACGGCGACGACGGCACCGTCGACAAGCTCCTGCGCGGCTTCTACGTCCCGTTCGTCGAGCTGCGCGACCGCGTCCCCGGGTACGCCGTGTCGCTGGTGAAGGCCGCCGCCCGCCTGCGCGGCCAGGCCGTGGGCCCCGTACGCGCCCCGCTCACCGACCCCGCACCGGCCGACCTGGCCGCCCTCACCGCCCTCCTCGCCACCGGACTCGACCTCGTGGGAGCCGCCCCGTGAACCTCGCCATCACCGACGTACGGCTGACGCCGATCCTGGTCGCGGACCCGCCGCTGCTGAACACGCAGGGCGTCCACCAGCCGTACACGCCCCGGCTGATCGTCGAGGTCGTCACGGCGGACGGGGTCACCGGCGTGGGGGAGACCTACGGCGACACCAAGTACCTGGAACTGGCCCGGCCCCTGGCCGAACGGCTGGAAGGACACCCGGTCAGCGATCTGAACGGGCTGTTCACCCTCGCGGACCGGGTCGCGGTCGACGGCTCCCGGGTCGAGACCGCCGTCGACGTCGGCGGGCTGCGCGGCGTCCAGACGGCGGACAAGCTCCGGCTGTCCGTCGTCTCGGCCTTCGAGGTCGCCTGTCTCGACGCCCTCGGCAGGGCCCTCGGCCTGCCCGTGCACGCGCTGCTCGGCGGCAAGGTGCGCGACGCGGTCGAGTACAGCGCCTACCTGTTCTACAAATGGGCCGCCCATCCCGAGGGCGTCCCGGCCGGGACCGACGACTGGGGCGCCGCCCTCGATCCGGCCGGAGTGGTCGAGCAGGCCCGCCGCTTCACCGAACGCCACGGCTTCACCTCCTTCAAGCTCAAGGGCGGCGTCTTCCCTCCCGACGAGGAGATCGCGGCCGTGCGCGCCCTCGCGGAGGCCTTCCCCGGGCACCCGCTGCGGCTGGATCCCAACGGCGCCTGGTCGGTCGGGACCTCCCTGCGCGTGGCCGAGGAACTGGGGGACGTCCTCGAGTACCTGGAGGACCCCGCCCTCGGCACGCCGGCCATGGCCGAGGTCGCCGCCAAGACGGGCGTGCCGCTGGCCACCAACATGTGCGTGACGACCTTCGCCGAGATCGAGGAGGCCTTCACCCGCGACGCCGTCCAGGTCGTCCTCTGCGACCACCACTACTGGGGCGGGCTGCGCCGCACGCAGCAACTCGCCGCCGTGTGCCGCGCCTTCGGGGTCGGCGTGTCGATGCACTCCAACACCCACCTGGGCATCTCGCTCGCCGCGATGACCCACGTGGCCGCCACCGTCCCGGACCTCCACCACGCCTGCGACTCCCACTACCCGTGGCAGTCGGAGGACGTCCTCACCGAGCGGATCGCCTTCGAGAGCGGACGGGTGGTGGTGTCCGACGCCCCCGGGCTCGGCGTGGAACTGGACCGCGAGCGGCTGGCCGTACTCCACCGGCGCTGGCTGGAGGACGACGGGGCGCTGCGGGACCGGGACGACGCGGCGGCCATGCGGATCGCCGACCCGGGGTGGGTGACGCCGACGATGCCCCGCTGGTAGCGGCCGCTTCCCCGCGGCGTGGTGCAGACTGGCCTGATCCGCACCACGTCAGGGAGCGCATCGTGATCGCGTCCACCGCCCCGGCAGGAAAGGACCCGGCCGGAAAGGACCCGGCCGGAAAGGGCCCGGCCGGAAAGGGATCGCACCGGCAGAACCAGGTCGATCCCCTCGCCCCGCTGCGCGCGCCGGACGACCCGCCCTGGGACGTCTACCTCACCGGCACCGTCTTCCTCGACATCGTCTTCACCGGGCTCGACTCCGCCCCGGTGCGCGGGACGGAGTCCTGGGCGCGGGGGATGGGGTCGAGCCCCGGCGGCGTCGCCAACATGGCCACCGCGCTCGCCCGGCTCGGGCTGCGCACCTCCCTCGCCGCGGCCTTCGGCGACGACCACTACGGCGAGTACTGCTGGGACGCACTGGAGCACGGCGAGGGCATCGACCTGTCCGCGTCGCGCACGGTGCCCGGCTGGCACTCCCCGGTGACCGTCTCCATGGCCTACGAGGGGGAGCGGACGATGGTCTCGCACGGCCACGAGCCGCCCCCGGAGGAGCCCGCCCCCGCCTGCCCGCCGCGCGCCCGGGCCGCCGTCGCCTCCCTCGCGCCCGGCGTGAGCGCGCCCTGGATCGCACAGGCCGCGAGCAAGGGCACCCGCGTCTTCGGCGACGTCGGCTGGGACGACACCGGCCTGTGGGACCTGGCCCGGCTGCCCGACCTGAAGCACTGCGAGGCGTTCCTGCCGAACGCGCAGGAGGCCATGCGCTACACCCGCACCGACTGCCCGCGGGCCGCCGCGCACGCCCTCACCGAGCACGTGCCGCTCGCCGTCGTCACCCTCGGCGCGGAGGGTGCGTACGCCGTGGACCGGCGGACGGGGGAGACGGCGGAGGTGCCGGCGATCGAGGTCGAGGCGCTCGACCCGACCGGGGCCGGGGACGTGTTCGTCGCCGGGTTCGTGGCCGGGACGCTGGCCGACTGGCCGCTGGCCGACCGGCTGGCGTTCGCGGGGCTGACCGCGGCGCTGTCGGTGCAGGAGTTCGGCGGGTCGCTGTCGGCGCCGGGGTGGTCGGAGATCGCGGCCTGGTGGCGCAGGGTGCAGTCCGTCGAGGGACAGGACCCCCAGGCGCTGCGCCGGTACGGGTTCCTGGCCGGGCTGGTGCCGGAGGAACTGGTGCGGCCGTGGCCGCTGCGGCGTGCCGTGCCGACGATCGGATTCCGCCGCTCGGCGTGACCCGGTCGCACCGGGAAGCCCCCCGCCGGCCGGGAGCCGCCGCGGCTGCCGCTCGTCCTCCCGTCCCCAAAACCCCTACGGCGTTGTCACCGCACCGTCGTACCCTGGGAATCGCGAGGCCGCCCTCAGCTGCGCGGCCGTGACGAGGAGGAACCGCAGGCCTTAAGCGCCGGCCCATGACTCAATCACCGACAGCTCACACCTCCGCGCAGGAGCAGGCGAGAGCGCAGTTCACCGTCCCCGCCCAGCACCCCATGGTGACCGTGCTGGGATCCGGCGACTCCCTCCTGCGCGTGATCGAGAAGGCCTTCCCGGCGGCCGACATCCACGTCCGGGGCAACGAGATCAGCGCGGTCGGCGACCCGAAGGACGTCGCCCTCATCGCGCGCGTGTTCGACGAGATGATGCTGGTGCTCCGCACCGGGCAGCCGATGACGGAGGACGCAGTGGAACGCTCTATCGCCATGCTCAAGGCGAGCGACAACGGCGAGAGCGACGGCCAGGAGACCCCGGCCGAGGTGCTCACGCAGAACATCCTGTCCTCGCGTGGCCGCACGATCCGCCCCAAGACGCTCAACCAGAAGCGCTACGTGGACGCGATCGACAAGCACACCATCGTCTTCGGCATCGGCCCCGCCGGCACCGGCAAGACCTACCTCGCCATGGCCAAGGCCGTGCAGGCCCTGCAGTCCAAGCAGGTCAACCGCATCATCCTGACCCGCCCGGCGGTCGAGGCCGGAGAGCGGCTGGGCTTCCTCCCGGGCACGCTCTACGAGAAGATCGACCCGTACCTGCGCCCGCTCTACGACGCGCTGCACGACATGCTCGACCCGGACTCCATCCCGCGCCTGATGGCGGCCGGCACGATCGAGGTCGCGCCGCTGGCGTACATGCGGGGCAGGACGCTCAACGACGCCTTCATCATCCTGGACGAGGCCCAGAACACCAGCCCCGAGCAGATGAAGATGTTCCTCACCCGCCTCGGCTTCGACTCGAAGATCGTCATCACGGGTGACGTGACGCAGGTCGACCTGCCCGACGGGACGAAGAGCGGTCTGCGCCAGGTGCAGGACATCCTGGACGGCGTCGAGGACGTGCATTTCTCCCGGCTGTCGTCCCAGGACGTCGTCCGGCACAAGCTGGTGGGCCGTATCGTCGACGCGTACGAGAAGTACGACACCACGCACGGCACCCAGAACGGCACGCACAAGAGCCGGGGCAAGTCCGCGCACAAGGGGAAGTAGACAAGCACAACACCATGTCGATCGACGTCAACAACGAGTCCGGCACCGAGGTCGACGAGCAGGCGATCCTCGACATCGCCCGCTACGCGCTCGCGCGGATGCGCATCCACCCGCTCTCCGAACTCTCGGTGATCGTCGTGGACGCCGACGCCATGGAGCAGCTGCACATCCAGTGGATGGACCTCCCGGGCCCGACGGATGTCATGTCCTTCCCCATGGACGAGCTGCGTCCGCCGTCCAAGGACGACGACGAGCCGCCGCAGGGCCTGCTCGGCGACATCGTGCTGTGCCCCGAGGTCGCCGAGAAGCAGGGCAAGGACGCGGAGACCCAGCACTCCATGGACGAGGAGCTCCAGCTGCTCACCGTCCACGGAGTGCTGCATCTGCTGGGATACGACCACGAGGAGCCGGACGAGAAGGCCGAGATGTTCGGGCTGCAGGCGGCCATCGTGGACGGCTGGCGCGCGGAGCGGGGCCTGACCGGCCCGTCCCCGGCGCCGACGGTCTCGTAACGCCCGCCGATGAGTCCTCAACTCGTTCTGGGCGCCGTCGCCCTGGTGGTCGTGGCCTGGCTCGCCGCCTGCGCGGAGGCGGGCCTCGCCCGGGTCTCCAGCTTCCGGGCCGAGGAGGCCGTGCGTTCCGGCCGCCGCGGCAGCGCCAAGCTCTCCCAGGTCGCCGCCGACCCGACCCGCTATCTGAACGTGGCGCTGCTGGTCCGCGTCGCCTGCGAGATGGCCGCCGCCGCGCTGATCACCTACGGCTGCCTCAAGGAGTTCGACGGCACGACCGAGGCGCTGCTGGTCGCCATCGCGGTCATGGTCCTCGTGTCGTACGTCGCCGTCGGGGTCTCCCCGCGCACCATCGGCCGCCAGCACCCGCTGAACACCGCGACGGTCTCGGCGTACGTCCTGGTGCCGCTGGCGCGGATCATGGGCCCGATCCCCTCGCTGCTCATCCTCATCGGCAACGCCCTCACCCCCGGCAAGGGCTTCCGGCGCGGCCCGTTCGCCTCCGAGGCGGAGCTGCGGGCGCTGGTCGACCTCGCCGAGAAGGAGTCGCTGATCGAGGACGAGGAGCGCCGCATGGTGCACTCGGTCTTCGAGCTCGGCGACACCCTGGTCCGCGAGGTCATGGTCCCGCGCACGGACCTGGTGGTCATCGAGCGCTTCAAGACGATCCGCCAGGCCCTCACCCTCGCCCTGCGCTCCGGCTTCTCCCGCATCCCGGTGACCGGCGAGAACGAGGACGACATCGTCGGCATCGTGTATCTGAAGGACCTGGTCCGCAGGACGCACATCAGCCGGGACGCCGAGACCGAGCAGGTCTCCACGGCCATGCGGCCCGCCTTCTTCGTGCCCGACACCAAGAACGCCGGCGACCTGCTGCGCGAGATGCAGAAGGAACGCAACCACGTCGCCGTCGTCATCGACGAGTACGGCGGCACGGCCGGCATCGTCACCATCGAGGACATCCTCGAGGAGATCGTCGGCGAGATCACCGACGAGTACGACCGCGAGCTGCCCCCGGTGGAGGACCTCGGCAAGGACCGCTTCCGGGTCACCGCCCGCCTCGACATCGGCGACCTGGGCGAGCTGTACGGCCTGGAGGAGTTCGACGACGAGGACGTCGAGACGGTCGGCGGCCTGCTCGCGAAGGAACTGGGCCGGGTCCCCATCGCCGGTGCGTCCTCGGTGGTCGCCCTGCCCGACGGGCGGGAGCTGCGGCTGACCGCGGAGGCCGCGGCCGGCCGCCGGAACAAGATCGTGACGGTCCTGGTGGAGCCGGTGGAGCCGCAGGACGCCCCGCAGGAGGAGAAGGCGCAGTGACCCCCCAGGAGCTGCGCGCCTTCTGCCTGTCCTTCGCGGCGGCCGAGGAGGACTTCCCGTTCAGCCCGGAGATCTCGGTCTTCAAGGTGTGCGGGAAGCTCTTCGCCCTGTCGTCGCTGGACGCGCGCCCCCTGAAGGTCAACCTCAAGTGCGACCCGGACGAGGCCGTCCGCCTCCGCCGGGAGCACGCGGGGCTCGTCGTGCCCGGCTGGCACATGAACAAGCGCCACTGGAACACCGTCACGGCCGACGGGGGCCTCCCCGACCGGCTGGTCCGGGAACTCGTCGAGGACTCCTACGACCTCGTCGTCGCCGGGCTCCCCCGGGCGGACCGCCTCCGCCTGGACCGGCCCTGACCCTTCCGTATGCTCGGATCATGACCGACAGCAGCGCGCTCGACCCCGAGGACCGCAAGATCGTCACCCTGGCCCGTTCCGCGCGGGCCCGCAACGGCGTGCCCGAGGGGGCCGCCGTACGGGACGAGACCGGGCGGACCTACGTCGCCGGCACCGTGGCCCTCGACTCGCTGAGGCTCAGCGCCCTGCGGACCGCGGTGGCGATGGCCGTCGCCTCCGGCGCCCGCTCCCTGGAGGCGGCGGCCGTCGTCACCGACGCGGAGTCGGTCGCCGACGAGGACCGGGCAGCCGTGCGGGACCTCGGCAGCGCGCAGACGCCGGTGCTCCTGGCCGGGCCCGACGGGACGGTCCGGGCCACCCTGACCGCCGGCTGAACTCCCCCCGCGACCGGGGGGAGAAACGAGAACCGGCATCCCATGAGACGCGACAGCTTCGCCGCGGGTGCGGCGCCGGCGGCCGGGGCCCTCGCGGCCCTCGCGCTCGCCCTCGCCCCCGCGGCCCACGCCGTCACCCCGGTGACCGCGACGATCAGCGCCGACTGCGGCGGCTTCGGCAGCGGCCGGGGCACGCTCACCGCGACGCAGAGCGGCACCGCCGTCACCTTCACGATCAGGTCCTCGGCCATCACCGCCCCGATCTCCCTCGGCAAGGACACGATCACCTCCACCCTCACCCTGAAGAGGGCCGGCGGCGGCACGGTCTCCTTCACCGGCAGGGCGAACCCGGCCCTGGCGGCCGGCGCCCCCGTCGAGGTCGGCCCCCTGCGCGGCACCGTCGCCCGCGGCGACCGCCTGGAGGCGCACGGCGGGTCGCTGCGGCTGACGGCCTTCGGCCTCACCGCCACCTGCACGGCGACCGGGCCGCAGTCGCCCGGCCCGTTCGTCTTCGACTGAGCCGCACCGCGCATCGGGGGCCCGGCGAGCACACGGCCGCGGGGGCGGACGGACCGCTGTGCGGAGCGGCCCGGAGGATCAGGGAGAATGGCGGCATGAGTGTTCGCGCAGAGTCATCCGAGAAGTCCGGCGAGACCGCCCACCGTGCCGGCTTCGCCTGCTTCGTCGGCCGCCCCAACGCGGGCAAGTCCACCCTGACGAACGCTCTGGTCGGGCAGAAGGTGGCGATCACCTCCAACCGGCCGCAGACGACCCGGCACACCGTGCGGGGCATCGTGCACCGTGAGGACGCCCAGCTGATCCTGGTCGACACCCCGGGCCTGCACAAGCCGCGCACGCTGCTCGGCGAGCGGCTGAACGACGTGGTGCGCACCACCTGGGCCGAGGTCGACGCGATCGGCTTCTGCCTGCCCGCGAACGAGAAGATCGGCCCCGGCGACCGCTTCATCGCCAAGGAGCTGGCGGGGATCAAGAAGTCGCCGAAGGTCGCCATCGTCACCAAGACGGACCTCGTCGACGGCAAGACCCTCGCCGAGCAGCTGATCGCCGTCGACCAGCTGGGCAAGGAACTGGGCATCGAGTGGGCGGAGATCGTCCCGGTCTCGGCGGTCGGCGACCAGCAGGTCCAGCTGCTGGCCGACCTCCTGATCCCGCTGCTGCCCGAGGGCCCCGCCCTCTACCCCGAGGGCGACCTGACGGACGAGCCCGAGCAGGTCATGGTCGCGGAGCTGATCCGCGAGGCCGCCCTGGAGGGGGTCCGTGACGAGCTGCCGCACTCCATCGCCGTCGTGGTCGAGGAGATGCTCCCCCGCGAGGACCGCCCCGCCGACAAGCCCCTGCTCGACATCCACGCCAACCTCTTCATCGAGCGCTCCAGCCAGAAGGGCATCGTCATCGGCCCCAAGGGCAAGCGCCTGAAGGAGGTCGGCATCAAGTCCCGCAAGCAGATCGAGGCCCTGCTGGGCACGCCCGTCTTCCTCGACCTGCACGTGAAGGTCGCCAAGGACTGGCAGCGGGACCCCAAGCAGCTGCGGCGTCTGGGGTTCTGATCCCGGGCCGCTAGGACGCCGTCGCGAAGCTCGCCCACACGGCGTTGCCGCCCGTGAGCGGCGAGCGGACGACACCCCAGGCGTCCGCGACTTCCCGGACCAGCAGCAGGCCCCGTCCGCCCTCGTCGTCCGGGCCCGGGCAGCAGGCGGGGATGCCGCGCCCGGAGCGGTCCCCGTCGTGCACCTCCATCCGCAGCCGGGCGTCGGTCAGCAGCTGCACCCCGCACAGGATCCGTTCGCTGAGCGTGTGCAGCACGGCGTTGGTGACCAGTTCCGACACCAGCAGCACGGCGTCGGCGCACACCTCGTCGGGCACCTGCCACGAGGCCAGCCGGTCCCGCAGGGCGCGCCGGGCCAGACCGGCGCTGGTCCGCAGCGGCGGCAGTTCCAGCCAGTCGGCGCGGCCGGGGCGCACCGCCTCGAGGAACCGTGGGGTGGACGTCGTGTGGGGGGACACGGGGGTCGCCTTCCGTGGGGGGTGGAAGAACAGGCGAGGGCGGCGCGAGCGGTCGGCGACCCGGCCGGCACGGGAAGTGCGGGGATCCGGCCGCGGATCACACAAGTAACTATGCTCGCAGCGCAGTTCAGACTGCAACCATCTTCGCGATACGCATCAGTCCTTCACCGTCCGGCTTTTCAGCATGTCCCGGTACCAGCGGTACGAGGACTTCGGGGTGCGTTCCTGGGTGCCGAAGTCGACATGGACCAGGCCGAAGCGGCGCGCGTAGCCCTCCGCCCACTCGAAGTTGTCCAGCAGGGACCACACGAAGTAGCCGCGCACGTCGACGCCCGCCTCCATCGCCGCGTGCAGCGCCCGCACATGACCGTCCAGGTAGGTGATCCGGTCCTGGTCGTCGAGACCGGGACAGGAGCACCCGTTCTCGGTGACGACCACGGGCGGGAGGCGGTCGCCGTAGCGGTCGCGGAACGTCGTGAGCACTTCCGTGAGGCCTTCGGGCACCACCGGCCAGCCGAAGTCGGTGACCGGCCGGCCCTCGATCCGCCGTACGGAGAAGGGCAGTTCCGCGGGCATGGTGACCCCGCCGAACTCGATCTCCGTTCCCTGCGGCGCCCCCACCCTGGTCGGGGCGTAGTAGTTGATCCCGTACCAGTCGAGGGGCTCGGCGATCACCTCCAGATCGGCGGCCACGTCGCCGGGCATCAGATCGGCGATGCCGTCCGGGTAGCGGCCCAGCAGCAGCGGGTCCGCGAACAGGCGGTTCAGCAGCAGGTCGTAGAAGTCGGCGGCCTCCCGGTCCGCCGTCGCGTCGGAGGCCGGCCAGGTCGGCCCGTGCGAGTTGGCGATCCCGATGTCCGTGGCGCCCGCGGCCCGCAGGGCGCGCACGCCCAGCCCGTGGGCCAGCAGCTGGTGGTGGGCGACCGGCAGCGCGTCGAACAGCAGCCGCCGGCCGGGTGCGTGCACGCCCAGCGCGTGACCGAGCAGGGTGTGCTCCGCGGGCTCGTTCAGTGTGATCCACTTGGTCACGCGGTCACCGAGCCGGCCCGCCACCCGCTCCACGTACTCGGCGAAGCGCGCGGCCGTGTCCCGCTCCAGCCAGTCCAGGTCCGCCGGCAGGTCCCAGTGGAAGAGCGTGGGCACCGGCCGGACGCCCGCCGCGCACAGCTCGTCCACCAGCCGGTCGTAGAAGTCCAGGCCCTGCGCGGAGCGCACCCGCGGCCAGGACACCGAGAAGCGGTAGGCGTCCACGCCCAGGTCCGCCAGAAGCGCCACGTCCTCGCGGTGGCGGTGGACGTGGTCGCAGGCCACCTCGGCCGTCGAACCGTCCTTCACCCGCCCCGGCTCGGCCGTGAAGGCGTCCCACACGGAGGGTTCGCGCAGCCCGGCCGCGCCCTCGATCTGGTGCGCCGAGGTCGACACGCCCCAGAGGAAGCCGGCCGGGAAGCGGGGGATCGCCTTGCCTGCGTCAGTCACCATGCGCTGGATCATCCGTACCGTCGGTAACGGAAGTCAACGGCCGCGTCGGAACGGGCCCTCACGCCCCGCCCGCCGTCACGCCCCGCCCTCCGTCACGCCCCCTCCTTCAGCACGCGCGAGATCAGTCTGCGCTGCTCGTCCGTCAGCCGCGGGTCGGCCGCGTAGACCGTCCTGCCGTCGATGGAGATCTGGTAGCTGAACCCGTCCGGGACGCCGACCGGCGGTGTGCTCCGGCCCGCGGCGACGGCCTGCTCGGCCAGGTCGTGCCACTCGGGGGCGTCCGAGCGGCCCGAGGTGTCGACCTCGGCGTACCGCTCGATGCCCGCGAACCCGCCCGTGCGCCTCACCTGAATCCGCATGGCACCTGTCTAGTACGGAACTACGGCGTCCGCACCCCGACCCTCTCCCACGCCTTCGACACGGCGTCCAGCTCCTCCCCGTCACCGAACCGCGCCCGGGCGGCCGCGACGGTGAGCGCGGCGAAGTCCGCGAACAGCGCCTGCTGCTTCAGCTCGCCGCCGGTCAGCACGTCGTACCAGATCTGCCCCGCCCGTTCCCAGGCGTGGCCGCCCAGCGCCGTGGCCGCGAGGTAGAAGGCGTGGTTGGGGATGCCCGAGTTGATGTGGACGCCGCCGTTGTCCCGCCCGGTGCGCACGAAGTCGTCCATCGTCGCCGGCTGCGGGTCCTTGCCCAGCACGTCGTCGTCGTAGGCGGTGCCGGGTGCCTTCATGGAGCGCAGCGCCGTGCCCGTCACCCGCGGGGCGAGCAGGCCCGCGCCGATCAGCCAGTCGGCCTCGGCGGCACTCTGGCCGAGCGCGTACTGCTTGATCAGCGCGCCGAAGACGTCCGAGAGGGACTCGTTGAGCGCGCCCGGCTGCCCGAAGTAGGTGAGGTTGGCGGTGTACTGCGTGACGCCGTGCGCGAGTTCGTGGCCGATCACGTCGACCGGGATGGTGAAGTCGAGGAAGATCTCGCCGTCCCCGTCGCCGAAGACCATCTGCTCGCCGTTCCAGAACGCGTTGTTGTAGTCGCGGTCGTAGTGCACGGTCGCGTCCAGCGGCAGACCGTCGCCGTCGATGGAGTCGCGGCGGTAGGCGTTCAGGAACAGCTCGAAGGTGGCGCCGAGCCCCGCGTAGGCGCGGTTGACCGTGGCGTCCCCGCCCGGCTCGTCGCCCTCGCCGCGGACCCGGTGGCCGGGCAGTTCGGTGCCGTGCCGGGCGTCGTGGATCGTGCGCCGCGGCCGGCCCTCGGCGACGGAGGGGACCGCCGCGGCGCCGAGGACCGTGGTCAGCCGGCGCTGGGTGCGCTCGAAGGCGTCGCGCTGCAGGGTGCGGCGGGCGGGCCCGGCGAGTGCGGGGTCCTCGGCCTGGGCGAGCCGGTCGAGGACGTGGGGCGGGACGATGGTGCAGAAGACGGGCTCGAAGCCCCCGTGCGTCGTCATGTCCGGCACCTTTGCACTGCGTGACCGTACTGTCACTACTCGCCACCATGATTGGTGAAATACCGGGACACCAGTGCTCACGCGCTGTAGCGGAGTGGTATGGCGCACTTTTTGTCCCGTATGGGCGTCCGGTCCCGCATACTGATACGACCCCGCGCGCCGGAGGGGGCTCGGCTAGCATGCTGCGCATCATGCGTTTCGGGCTGCTTCTCCTTAGCTGCCGCGGCGAGGGCCTGTAGTCGAGGCCGACTCCCTCCCCGCGGAGCTTGGTGCTGCGTCGTCGGCCGTCCTTCCGGACACCCCTTGAGGAGCCACCGCATCATGGCGAACCGCCAGCAGCCCAGTTCCCTGCCGATCCACAAGTACGGCCGCTACGAGCAGGTCGACATCCCGGACCGCACCTGGCCGGACCAGCGCGTCACCACCGCCCCCCGCTGGCTCTCCACCGACCTGCGCGACGGCAACCAGGCCCTGATCGACCCCATGTCGCCCGCCCGCAAGCGCGCCATGTTCGATCTGCTGGTGAAGATGGGCTACAAGGAGATCGAGGTCGGCTTCCCGGCGTCCGGCCAGACCGACTTCGACTTCGTGCGCTCCATCATCGAGGAGCCCGGGGCCATCCCCGACGACGTCACCATCTCCGTACTGACCCAGGCCCGCGAGGACCTGATCGAGCGCACGGTGGAGTCGCTGAAGGGCGCCAAGCGCGCCACCGTGCATCTGTACAACGCCACGGCCCCCGTCTTCCGCCGGGTCGTCTTCCGCGGCTCCCGGGAGGACATCAAGCAGATCGCCGTCGACGGCACGCGCCTGGTCATGGAGTACGCCGAGAAGCTGCTGGGCCCCGAGACCGAGTTCGGCTACCAGTACAGCCCGGAGATCTTCACCGACACCGAGCTGGACTTCGCCCTGGAGGTCTGCGAGGCGGTCATGGACGTCTACCAGCCGGGCCCGGGCCGCGAGATCATCCTGAACCTGCCGGCCACCGTCGAGCGTTCCACGCCCTCCACGCACGCCGACCGCTTCGAGTGGATGGGCCGCAACCTCTCCCGCCGCGAGTACGTCTGCCTGTCGGTGCACCCGCACAACGACCGCGGCACCGCCGTCGCCGCCGCAGAGCTGGCGCTGATGGCCGGCGCCGACCGCGTGGAGGGCTGCCTGTTCGGGCAGGGCGAGCGCACCGGCAACGTCGACCTGGTCACCCTGGGCATGAATTTGTTCTCCCAGGGCGTCGACCCGCAGATCGACTTCTCCGACATCGACGAGATCCGTCGCACGTGGGAGTACTGCAACCAGATGGAGGTCCACCCGCGCCACCCGTACGTGGGCGACCTGGTCTACACGTCCTTCTCCGGCTCCCACCAGGACGCGATCAAGAAGGGCTTCGACGCGATGGAGGCCGAGGCGGCCGCCAAGGGCGTCACCGTCGACGACATCGAGTGGGCCGTGCCGTACCTGCCGATCGACCCCAAGGACGTCGGCCGCTCCTACGAGGCCGTCATCCGGGTCAACTCGCAGTCCGGCAAGGGCGGTATCGCCTACGTCCTGAAGAACGACCACAAGCTGGAACTGCCCCGCCGGATGCAGATCGAGTTCTCGAAGATCATCCAGGCGAAGACCGACGCCGAGGGCGGCGAGGTCACGCCCAAGGACATCTGGGCCGTGTTCCAGGACGAGTACCTGCCCAACCCGCAGAACCCCTGGGGCCGCATCCAGGTCAGGAACGGGCAGTCCACCACGGACCGCGACGGCGTCGACACGCTCACCGTCGAGGCCACCGTCGACGGCAAGGACACCGTGCTGACCGGTACCGGCAACGGTCCGATCTCGGCCTTCTTCGACGCGCTGCAGTCCATCGGCATCGACGTACGCCTGCTGGACTACCAGGAGCACACGATGAGCGAGGGCGCCTCCGCGCAGGCCGCCTCCTACATCGAGTGCGCGATCGGCGACAAGGTCCTGTGGGGCATCGGAATCGACGCGAACACGACGCGGGCCTCGCTGAAGGCCGTCGTCTCGGCCGTCAACCGCACGACGCGCTGACCAGCCCTGGAGGCGATTCGAGGGCTCCGTCCGCCGCGGTCCGGCGGGCGGAGCCCCGTCACATACCGGCCAATTGCTGTGAGGGTCACGGAAAGGTCTCCTCCGGGGTGCTGACTCCTCGTCCCGGATGTGGCTAACATCACGCAAGCGCGGCGACGTTGCCGCGCGGCGTGACGGAGGTGCGACGTGCTGCCAGGACGGGGACGAAACGGCCGTGCCGCCGGGCTTGCCCGCATCCTGGGCACCCGTACCGCGTGGACGGCCGCCGGTGACGGGGAGTTCTTCTGCCCCGGCTGCGGCGGCGACCGCAACTACCAGCGGCTGACCGGGCAACGGCGCTTCGCCGTGTGCGGTGTGCCGGTGATGCCGCGCGGCGAGACCGGACCGGTAATCGAGTGCGCCGCCTGCCGCCGCCACTTCGGCACCGACGTCCTGGACCACCCGACCACCACCCGCTTCTCCGCGATGCTCCGCGACGCCGTGCACACCGTCGCCCTGGCGGTGCTCGCCGCGGGCGGCGCCTCCTCCCGTACGGCACTGGAGGCCGCCGTGCTCGCCGTGCGCGCGGCCGGCTTCGACGACTGCACGGAGGAGCAGCTGGCCGCCCTCGTCGAAGCGCTGGAGGCGGACACCGGCCGCATCACCGGCGAACCCTGCGGCGCGGGACTGGCCATAGAGCTCCACGAGGCCCTGGACCCGCTCGCCCCGCACCTGGCCACCGTCGGCCGCGAGTCCATCCTGCTGCAGGGCGCCCGCATCGCGCTGGCGGACGGGCCCTACACCCCGGCCGAGCGGGACGTCCTCGCCACCGTCGGGGCGGCACTGACCCTGTGCACGGACGACGTCACCCGGCTGCTGGCCGCGGCCGCGCGCACGCCGTCCTGACCTCCGGACGGGCGCCTCACAGGAGTCCGGCCGCAAGGAGGTGCCGGGCGACCCGCTCCACCTCGTCCGGTGACAGCGGCACCTGCGGTTCGGCCGTGACGGGGCAGTCGATGACGCCCCGCAGGTGCAGGGCGGCCTTGAAGGCGCCGATCGCCGAGGAGTTCGGTCCCATGCGCGCCGGGTCTCCGGCCGACACCAGACCGAACAGGGCGCACAGGCGCTCCTGTTCGGCCCGGGCCCCTGGGAGATCACCGGCGCGGTGCAGCCGGTCCAGGCGCACATAGCCGTCCGGGTCGACGTTGCCGAGGCCGGGCACGGCCCCGTCGGCGCCCATCGCCAGGGCCGCGTCGACCAGGAGCTCGGAGCCGGTCAGCACGCTGAACCCGGAGACCGGCCGGAGGTCCCGGGCCCCGGTGACGACCCGGCGGAAGGCGGCCAGGTCGCCACTGGAGTCCTTCAGCCCGGCGAGCACGCCGTCCGCGGCCAGTTCCAGGACCACCTCCGCCGGCAGCTTCGTGTGGACGGCGACGGGGATGTCGTAGGCGAGGACGGGCACCGGGCTCGCCGCCGCGACCGCACGGTAGTGGCGGGCGATCTCCGCAGGATGGGTGCGGGCGTAGAACGGGGCCGTGACGACGACGGCCTGCGCCCCGGCCGCCGTCACCGCGGCGACGTGGCCGAGGACACGGGGCGTCGTCATGTCGATCGCCCCGGCCAGCAACGGCAGTTGCCCGCCCACGTGCGCGGCGACCGACTCGACGACCAGTGCGCGCTGCGCGTCCGTCAGGTAGGCCGCCTCGGAGGTCGAGCCGAGCACGAACAACCCGTGCACCCCGCCGGTCACCAGGTGGTCGACCAGCCGGAGCAGCGACGGGACGTCCACCTCGCGGTCCGGTGTCAGGGGTGTGCAGACGGGCGGGACGACGCCGGTCCACGGGGCGTTCGGCATGGAGCCTCCATCGGGTCGCGTCGGTGGACGGGGTCGGGGGCCGACCCGTCCTCACCGACACGATGGTGGCAGTCGAAGCGGTGCGCGGGCGCCGACGCGGCGCAGAACCCCGGCATCCACCCCCGGCCGCGGAGGTCCGCCTCCGCTTCGGCTGACGGTGAACCGGCTTGCCGGGCCCGGCAGGCGGGGCTGGGATGGGACCACCGGAAAAGCCGAGGAGCGACGGGGACGAAAGGGGCGGCATGGACGGAACGGGCGGCGGGGACGCGACGGACGACCTGTGGGGCGAGGGCGGCGCCGGTGTCCTGCGCCTGCCCTCCGGCCGGCTGATCCGCGGCCGGGGCCTGCGCCGCCCGCTCGATCCGGCCGCCCCCGCTCCCGCCTACGGCCTGTACCTGCTGGGCGGACCGCCACCGCAGGTCCCCTGGGCGGCGGACTGGATCCGCTGGCCCGACTTCCGCCTCCCGGCGGACCGGGCGGCGGCCCGCACCGCACTGACCCGGGCGTGGGAACGATCCGCCGGCGAACGCGTGGAGATCGCCTGCGCAGGCGGCCGGGGCCGTACGGGTACGGCCCTGGCCTGCATCGCCGTACTGGACGGCGTCCCCGGCCCGCAGGCGGTGGCGTACGTGCGCCGCCACTACGACCGCCACGCGGTGGAGACGCCCTGGCAGCGGCGGTACGTACGCCGGTTCGGCGAGCCGTCCGGAGCCCGCCGGGCCGGACACGGTCCGGGTCGGCCGTAGGAGGAACCGGCCGGGGGAGGCACCGCCGGTGCGAGGCGCGCACGGGTGCCGAACCACCTTGTGCCAGCCCGCATTTGCACGGCACAAACCTCACCGAGTATAGACGCGGAGCGTCACCGAAGGGATGCGAAGAGTGAAAGCGGCGAAGGGAGGGGAGCACGTAAGGGCAGGTCAGCGGCGCTCGGCGCCACAGAAGCGGAGGACGCGGTGAAGGAATTGCGGGCAGCACGCGCCGGGGCCGGAAACAACCGGCCGTCATGGGGCCCCGACCCGGCGGGTTTCGCGCGGAAGGCGCCCTGTCCGCTCCTCGGAACGGGCCCCGGGACGGCCCTCGGAACGGGCCCCGGGACGGGACGGATCACCTCGCGCGGCGCCCGCCGGCTCCCGGCGGTGCCGCGGTGAGGCCCCCGGTCGGCGCGCACGTCGTGGACACCCGCAGTGGGCGCATCGGCATCGTCATGGGGCACGAGGGGCCCTACGTCCAGCTGAGGCCGTACGGGGGCGGCCGGGAGTGGGACGCCGACCCCCGCGCCGTCCGGCACGCCACCCCGGCCGAGCGGCTGAGTGCGGCGACCGCGCACGCCGACGCGCGCAGCAGGGGCGAAGTGCCTTGACCCACCTCACGGCCGGGGGAGTGCGCGCGTAGGCGAGAATGGGCGCATGAGTCTGTTCCGCGACGACGGCATCGTGCTGCGCACCCAGAAGCTGGGTGAGGCGGACCGGATCATCACGCTGCTCACCCGCGGTCACGGGCGGGTACGGGCCGTGGCCCGCGGCGTGCGCCGGACCAAGTCCAAGTTCGGCGCCCGCCTCGAACCGTTCTCCCACGTCGACGTGCAGTTCTTCGCCAAGGGCAGCGAACTGGTCGGCCGCGGGCTGCCGCTGTGCACCCAGAGCGAGACCATCGCGCCCTACGGCGGCGGGATCGTCACCGACTACGCCCGGTACACCGCCGGCACCGCCATGCTGGAGACCGCCGAGCGGTTCACCGACCACGAGGGCGAGCCGGCCGTGCAGCAGTACCTGCTGCTCGTCGGCGCCCTGCGCACCCTCGCCCGGGGCGAGCACGCCCCGCACCTGGTCCTCGACGCCTTCCTGCTGCGCTCACTGGCTGTGAACGGGTACGCCCCGACCTTCGGCGACTGCGCGAGGTGCGGGATGCCCGGACCCAACCGCTTCTTCTCGGTCGCCTCGGGCGGATCCGTCTGCGCGGACTGCCGGGTGCCCGGCAGCGTCGTACCCTCGCCCCAGGCCCTGGAACTCCTCGGCGCACTGCTGACGGGGGACTGGGAGACCGCGGACGCGTGCGAGGCGCGCCACGTCCGGGAGGGCAGCGGGCTGGTGTCCGCCTACCTGCACTGGCACATGGAGCGCGGCCTGCGCTCGCTGCGCTACGTCGAGAAGTAACAAGCGAGAAGTCACAAGCAAGCAAGCCGAGGAGACGAGACACACATGGCCGTACGCGGGATCCTGGGGCGCCAGCGCCGCGAGTACAGGACGCCGGAGCCGCACCCGTCCGGCGCGCGGCCCCCGAAGCTCGGGGAGCTCGTGCCGCGGCATGTGGCGATCGTCATGGACGGCAACGGACGCTGGGCCAAGGACCGCGGCCTGCCCCGCACCGAGGGGCACAAGGTGGGTGCCGAGCGCGTGCTGGACGTGCTGCAGGGCGCCATCGAGATGGGCGTGGGCGCCATCTCCCTCTACGCCTTCTCCACCGAGAACTGGAAGCGGTCGCCCGACGAGGTGCGCTTCCTGATGAACTTCAACCGGGACTTCATCCGCAAGACCCGCGACCAGCTCGACGAACTCGGCATCCGGGTGCGCTGGGTCGGCCGGATGCCCAAGCTGTGGCGCTCGGTGGCCAAGGAACTCCAGGTCGCCCAGGAGCAGACCAAGGACAACGACCGGCTGACCCTGTACTTCTGCATGAACTACGGCGGCCGGGCCGAGATCGCCGACGCGGCCAAGGCGCTCGCCGAGGACGTCAGGAGCGGCCGGCTCGACCCGTCCAAGGTCACCGAGAAGACCTTCGCCAAGTACCTGTACTACCCCGACATGCCGGACGTTGACCTGTTCCTGCGCCCCAGCGGCGAGCAGCGCACCTCCAACTACCTGCTGTGGCAGAGCGCTTACGCCGAGATGGTCTTCCAGGACGTGCTGTGGCCCGACTTCGACCGGCGTGACCTGTGGCGGGCCTGCCTGGAGTTCGCCTCCCGGGACCGGCGCTTCGGCGGGGCGATCCCGAACGAGGAACTGCTGGCCATGGAGGGCAGGCAGTAGGCGGTCCCGGCGGTCCGGCGGTCCCGGCGGTCCCGTCCGGCCCGGCGCCGCTTCCCGGTGGCAGCCGGGCCGGGGCGGCGGTGTCCTGGTGACATGGGTACGACGACTGCCGGCGCACCGCGGACCACCACGAACCGGTCCGGGGCCCTCGCCGCGGCCTCGCTGGCCCTGTTCTGCATCCAGCTGGACTTCTTCGCGCTCAACCTGGCGATCCCCGGGATCTCCGCGGACTTCGGCACCACCGTCTCCGCGGCGCAGTGGACCCTGTCCGCCTACATGCTCGCGGTGGGCTGCCTGTTCATCGTCGGCGGACGCCTCGGCGACCTGCTGGGCCGGCGCCCCGTCCTGCTCGCCGGGATCGGGGTGTTCGCCGTCGCCTCCGTAGGCTGCGCCCTCGCGCCCGGCCTCGGCGTGCTGGTCGTGGCGCGGATCGTGCAGGGCGCCGGCGCGGCACTGGTCTTCCCCGTGTCGGTGTCCGTGATCAGCAACGCCTTCCCCGGGGAGGGGCGGGCCCGTGCGCTCGGCGCGATGTTCGGCATCGCCAACGTCGGCACCGCCCTCGGGCCGTTCGTCGGCGGCGGCTTCAGCGACGGGCCGGGCTGGCGGTGGATCTTCTGGCTGCTGGCACCGCTCAGCGCGCTGTCCCTGCTGATCGCGCTGCGCTTCGTGCCCGACTCCCGGGACGAGGCCGCACCCCGCCAGATCGACCTGCCCGGCTGCCTGGCCGTCGTCACCTCCCTGGCCGCGCTGACCCTCGCCGTGGAGCGGGGGAGCGCCTGGGGCTGGGACCACGCCCGCACGCTGACCCTGTTCGCCGTCGCCGTGGTGGCCGGAGCCCTGTTCGTACTGCGCGAGCGGAGCTGCCGGCACCCGCTGGTCGACTTCCGGCTCTTCCGCAACATCCGCTTCGACCTGGTCACCGTGATGGGCTCGGTCGCCAACATGGGCTACGCGGTCACCGTGTTCCTGGCCACCCTGCAGCTGCAGCAGGTGCGGGGACTGTCGGCGATCCTGTCCGGCACGGTCTTCCTCGCCCCGGCCGTGATGGTCGCCTGCGCCGGGCCGATCGGCGCCTGGCTGTCCACCCGGATGCGGGCCACGAGCGTGATGGCCCTGGCCGGGGCCATCGCCGGCACCGGCATGATCGGGCTCAGCTGGGCCTGGTCCTGGTGGTTCTACCTGCCCGTGTTCACCTGGTGCGCGCTCGGGCTCGGGCTGGGCTGGACGTTCGCCAGCGTCGCCACGCAGCAGGTGGTCTCCCCCACGCGGGCCGGGGAGGCTTCGGGGGTGGTGCTGACCGCACTGGTCACCCTGGGCGCCATCGCCCTGGCAGCCGTCGCCGCGGCGATCACCTCCCTCACCCCCGAGACGGGCCCGGAGCGCGCCTACGACCTCCTCCTGCGCGTCGGCGGAGCCGTCATCCTGGCTTCCTCGGGCCTGGCCCTGCTGATCCGCCACCGGCTCGACGCGCGTGGGCTGGTGGCGGCCGGGTAGGCGTCCCGGCGGTCGACCGGCCGCTGCCGCGGGCCCGGCGCGGGCGTCTTCCCCGGGCCGCGCGGGGCGTACGGCCGCGTGTCCGGGCCGCGCATCCCGCCGGGTCCGGGGCGGGGTGCTCACACTGGCCGCATGCCCGATGCCTCCCCGGCCCTCGCGACCGACACCCGGCGGGTGGCCGTCATGACCGTCCTCACCGTGCTGGCCGGCGCCGTCGACGCCGTCAGCTTCCTGACCATGGGGAAGGTCTTCTGCGCCCTGGCCACCGGCAACGTGCTCTTCCTGTCCTTCGCCCTCGCCGGGGACGGGGACGTCCCGGTGGCGCGGCCCGTCACCGCCATCGGGGCGTTCATCGCCGGAGCCGCTCTCGCCGCTCTCGCCCTGAAGGCGGTGGCTGACCGGGGGCGGGGCTGGTTCCCGGCCGGGCTGGTGTGCGAGGCCGTGCTGCTGGTGGCCGCCGGCGCGGTGACGCTGTGGCGGCACGGCACGCAGGCCGCCGCCGACGCCGGCCAGGACCACGTTGTCATCGCGCTGGTCGCCCTGGCCATGGGGGTACGGGCCTCGACCGCGCTGCGCGTCCACGTGCCGGGCATGCCGACGCTGCTGAGCCAGACGGCGATCGCCGAGCTCGTCAACGACGTGCTGAGGCGCCCGCGGACGGCGCTGCGCGGGGTACCGGTGAAGCAGCGGCTGGCGCGGACGCGCTGGACGGCCACGGTCGGCGGCATCTTCGCCGGCGGAGTGCTGGGCACGCTGCTGCTGGTGCCGCTGGGCACCGGGCGGGCGCTGCTCGTCATCGCCGCAGCGGTGCTGCTCCTCGCCGCGGTCACGTCGGCGCTGCCGGAGCGGGCCGGGAGACCCGGGGGTTCCTGAGGTCTGCTGATCCCCGGCCCGGCTGCCTACTTCGCGGCCGCCGCGCACTCCGCGCAGGTGCCGAAGATCTCCACCGTGTGGGCCACGTTCACGAAGCCGTGCTCGGCGGCGATGGCCTCGGCCCACGTCTCCACGGCCGGGCCCTCCACCTCCACGGCCTTGCCGCAGCCGCGGCACACGAGGTGGTGGTGATGGTCGTCGGTGGAGCAGCGGCGGTAGACGGACTCGCCGTCGGCCGTGCGCAGGACGTCGACCTCGCCGGCGTCGGCGAGGGACTGCAGGGTGCGGTAGACCGTGGTGAGCCCGACCGAGTCGCCCTTGTGCTTGAGCATGTCGTGCAGTTCCTGCGCGCTGCGGAACTCGTCGACCTCCTGCAGGGCCGCCGCCACGGCGGCGCGCTGCTTGGTGGCGCGGCCCTTCACGGACGGTCCAGCGGTCGTCACCGTTGCCTCCTCACGTCTGCCTTGCCCGGGCCATTGTGCCAGCCCGGTGCGAGGGCGGTCAGACGCCGACCTCGTCGGCCGACTGACGGCTGCCCGGGATCGCGCACTCGGCGGGATCGGCCGCGCCGCGGGCGGCCGCCCGGGCCCGGGCGCGACGGCGTGCCAGCGGGGCGGCGAGCGCCGTCAGCACGACGAACGCGCCGATGGTCAGCAGCACGATGGTCGCCCCGGGCGGCACGTCCTGGTAGTACGAGGTGACCGTGCCGCCGATCGTCACGCTCACCCCGATGGCCACCGCGATCACGAAGGTCGCGGCGAAGCTGCGGGCGATCTGCTGGGCGGCCGCGACCGGCACCACCATCAGCGCGCTCACCAGCAGCAGGCCCACCACGCGCATCGCCACCGTCACCGTGACGGCCGCGGTGACCGCGGTCAGCAGGTTCAGCACGCGCACCGGCAGGCCCGTCACCCGGGCGAACTCCTCGTCCTGGCTGACCGCGAAGAGCTGCCGGCGCAGGCCCAGGGTGACCAGGACGACGAAGGCGGCCAGCACGCAGATCGCCGTCACGTCCGACTCGGACACCGTCGACAGGGAACCGAACAGGTACGACGTCAGGTTGGCGTTGGAGCCCGTCGGCGCGAGGTTGATGAACATCACACCGCCGGCCATGCCGCCGTAGAAGAGCATCGCGAGGGCGATGTCGCCGCGGGTGCGGCCGTACCAGCGGATCAGCTCCATGAGGACCGCGCCGAGGACGGAGACCAGGGTCGCCATCCACACCGGGGACCAGGTGAGCAGGAAGCCGAGGCCGACGCCGGTCATCGCGACGTGGCCGATGCCGTCGCCCATCAGGGCCTGGCGGCGCTGGACCAGGTAGATGCCGACCGCGGGGGCGGTGATGCCGACCAGGACGGCGGCGAGCAGGGCCCGCTGCATGAAGGCGTAGTCGAGGAAGTCCATCAGCTCAGCAGTCCCGTGCGGATCGGTTCGGCGCCCGCGGGTGCGTGCGGGTGCACGTGGTCGTGGCCGGGCAGGGCGTGCTGCCCGACGGCCTTCGGGGGCGGTCCGTCGTGCACGACGCAGCCGTCGCGCAGGACGACCGCCCGGTCGATCAGGGGCTCCAGCGGGCCGAGTTCGTGCAGCACGAGCAGCACGGTGGTGCCCTGCGAGACCTGCTCGGTGAGCGTGTGCGCGAGGACCTCCTGGCTGGCCAGGTCGACGCCGGCCATCGGCTCGTCCATGATCAGCAGCTCGGGCTCGGAGGCCAGGGCGCGGGCGATCAGGACGCGCTGGTGCTGGCCGCCGGACAGGGCGTCGACGGGGTCCTTCGCCCGGTCGGCCATGCCGACGAGCTCCAGGGCGCGCCGTACGGCCGCGTGGTCGGCCTTGCGCAGCACGCCGAAGCGGGTCCGCGACAGGCGGCCGGAGGACACCACCTCGGTCACCGTGGCGGGCACGCCGCCCGCGGCCGTGGTGCGCTGAGGGACGTAGCCCACGCGGTGCCAGTCGCGGAAGCGCGCGCGGTCGGTGCCGAACAGCCGGATCTCGCCGGCGCCGGTCTGCACCTGGCCGATGATGCTGCGCACGGCCGTGGACTTGCCCGAGCCGTTCGCGCCGAGCAGCGCGACGACCTCGCCGCTGCGCACGGTGAGGTCGATGCCGCGCAGCACGGGGCGCGAGCCCAGGTCCGCGCGGACTCCGCGCAGGGATACGACGGGCTCGGTCATGCCGTCCTCCGATGGGTCGATCACTTGGCGCCCAGGGCCTTCTGCAGGGCCTTGAGGTTGGATTCCATGACCTGGAAGTAGTCGTCACCGCGGGACCTGTCGGTGATGCCCTCCAGCGGGTCGAGGACGTCCGTCTTCAGGTTCGCGTCGCGGGCGAGGGTCTTCGCGGTCTTGTCGGAGACCAGTGTCTCGTAGAAGACGGTGGTGACGCCGTCGGCCCTGGCCTCCTGCTGGAGCTCCCTGACCCGGGCGGCGCTGGGCTCGCTCTCGGGGTCGACGCCGGAGATGGCCTCCTGGGTGAGGCCGTAGCGCTCGGCGAGGTAGCCGAAGGCGGCGTGGTTGGTGAAGAAGACCTTGCTCCGGGTGTTCTTCAGGCCGTCCTCGAAGTCGGCGTCCAGGGCGTTCAGCTTCTTCACCAGGGCCGCGGTGTTCTTCTCGTAGTCGGCCGCGTGGTCGGGGTCGGCCTTCTCGAAGGCCTTGCCGACACCCCGGGCGATCTCGGCGTACTTCACCGGGTCGAGCCAGACGTGCGGGTCGCGGCCGTGCTCGTCCTCCTCGGAGTGGCCTTCCTCGGAGTGGCCCTCCTCGCCCTCGTGGCTGTGGCCGCCGGTGCCGTGGTCCTCGAGGTGGGTGAGGCCGGCCGCGTCGATCTTCGTCTCGACGCCGGTCTGGGCGACGGCCTCGTCGACGGCCGGCTGCAGGCCCTTGAGGTAGAGCGCGGCGTCGGCCTCCTCCAGCTGCGCGCGCTGCTGGGTGCTGATCTCCAGGTCGTGCGGCTCCTGGCCCGGCTCGGTGAGGCTGGTGACGTGGGCGTGGTCGCCGCCGATCTGCTCGGCGAGGAACGCCATCGGGTAGAAGGAGGCGACGACGTCGAACTTGTCCGTGTTGCCCGTCGCCGCGCTGTCGCTGGAGCAGGCGGTGAGGGCGCCGAGGCCGAGAGCGGAGGCCAGGGCGGCGGGTATGAGGCGTCGTCGTACGTTCATGACAGTCATTTTCAACAAATATGGAAACCGTTGTCAACAAACGGTCTCACCAGGGCCTTGAGGCCCGCACAGGGGGAGCGATTTGATTGAGGGGGCGCCCCCGCCGGTAACCTGAATCATTCGCTGGAAGCATCTCGCTTCAACGCCCGTCGTCGTAATGAAGAGAGCACCGTGGCCGCCGACAAGATCGACACCATCGTCAGCCTGAGCAAGCGCCGTGGCTTCGTATTCCCCTGTAGTGAGATCTACGGCGGTCAGCGCGCCGCTTGGGACTACGGCCCGCTCGGTGTCGAGCTCAAGGAGAACCTCAAGCGCCAGTGGTGGCGCTACATGGTGACGTCCCGGGAGGACGTCGTGGGTATCGACTCGTCCGTGATCCTGGCCCCCGAGGTCTGGGTCGCCTCCGGCCACGTCGCCACCTTCACGGACCCGCTGACCGAGTGCACCTCCTGCCACAAGCGGTTCCGCGCGGACCACCTGGAGGAGGCCTACGAGGCCAAGCACAAGCGCCTGCCGGAGAACGGCCTGGCCGACGTCAACTGCCCCAACTGCGGCAACAAGGGCCAGTTCACCGAGCCCAAGCAGTTCTCGGGCCTGCTGTCCACCCACCTCGGCCCCACGCAGGACTCCGGCTCCGTCGCCTACCTGCGCCCCGAGACCGCGCAGGGCATCTTCACCAACTTCTCGCAGGTGCAGACCACTTCGCGCCGCAAGCCGCCGTTCGGCATCGCCCAGATGGGCAAGTCCTTCCGCAACGAGATCACGCCCGGCAACTTCATCTTCCGCACCCGCGAGTTCGAGCAGATGGAGATGGAGTTCTTCGTCAAGCCGGGCGAGGACGAGAAGTGGCAGGAGTACTGGATGGAGCAGCGCTGGAACTGGTACACCGGCCTGGGCCTGCGCGAGGAGAACATGCGGTGGTACGAGCACCCGAAGGAGAAGCTCTCCCACTACTCCAAGCGCACCGCCGACATCGAGTACCGCTTCCAGTTCGGCGGCAGCGAGTGGGGTGAGCTGGAGGGCGTGGCCAACCGCACGGACTACGACCTCGGCGCCCACTCCAAGGCCTCCGGCCAGGACCTGACGTACTTCGATCAGGAGGCCGGCGAGCGCTGGACCCCCTACGTGATCGAGCCCGCGGCCGGTGTCGGCCGCGCCATGCTGGCGTTCCTGCTGGACGCCTACGTCGAGGACGAGGCGCCCAACGCCAAGGGCAAGCTGGAGAAGCGCACCGTGCTGCGCCTGGACCACCGCCTCGCCCCGGTCAAGGTCGCGGTCCTGCCGCTGTCCCGCAACCCCGAGCTGTCCCCGAAGGCCAAGGGCCTGGCCCAGGCGCTCCGGCAGAACTGGAACATCGAGTTCGACGACGCCGGCGCCATCGGCCGCCGCTACCGCCGCCAGGACGAGATCGGTACGCCGTTCTGCGTGACCGTCGACTTCGACACGCTCGAGGACAACGCGGTCACCGTCCGCGAGCGCGACTCGATGAAGCAGGAGCGCGTCTCCCTCGACCAGATCGAGGGTTACCTGGCGGCCCGCCTGATCGGCTGCTGACGCCTCTTCCCCGTACGACGGTGCCGGGTCCCTCCCGAGGGGGCCCGGCATCGTCGCGTCCAGGGGTGGTGGCCCCCCAAGGGGTGTGCCGATTGGCCCTGTTGCCGCCAGGACCGCGACGTGAGGGTGGGGTCATGAGCCTCGCCTTCCTGCTGACCACCCTGATCGTCGTCGCCACGCCGGGCACCGGCGCCCTCCACACCCTCGCCGCGGCGCTCTCCCGCGGCCCGCGCGCCGGTGTCGTCGCGGCCGTGGGCTGCACGCTCGGCATCGTGCCCCACCTGCTGGCCACCGTCACCGGCGTGGCCGCCCTGCTGCACGCCAGTGCGACCGCCTTCCAGGTGCTGAAGTACGCCGGCGTGGCCTACCTGCTGTACATGGCCTGGGCCACCCTGCGCGACAAGGACACCCTCACGGCGCAGGAGGGCGAGGCCGCACCCCCGTCCGCACGGCGGGTGATCGTGCGGGGCGTGCTGATCAACATCCTCAATCCGAAGCTGACGGTCTTCTTCTTCGCCTTCCTGCCGCAGTTCGTGAGCCCCGGGGAGCCGCACGCGGTGGTCCGCATGGCCGGGCTCGGCGGGGTGTTCATGCTGGCCACCTTCCTGGTGTTCGCCGCGTACGGGCTGCTGGCCGGGGCGGTGCGCGGCCGGGTGCTGAGCCGGCCGCGGGTCATGGCGTGGCTGCGCCGGGGTTTCGCCGGGTCGTTCGTGGCGCTGGGCGCGAAGCTCGCGATGACGGCCCGGTAGCGGCGACCACCGGAGCGACGGCACTGACAAGTATTGAATGACAGATATTGAAATCTGTCAGCTGTCATGCCATCGTGGAGGGCATGACGATGCGAACGCGTTCCCTCGGAACCACCGGCCCCCAGGTCTCCGCCCTCGGTCTCGGCTGCATGGGCATGTCCGCCCTGTACGGCGAGGCGGACCGGGCGGAGTCCGTCGCGACGATCCACGCGGCGCTCGAAGCGGGCGTCACCCTCCTCGACACCGGCGACTTCTACGGCATGGGCCACAACGAGATGCTGATCGGCGAGGCCCTGCGCGCCGCCCCCGCAGCCCGGCGCGAACAGGCCCTGGTCAGCGTCAAGTTCGGCGCCCTGCGCGGCCCGGACGGCAGCTGGTCGGGCTACGACGGACGGCCCGCCGCGGTGAAGAACTTCGCCGCCTACTCCCTGCAGCGGCTCGGCGTCGACCACATCGACGTCTACCGCATCGCCCGGCTCGACTCCGACGTGCCGGTCGAGGAGACGGTCGGGGCGATCGCGGAACTGGTCGAGGCGGGGTACGTGCGGCACATCGGCCTCAGCGAGGTCGGCGCCGCCACGATCCGCCGGGCCGCCGCCACCGCGCCGATCTCCGACCTGCAGATCGAGTACTCCCTGATCTCCCGCGGCATCGAGGCCGAGGTCCTGCCCACCACACGCGAACTGGGCATCGGCGTCACCGCCTACGGGGTGCTCTCCCGGGGGCTGATCTCCGGTCACTTCACGGCCGACCGGCAGCTGGGCCCGGGCGACTTCCGCGCGATGTCGCCCCGCTTCCAGGGGGACAACCTCCGGCACAACCTGGGCCTCGTGGAGGCGCTGCGGAAGATCGCCGAGCAGAAGGGCGTCAGCGTCGCGCAGATCGCGATCGCCTGGGTGCTCTCCCGGGGCGAGGACATCGTGCCGCTGGTCGGCGCCCGCCGCCGCGACCGGCTCGACGAGGCGCTGGGCGCCCTGGAGGTCACCCTCGACGACGCCGACCTCGCCGCGATCGAGGAGGCCGTGCCGGCCGGGGCGGCCGCCGGCGAGCGCTACCCGGCGGCCCAGATGGCGCACCTCGAGAGCTGAACCGGGCTCCGGGTACGGTCGGGGGCATGGCACCGACCAGCGAGACCCTGACCGCCGAGCGCATCCTCGAAGCGACGGAGGAGGTGCTGCGCCGCCACGGACCGGCCAAGGCCACCGTGGTGGACGTGGCCCGCGCGCTCGGCGTCAGCCACGGCAGTGTCTACCGGCACTTCCGCACCAAGGCGGCGCTGCGCGAGGCGGTCACCAAGCGCTGGCTGGACCGCACCTCCCGCGAGCTGTCCGGCATCGCCGCCGCGGGCCGCGACCCCGAGGCCCGGCTGCGGGACTGGCTCGGCGCGCTGTTCGCCGCCAAACGCCGCAAGGCGGGCGACGATCCGGAGCTGTTCGCCACCTACACGGTCCTCACGGACGAGGCCGGCACGGCGGTCGGCGACCACATCGCCGACCTGACCGCCCAGTTGGCCGCCATCGTGCGGGACGGGGTGGACGCCGGGGCCTTCACCGCCGCCGACCCCGAAGCCGCCGCCCGCGCCGTCTTCCACGCCACCGGCCGCTTCCACGACCCCGCTCACGCCCGGGAGTGGACGGAGCCGGGCGCCGAGGCCGACTTCAGGGCCGTCGTCGACCTGCTGGTGCGTGGACTGCGGGCCTGAGGACGAGGGCCGTGCCAGGTGCGCCCGGGCCTCGTGGGGGCCAGGATGGGAGGCGAGGGGCGGGCCGCCGCGGGCAATGCGCGCAGAAGGGGATGGCGACCGTGGATCTCATACTCCGCCCGGGCACCCCGGACGACGCCGCGGAGTGCGGCCGGATCTGCTACGAGGCCTTCGCGGGAGTCGCCGGGGAGCACGCGTTCCCTCCCGACGTCCCGAGCCCCGAGGTCGGTGTCGCACTGATCGAGGGTGCCCTGACGCACCCGGGGTTCTACGGTGTCGTCGCCGAGTTCGACGGGCGGATCGTCGGCAGCAACTTCCTCGACGAACGCTCGGCCGTCGTCGGGGTCGGACCCGTTACCGTCGACCCGGCCGTGCAGAACGCGGGCGTCGGCCGCCGTCTGATGCGGGACGTGCTGGAGCGGGCGGACGAGCGCGGGGCACCGGGCATCCGTCTGCTGCAGAGCGGCTACCACAACCGGTCGTTCTCCCTGTACGTGCGCCTCGGCTTCGTCCACCGCGCCACCGTGGCGTGTGTGCAGGGGCCGGCGCTGCGGCAGGCACTGCCCGGGTACACGGTGCGAGAGGCCGTGGACGCGGATCTGGGCGCCTGCAACGAGGTGTGCCGGCAGGTCCACGGCGTCGACCGTGGCGGCGAAGTGGCCGACGCGCTGAAACAGGGCACGGCCAGGGTCGTGGAGCGCGCGGGACGCGTCACCGGCTATGCCACCGACCTGGCGTTCTTCGCGCACGCCGCGGGGGAGACCACCCCGGACCTCCAGGCACTGATCGCGGCCGCCCCGCAGTTCGGCGGCCCGGGCATCCTGGTCCCCGTGAGCGATCACCTGCTGCTGCGGTGGTGCCTGTCCCACGGCCTCAGGGTCGTGCAGCTGCTGAGCCTGATGACCATCGGCCTCTACAACAGCCCGGACGGCGCGTACCTGCCCTCGATCCTCTACTAGGGCCTCTCCCGCCCGGGGCGCTCACGCCGCGGTCGGGTCCACCGTCGCCTGGTGGGCCAGAAGGAGGTGCTCCTCGGCCTTCAGGCCGGGCAGCAGCGGGGCGGCGGTGCGCCAGCCGCAGGTGTCGCACCGGATGGTGCGCTGCGTGCCGGTGCGCCGCAGGCGCACCACGTGCCGCCGCCCGTGCTGGTCCCACCGGCAGACGCTGCTCGTGTCGGTCTGCGTCATGACGCCCCCCGGGTCGCGCTCGGCTGCTCACGGTCCGTCCGCGGCAACGGAACTGCTACCCCGGCCACGCGTCCTCAGGCCACGCGGTGTGCGGCGGCGGGCCGGAGAGGAGTCGCCGGCCCAGGCGCGGCGGCCGAACGGAAGCCGGTCGGCGGGTGTCAGGCGCGCTCCGCCGTCACCACGACGTCCCGCACCTCCGCCGACCGCAGCCGTTCCGCGGCCCGTTCGGCGGTGCGCCGGGCCCACCGCCCGGTCGTCAGCGCGCCCAGCGTCAGCACCGCGAAGCCGCACGCCGCGAGGATCCACCAGCCGGGCCGCGCGGCGGAGACGAACGCGGCACGGTACGAGGACGCGCCCACGCCCGCCGCGAGCACCGCACCCACCACGGCCACGCCCAGCGTCTGCCCCAGCTGGCGGCTGGTGGAGGCGACGGCCGCCGCGACGCCCGCCTGGGCGCGGGGCATGCCGGACACGGCCGTGTTGGTGATGGGCGCGTTGACGAAGCCGAAGCCGACGCCGAACAGGACGTAACCGAGGAAGAGCGTGGTGTTCGACGTCTCCGCCTCGAACGCGGCGAACAGCACCCCGCTCACCGTCATCGCCACGCCCGCGATCAGCAGGGGCAGGCGAGGACCGCGCGTGCCGACCAGGCGGCCCGACAGCGGTGCGCACAGGAACGTCGGCACCGCCATCGGCAGCATCCACAGGCCCGCCTCCAGTGCCGTCAGCCCGCGCACGCCCTGCAGGTACAGGGTCGACAGGAACAGGAAGCCGCCGAGCGCCGCGAAAGCGCTGATCGCCACGACCGTCGCCCCGCTGAACGGCGCCGAACGGAAGAACCGCAGGTCGATCAGCGGTTCCTCGCGGCGCGGCTCGTACAGGAGCAGGCCGGTCAGCGCGGCCAGGGCCACGACGGCCAGCGGGGCGATCGAGGCGAAGGACGTGCTCGGCGCCTCGATGATCGCGTACGTCAGAGAGCCGAACAGGGCGATCACCAGCACCTGGCCGACCGGGTCGGGACGGCGGGCCCGGGGCGCGCGGGACTCGGGGACGAAGCGCAGGGTGAGCAGCAGGGCGGCCAGTCCGACCGGCAGATTGATCCAGAAGATCGAGCGCCAGCCCACCGACTCCACCAGCACACCGCCGACGAGGGGGCCGGCGGCCATCGAGATGCCGACGACGGCCCCCCAGGCGCCGATCGCCCGGGCCCGCTCGCGCGGCTCCGTGAACGTGTTGGTGATGATCGACATGGCGACCGGGTTGAGCATCGAGCCGCCCACCGCCTGCACCATCCGGAACGCGACCAGCGCCGGGAGGTCCGGCGCGAGGGAGCACAGGACCGAGCCGAGGGTGAAGACGACCAGGCCCGCCATGAAGACCCGTTTGCGGCCGATCCGGTCGGCGGTGGAACCGGCGAGCATCAGCAACGAGGCCAGGACCAGGGTGTAGGCGTCGATCGTCCACTGCAGGCCCGAGGTGCTCGCGTGCAGGTCCTGCTGCATGGACGGCAGGGCGACGTTGAGGACCGTGTTGTCGAGGCTCACGATCAGCAGGCTCATGCAGCAGATCGCGAGCACCAGCATGCGGCGGCGGGGACTGGGCTCGGGCATGGACTCCATCGTACGCCGATTTCGATAGTGTGCCTAACTAAAGAACTTTACCCGTTCATTGCACGGCACAATGGAGGAATGTCCACGCCCCTCCAGATCGGCCCGCACACCGTCCGGCCCCCCGTCGTCCTGGCCCCGATGGCCGGGATCACCAACGCTCCCTTCCGCACCCTGTGCCGGGAGTTCAGCGGGGGCAAGGGCCTGTTCGTCAGCGAGATGATCACCACCCGGGCCCTGGTCGAGCGCAACGAGAAGACGATGCAGCTCATCCACTTCGACGCGAGTGAGCGGCCCCGGTCCATCCAGCTCTACGGCGTCGACCCGGCGACCGTCGGCAAGGCCGTCCGCATGATCGCGGAGGAGGACCTCGCCGACCACATCGACCTCAACTTCGGCTGCCCCGTGCCGAAGGTCACCCGCAAGGGCGGCGGCTCGGCGCTGCCGTACAAGCGGAACCTGCTGCGCGCCATCCTGCGCGAGGCCGTCAGCGGCGCCGGTGACCTGCCGGTGACGATGAAGATGCGCAAGGGCATCGACGACGACCACATCACCTACCTCGACGCCGGCCGCATCGCCGTCGAGGAGGGCGTCACCGCCATCGCGCTGCACGGCCGCACCGCCGCCCAGCACTACGGCGGCACCGCCGACTGGGAGGCCATCGCCCGGCTCAAGGAGCACGTGCCGGAGCTCCCCGTGCTGGGCAACGGCGACATCTGGTCCGCCGAGGACGCCCTGCGGATGGTCCGCGAGACCGGCTGCGACGGCGTGGTCGTGGGCCGCGGCTGCCTCGGCCGGCCCTGGCTCTTCGCCGACCTCGTGGCCGCCTTCGAGGGCCGCCCCGAGGACATCGCCCGGCCCGCCCTGCGCGAGGTCGCCGACGTCATGGTCCGGCACGCCACGCTGCTCGGCGAGTGGATCGGCGACGAGTCCAAGGGCGTCGTCGACTTCCGCAAGCACGTCGCCTGGTACCTGAAGGGCTTCGCGGTCGGCTCCGAGATGCGCAAGCGTCTCGCGATCACCTCGTCCCTGGAGGAGCTGCGCTCCGGCCTGGACGAACTCGACCTCGACCAGCCCTGGCCCACCGGCGCCGATGGGCCCCGCGGCCGTACGTCCGGCAACAACCGCGTGGTGCTGCCGGACGGCTGGCTGAAGGACCCCTACGACTGCGCCGGCGTCGGCGAGGACGCCGAGCTCGACACCTCCGGCGGCTGATCAGCCCGTCGAGGGGTGCGGCGTGGAGCCGTACGCCTTCAGGAAGCGGTCGCGGAAGGAGTCCATCCGCCACACCGGTGCGTCGTGGGCGGGCCTGAGGCCCTCCGTCCAGTTCCAGTCGGCGACCTTGTCCAGGACCTTCGGGTCCTTGGCGACGATCGACACCGGCACGTCGCGCGAGGCGTGGTCGCCGCTGACCCGGGCGATGGGCTGGTGGTCGCCGAGGAAGACCAGGACGGTGTCGTCGGTGCCGTAGCGCTGCAGCCACTCGGTCAGGCTGGTGACCGAGTACTGGATGGACTTGCCGTACTCCTCGCGGGACTTGGTGGTGTCGGTGATGACGTCCGAGGCCTTGTTGCCGGCCTGCTGGATCGCGTCGAAGACGGAGCCGTCGCCGAGCTCGTCCCAGCCGACCGGCTTCGGGATCGGCGCCCAGGGCTGGTGGCTGGAGGTGAGGATGACGAGGGACATCAGCGGCTTGTCCCGCTCCCTGCCGTGCACCTGCCGCTGGAACGCCTCCAGGGCGTACTGGTCGGGCATGGTCGACCAGCTGAACTTCGGCCCCTTGTAGCCCAGGTCGAACGCGTCGTAGACCTTGTCCAGGCCGTACCACTTCTCCTCCGGCCAGCCCTTCTGCACACCCGGCATCACGCCGACCGTGTCCCAGGCGCCGGTCCGCTGGAACGCCTTGGTGAGCGTCAGGTGGTCGCCCGCGGTGACCGTGCGATAGCGGCGCTGGTTGTCGATCCACAGCCCGGACATGGTCGTGGAGTGACCGAGCCAGCTGCTGCCGCCGTAGGTCGCCGAGGTCAGCCAGCCGCTGCGCGCCGCGAAGCCGGCCCGGCGCAGCGCCGCGGTGCTCGCGTCCAGGGTCCGGTCGACGCCGGGGGCCATGACCGGGTCCTCGACGGCACTGCGCCCGTAGCTCTCGATGAAGGTGAAGATCACGTCCTTGCCGCGCAGGTCGGGCAGGAGCTCGCCCGGCGGGGTGTCGCCGAAGGTGTCGGCCCGGGCCTCCTTCGCGAACGCGGCCTCGTCGCGCAGCGAGTCGACCGTGCGCTGGGCGTGCACCCGCAGTGCGCCGGCGCCGCGCCCCGAGGCGATCGGGCCGCCCGGCAGCGTCAGGCCGAGAGCGGCACACGCGACCCACGCGGTGCCCGCGAGCAGGACCCCCCTGGTGGAGCGCGCCCGGTGGCGGGCCAGCACGCCGGCCAGCCGGACCGTCGCCGCGACCATGACGGCGGCGACGAGCAGCACGAGCACGACCGCCCCGACAGCGGCCGCGGTCGCCACACCCCCGCCGAAGGTGTCCCGGACGTAGCCCTGCGCGTCCGGCAGCAGGTCCCAGTCGAGCGCGGCGTTGAAGCCCCGGCCGAGGTACTCGTTGAACCCCATGTCGAGCAGGTTGACCGTGGTCAGCACGGTGAGCCCCAGCCCGTACAGCACCGCTGCGGCCAGTCGGGGCCGCGGCGGCAGCACCAGCACCACGACGGCCCCGGCGACCGCCTCCACGGGGATCCTCGCGAAGCTGCCCGCGTGCAGCGCCGGAAGCCTGTTCGGCAGCAGCAGCGCCCCGAGGACCAGGGCCGCGGCCAGCAGGGTCGTGGCCAGGTGCAGCGCACCGGCGGTCCGCGGGTACCGGGTGCGCCAGGTGCGCAGACGGGTCAGCAGGTGACCGAGGAGCGACCGCGAGGGGGTGCCCCGCACCGCGCCCCCGTCCGGGGCAGCGGCGGGCTCCCCGGCCGGGTCGCCCGCGCCCTCCCCCCTGCCCGGGGCCTCCGTCCCGGCCGCGTCCCCGGGTGGGCCGTCGCCCGGCTGGGGCGGCACTTGGAAGCGTGTGAAGACAGGCACCCGGAGGTCCTTCCCGTGCGGAACGCGGCGAAGTGGCGGACCCGCGTGGGGGAACGGGTCCGCCACCGTTGCGTACGGGACGCCCACCAGGTGCGTTCAGCCCGCCGGGCCACGGCTCGGCAAACACCCGGCAAACCTCCGGCGGGACGGCGCGCACCGGTGCCGGTCTCCTCCACGGCTTCCGGCGGCGGTTCCGCCGTCAGGCTCGTCACGGACCGCCGGGCGCCGCGGCGGTGGACGAACTCCGCTCCGTGGGGGAGTACTTGACGGGAGCGCACCGCGCCGGGATCGGCGTAGGTGCGGTGGTCCGAGCGCAGCTCGAACCGGTCGGTGAAGCCGGCGTCCGCAGCCACCGCCAGGCACACCGTCGTCGGCACCGGGCGGTTGCTGGTGACCCGCAGCGACTCCACGAACGAGGCGTCCCCGGCGGCCTGTTCGCGCGGCAGGGTGCAGGTGGGCGGTCCGTCGCGGCCGCCGCGCGGGACGAGGACGCAGCGTGCGGTGCCCCCGTCGGCCACCGGCGTCAGCACCTCGGGCACCGACCCGCCGACGGTGAGCTGCCAGCGGCTCGGATGCCGTGCGTCCCACACGAACATGCCGCCCGGTGCGCCGGCTCCCCGGCGCCCGCTGATGTCGCCGCCGTCGCCGTCGCCGCCGTCGCCGCCGCAGTCGCCGAGGGCGGCGAACGTCCCTCCGTGCACGAGCAGATGCGTGCGTTCCGTCACCTGCCGGTCGCCTCCCTGATCACCATGACGCGACGGCCGTCCCCTGCGGGCCGGGTGGTGCGGTGGGTCGAGCCGGCCCGAGGGGGCCCAGCGCGTGGCGGGACCGCTGTGATCCCCGTCCACCGGTGGTGTGGGCGGGGCCCGTTGTCCCTACTCTGGTGGCATGCACGCCCGGGGGACGCCGAGTTCCCCGGCGGCGGTGGAGGGCCGCCGCCCGGGACCACGGGCCCGGACCCGTCCGGCGGGACCGCGGCGAAGCGGTGCTTCCGGCGTGCGGGGGCGGTGCGGTGGAGGGCGGCTCGGAAACGGAGGTGCCGCCTGCGGGGGGACCGGGGGCGCGTGCGCGGTGCGATCCACTCGGGGCTCTCCGTAAGACGTCGGGCCGGGCCCGCCCGGCAACGGCTACCGTGGGGTTACGTCTACTTAACACGCAAAACCCACTATGTAAGGCACGGTTGGGAAACACAAGGGGGTGTACATGGGCGGACAGCCCGGGAGAACCGGAAGAAGCGCGGGTCAGGGCAGTGCAGGCGATCTGCTCGAACTGGTGCGCAGCCGACGCGCCACGACCAGGGGCGCGCTGCAGCAGGCGACCGGACTGTCGCGGGCGACCGTCGGCCAGCGGCTGGACCGGCTCTTCCGTGCGGGCTGGCTGCGCGAGGGAGCCGGGGGGCCGGTCGACTCCCCGCTGGGCGGGCGGCCGTCCATCACCCTGGAGTTCGACGACCGGCACGCGGTCGTCCTGGCCGCCGACCTCGACACCCGGAACGCGCGGGCGGCCGTGCTGTCGCTCAGCGGCGAGATCCTCGCGGAGCACTCCGGCACCCTCGTCGTCGAGAACGGTCCCGATGCCGTGCTCGGTGAACTGGGCCGCTGGTTCGCCGGGCTGCTGGAGAAGACCGGGCACGGCGCACAGGCCGTCTGTGGGGTGGGACTGGCGGTCCCCGGTCCGGTCGACACCGCCACCGGCCGGGTCGTGCAGCCGCCGATCATGCCCGGCTGGGACGGCTACGACATCAGGAGCCGTACGGCCCGGGCGCTCGCCGAGCACGCGGGCGCCGGCGAGGTCCCGGTGCTGGTGGACAACGACGCCAACCTCATGGCGTACGGCGAACAGCGCGCCGGCTACCCCGACTGCTCCGCCTTCGTCCTGGTGAAGGTCTCCACCGGCATCGGCGCCGGCGTCGTGGTCGACGGTGCCGTCTTCCGCGGGGTCGACGGCGGCGCCGGGGACATCGGGCACATCCGGGTCCCGGAGGGCGCCCAGGCGCTGTGCCGGTGCGGCTCCTGGGGCTGCCTGGCCGCGGTCGCCAGCGGCGGTGCGGTCGCCCGGCGGCTCACCGAGGCCGGGGTGCCGGCCTCCTCCGCGGCGGACATCCGCGAACTGCTGGCCTCCGGGCACCCGGAGGCGGTCGGGCTCGCCCGGGAGGCGGGGCGCCGGGTCGGTGACGTCCTGGCGACCGTCGTGACCCTGCTGAACCCGGGGGTCCTGATGATCGCCGGAGATCTGGCCGGAACTCCCTTCCTCACCGGCGTGCGCGAACTGCTCTACCAGCGGGCGCTGCCCCGCTCCACCGCCCACCTCGACGTGGTCACCGCACGGCTGGGCGAGCGGGCCGGGCTGGTGGGGGCGGGTGCGATGGTCGTGGAGCACCTCTACGCACCCGAGCGGGCCGAGGAGCGGCTGCGCGCGCTCGGCGTGTGACCACCGTGTTTCCCGTCCCGTGACGCGTCCGCATGGTGAAATCCGGGCGACTGTGGCAGCGTGATTCTCGCCACCCTTGATAAGGGCTGCGCTCAGATGAGCGGATCATGGGCGACTGCACTTCCTCAAAGGGTGGCACTCAGTGCCACCCTTTGATCGTTCATCGAGCGAAATCAAATGTGCGGAAACTTCGCTCAGATGAGCACCTAGAGGGTGGGGAGGAGCGTCTTGCGTTCAAGAAGTGAAAACATGCGGCTGTGATCGCTTGCTCAGCCTTGACTTTCGATCCGCTGGCGGACGAGTGGTTACAGGCGCATGACGCGCGAGTGGACCTCCCCAGATGCCTTTGATCTGGGTATGTTCCTCGCCGTCAGGGCAGCCACCGCGTCCTCGAGGAGTCGAGACCCGTGTCGGAAAACAAAGATCCCCACGTAGCTCAGCCGGGCCAGAGCGTTGAGGGCGTGAAGTTCGTCTACGACTTCACCGAGGGCAACAAGGACCTCAAGGACCTCCTCGGTGGCAAGGGCGCGAACCTCGCCGAGATGACCAACCTCGGACTGCCGGTTCCCCCCGGCTTCACCATCACCACCGAGGCCTGCAAGACCTACCTGGACAGCGGCGAGGAGCCGGCGGCACTGCGTGACGAGGTGAGCGCGCACCTCGACGCCCTCGAGGCCCGCATGGGCAAGAAGCTCGGCCAGGCGGACGACCCGCTGCTGGTGTCGGTGCGCTCGGGCGCCAAGTTCTCCATGCCCGGCATGATGGACACCGTCCTCAACATCGGCCTCTCCGACAAGTCCGTGCAGGGCCTGGCCAAGCAGGCCGGCGACGACCGGTTCGCGTGGGACTCCTACCGGCGCCTCATCCAGATGTTCGGCAAGACCGTCCTCGGCGTGGACGGCGAGCTGTTCGAGGACGCGCTGGAGGCGGCGAAGGCGGCCAAGAAGGTCACCGTCGACACCGAGCTGGAGGCGGCCGACCTCAAGAAGCTCGTCACCAAGTTCAAGAAGATCGTCAAGACCGAGGCCGGCCGGGACTTCCCGCAGGACCCTCGCGAGCAGATGGACCTCGCCATCCACGCGGTCTTCGACTCCTGGAACACCGACCGCGCCAAGCTCTACCGCCGCCAGGAGCGCATCCCGCACGACCTGGGCACGGCCGTCAACGTCTGCTCCATGGTCTTCGGCAACCTCGGCCCGGACTCCGGCACCGGCGTCGCCTTCACCCGCGACCCCGCCTCCGGCCACCAGGGCGTCTACGGCGACTACCTGCAGAACGCGCAGGGCGAGGACGTCGTGGCCGGCATCCGCAACACCGTGCCGCTGGCCGAGCTGGAGCAGATCGACAAGAAGTCGTACGACCAGCTCATGCAGATCATGGAGACGCTGGAGAACCACTACAAGGACCTCTGCGACATCGAGTTCACCATCGAGCGCGGTGTCCTGTGGATGCTCCAGACCCGGGTCGGCAAGCGCACCGCGGGCGCGGCCTTCCGCATCGCGACCCAGCTGGTGGACCAGGGGCTGATCGACGAGGCCGAGGCGCTCACCCGCGTCAACGGCGCCCAGCTCGCGCAGCTGATGTTCCCGCGCTTCGACGAGGACGCGAAGGTCTCGCAGGTCGGCCGGGGCATCGCCGCCTCCCCGGGCGCGGCCGTCGGCAAGGCCGTCTTCGACTCCTACACGGCCGTCAAGTGGTCGCGTTCCGGCGAGAAGGTCATCCTGATCCGCCGCGAGACCAACCCCGACGACCTGGACGGCATGATCGCCGCCGAGGGCATCCTCACCTCCCGCGGCGGCAAGACCTCCCACGCGGCCGTCGTCGCCCGCGGCATGGGCAAGACCTGTGTCTGCGGCGCCGAGGAGCTGGAGGTCGACACCAAGCGCCGCCGGATGACCGTCCCGGGCGGGCACGTCGTGGAGGAGGGCGACGTCGTCTCCATCGACGGTTCCTCCGGCAAGGTCTACCTCGGTGAGGTGCCGGTCGTGCCGTCGCCGGTCGTGGAGTACTTCGAGGGCCGGATGCACCCGGGCGCCGACGACGCCGACGAGCTGGTCGAGGCCGTCCACCGCATGATGGCCTTCGCCGACCGCAAGCGCCGCCTGCGCGTGCGGGCCAACGCCGACAACGCCGAGGACGCGCTGCGCGCCCGCCGCTTCGGCGCCCAGGGCATCGGCCTGTGCCGTACCGAGCACATGTTCCTCGGCGACCGGCGCGAGCTGGTGGAGCGGCTGATCCTGGCCGACACGGACGCCGAGCGCGAGGAGTCCCTCAAGCAGCTGCTGCCGCTGCAGAAGCAGGACTTCGTGCAGCTCTTCGAGTCGATGGACGGCCTGCCGGTCACCGTCCGCCTCCTGGACCCGCCGCTGCACGAGTTCCTGCCGGACATCACCGAGCTGTCCGTCCGCGTGGCGCTGGCCGAGTCCCGCCAGGAGCCGCACGAGAACGAGCTGCGCCTGCTCCAGGCCGTGCACCGGCTGCACGAGCAGAACCCGATGCTGGGTCTGCGCGGTGTGCGCCTCGGCCTGGTCATCCCCGGCCTGTTCACCATGCAGGTCCGGGCGATCGCCGAGGCCGCGGCCGAGCGCAAGGCCGCCAAGGGCGACCCGCGCGCCGAGATCATGATCCCGCTGGTGGGCACGGTCCAGGAGCTGGAGATCGTCCGCGAGGAGGCCGACAAGGTCATCGCCGAGGTCGAGGCCGCCTCCGGCGCGCAGCTGAAGCTCTCCATCGGCACGATGATCGAGCTGCCCCGCGCCGCACTGACCGCCGGTCAGATCGCCGAGGCCGCGCAGTTCTTCTCCTTCGGCACCAACGACCTGACCCAGACCGTGTGGGGCTTCTCCCGGGACGACGTGGAGGCGAGCTTCTTCACCGCGTACCTGGAGAAGGGCATCTTCGGCGTCTCCCCGTTCGAGACGATCGACAAGGACGGCGTCGGCTCGCTGGTGAAGCTGGCCGCCAAGGCCGGCCGTGAGACCCGGCCCGACCTGAAGCTCGGCGTGTGCGGCGAGCACGGCGGTGACCCGGAGTCGGTCCACTTCTTCCACGAGGTCGGGCTCGACTACGTCTCCTGCTCGCCGTTCCGCATCCCGGTGGCCCGCCTGGAGGCGGGCCGGGCCGCGGTCCAGTCCCAGGGCAGCGACCACCGCTAGCCGGGCACCACGGACCCGGAGCCGCCGACGGTCCCCGACCCTCACCGATCGCGGCGGCTCCGGACCACGGGGGAGAGCGGGGGCGGCACCTTTTGTGCGGAGGTGCCGTCCCCGCTCTTCGGGCATGTCCTCCCCCTGCCTTCCGGGGCGCTCACACGGGTGCCTTCCGGGCCGCTCACACGGGCCGGCTCTCCCGCAGGCACACCACCGTGCCGGTCAGGGCCGCCGCGTGCAGGGCCGTCAGGGCGGGCAGCCCGGGAGACAGGGAGACGCCGGCCAGGTCGCCCGGGGCGAACAGGCCGTCGTCGTCGTGCTCGGCGCTGCGGCGCACGGACAGCGGCGACGGGAGCCGGCCGCCGTGGAAGTAGAAGTCGATCACCGGGCCGGTGCCCAGCACGTCCGACCGGTGGTCGTAGCCGAGGAGCCGGGGCGCCTCGTCCAGCACGAGGCCGGTCTCCTCGCACAGTTCGCGGCGGGCGGCGGTGACGGGGTCCTCCCCGTGGTCCAGCATCCCGCCCGGCAGCCCCCACATCCCCGCCCCCGGCTGGCCCGCGGCATAGCGCAGCAGCAGCATCCGGTCCTCGGCGTCCAGCAGCAGGACGCAGGAGGCGGCGATGCTCTGCGGCAGTGTCCGCACCCACTCGGCACGCGGCAGGACGAGCGGTACGTCGGAGGCGGGCACGGTCGTGTCCACGGGTGATGTCCCTTCCGTCGGCACGGCAGCCCGAACGGGCTGCCCGACCGGAGGAACGCCCGGGCCCGCCGATGGTCACCGGCGGGCCCGGTGCAGGAGGGGGCGCACCGGGGTCACGCCCGGAACGGACCCCGCACCTCGTAGGTGATGCCGCCCGAGGAACTGCCCGTGGTGCCGCGCTGACTGGAGAAGTACAGGCGGGTGCCGTCGGGGGAGAAGGCCGGGCCGGTGATCTCCGAGGCGGACTGGCCCTCGACGCGCAGGAACGGGGCGACGACGTCGGCGGGGGTGATGACGCAGATGTCCATCGTGCCGCCGTCCTCGGCGACGAAGAGGTCGCCGGAGGCGGCGCCGGTGACGTTGTCGACGCCGGTCAGGGGGGCGGTGCCGCCGGTCACCAGCGAGTCGTCGTAGGCGAGTTCGATGGTCTGCGCGGCCGCGTCGTACCGCCAGACGCGGTTGTCGCCCTTGGTGGTGAACCAGCAGGTGTCGTTCGCGTAGTGGCAGCCCTCGCCGCCGTTGAAGCGCTTGGCGCCGGAGACCTGGCTGCGGGTGGCGGTCGCGCCGGACGGGTCGGGCACGCGGGCCCAGCCGACCGGACCGCTGGTGCCGCTGCCCGCCACCAGCACCTCCAGCGTGCCGGAGGACAGGTCGCCCCAGGTCGTCGGGCGGAAGCGGTAGAAGCAGCCGTCGGTGACGTCCTCCGTCAGGTAGACGACCCGCCGGACCGGGTCGGCGGCCGCCGCCTCGTGCTTGAACCGGCCCATGGCGTCCCGCCGCACCGCCGGCTTCACGCCCCACGGGTCGGTCTCGTAGACGTAGCCGCGGTCCACCTCCTCGCAGGACAGCCAGGTGTTCCAGGGCGTCCTGCCGCCCGCGCAGTTCTGCCGCGTGCCGGACAGGATCCGGTGCGCCCCGGTGATCGCGCCCGTCGCGGAGAACACCACCGCGCTCGCGCCGCCCGAGGGGTTGATCTCCGAGTTGGACACGTAGATCCAGCCCGTGCCGTCGGCGTAACACGCGCCGCCGTCCGGGGCGTTGTGCCACGTGTACGACGTGCTGCCGACCCGCTGGCCGGAGCGGGCCACGACCCGGCTGGTGAAGCCGGCCGGCAGCCTGATGCCGTTGGCGTCGGGGGAACCGAGCGGGCCGTAGGGGCCGGCGCCGGGCTGGGCGGGGGCGGCGTACGCGGCGCCGCGCCACAGGGTTCCGCCCAAGGCGGCCGAGGTACCGCCGAGGACGGCCGCACGCAGGAGACTGCGACGTTCCACTCTCACTCCATCAAGTGCCGTACCGCCCCGCCGCCGGTCGACGGCGGGGTCGTGCTGGGAGCAGGGGAGGGCGGGAGGAACGCTAGGGGCACGGGATTGACGGAGCATGGACAAAACGTGGCGGCCGGGGGGCGGATCGCCCCCCGGCCGCGGGCCGTTCGCCGTGGGTCCCGGCGGCGGGACGTCAGGCGGCGCGCACCTCGTACGCCGCCACCCGGACCGTCTCGTCGTCCAGGCACTGGCCCGACACCAGGTCGAAGCGCTGCTTCAGCAGCGGCGAGGCGACGAAGGGGCGGCCCCGGTGGGTGCCCGTCAGGCCGCGGGAGAGGACGGCCGCGCCCGTGAAGGGATCGCGGTTGTCGACGGCGAACAGCGCGCCGGTGCGGTCGCGGAAGAGCGCCGCCTGGCGCCCGCCGGGCAGCAGGGCCGCCACCCCGCGGCCGGGGAGCAGCGCGCTGAGGTCGCAGACCGCGAACCATTCGCCCGCCAGGCGGAGTTCGACCTTCAGGTCGGTGGTCTCGGGTGCCAGGGTCATCGCTGGGCGCTTCCTTCCAGTACGTCGTCGGCGGGTCGCATGCCGAGGGACAGCAGCGGCAGGTCGGGCTTCATCTGGTCGCGCTCCGGGACGAAGGCGACGACGGGGTCGGGGGTGTCCGGGGCGTTGACGAAGGACACGAACCGGGCGAGCTTGTCGGGGTCGTTGACGGTCTCGGCCCACTCGTCGCGGTAGTGCGCGACATGCGCCCGCATCAGCTGCTCCAGCTCCTCGCAGATGCCGAGCGAGTCGTGCACGACGACGTCCCGCACGTGGTCCAGGCCGCCCGGGATCCGCTCCAGCCAGGTCGAGGTGCGCTCCAGCCGGTCGGCCGTGCGGATGTAGAACATCAGGAACCGGTCGATCAGGCGCACCAGTTCGGCGTCCGACAGGTCCTGTGCCAGCAGGTCCGCGTGGCGGGGCGTGGCGCCGCCGTTGCCTCCGACGTAGAGGTTCCAGCCGTTGGCGGTGGCGATCACGCCGAAGTCCTTGGACTGCGCCTCGGCGCACTCGCGCTGGCAGCCGGAGACGGCCGACTTGAGCTTGTGCGGGGAGCGCAGCCCCCGGTAGCGCAGCTCCAGGTCGATCGCCATCCGCACCGAGTCCTGGACGCCGTAGCGGCACCAGGTCTGCCCCACGCAGGACTTCACCGTGCGCAGCGACTTGCCGTAGGCGTGACCGGACTCGAAGCCGGCGTCGACCAGGCGGGCCCAGATCAGCGGGAGTTGCTCGACCCGCGCGCCGAACATGTCGATCCGCTGGCCGCCGGTGATCTTCGTGTAGAGCCCGAAGTCGCGGGCGATCTCGCCGATGACGATCAGCTTCTCCGGGGCGATCTCGCCGCCGGGGATGCGGGGCACGACGGAGTACGAGCCGTTCTTCTGCAGGTTGGCCAGGAAGTGGTCGTTGGTGTCCTGCAGGGCGGCCTGCTCACCGTCCAGGACGTAACCACTCGCGCCGATCGCCGGGGCGAGGGAGGCGATGATCGAGCCGACCGTCGGCTTGCACACCTCGCAGCCCTCACCGCCCCGGGCCTCCTCGCGGCCGTGGCGGTCCAGCAGGTCCCGGTAGCTGTTGATGCGCAGGGCGAGGACGATCTCGTACAGCTCCTCGCGGGTCTGCGGGAAGCAGCCGCACAGGCCCTTGTCGACCTCGACGCCGCTCGCCTCCAGCTCGGCGTCGACGAGCTGCCCGAGGACCTTCACGCACGAACCGCAGCCGGTGCCGGCCTTGGTGCACTTCTTCACCTCCGGCACGGTCGTGCAGCGGTGGTCGGTGACCGCGCCGCGGATCGTGCCCTTGGAGACGTTGTGGCAGGAGCAGACGATCGCCTCGTCCGGCAGCGCCGACGGGCCGAGCGCGGCCGGCTGCCCGGCCCCGGCGGGCAGCACCAGCGACTCCGGCGGGACCGGCGGGACGGAACCGGTGAACGCCTTCAGCGTGCCGTAGGCCTCCGCGTCGCCGACCAGGATGCCGCCGAGCAGTGTGCCGTCCCGGCCGATGACCAGCTTCTTGTACAGGCCCGCCCGGGAGTCGGAGTACACCACGTCCAGGCAGTCCCCGGCGGTGCCGTGCGCGTCGCCGAAGGACGCCACGTCCACCCCGAGCAGCTTCAGCTTGGTGGACAGGTCGGCACCCGTGAAGGACGCCTCGTCGGAGGCGATCGTGGCCGCCGCCGTCTCGGCCTGCTCGTATCCCGGCGCCACCAGCCCGTACACCCGGCCGTCCGCGGCCAGCGCACACTCGCCGATGGCGAAGACGTGCGGGTCGGCGACCGTACGGCACCGCTCGTCGACCGCGATGCCGCCGCGCTCGCCGACGGTGAGGCCGCAGTCCCGGGCCAGCTGGTCGCGGGGGCGCACCCCGGCGGAGAACACCACCAGGTCGGTGGCCAGTTCGGAGCCGTCGGACAGCTTCATGCCGGTGACGGCACCGTCCTCGCCGACGACGATCTCCTGCGTGCCGACGCCCGTGTGGACGCTCAGGCCCATCCCCTCGATGGTGCGCAGCAGCGCGGCGCCCCCGCCCTCGTCGACCTGCACGGGCATCAGCCGGGGGGCGAACTCCACGATGTGCGACGTGAGTCCGAGGCCCTTGAGCGCGCCCGCGGCCTCCAGCCCGAGCAGCCCGCCGCCGACCACGGCACCGGTGGTGGCGGTCTTCGCGTACTCCTCGATCGCGAGGAGGTCCTCGATCGTCCGGTACACGAAACAGCCTTCGGCGTCCTTGCCCGGCACCGGCGGCACGAACGGGTAGGAGCCGGTGGCCAGGACGAGGACGTCGTAACCGACGACCTCACCGGAGCGGGCGGTGACCGTGCGGGCCGCGCGGTCCACCGAGACCGCCGGGTCGCCGACCCGCAGCTCGATGCCGTGGTCGGCGAGGAACCGCGGATCCGTCAGGGACAGGTCCTCGGGCGTGCGGCCGGAGAAGTACGAGGTGAGCTGGACGCGGTCGTAGGCCGGGCGAGGCTCCTCGCAGAGCACCACCACACGGTGCGTGGCGGTCAGGCCGCGCTCGGCGAGCGCTTCGAGGAAGCGCTGGCCGACCATGCCGTGGCCGACGAGCACGATCGTGGGGGTCGCCCCCGGGGTGGCCGTCATCAGGAGCCTCCATCGTTGGTGAGCAGGTGGAGCAGCGGGCCGCCGGCAGGGAGCGGCTCTGCTCCCTCCCAGGCGCGGGCGAGCGCGCCGACGGTGCCGAGTTCGCCGACGAGGACCCCGCCGACCAGGCGGTCGTCGCGGACGACGACCTTGCGGTAGGTGCCCCGGGTGGCGTCGGCGAGCTGGACGACGTCGTCGCCCGGGAGCGCCTCGGTCTCGCCGAACGCGGCGAGGTCGAAGGGGCCGTCCCCGCCGGTCAGCGTGAGCCGGGTCAGGGAACGCGTGCCCGTGTAGCGGGCGGCCGGGTCCCCGGCCAGCAACCGGGCCAGGACCTCGGCCTGTTCCAGCGCCGGGGCGGCGAGTCCGTACAGGACGCCGTCGTGCCGGGCGCAGTCGCCGATCGCATGGATGTACGGGTCGGAGGTGCGCAGTTCGTCGTCCACGACGACGCCCTCGCGCACGTCGAGTCCGGCGTCCTGGGCGAGTCCGGTCCGCGGACGGACCCCACAGGCGACGACCACCAGGTCGGCGTCGAGCGCGTACCCGTCGGCGAGCTCCACCGAGCGGACCGCGCCGGCCACGCAGCGCACGTCCCGGACCCGGCACTCGGTGTGCACCTCGACGCCGAGGTCCGTCAGGTGCCGCAGCACCAGCCGTGAGGCGGCCGGATCGAGCTGACGCTCCATCAGCCGCTCGGACTGCTGGGCGAGCACGACCTGCGCGCCGCGCAGGGCGAGGGCCCGGGCCGCGGAGACCCCGAGCAGGCCACCGCCGACGACGACCGCCCGCACACCGGGCCGGACCGCCTTGGACAGGCCCAGGCAGTCGTCCATGGTGCGGAACGCGTGGACACCCTCGGGCAGTTCGCCGCCGCCGGTGAACAGCCCGCGCAGGGGCGGCAGGACGGGGTTGGAGCCGGTGGCGAGGACCAGCCGGCCGTACGCGATGCGGGAGCCGTCCGCGCAGACGACGGCCCGCCGCTCGCGGTCGACGCCGGCGACCCGGGCGCGCCGGACGTCCGCGGGTGCGGGCAGGGCGATCACCTCCGGGCCGTACCGCCCGGCCAGCACCTCGGCGAGCAGGACCCGGTTGTAGGGCCGGTGCTCCTCCTCGCCGACCAGCAGCGCGGGCGTGCCCAGCTCACCGAGCCGCCGGGCGAGCCGTACGCCCGCCAGGCCGGTGCCGATCACCACCACACGCTCGTTCGAGGTCATGTCCTGAGCGTGCGGTGCCGGTGTTACCCGGCCGCATCCCCCCTGTTTCCCGCGGGGAACGCTGCCCTCAGCGGCGGCGGCGGGCGCGTGTGAGGGTTCCTGACGTGCGCGGACGGGCGGTGTGAGGCTCCGCCCGGGCGTCGCATAAGGTCGCCGTCATGCCCGACATATCGCTGACCACGATCGTCCTGCTCTGCGTCGCGGCCCTGGCCGCCGGGTGGATCGACGCGGTGGTCGGCGGAGGCGGCCTCCTGCTGCTGCCGGCGCTGCTGCTGGGCCTGCCGTCGCACACGCCCGCGGCGTACGCGCTGGGGACCAACAAGGCGGTCGCCATCGTGGGCACCACCGGCGCGGCGGTCACCTACGCCCGCAGGGCCCCGGTGGACGTGCGGACGGCGATCCGCATCGGGCTGGCCGCCCTGGCCGGGTCCTCGGCCGGGGCCTTCTTCGCGGCCGGGATGAGCACCGAGGTCCTCAAGCCGGTGATCATGGTGGTCCTGCTCGGGGTGGCCGCCTTCGTGATCCTGCGCCCCGCCTTCGGCACGGCCCCCGCGCCCGGCCCGGCGGGCCCCCGCCGGATCCTCGCGGCGATCGGCCTGGCGGGCCTGGGCATCGGCTTCTACGACGGGCTCATCGGCCCCGGCACCGGCACCTTCCTGGTGCTGACCCTCACCGCCGTCCTCCACCTCGACCTCGTCACCGCCTCCGCCACGGCCAAGATCGTCAACTGCTGCACCAACGCCGGGGCCCTGGCCACCTTCGCCTGGCAGGGCACCGTCCTGTGGCAGCTGGCCGCCCTGATGGCCGTGTTCAACCTGGCGGGCGGCACCCTCGGCGCCCACACCGCCCTGAAGAAGGGCAGCGGATTCGTCCGCGTCGTCCTGCTGACGGTGGTCTTCGCCCTGGTCGCGAACCTCGCCTACGAGCAGTGGGTGGCCTGACGGCCGCGGCTGCGCCGGCCGTTCGGGGCGCGCTGCGCGCCCGCCCCGGCCGTGTGAAGCTGGAGGTGGGGGACGGCGCGCGGGACCGGGCGGTGGTGCGGCGCCGGTACCCGCGACCGCTTCCCGGACGTACCCCGCGCCTCTGCGAAGAAGGAGGCCGTCATGACAGTGGAACGCGGCCGGGGCGACACCGTCCCGGCGGAGTTCGGCGGGCTGCTCGCGGAGTTCCGCGGTCTGCTGGAGAAGTACCCGGACGCCTCCGGGCACTTCTCGCTCGCCTATCACCCGGCCGGGCACGGGGAGGAGGCGGGCACGGCCATGACGGTCGGATTCACCCAGCCCGTCTTCGAGTGCTCGGAGATCGAGCCCGGATTCGTCGTCTGCGAGCGCGTCGACGAGCAGTGAGCGGGCTGCCGGGCGGAAACCCCGGTGGAACGGGCCTCGGGGGGTGCGTGGGGGAAGGGCCGGGTCCCCGTCGGGTCACCGGCTGCCGGTGAGGTGCGCGAACACGACGACGTTCCCCCGGTACCCGGTCCCGCGTGACCAGCCGCCGCCGCAGGTGATGACCCGCAACTCGGGGCGGGGGGCCGGGCCGTAGACCTTCTCGTCGGGGAAGTCGCGCGCGTCGTACACCTCGACGGCGTCCACGGTGAACACCGCGACCCCGCCGTCCCGGCGGTCCACCGCGATCGTGCTGCCCTTGGCGAGCGCGCCGAGGCGGTAGAAGACGGCGGGGCCGTCGGCGTTGTCGACGTGGCCCGCGACGATCGCGGTACCCCGTTCGCCGGGCGTGGTGCCGGCCTCGTACCACCCGGCGAGGTCCGGGCGGGAGGCGGGCGGTACGTCGAGGCTTCCGGTCCGGGTGAGACCGAGCCCGGTCAGCGGGGCGTCCACCCCGATGGCCGGGATGCGCACGCGCCGGGGCGGCGACGGCGGCAGCGCGGGCACGGACAGGTCCCGGGCCGCCTTGCCGCCCCTGCCCTCCTGCCCGGCCCCGGTCCCGGCCTGCGCCGCGGAGGGCTGGGGCGGGCCGTGCGTCGTGGCGCCGTCGCGCAGCAGCCAGGCCCCGGAGCACAGGGCGAACAGCGTCACGGCCGTCAGGGCGGCGTTCGCGTGGCCGCCGGGCCGGGGGAACCTGCGCATACCCACCCCTTCCTCGACCCCCGGACGCGGCGGGGGAGTTCGGCCCCGTTCCCCCTCCGGGCCGCGAGGGGCGTCGGACCCGGAGGGGGAGGGGCTGCGGTACCGGCGACGGACAGCGGAGGATGTCCGTCAGATCCCGTCGCCTCTCGCCCGGCGATGCAGGAGCCAGGTACCGCCCGCGGCGGCGACGGCCAGAGCCGTCACACCGGCCGCGGTCTGCACGGGATCGGGGCCCAGAGCGCCACCGACCCCCGTCTTCACACTTCCTCGCGGGTGCACCCGCTCGCGCGCCGGCGTCAGCGTGACCACCAGGTCGCCGGTGACCCGCCGCCCGCTCCCGGCGCACGTCGCGACGATCTCGTACGTGCCCGGCTGCGCGCCCGGCGGCACCCGGAACCGCCCGGTCGCCTCCTGCTCGTGCCGACCCGCCGCCAGCGGCAGGGTCCCGGCGCCGACCGCGCCGGCGTCTCCCGTCGCCGTGCCCCCGGCGCCACACGCCGCCGTCCCGACGGTGACCTGCCCGCCGGGGACCACCGACGCCGGTGACAGCTCCAGCTCACCGGCCTGCGCGCCGTACGCCGGGGCGGCGGCCAGGGCCGCTGCGGCGACGGCGAGCGCGGTACCGGTCAGCGGGCGGGCGGTACGTCGCATCGGTGCTCCTTCGAGCGGTTCGGTCGGGCGCCTGCCCTTCCGAGATAACGGGGTGTCCGGCGGCGCCGCTTTCTGAGAGGGCGTCAGAATTGGGGTGAACGGGTGTCGTGTACACCCGTCCCCGACGGCCCGTCAGGTGCGTTTCGGCTGGTCACGCGGGTCGGCCGGGCGAGAGGCGGAAATGCCCCCGGAGCAGGGGTGAACGGGTGACCCGGTGCGGCCGGGCTTGACCTCGACAAAGGTTGAGGTATCAGGCTGTGCCGCATGAACACGATCACCGCGCACACCGCCGTCCACCCGGCCGCCACCGAGCCGCTCCGGGTGACCCTCGTCGTCGGCAGCAACCGCCACGGCCGCTTCGGCCCCGTGGTCGCCGACTGGCTCCGCGGCCGGCTGACGGACCGCGACGACCTGGTCGCCGAGGTCGTCGACGTCGCCGAGGCCGACCTGCCCACGTCCCTCGAACCGACCCCCGAGGCGCGTGCCGCCCTGGCCGGCATCACCCCGAAGCTGGCCCGGGCGGACGCCTTCGTGGTCCTCACCCCCGAGTACAACCACTCCTTCCCGGCCGGCCTGAAGAACCTCGTCGACTGGCACTACGGCGAGTGGCGGGCCAAGCCCGTCGCCCTCGTCTCCTACGGCGGCCTGGCCGGGGGCCTGCGTGCCGCGGAGCACCTGCGCCAGGTCTTCGCCGAGCTGCACGCCGTGACGGTGCGCGACACCGTGTCCTTCCACAACGCCGGTGCGTCCTTCGACGACCGGGGCGCCCTGCACGACCCCTCGGGCCCGGATGCCGCGGCCAAGACCATGCTGGACCAACTGGTGTGGTGGGGCCGCGCCTTGAGGGAGGCGAGGGCGCAACACCCTTACGCTGCCTGACCCACGACGACGCCCGGCGAGGGCGCGGCATCGGCGCGAGGGCCGCTCCCGTCCGCAGCCGCCCCGCACCCGGCCCCGCGCCCCGCCGCCCCGGCTCCGCCCGCCGCTACCGCCGTCCTCGCCACTCCTGGCCCGCGACCCGCCGCCCGGCGTTGCGCAGACGCTTCGCCGCATCCGGTCCCGCCACGTACACCCAGGCCCGCACGCCCGCCCCGTCCGCGTCCCGTACGACGTCCCGTTCCACGCGCACGTACAGGCTGCGCGGATCACCCGGCGCGTACTCCTCCAGCCGGTCCAGCTCGGCGAGCAGCGCCCCGTACGCCTGGGGCAGTGCGGTCACCAGCTCCCCGCGCACCTCGCCGCCGCCCGGCTCCTCGACCGCGTACGGATAGCCCGGGCCCTCGTACAGCACGGTGTCCGCCAGCCGTGCCGGCTCCTCGGAGCGGGTGCGGCCGTGCAGGAAGAGACGGTGGTTGACCTCCCCGGGACGGAGGGTGCCGTAGACGAAGAAGGGCAGGGTCACAGGAACGATTCTGCACCCTCACACACCTCCACATCGGTGCTATGGACATGCCATGTCCGGCACGGCTTGACTCGCGGCCACCATCAACGCCGCACCCGGTCGACCCCACGCGACCGGGTGCGCCCGTACGAGGAGTCCGATGAGTCGGATACGTCAGGTCCGCGGTTCCCGTCTCGCCCTCGCCGGCACGGCCCTCGCCGGCGGTGCCGCCCTGGTGGCGGCCGTGCTCTCCCCACCCGCGGGCGCGGCCGTCCGGCCGTCCCGGGCCACCGTGACCGAGGAGGCGGCGGCGGTCCTCGCGGACCGGGCCGACGCCCTGGGTCTCACCGCGGCCCAGGACACCGAGGTCCGCGACGTCGTCGTCGACCCGGACGGCACCCGCCACGTCCGCTACGACCGCACCTACCGCCGACTCCCGGTCCTCGGCGGCGACTTCGTCCTGCACCTGAACCCGGACGGCAGCCACCGCGGCACCAGCCGCGCGACGACCGCCGCGCTCTCGCTGCCCACCGTCACCCCGAGGATCGCGGCGCCCGAGGCCGCCGGCCTCGCCGCGGGCCTGCTGCGCGCCGCGCACCTCGGCGAGACCCTGAAGAAGCTCACCGCCAAGCCGCGCCTGGTCGTCGACGCCCTGCACGGCACGCCCCGGCTGGCCTGGCAGACCGACGCCGTGGCACACGACGAGGACGGCAACCCCGTCGGGCGCACCGTGCTCACCGACGCGGGCACCGGCGACCGCATCGACACCTGGGACACCCTGGAGTCGGTCTCGGGCGACGGCCGGTCCCTCTACGGCGGCACCGTCCCGCTGCGGACCACCGAATCCGGCGGTTCGTACACGCTGAAGGACGCCACACGCGGCGGCACCCACACCGGCGACGCGCAGCACAAGACCGACCAGTGCCTGCTGACCATCTGCCTGACCCGGGCGCCCGCGACGCCGTTCACGGACGCCGACAACCACTGGGGCACGGGCGACGCCGCGGACCGGGCCACGGTGGCCGTGGACGCCCAGTACGGCACCGACGTCACCTGGGACTACTACCGGCAGGTCCACGGTCGCGAGGGCATCGCCGGCGACGGCAAGGGCACCTTCAACCGCGTCCACTACGGCAAGGACTACAACAACGCCTTCTGGGACGACACCTGCTTCTGCATGACCTACGGCGACGGCGACGGCACCCTGATGGGGCCCCTGGTCTCGCTGGACGTGGCCGGGCACGAGATGTCCCACGGCGTGACGTCCAAGACCGCGGCGCTGCGGTACTCGGGGGAGTCCGGCGGGCTGAACGAGGCCACCTCCGACATCTTCGGCACGCTGGTGGAGTTCCACGCCGGCAACGCCGAGGACCGGGGCGACTGGCGCATCGGCGAGAAGGTCGTGCGCCCGGGACTCGGCCGCGAGGCGCTGCGCTTCATGGACGAGCCGTCGAGGGACGGCAAGTCCGCCGACTGCTGGAGCGACAAGGTCGACGGCCTCGACGTGCACTACTCCTCCGGGGTCGCCAACCACTTCGCCTACCTCCTCGCCGAGGGCAGCGGCAGGAAGACGATCAACGGTGTGGTCCACGACTCGCCCACCTGTGACGGCTCGACGGTGACCGGCGTCGGCCGGGCCGCGCTGGGCCGGATCTGGTACCGCGCGCTGACCGTCTACATGACCTCCTCGACGGACTATCCGGCCGCGCGCACGGCCACCCTCACCGCGGCGAAGGACCTCTACGGGGCCGGCAGCACCGAGCACGAGGCGGTGGCGGCGGCGTGGCAGGCCGTGTCGGTGAGCTGACCCCCACGGCCGGACCGCTCGGAGCGGCCGCTACGGCCGGACCGCCTCCAGCCGTACCGCGCACGCCTTGAACTCCGGCATCCGCGACGTCGGGTCGAGCGCGGGGTTGGTGAGGGTGTTCGCCCGGCCCTCGCCCGGCCAGTGGAAGGGCATGAAGACGGTGTCGGGCCGGATGGTGGCGGTGATCCTCGCCGGCGCCACCGCCCGGCCCCGCCGCGACACCACCGCCACCGGGTCGCCCTCGGCCGCCCCGAGCCGGGCCGCCAGCCGCGGGTGCAGCTCCACGAACGGCCCGGGCGCGGCGGCGTTCAGCTCCCCGACCCGCCGGGTCTGCGCCCCGGACTGGTACTGCGCCACGACCCGGCCGGTGGTGAGCAGCAGCGGGTACTCCTCGTCGGGCTCCTCGGCGATCGCCCGGTGCGAGACGGCCACGAACCGGGCACGGCCGTCGGCAGTGGCGAAACGCTCGAGAAACAACCGCGGCGTACCGGGGTGCACGCCCTCGGCCCGTCCGGCCGGCGTGCCGGGGTTCACGCCCGTGATTCCTCCGGCCGCCGCGGCGGGGCGCGCGCCCGGCGGGTTCTCGATGGGCGCGCCCGGTCGCGGGCCTGCCGTGGTCTCGGTCGGCGTGCCCGGGTGCACACCCGCGGCCCCAACGGCCGTCGCGGCGGGGTGCACGCCCGGCGGGTTCTCGATGACCGCGCCCGGTCGCGGGACTGCCGTGGTCTCGGTCGGCGTGCCGGGGTGCACACCCGCGGCCCCACCGGGCGTCGCGGCGGGGTGCGTGCCCGCCGGGGTCTCGGCCGGTGTGCCCGGTCGCGCCCCTGCCATGTCCCCGGTGGGCGCGCCCGGTCGCGGGACTGCCGTGGTCTCGGTCGGCGTGCCGGGGTGCATGCCCGTGGTTCCTGCGGCCGGGGCACCCGGGTGGCCGCCCGCCGGCCGACCGGCGAGGTCGTCGGTCGCAGGTGGGGCGTCGAGCAGCGCGTCCGCGCTGCCGTGCGGCGCCGGTGGTTCGGCCGGGCAGGGCCAGAACACCCCGTTCTCCTCGGCCAGCCTGCGGTAGGTGATCCCCGAGTAGTCCGCGGGCCCGCCCGCGCTCGCCCGCCGCAGTTCCTCGAACACCTCCTCCGGGTCCGCCGGGAAGCCCTTCTCCACGCCCAGCCGGACAGCCAGTTCGCCCAGGACCTCCAGGTCGCTGCGGACGCCCTCCGGCGGGTCGACCGCCCGGCGGCGCAGCAGGACCCGACCCTCCAGGTTCGTCGTCGTGCCCGTCTCCTCCGCCCACTGCGTGACCGGCAGCACCACGTCCGCGAGCGCCGCCGTCTCGGACAGCACCACGTCGCAGACCGCCAGGAAGTCCAGCGACCGGATCCGCTCCTCCACGTGCGCGGCCCGGGGCGCCGACACCACCGGGTTGGACGCCATCAGCAGCAGCGACCTGATGTCCGTGCCCAGCGCGTCCAGCAGCTCGTACGCGCTGCGCCCCGGCCCCGGCAGACTGTCCGGGTCCACGCCCCACACCCCGGCGACATGCGCCCGGGCCGCCGGGTCGTCCAGCTTGCGGTACCCCGGCAACTGGTCGGCCTTCTGCCCGTGTTCGCGCCCGCCCTGGCCGTTGCCCTGCCCCGTCAGACAGCCGTACCCGGACCGGGGCCGGCCCGGCCGGCCGGTCGCCAGGCACAGGTTGATCCAGGCGCCCACGGTGTCCGTGCCCTTGGACTGCTGCTCGGGCCCCCGGGCGGTGAGCACCATCGCCGACTCCGGCTCGCAGAACAGCCGTACGGTCTCCCGCAGTCGGGGGACGGGCACCCCCGTGATCCGCTCGACGTACTCCGGCCAGTGCGCCATGGCGGCGGCCCGGGCCTCCTCCCAGCCCGTGGTCCGGGCGGCGACGTACTCCTCGTCCACCCGGCCCTCGGCGATCACCAGGTGCAGCAGTCCCAGGGCGAGGGCCAGATCGGTGCCCGGGCGGGGAGCCAGGTGCAGATCGGCCTGTTCGGCCGTCCTGGTCCGCCGCGGGTCGACGACGATCAGCGTGCCGCCGTTCTCCCGCAGTTCGGCGAAGTACCGCATCGACGGCGGCATGGTCTCCGCCGGGTTCGACCCGACGAGGATGACGCAACCCGACCTCGGGATGTCCTCCAGCGGGAACGGCAGGCCCCGGTCCAGCCCGAACGCCCTGATCCCGGCCGCCGCCGCGGACGACATGCAGAACCGCCCGTTGTAGTCGATCTGCGAGGTGCCGAGCACGACCCGCGCGAACTTGCCGAGGCTGTAGGCCTTCTCGTTCGTCAGCCCGCCTCCGCCGAACACCCCGACCGCGTCCGGCCCGTGCGCGGCACGCGTACGCCGCAGGCCCGCCGCGATCCGGTCCAGGGCCTCGTCCCAGGAGGCCGGCACGAGCGTGCCGTCCCCGCCGCGCACCAGCGGCGAGGTCAGCCGGACGTCCCGTGCGAGCACCGCCGGTGCGGTACGGCCCTTGCCGCACAACGCGCCCCGGTTCACCGGGAAGTCCGTCCGCTCGCTCACCTCGACGCTCCCGTCCGGTGCGGGCACGAGGTTCATCCCGCACTGCAGGGCGCAGTACGGGCAGTGCGTGGGCGTCACGGTGTTCTGCATGCCGACCAGCGTGCGCGGGCCGTGTTACGCCCGGGGCGGGCCCCCTGTTACACGGCGGGGACGGCGACCTCCCCGCCGCCGCCCGGCCCGCGTGAGGTGCGCGACCGCTACCGCCCGCCCGCGGCCAGCGCCCGTTCCACACCCGGCTCGCGTGGCCCCAGGAAACGCGGGTCGGGCCGCAACGCCGCGTCCACGGCCGCCTTCCCGGCCGCGAGGATCTCCCGGGCGCCCCCGTAGTACCAGGTCGCGTCGTGCACCGCGTCCACCCCGACCCCGTAGGACTCCACCCCGGCGGCGCGGCACAGCGCCACCGCGCGCCGGATGTGGAAGCCCTGGCTGATCAGTACGGCCTCGTCCACGCCGAAGATCTTCTTCGCGCGCACGCACGAGTCCCACGTGTCGAATCCCGCGTAGTCGCTGACGATCCGCCCGTCGGGCACCCCGTGCCGGGTCAGGTAGGCGCGCATGGCGTCCGGCTCGTCGTAGTCCTCGCGGCTGTTGTCCCCGGTGACGAGCACCACCCGCACCCGCCCGTCCCGGTACAGCTCGGCCGCCGCGTCCAGCCGGTGGGCGAGGTAGGGGGAGGGCTCGCCGTCCCACAACCCGGCCCCGAACACCACCGCGACGTCGGTGCGCGGGACGTCGGCCGTCGAGCGCAGCCGGCCGTCCGCCACCAGGTGCATCCAGGTCGCGGGCAGCAGGGCGAGCACGCACCCGGCCATCACGGCCTGCACCAGCCGCCGTCGCCCCCGCCGGGTGCGCGGCAGCCGCGGTCTGCGCAAGGTCACTGGACGCATCGGACGGTCCCTCCCCGGATCGGCCCCTCACCGTCAGGGACGCCCGGCCGCACCGCCCGGTTCACTCCGGCTCCGGTGACGATCTTCACGCGGCCGGCCGAAACCGCAGCTCACAGCGGCTCACACCGTGCCCGCCCCGGGGCGTGAGCCACCGGAAAACCCCCGTGACCCCCGCGCAACGGCGAGGACACACGGCCCCGTGACCATGGAGGCATGTCCAGCCCTCCCGCGCAGCCCACCCCGCCCGCTCTCGTGGCCGTCGCCCACGGCAGCCGCGACCCCCGCGCGCTGCGCACGGTGAGCGCGCTGCTGGACCGGGTCCGCGCCCTGCGCCCCGACGTGCCGGTGCACCTCGGGCACATCGAGCTGAACGCCCCCCTGCTTCCCGAGACGCTCGCCGCCCTCGGCGACCGGGAGGCGGTCCTCGTCCCGCTGCTCCTCGGCCGCGGCCACCACGTCAAGCGGGACATCCCCGCGACGGCCGCCGCCTCGGGCGCCCGCACCCGTCCGGCGCCGCCCCTCGGACCCCACCCCCTCCTGGTGGACGCCCTCCAGGACCGTCTGACGGAGGCCGGCTGGGGCGGCACACCCCGCCGCACCAGCGCGGTGGTCCTCGCCGCGGCGGGCTCCCGCGACCCGGACGCGAGAGCGGACACCGCGCGCACGGCGCACCTCCTGGCGGCCCGCCTCGGTGTCCCGGTCGTTCCCGCCTACGCCTCGGCCGCCACCCCCACGGTCGCCACCGCGGTCCGCACCCTGCTGGCGAGGGGCCGCCGCCACATCGCCCTCGCGTCCTGCTTCACGGCCCCCGGCCGCTTCGCCACCGAGTGCGCCCAGGCGGCCCCGTGGATCGCGGCGGCCCCCCTGGGCGACCACCCCGCCATGGCCCGGCTCCTCCTCCACCGCTACGACCAGGCCCTGCACAGCTCACCCGCGACACCGCAGCCGGCCCGGGTCTGACATCGCACGGCGGGGCCACCCCCTAGAGGGGCGCGGGGAACTGCGCGACGAGCCAGGACGATCCCGCACCCGCCGGACCACCGCACCCGGCAGCCGCTCCGGCACGCCGCACCCCCGTGCCCGTACTGTCGACCCATGCCAGGCACCACGACGAACCCCACCGCCTACGACCCGACGTCAGTCGAGCGCTGGGCCCCCGAACCGGACAAGCGCCCCGGCCGCACGGCCTTCCAGCGCGACCGCGCCCGAGTCCTGCACTCCGCCGCCCTGCGCCGCCTCGCCGGCAAGACCCAGGTGGTCACGCCCGGCACGCTCGGACCCGCCTGGGACGCCAGCCCCCGCACCCGCCTCACCCACTCCCTGGAGTGCGCCCAGGTCGGCCGGGAGCTGGGCGCGGCCCTCGGCTGCGACCCCGACCTCGTCGAAGCGGCCTGCCTCTCCCACGACCTGGGCCACCCGCCCTTCGGCCACAACGGCGAACAGGCCCTGAACGAGTTCGCCGCGGACTGCGGCGGCTTCGAGGGCAACGCCCAGTCGCTCAGGCTCCTCACCCGCATCGAGCCCAAGCGGTTCACCCCGGAGGGGTCCGTCGGCCTCAACCTCACCCGGGCCGCCCTCGACGCCGCGACCAAGTACCCCTGGCCCCGCGGCGGCCACCCCACCGACCCCGACTCGCCCAAGTTCGGCGTCTACGAGGACGACCGCCCCGTCTTCGACTGGCTCCGCAAGGACGCCCCCGGCACCCGCACCTGCTTCGAGGCGCAGGTCATGGACTGGTCCGACGACGTGGCCTACTCGGTGCACGACGTCGAGGACGGACTGCACGCCGGCCACATCGACCCCAACTGCCTGCACGCGGACCCCGAACGGGACGACGTCTTCCAGGTCGCGCTCGGCCGCTACGTGCCGCCCGGCACCGACCCGGCCGAACTCGCCGAGGCCCTCGACCGGCTCCTCGCCCAGGAGTGGTGGCCGCACGGCTACGACGGCACCGCCGTCGCGCAGGCCCGCCTCAAGGACGCCACGAGCCAGCTCATCGGCCGCTTCTGCCTGGCCGCCGAGGCCGCGACCCGGGCCGCCTGGGGGCCCGGGCGGCTCACCCGGTACGCCGCCGAACTCGTCGTCCCGCGCGAGACGCGCATGGAGTGCGCCGTGCTCAAGGCCGTCGCCGACCTGTACGTGATGCAGCGGGCCGAGCAGGAACGCCTGCGCGCCGACCAGCGGATCGTCGTCGCCGAGCTCGCCGAGGCGCTCACCGCGCGGGCACCGGACGGCCTGGACCCGCAGTTCCGGGCGCTGTTCGACCAGGCGACCGACGACCGCGCCCGCAAGCGGGCCGTCGTCGACCAGATCGCCTCCCTCACCGACACCTCGGCCCGGTCGTTGCACGCCCGGCTGACGGGGCACGCGTAGGACGGGCGGGCTCGCGTAAGACGGGCGGGCTCGCGTAAGACGGGCGGGCACGCGTAAGACGGGCGGGCACGCGTAGGACGGGCGTGCACGCGTAAGACGGGCGGGGCACGCGTGAGACGGGCGGGACCCGCGGGGCGCGAGCGCCGCCCAAGGTGACACTGCGTGGCCTGATCGGGTCACACCCCCTTCCCGCATCACGCTCCGTGCGGGACGCTCGCAAGTGCGACACCCTGACGAGGAGGCATCAAGTGGTCGACGCGGATCAGACATTCGTCATCGTCGGAGGCGGACTGGCCGGCGCCAAGGCGGCCGAGACGCTCCGCGCGGAGGGCTTCACCGGCCGCGTGATACTGATCTGCGACGAACGGGACCACCCCTACGAGCGCCCGGCCCTGTCCAAGGGCTACCTCCTCGGCAAGGAGGAACGCGACAGCGTCTTCGTCCACGAACCCGCCTGGTACGCGGCGAACGACATCGAGCTGCACCTCGGCCAGACCGTCGACGCCGTCGACCGCACGGCCAGGACGGTCCGCTTCGGCGACGACGGCACCGTCGTGCGCTACGACAAGCTGCTCCTGGCGACCGGCGCCGAACCCCGGCGGCTCGACATCCCGGGCACCGACCTGGCGGGCGTGCACCACCTGCGGCGCCTCGCCCACGCCGAACGCCTCAAGCACGTGCTGGCCAACCTCGGCCGCGACAACGGCCACCTCGTGATCGCCGGGGCCGGCTGGATCGGCCTGGAGGTCGCGGCGGCCGCCCGCGAGTACGGCGCGGAGGTCACCGTCGTCGAGCACGGGCCGACCCCGCTGCACGGCGTGCTCGGCCCGGAACTCGGCGGGCTCTTCGCCGAGCTGCACCGCGACCACGGCGTCCGCTTCCACTTCGGCGCCCGCCTGACCGAGATCACCGGCCAGGACGGCATGGTCCTCGCGGCCCGCACCGACGACGGCGAGGAGCACCCGGCCCACGACGTCCTGGCGGCCATCGGCGCCGCCCCGCGCACCCACCTCGCCGAGGCGGCCGGCCTGGAGGTCGCCGACCCCGCCCTCGGTGGCGGCATCGTCGTCGACGAGCGGCTGCGCACCTCCGACCCGGACGTCTACGCCGCCGGTGACGTCGTCTCCTTCCCGCACGCCCTGTTCGACACGCGCATGCGGGTCGAGCACTGGGCCAACGCCCTCAACGGCGGCCCGGCCGCCGCGCGCTCCATGCTGGGCCGGGACGTGACGTACGACCGGGTGCCGTACTTCTTCTCCGACCAGTACGACCTGGGCATGGAGTACTCCGGCTGGGCGCCGCCGGGCAGCTACGACCAGGTGGTGGTGCGGGGCGACGCGGGCAAGCGCGAGTTCATCGCGTTCTGGGTGAAGGACGGGCGGGTGCTGGCCGGGATGAACGTGAACGTGTGGAACGTCACGGACAAGATCCAGCGTCTGGTCCGCAGCCGCGCCCAGGTGAACACGGACAATCTGGCCGATCCGCACGTTCCGCTCGAAAACCTCGCACCGTGAGTGTCACTGCGCCCCCGTAGAATTCACGCGTGGCAGGACGGATCAACGACGAGGACGTGAAGGCGGTACGGGACGCGGTCCCGATCGACGCCGTGGTGTCCGAGTACCTCCAGCTGCGCAACGCGGGCGGCGGCAACCTCAAGGGACTGTGCCCGTTCCACGACGAGAAGTCGCCCTCCTTCCAGGTCAGCCCGAGCAAGGGGTTCTTCCACTGCTTCGGCTGCCAGGAGGGCGGCGACACCATCACGTTCGTGATGAAGATCGACCACCTCACCTTCTCGGAGGCGGTCGAGCGCCTGGCCGGCCAGGCGGGCATCACCCTGCGCTACGAGGAGGGCGGCTACAACCCCTCCCACCAGCGCGGCGAGCGGATCCGCCTGGTCGAGGCCCACAAGATCGCCGCGGAGTGGTACGCGGAACAGCTCGCGACCAGCCCGGAGGCCGACACCGGCCGCCAGTTCCTCGCCGAGCGCGGCTTCGACCAGGCCGCCGCCCGGCACTTCTCCGTCGGTTACAGCCCCCAGGGCTGGGACCACCTCACGCGCTTCCTGCGCGGCAAGGGCTTCACCGACAAGGAGCTGCTGCTCTCCGGCCTCTCCCAGGAGGGCCGCCGCGGCCCCATCGACCGCTTCCGCGGCCGGCTGATGTGGCCCATCCGCGACATCGGCGGCGAGGTGGTCGGCTTCGGCGCCCGCAAGCTCTACGAGGCGGACAACGGCCCCAAGTACCTCAACACGCCCGAGACGGCGATCTACAAGAAGTCCCAGGTCCTCTACGGCATCGACCTCGCCAAGAAGGACATCGCCAAGGCCTCCCGCGCGGTCGTCGTCGAGGGCTACACGGACGTCATGGCCTGCCACCTCGCCGGCGTCACCACCGCCATCGCCACCTGCGGCACCGCCTTCGGCGGCGACCACATCAAGATCCTGCGCCGGCTGCTCATGGACAACGGCTCGGCCCGCGTCATCTTCACCTTCGACGGCGACGCCGCCGGCCAGAAGGCGGCCCTGCGCGCCTTCGAGGACGACCAGAAGTTCGCAGCCGAGACGTACATCGCCATCGCCCCGGACGGCATGGACCCCTGCGACCTGCGCCTGGCCAAGGGCGACGAGGCCGTCGCCGATCTGGTCGAACCCCGCACCCCCCTCTTCGAGTTCGCCCTGCGCCAGATCGTGGCCCGCTACGACCTCGACACCCCCGCGGGCCGCGCCGCCGCCCTGGACGAGGCCGCCCCGGTCGTCGCCCGCATCAAGAACAGCGGCGCCCAGCACGAGGTCGCCGTGCAGCTCGCCGGCATGCTCGGCATCCTCGACACCCAGTTCGTCGTCAAGCGCGTGGCGCAACTGGCCCGCTGGTCCCGCGAGCGCGGCGGCAAGGGTCCCGCCCCCGACCGGCACGCGTCGCCCCAGCAGTACACCGCCCAGCCGCCCGCCGCCCCCCGCGGCCCGGCCCTCAACCTGCGCAACCCCGTTTACGCCACCGAGCGCGAGCTGCTCAAACTCGCCCTCCAGCGCCCCGAGCTGGTCTCCCCGGCCTTCGACGCGTACGGCGTGGACGAGTTCACCGCCCCGCCCTACGCCGCCGTGCGCCAGGCCATCCTGGACGCGGGCGGCGCCGAGTCGGGCGTCGCCGACCCCCAGGACTACCTGGTCAAGGTCCGCGAGGCCGCGCCCGACGACGCGGTCCGCGCGATGGTCACGGAGCTGGCCGTCGAGGCGATCATGCTGCACAAGGGCGTGAAGGGCGTCGACGAGACCTACGCCGGAGCCCAGCTGGTCACCGTCCGCCGCCGCGCCGTGGAGCGCCGCATCCGCGACATCACCGGCCGCCTCACCCGCCTCGGCAACCACGGCGACCCGGCCGAACTGGCCGCCGTCCAGAACGAACTGTGGGTCCTCCAGCAGTACGACCAGACCCTGCGCGCGCACGGCGCCGCCGCCCTCTGACGCGCCGTCGGGGCCGTCACCACGCGTAAGGGACACGTGAGGCATCCGGTTTCCCACCGGGGGCGACCGCCGGTCACGGACCGGAAGCAAAAAGTCACCGCACGCCCCTCGTGGCGGTGATGTGTCGTACCCCACACTGGGGTGCGGTGCCTGAGTCCCCGGAGCGCGGCCGATCCGTCACCGACGGGTTCCGGACCCCCGCGGTTCCGCCCATCGCGTACGGGACGGAATGCGGCGAGGCCGCCGACTCCGCTCCCGACGTACCGCTGCCGCAGCCACTGGCAGCGATCATCCTGGAGGTCGCCCCCGTGCAGACCCAGACCCTCAGCCAGACCGACGCCGCCCCGGCCCGCCGCGCCGGCGCTCCGGTGCCCGACGCGCAGGCCGACGCCCTGCCCGGGGTCCCTGTGCAGGACCGCGCCGGGCAGCACCCGGAGACGGAACCGGAATCCGAACCGGAAGCGGAACCGGAAGCGGAGCCCGAGGAGCCGCCCGCCGAGACGATCGAGACGGCCGGGGCCGCCGAGGCCGCCGAACCGCCGCCCGTGCGCACGGAGACCGGCGGCCCCTCCTCGGACCTGTTCCGCCAGTACCTGCGGGAGATCGGCCGCGTCCCCCTGCTGACCGCCGCGGAGGAGGTGGAACTCGCCCGCCGCGTCGAGGCCGGCCTGTTCGCCGAGGAGAAGCTGCGGCTCACCCCCGACCTGGACAGCCGGCTGGCCTCGGACCTCGACCGGCTCGTGGTGATGGGCCGCGTCGCCAAACGCCGCCTCATCGAGGCCAATCTGCGCCTGGTCGTCTCCGTCGCCAAGCGCTACGTCGGCCGCGGGCTGACCATGCTGGACCTCGTCCAGGAAGGCAACCTCGGCCTCATCCGCGCGGTCGAGAAGTTCGACTACGCCCGCGGCTACAAGTTCTCCACGTACGCCACCTGGTGGATCCGGCAGGCCATGTCCCGCGCCCTGGCCGACCAGGCCCGCACGATACGCGTGCCCGTCCACGTCGTGGAGCTCATCAACCGGGTGGTGCGGGTGCAGCGCCGCATGCTCCAGGAGCGGGGCTACGAGCCGACGCCCCAAGAGGTCGCGGCCCACCTGGAGTTGCCGCCCGAGCGGGTCGGGGAGGTGCTGCGTCTGGCCCAGGAGCCGGTGTCGCTGCACGCGCCCGTGGGCGAGGAGGACGACGTCGCCCTCGGCGACCTCATCGAGGACGGCGACGCGGCCTCCCCGGTGGAGTCGGCGGCCTTCCTGCTGCTCCGGGAGCACCTGGAAGCGGTGCTGTCCACCCTGGGCGAGCGGGAGCGCAAGGTCGTGCAGCTCCGGTACGGCCTGGCCGACGGCCGCCCGCGCACGCTGGAGGAGATCGGCCGCATCTTCGGGGTGACGCGGGAACGGATACGCCAGATCGAGTCCAAGACCCTGAACAAGCTGCGGGACCACGCGTTCGCGGACCAGCTGCGGGGCTATCTGGACTGACGCCGGGTGCGTGTCCCTCAAGGGGCGCGGGGAACTGCGCGACCAGCCACGGCGGGCCCGCAGCCGCCCCACGCCCCCTGCACCCCCGGACCCGGCTCAGTCCACCTCCGCCACCGCCTGCGCGAACTGCGCCTTGTACAACCGGGCATACGCACCGCCGGCCCCCAGCAGGTCCTCGTGCGTGCCCTGTTCGACGATCGCCCCGTTCTCCATGACCAGGATCGCGTCCGCGTCCCGGATCGTGGAGAGCCGGTGCGCGATGACGAACGAGGTCCGCCCGTGCGCCAGTTTGGCCATGGCCTTCTGGATCAGCACCTCGGTCCGCGTGTCGACCGAGCTCGTCGCCTCGTCCAGCACCAGGATCACCGGGTCGGACAGGAACGCCCGGGCGATGGTGATGAGCTGCTTCTCGCCCGCGCTGACCCCCGTGCCCTCGTCGTCGATCACGGTGTCGTACCCGTCCGGAAGCGTCCGCACGAACCGGTCCGCGTGCGCCGCCCGCGCGGCCTCCTCGATCTCCCCCCGGGTGACCTGCCGCGCGGCGCCGTAGGCGATGTTCTCCGCGATCGTGCCGCCGAACAGCCAGGTGTCCTGCAGCACCATGCCGATCCCGGCGCGCAGTTCGTCCCGGGACATCCGCGCGATGTCCACGCCGTCGAGGGTGATCCGGCCGCCGGTGACGTCGTAGAACCGCATCAGCAGGTTCACCAGGGTCGTCTTGCCCGCGCCGGTCGGCCCGACGATGGCCACCGTCTGCCCCGGCTCCACCGTCAGCGACAGGTCCTCGATGAGCGGCTTGTCGGGGTCGTAGCGGAACGACACGTGCTCCAGCGCCACCCGCCCGCGCAGCTCCTCGGGCCGTACTCCCGGCACGGGGTCGGCGCCCTGCTCCTCGGCGTCGAGCAGTTCGAAGACGCGCTCCGCGGAGGCGACCCCCGACTGCACCAGGTTGGCCATCGACGCCAGCTGCGTCAGCGGCATGGAGAACTGCCGCGAGTACTGGATGAACGCCTGCACGTCGCCGATGGACAGCGAGCCGGAGGCCACCCGCAACCCGCCGACGACCGCGACCAGCACGTAGTTGAGGTTCGACACGAACATCATCAGCGGCTGCATGACGCCGCTGTTGAACTGCGCCCTGAACCCCGCCTCGTACAGTGCCTCGTTCTGCTCGGCGAACTGCCGCGCCGACTCCTCCTGCCGCCCGAACACCTTCACCAGGGTGTGCCCGGTGTACATCTCCTCGATGTGGGCGTTCAGCGTGCCGGTGGACCGCCACTGCTGCACGAAGTGCGGCTGCGAGCGCTTGCCCACGCGCGTGGCGACGACGAACGACAGCGGCACGGTCACGAGCGCGACCAGCGCCAGGATCCACGAGACCCAGAACATCATCGCGAGCACGCCGATGACGGTCAGCACCGAGTTGATGAGCTGCCCCATCGACTGCTGCAGCGTCTGCCCGATGTTGTCGATGTCGTTGGTCGCCCGGGACAGCACCTCACCGCGCTGACGCTTGTCGAAGTACGACAGCGGCAGCCGCGACAGCTTCGTCTGGACGTCCTCGCGCATCCGGAACATGGTCCGGTTCACGGCCCGGTTCACCAGCCGCGTCGCCACCGCCATCAGCAGCCCGGCCACCGTGAACACACCCAGCGCCAGCAGCAGCACGTGCCCGACGGCCGTGAAGTCGATGCCCTCGCCCGGGGTGAAGTCGGTGCCGCGCAGCATGTCGGCGACATCACCGTCCCCGCGCTGCCGCATCTGCTCCAGGATCTGCTCCTTGGACGCCCCGGCGGGCATGCCGCGCCCGACGATGCCCGCGAAGACCAGGTCGGTCGCCCTGCCGAGGATCTTCGGCCCGACGACGCTGAGCCCGACGCTGAGCACCACGCAGGCCAGCAGCACGCAGACGGTCGCACGCTCGGGCCGGAACCGGGCGACGAGCCGTTTGCCCGATCCCTTGAAGTCCAGCGAGCGCTGGTCGGGGCCGCCCCCGGCCATCATCCGCCCCATGGGCCCCGCCATCAGGCCGCCTCCGCTTCCGTGAGCTGGGAGAGCACGATCTCCCGGTAGGTCTCGTTGTCCGCCATCAGTTCGTGGTGCCGGCCGGTGCCGACCACCCGGCCCTCGTCCAGCACGACGATCCGGTCGGCGTCCCGGATGGTCGCCACCCGCTGGGCGACGATCACCACCGTCGCCTCGGCGGTCTCCCGCCCGAGGGCGGCCCGCAGGGCGGCGTCCGTGGCGTAGTCGAGGGCGGAGAAGGAGTCGTCGAAGAGGTAGATCTCGGGCCGCTGCACCAGCGTCCGGGCGATGGCGAGCCGTTGCCGCTGACCGCCGGAGACGTTGGTCCCGCCCTGTGCGATCGGCGCGTCCAGCCCGCCCTCCAGCCGTTCGACGAACTCCTTGCCCTGCGCCACCTCCAGGGCGTGCCACAACTCCTCGTCGGTGGCGTCCGGATTGCCGTAGCGCAGGTTGGTCGCCACCGTGCCCGCGAACAGGTACGGCTTCTGCGGCACCAGCCCGACCGTGCGCGCGAGCAGCCGCGGGTCGAGGTCCGCGACCTCCACCCCGTCGACGAGGACCTGCCCCTCGGTGGCGTCGAACAGCCGCGGGACCAGCCCGAGCAGGGTCGACTTGCCGCTGCCGGTCGAGCCGATGACGGCGGTCGTCTCGCCCGGCCTGGCCACCAGGTCCACGGCCCGCAGCACCGGCTCCTCGGCACCCGGATAGCGGAAGCCGGCCCCGCGGATCTCCAGATGGCCGTGCCGGCGCAGCTCCCGCACCGGTGCCGTCGGCGGCACCACGCTGGAGGAGGTGTCGAGCACCTCCTGGATGCGCTCGGCGCACACCTCGGCGCGCGGCACCATCATGAACATGAAGGTGGCCATCATCACGGACATGACGATCTGCATCAGATAGGCGAGGAACGCGGTCAGGTCGCCGATCTGCATCCCGCCGCTGTCGATGCGGTGCGCACCGAACCACACGACGGCGATGGACGACAGGTTTACCACCGTCATGACGATCGGGAACATCAGCGCGAGCAGGTTGCCGGTGCCCAGCGCGAACCGGGTCAGTTCGGTGTTGGCCTCGCGGAAGCGCTGCTGCTCGTACTCGTCGCGGACGAAGGCCCGGATCACGCGGTTGCCGCTGATCTGCTCGCGCAGCACCCGGTTGACGGTGTCCAGCCGCCCCTGCATCGAGCGGAACAGCGGCCGCAGCCGCCGCACGATCAGCGTCACGCAGACGCCCAGCACCGGCACGACCGCCACCAGCACCCCGGACAGCGGCACGTCCAGACCGAGCGCCAGCACGATGCCGCCGACGCACATGATCGGAGCCGACACCATCAGCGTGAACGTCATCAGCGCCAGCATCTGCACCTGCTGGACGTCGTTGGTCGTCCGGGTGATCAGCGACGGGGCGCCGAAGTGGCCCAGCTCACGCGCGGAGAACGACTGCACCCGGTCGAACACGGCGCCGCGCAGGTCCCGCCCCAGGGCGGAGGCGGTACGGGCGCCGTAGTACACCGCGCCGATGTTGCACACGACCTGCACCAGCGAGATGCCGATCATCAGCGCGCCGTAGGCCATGATGTAGCCGGTGTCGCCCTCGACGACGCCCCGGTCGATGATGTCCGCGTTCAGCGTGGGCAGGTAGAGCGTGGCGCAGGTCTGCAGGAACTGCAGCAGCACCAGCAGGGCGATGGGTCTCTTGTAGGGCCTGAGGCAGGTCCGCAGGAGTCGTATGAGCACGCTGCTTCTCTCGGAGTGGTCGACGGGGGCAGGTGGTTGCCCCTGGCCCCTATCGTCGACCACCCCACCGGCGTTACCTCAACCGAATCAGCCCGACGAGCGGCCGGAAACGCCGCGTCCTCACCGACTTCTTACCCTTCGGCCGCTACAGCCGCAGCGCCCCCGGATGCGTCTGCTCCCGCACCGCCACGAACTGCTGCCGCACCGCCTGCCCCACGGCCAGCTCCTCCCCGGGCTCCAGCACCTGCGCGACGGCTCCCTGCCAGGCCGGCGGGGTGCGCGCGTCGAGCGTGCCCTGCGACGCCCCGAGCGCCCAGGCCGCCTGGCGGGCGGCGCCGATCGCCGCGTAGTCCGCCGGCTGCGGCACCACGACCTGGGTGCCGAACAGCATCGGCGCGGCGGCCTGCACGGCGGGCAGTTCCGCGGCCGGCCCGAGCAGGAACACCCGGCGCACCTCGACGCCCCGGGCCCGCAGCACGTCCAGCGCGTCCGCGAGCCCGCACAGCATGCCCTCGAAGGCGGCCCGTGCCAGGTGCTCCGCCTTCATCGACTCCCGCCTGAGCCCGGCCAGGGTCCCCGCGGCGTGCGGCAGGCTGGGCGTCCGCTCGCCCTCCAGATAGGGCAGCAGCACCAGCCCGTGCGAGCCGGGTGTCGACTTCATCGCCAGGTCGGACAGGCTCTCCAGATCGGGCAGCCCCAGCAGTTCGGCGGTCCCGCGCAGGGCCCGCACGGCGTTGAGGGTGGTGACGACCGGCAGGTGCATGCCGGTGGCGTCCGCCAGCGCGGTGATCATCCCGGAGCCGTCGACCAGCGCCTCGGGGTGGACGGCCATGACGGACCCGGACGCGCCCAGCGACACGACCGCGTCACCGAGACCGATGCCGAGGCCGAACGCCGCCGCCATCGTCTCGCCGGTCCCCACGGAGATCAGCAGGCCCTCCGGCGTCGTCCCGGCGGCGTCCGCGGGACCGATCACCTCCGGCAGCATCGCCTGGTGCCCGAGCGCCAGCTCGACGAGGTCGGGCCGGTAGGCACCGGTGGCCGCGGACCAGTACCCGGTGCCGGACGCCCCGCCCCGGTCGGTGGTCCGGCGCACCGGCCGGCCCAGCAACTGCCACACCAGCCAGTCGTGCGCCTGCAGCAGAACGGCCGTGCGCCGCGCGTTCTCCGGCTCGGTCCGGGCCAGCCAGCGCAGCTTGGTCACCGGCTGCGGGGCCTGCGGCACACAGCCCACCGCCTGGGCCCACGCCTCGCGCCCGCCGAGCGCGTCGACCAGGTCGGCCGCGGCGACCTGCGTCCGCTTGTCACCGCCGACCAGGGCCGGGCGCACGGTGTTGCCCTGCGCGTCCAGCGGCACGACGGCGTTCTGCTGGGCCGAGACGCCGATCGCCTGCACACCCTCCAGCAGCCCGCCGCCCGCGGCCTCGCCCAGGGACAGCAGCCAGGCCTGCGGATCGACGTCGGACGGCCGGCCGCCGCTCTCGGGGCTCTCCACCGGATGCGGTGCATATCCCTGCCTGAGCACGGCTCCGGTATCCGCGTCACAGACGACGATACGAGTGAAATCGGGCGAACTGTCCAACCCGGCGACTATCCCCATGGCCGAAATTCTGCCGCACGCGCCGCCCGGGTCGGGCCGTGGGCGCCGCAGGGGTCCCCCGGCGGCCGGGTGCGGGCCCGTCGTGGCTGGTCGTGCGGCGCCCCGCGCCCCTGGAGGGCGGGGTCGCACCCGGCATCAGAAGGAAGCGTTCAGGTGTTGCTCGTGCCCCAGTCGTCCTGGCCGCCGTTGTGCGTGGCGCGGTCGCGGAGGTGGCGGACCCGGTCGGCCACCGACTCGGGCACGCGGTCGCCGACCTTGTCGCTGACCACGTGGTACGCCTTGCCCGCGAACTCGCGGCCCTGGTGGGCCGCCGTCTCCGCGGTGTTCCGCACGGCCGGGTTCTGTGCGAACTGCCGGGCCGACTTCTTGAGCTGTTCGTAGCGCTCGCGTCCGGCCTTCGTGCCCAGCACGTAACCCAGAACGACTCCGGCGACGAACGTGAGCCGGTAACGCATGGCTGCCACCCTTCTTTGCAGAGGTCTCCGGTGCGGCGCGGGCGCCGGGGAGTACCGATTGGCGGAGCACCCCCCTGCTTGCGCTAATGTATGTGTCGCAGCGAGCGCGCGCCCCCTGGCGAATACCCAGGTAGGTACGTTCGATGCGTACGAGACCTTCCTCGGTAGCTCAATTGGCAGAGCAGCCGGCTGTTAACCGGCAGGTTACTGGTTCGAGTCCAGTCCGGGGAGCTCGGTCCTCCGTAGCTCAATTGGCAGAGCAGCCGGCTGTTAACCGGCAGGTTACTGGTTCGAGTCCAGTCGGGGGAGCAGATGGACGAGGACCCCTCGCAGGGGTCCTTTTTCATGTCCGTGGCGATCTTCGGGAACCGCGCGGCAGCCGGTGCGGTCCTCATGGTCACGAGCGCCGTGGCGTAGCCGACCATCCGAAGCAGGAGATCGTATGAGCGGCTATGCTGCGGCAGACGGCGCGCACACGTGTACGCGACACGCCGCTATGGGGCGGTAGCTCAGCCGGTTAGAGCAGCGGACTCATAATCCGTCGGCCGTGGGTTCGAGTCCCACCCGCCCCACCATGCGCCACCCGCGCAGAACCGTTTCTGCCCGGGTTCGTCCAGCAGGGCGCCGCTTCGAGGCGGCGCCCTTCGCCGTTCCCCCGACGACCCGTCAGCCGGCGTGCCCCGCCGGGCCCGTCGTCGCCGGGGTCGCACCCAGACGGCGCTGCCGGCCGGTGTAGGCGGTGACGGCCCGCCAGAGGTCGCGGCGGTCGGCGTCGGGCCACAGCTCCGGGGTGAAGTGCAGCTCGGCGTAGGCCGCGTGCCAGGGCAGGAAGTTGGAGGTGCGCTGCTCGCCGCCGGTGCGCCAGAGCAGGTCCACGTCCGGCATGTCCGGCTGCGGCAGGTGCCGGGCGAACACCTCCTCGGAGATCAGGTCCGGGTCCAGATGGCCGGCCCGGGCCCGGCGGGCCAGGGCGGCGGCGGTACGGGTGATCTCGTCGCGCCCCCCGTAGTCGATGCACATCGTCACCGTCAGGCCGGTGCGCGAGCGGGTGGTGCGCTCCCTCAGGTGGAGCAGGTCGACCAGGTCGGGGGGCAGGCGCCCGGCGCGGCCGTGCCAGCGCAGGCGGACGTCCAGGTCCCGGAACGGGTCGTCGGCCACCTCGTCGCGCAGCAGGCCGAGGATCGCCCCGACCTCCTCCGCGTCCCGGCTCCAGTTCTCGGTGGAGAAGGTGTAGAGCGTCAGGTGCCGCAGGCCGATCTCCAGAGCCCCGTGGACCATCTCGCGCACGGCCGCGGCGCCCGCGCGGTGGCCCTCGTGCCGGGGCAGGCCGCGCTGCTGGGCCCAGCGGCCGTTGCCGTCCATGATCACCGCCACGTGGGCGGGCAGGTGCGCCGCCGGGACGGACGGCGGCCGCTCGCCGGTGGGGTGCGGCGGAGGACGGCGGAAGGTCCGCGCGGGCGGTCCCGGCGCCGGTGCGGCCGGATCCTGCTCGGCGGGCCGGTGCGGATGCGGGGCCGTGAGCGGGGTCAGGGTCCAGGCCAGGGCCGCGCGGGTGCGCGCCGGAGCGAGGATGCGGGCCCGGGTCCGCAGCGACGGCCGGGGCGGGGCGCGCAGGACCGACGGTCCCGCCGCGTCGACGGCGTCGAGTTGTGCGCGCAGCAGCGCCGCCATGGTGTCCAGGACCGTGGCCGGCCCGGGGTGCATGCCGCGCGTGAGACCCGGCTGCGTCACCCAGCGCCGGGCCAGCCCGGTCAGCTCCGTCACCAGGGCGGCGGCGGCCGGACTCCAGCGGCGGTGCGTCAGGTCCCGCGCCGAGCCGGGGTGACCGTCGAGGGCCTCGTCGGGCAGCAGCAGGTCGCCCTGGGCCAGGTCGGCCGACAGGTCGGTGAGGATGTCGGTCAGCCGGACGCCGTCGAGGAACTCCTCGTAGGCCTCCCGGGAGTCCAGGCGCAGGGCGACGGGCACGCCCGCGCGGTCGAAGATCGTGCGGACCTGCCCGAACCAGGGCAGCAGGTTGTCCCGGCCCCAGGTGCGCCACTCGGCCCAGTCGGCGAAGCGGCGGCCACCGGTGTCGTCCTGCACCTGGGTCATGGCGGCGTGCAGCTCGGACAGGTCCAGGCGCCAGCGGTGCGCGGTGTCCACCAGGGCGCGGCGGATCGGGTCCGGGCTGGTGCCGGTGGGCAGTTCGCGGTGCAGGGCGTCGATCCAGGCCGCGACCCGCGTGGCCCGCAGCGCCGCCGGGGCGGTGCGGTCGTCGCCCAGGTCGTCCAGCGCGTTGGCGGCGGCCCACAGGGCGTGCAGGGACGGGCGCAGGAGGGCGGGGGCCAGCTGGATCAGGGCGTACTCCGCCGGGTCCTGGTCCCTGGTCCGGCGTCGGCACAGTCGGTAGGCCGCCCGCAGGGCCGGGTCGGCAGGCAGATCGCTCACAACCAGGACACTACGTCCCCGCCGTGCGGCGTCCCGTGCAGGTGGGCCGGGGCCGCGTCGCCGCGGCCCGGCCTCCCGGCGCTCTCACTCATCTCGTCCTCCCCTTCCAGGCGTCCGCCGGGCGGTGCTGCTACGCGGTGCCGTCGTCGTCCGTGTCGTGCTCGTCGTCCCGGTCGCCCTCGGCCTGGGACGGGGTGGGAGTGGGCGTGGTGTCCGGCTCGTCGTCGCGGTCGCCCTCGGCCTGCGACGGGGTCTGCTCGCTCATGTGCCTCTCCTTACGCTGCGGCGGCCTGCCGGGTACCCCGGTGGGTCCGGAGCGATCGGCCCCGCGCGCGATACCACTGGGACGCCAGCACCAGCGCCAGGACGATCTCCACGACGTCGCCGCCGTAGTACATGAGCCGGGCGGCGGAATGCAGGTCGGCCGGGGTGTGGGCGGTGCCCGGCGGGCCCGTCTCCCACAGGCTCCTGGCCAGGACCGTGTGGGCCGCGGCGGCCGCCAGCAGGGTGCCGCCGCGCACGGCGAGGCCCGGCCGGTGGCGGATCGGGTCCACGGCCAGCAGCGCGAAGGTGAAGAGCACTCCGGCGGCGAAGAGGTGCAGGGTGAGCAGGGGACTGTGGTGCCAGGAGGACGGAACCGGCGCCCGGTACAGCAGCCACAGGCCGCCGATGTCCAGGGCCGCGGCCACCGGCGGGAACACCAGCGCGCTGACGGGGCGGGAGCGGGTGAACCGGACCAGGGCGCGCCGGCCGGGCGGCGGGAGGGTGCGCAGGGCCAGCGTGACCGGGCGGGCGAGGACCAGCGGGATCGGCGCCGCCATCCCGGCGAGCAGGTGGGCGGCCATGTGCGCGGTGAACGGCGCCAGCCACGTCTCCCACGGCACGGCGAACGCCGCGAGCAGCAGCCCGCCGCCCAGCCAGAAGCCGGCGTCGCGGCGTACCGGCCAGCGGTCCCCGCGACGGCGGAGCCGGACCGCGCAGGCCGTGTAGAGCGCGCAGCCCAGTACGGCGAGCACGGGCAGCGGTGCCGGCGTCGTCATCGCACGGCCCCGGGTGCCGGCCGCCGGGAGCGGCGGCCCGGTGGCCGGCCCGCCAAAACGGCGACGAGACCGCCGGACCTGCCGTGTGGACCGGGGCGGACGCCGCCGCAGCCGTCGTGCGGACGATGCCGGTGGGAAAGCGGAAGGGAGCCGGCCTCGTCGGCGGACGCGGCGCCGGCGCCCGGCGACGCCCCACGGGCGGGGTGGCGGTGGCGGGTCACCCGCCCGCGCCCAGGGCTTCGCGGACGGCGTCGCGGGTGCGGTCGATCACGGCCGCGGGCGGGCCGGGGGCCCTGTGCGTCGCCGCGGACTCCGTACCGGGGTGCGGATACGTCGGGGCCATGGCCTCGGCGGCCGTCACGGCCAACGCCATGGAGGCCGGCCGCTCCGGATCGGCACGCCGCCGGATGTGGAGGAACGCGCAGCGCTCCTCGGCGCGGGCGTGGGCCAGCAGCCAGTTGACGGCCTTGTGCCGTTGGGCCTGGACGTAACGGACCTGCGCGGGCCGCCGTTTGGCCTCGGGGTCGGGGCAGCGGCGAGCGAACTGGTGACTGGACAGGAGGGCCTCGGCCTCGATGCCGTTCGTCGTGACGAACCGGCAGCGCGTGTACGGATCGGCCTGGTCGGGGTCGGTCGGCTCGGCGTACGGCTCCCGCCGGTTGCGGAACCGGCGTGCGAGGGGGATGCCTCGGTGCTCGAGGGGATCGAGGGGATCGACACCCATGGGGGTTCTCCTCGCCGGAGGGCGGAGCGGGCCGCCGCCGGGTACCCGGGCGCCACCGGCGTGAAACCGGCTCGGTGGCGGGGCGGTCGGCTCCCGTCAGCCCCGGCGGAGTTTCCCCAGAGCCCGCCGCAGCGCCGAGCGGAGGCCGGGCGGGGGCGGCGGGCCGTCCCCGTCGGCGCTCGCCGTCACCGCCGCCGCCACGTCCCGGAGCTTGGTGTTCGACAGCTGGGACGCCTCGCGCAGGAGGTGCCACGCCTCGTCGGAGGTGCAGCCGTGCGTGGCCATCAGCACGCCCCGGGCCTGGTCGATGACCGGGCGGGAGGCGATGGCGTGGCGCAGTTGCTCGACCTCCGCCTGGAGCACCTGCAGGCGTTCCGCGCGCTCCAGGGCGACCACCGAGGGCGCGGGGGGCGCGAGGGCGGAGGCCGGGGCGGTCGCGGCCCGGCCGGACACCGGGTCGGTCGTGTCCAGGCCCGCCAGCTCCAGGATCCGCCTCGGCTGGCCGTTCCAGTTGGTGGCCGTGACCGTCAGCGCCCGCTGCCCGGCGCAGTCCCTCAGCACCTCCAGGAACTGCAGCCCGGCGGTGTCCATGAAGTGCACGTCCCCCATGTCCAGGTCGACGCGCGTGACGCCGGCCGGAAGGTCGGACAGGACCTCCGCGAGCGTCTCGGCGCAGCCGTACACGAGCTCGCCGCGCGGGGTGAGTGCGGCGCGGTCCCCGTCCACGCGGCCACTGACGACCAGGGCGCCCAGTCCTCCCGTGAGATGTGATGATGCCGCTGAGGTCATGTCACCGCCTTGTCGGTCCTCCTCGGTGGTGGCCGCCCGGTAGGACTGCACGACGGAACTCGCCCGTGGACGCCCGTCGGTGCGCCTGCCCGCCGCGCGGCCAAGTACACACCGGGCCGGGGACGACCGGGGCTCGGCCGGTCACCGGAGCGGGTGGTGCGGACGGCGGACGGCGACCGGCGGACGGCTGGGAGGGGCCGCGGGTGGTGCGCACGCCCCCGCGCCCCGCCGTGATCACGGCGGGGCGTGGGGGTGCGGGGGCGGGGCTCGGTGGGCCGGGGCGGCTCGACCCGGCCGGCCGGCGGGTCAGGTGGCCAGCGGGTCCAGGGCCAGCGGCTCGATCCGGCCCTCCAGCATCGCGCCGAGACCCTGCACGGCACACACGTCGGGCCGTTCGGCGATGTGCACCGGCATGCCCGTCGCCTGCCGCAGCATCTGGTCCAGGCCGGGCAGCAGGGCGCTGCCGCCGACCATCATGATGCCCCGGTCGGCCAGGTCGGCGACCAGGTCGGGCGGGCAGGCCCGCAGGACCTTGCCGATGCCGTCGAGGATCGCGGTGAGCGGCGTCTGGATGGCCTCCCGCACGGCGGCGGTGTCCACCTGGACCGAGCGGGCCAGGCCGGTGGCGACGTCCCTGCCGTGGATCTCCGTGGACGCCGGACCCTGCGGGGTCAGTCCGTTGCCGGACAGGGCCAGTTGCAGCGGCCGGACCGACTGGCTGGGCAGCATCAGCTCGTGCTGGTGGCGCAGGTGCTGCACGATCGCGTTGTCGACGGCGTCGCCACCCACCGGGATGCGCTCGGCGGTGACGATCGCGCCGAGCGACAGCACCGCCACCTGGGTGGCCGCCGCCCCGCACACCATGATCATGGTCGCCTCGGGCTGCTCGACCGGCAGTCCGCAGCCGACGGCGGCGGCGATCAGCGTGTCGACGAGTTCGACGCGGCGGGCACCGAGTCCGACGAGCGTCTCGATCGCCGCGCGCTGGGCGAGCGGGTCGGCGTCGTGCGGGGTGCAGGCCGCGGCCCGCAGGATCGGCTTGCGGCGCAGCGCGCGGCGCATCTTGTCGCCGAGCAGGTGGCGCAGCATGCGCTGCGCCATCTCGATGTCGACGACGGTGCCTCCGGAGACGGGCCGGACCACCCGGATGTAGTGCGGGGTGCGGCCCGTCATCTTCTCCGCGAGCTCCCCGACCGCGATCAGGGCCCCGGTACGCGTGTTCACGGCGGCGGCGGACGGCTGGTCGACGACGAGACCGGCGCCCTTGACGTAGACGCGGGTGCGGGCAGCTCCCAGATCGACGGCGAAGTGGCAGCGTCGCAACTGCTCCAGACTGGCGGTCATGGCAGGTCCTCCCGAGAGCACAGACCGTGGGGGGCCGCCAGGTGGCGGGCCTCGCTGGACGTCGGGCCGCCGAACGGCGTCCCTCCTTCGCATCGTGGGGGTGAGGGCACCGGCGCGCCTTCCGGAGGGGGCCGGGCGGGGCACCGCCGAACGGGCGTACCGGGCCCCGTCACCGTGACCTGGCGGCCTCCAGCAGGGGAGAGAGGGAGGTCACGGCCGTTTCGCAGCCGGCTTCGCGCAGCTCTCGTGCGGTGGAGGACGCCGGTCCGGCCACGGCCGCGGCGTTCCGCGGGTCGAGGCGCACGGCGACACGGTGCCCGGCGACGAGCGCGAGGAGGCCGGCGACGGCGTCCCGGGCGGTGGCCGCCGGGAACGACCGGGCCACGGGGCCGTCGAAGCCGATCGGCACGGGTCTCGGGGGCGGCGAGCGATTCCGGCGGCGCGTGGGTGAGACCTGCACCCGACTTCAAGGTCCGACCGTGCCGCGGATCACCCCGAGTTCCACCAGGTCCTGGGGGCGGATGCGGAGCCGGTCCGCCGTCGGCTCCACCTCGCGCGGCGGCAGCTTGAGGATCGCCGCCGCGAGCTCCGGGGCGATCACCGAGAAGTAGCTGTCGGGCGTGGCCCAGGTGTTGCCGGGCGCGGCCAGGGCGAGGGCGCCGCCGGAGCCGCCCTCGCCGACGACCAGCGTGGTCACGGGGGTGCGGGCGGCCGCGATCGCGCCGAACAGCTCGGCGATCGCCGGGCCCGCGCCCTGCCGTTCCGCCTCGGCGTCGTTGGCCGCGCCCGGGGTGTCGACGAGCGTCAGCACCGGGATGCCGAGCCGGTCCGCCAGCCGGACCAGCCGGGCCGCCGTGCGGTACCCGGCGGGCCGCGTCGCGGCCCCGGTCTGCGCGGCGAAGGCGACGGTGCGGCCCTCGTGCTCACCGAAGCCGCACAGCATGCCGTCCAGGTCCGTGCCGCCGCAGCGGTCACCGCTGATCGCGACCCGGTCCGTGAAGTAGGCGTCCAGATAGGCGGCGGCGCGCGGGCGCCGGGGTGAGCGGGCGCGCCGGACGGCGTCCCAGCCCGTGGCGGGCAGTCCGGCCGAGCCGCCGAGCGCGCCGGGCGGCGGGGCGGGCACCCGGGACGGGCACGTCAGCAGCCGCAGCCACCGCGCGAGCGTCCCGCGCAGCTCCTCCGGCCGGACGACGGTGTCCACCGCCCCCGCCGCGAACTGCGCCTCGGCCGTGTACGCCGAGGGGTCGGCGTCCGCCGGGCGCACCCGGGAGCCGGCGAAGCCGACCTGGGCGCCCGGCAGCGCGAGCACCACGTCGGCGCCCGCGCCCAGGGTGGCCCAGCCGCCCCCGGTGGTCGGGTCGCGCACCACCGCCACCTGGGGGAGCCCGGCCCGCCGGGTGAGGGCCGACTGCCGCGCCACGCGCTGGAGCTGGGTCAGCGCGAGCATGCCCTCCTGCATCCGGCTGCCACCGGTGGCGACCAGCGGCACGACCGGCAGCCGCCGCTCACGGGCGCAGGCGTACGCCGCCTCCAGCCGGTCGCCGGTGCGCTCACCCAGGGAACCGCCGAGGAAGCCGAACTCGAACGCGATCAGCACCGCCCGGGTGCCGCCGACGCGGGCGGTGCCGCACACCACGGACTCGTCCTCGCCGGTGCGCTCGGCGGCCCGGGAGCGCGAGGTGTCGTAGCCCGGCCAGGTGAGCGGGCCGTCGGGCCGGGACGGCCGCGCGGGGGAGGGGAGTTCGTCGAAGGTGGAGTCGTCGGCGAGGGCGGCCAGGACGCCACGGGCGGACAGGCGGTCAGCCATGGGGCAGCGCCCGCTTCATGATCTTGCCCATGTCGTTGCGGGGCAGGGCGTCGAGGTACCGGACGACCCGGGGCCGCTTGTGCGGCGCGAGACGCTCGGCCACATGTCCGGCCAACTCCTCGGCGGGCGGCGGCGACTGGGGGTCCGTCGGCACGATCCACGCCACGATCCGCTCACCGAGGTCGGCGTCGGGCTCCCCGGTGACGGCCGCCTCCCGCACCCCGGGGTGTTCGAGGAGCGCGTTCTCGATCTCACCGGCCCCGATCTTGTAACCGCCGCTTTTGATCAGGTCGGTGGCCTTGCGGCCGACGATCCGGACACAGCCGTCGTGGTCGCGCACCGCCATGTCGCCGGTGCGGAAGAAGCCGTCGGCGGTGAAGGCGGCGGCGGTGGCGTCGGGGCGGTTGAGGTACTCGGAGAACAGGTTGGGGCCGCGCACCTGGATCTCGCCCACGGTCTGCCCGTCGCAGGCGGTGATCTCCGTGTCGTCCTCCTCCACCAGCCGCAGCTCCACACCCGGCAGCGGCACGCCGACCGTGCCCGGACGGGCCTCGCCGTCGGCGCGGACGCTGGTGTTCATCAGCGTCTCCGTCATGCCGTACCGCTCGATCACCCGGCGTCCGGTCGCCATCGCGATCCGGCCGTGGTCGTGCACGGGCAGCGCGGCGGAGCCGGAGACCAGCAGCCGCGCCCCGGTGAGCGCCTTCACCAGGTCCGGGTCGCCGGTCACGGCCTCGGCGATGCGGTGGTACATCGTCGGCACGCCGAACAGCATGGTGGCGCCCGCGTTCAGCTCGCGGGTCACGCCCTGGGTGCTGAACCGGCCGAGGTGCCGCAGCGAGCCGCCGCGCCGCAGCGGGCCGAGGACGCCCAGGACCAGTCCGTGCACGTGGAACAGCGGCAGTCCGTGCACCAGGACGTCGTCGCCGGTCCACTGCCAGGCGTCGGCGAGGGCGTCCAGGGTGGCGGCGAGCGCCCGGCGGGGGAGGACGGCGCCCTTGGGCGGCCCGGTCGTGCCCGAGGTGTAGACGACGAGCGCCGGGGCTTCCCCGGCGTGGTCGTCCGCGGGGACGGGGCCGGTGGCGTGCACGTCGACGTCCACGCGGGTGAGGTCCCGCAGCGGAGCGGGGAGCTGGTCGTCGGGGGCCGTGAGCAGCAGGCCGGGCGCGCTGTCGGCCAGGATGTGCGCCAGCTCCCGGTCGCCCGACTTCGGGTTGAGCGGCACGGCCGGAACACCGGCCAGCAGCGCGGCGACGACGGCGACCGCCGTCTCCAGCGTGGGCGTCGCCCGGACGGCGACCCGCGAGGCCCCGCCGATCCGGCCCGCCAGCGCACCGGCGGCTGCGGCGAGCTGTGCGTAGGTCAGGGCCCGTTCACCGAACCGCAGGGCGGGCCGGTCGGCCGGATCGTGGGTGAGGGCCGGGAAGAGAGGGGTCACGCTCGACGTCTCCTTGCTGTCGGATGCCCGCCGGTCGCGGCGGGGCTCGCGGAGGCCGGCCCCGGCCCGCACGCCCACCACCGGGCCCACCACCACCGGGACGACACCCCCCACGATTCCTCCGTACACCAACGGCGGCCCGGAGAAACACCCGCACGGCCGGTCCTGCCTTCCGCCACCGATGCGGGGAAGGCCCGGCGGCGCGCGCCGCCCTGGCCGCCACCGGGCACGCCATGCCCGCTGCGGGGGTCGCACGGTGGGTTGTTAGCCTGCGGCGGGAAGCGGATCGATCACCCGTACGAGGATGGAGTCGCCCGTGGCCGGCAGCCCGCGCATCGCGCTCGTCACCTACGACCCCGGCGGCCAGGAGCACAAGGACCGGGACCTGCCGGTGCTCGTGTCGGCGCTGCGGGAGGGCGGCGCCGACGCCCGGGCCGTCGCCTGGGACGACCCGTCGGCCGACTGGGCCGGGTTCGACCTGGCCCTCATCCGCTCCACCTGGGACTACAGCTGGCGTGCCGCGGAGTTCGCCGCCTGGGCCGAGACCTGCGCGACGGCGACCCGGCTGCTCAATCCGGTCGGCGTCGTGCGGTGGAACGCCGACAAGCGCTACCTCGGGCAGCTCGCCGACGCCGGGGTGCCCACCGTGCCCACCCGGTACTTCGCGCCGGGAGTCCCCGCCGAACTGCCCACCGGTCACGAGTACGTCGTGAAGCCCGCCTCGGGGGCCGGTGCCCGCTACGCCGGCCGCTACCCGGCCGGGGAACGGGACGCCGCCCTGCGGCAGGTGGAACGCATGCACGCCGAGGGGTTCACCGTGATGGTGCAGCCGTATCTGGCCGCCATCGACACCGAGGGCGAGCGGGCGCTGCAGTTCTTCGGCGGCCGGCTGCTGCACGCCAGTGTCAAGGGCGCCGTCCTCGCGCCGGGCACCGCGTACGACGCCGACAAGGTCGCCCACCCGGACCTGCGCCCCTGGCGGCCGACGGAGGCCGAACTGGCCGTCGCCGAGCAGGCGCTGGCCGCCGTGCCCGGCGGCGCCGGACTGCTGTACGCGCGCGTCGACCTGGTCACAGGACCGGACGGGAAGCCGTGCGTGATGGAGCTGGAGCTGATCGAACCGAACCTGTTCCTCGACCTGCACCCCCAGTCCGTGCCTCTGGTCGTCCGGGAGGTCCTGGCCGCCGCCGGATGAGCGTCCCGGGCATGCGGTTCGTCCACTGAAGCGGCTCTTGGTGTAGTGGTGGGGCATGCCCTCCGCGCACCGGCCCCGGGCACCGCTGCTCGCGGTGTGCGCCGGGTACTTCATGGTGATCCTCGACGTCACGGTCATCAACGTCGCCGTGCCGGTGATCGGCCGGGAGCTGTCGGCCTCGCTGACCGGCATCCAGTGGATCACCGACGGCTACACCCTGGTCTTCGCCGGGTTCCTGCTCACGGGCGGTGCGCTGGGGGACCGGCTGGGCAACCGGCGGGTCTTCTGCGCCGGCGTCACGGTGTTCACGCTCGCGTCGGCCGCCTGCGCGCTCGCGCCCGACACCGCCTTCCTCGTCGTGGCCCGTCTGGTGGAGGGACTCGGCGCCGCGCTGATCGTGCCGGGCTCGCTGGCCCTGCTCCAGCAGGCCTACCCGGAGCCGGCGGAGCGCTCGCGGGCCTTCGGACTGTGGGGCGCGATGGCAGGGATCGCCGCCTCCGCCGGGCCGTTGCTGGGCGGGCTGCTGGTGTCCACGGTGGGCTGGCGCTGGGTGTTCCTGATCAACCTGCCCGTCGGCGCGGTCTGCCTCGCGCTGACCCTGCGGCACGTGGCCCGCTCGCCCCGCCGCCCCGACCGGCCCCTCGACCTGCCGGCGCAGGCCGCCGTCGTGGCGGCGGTGGCCCTGCTGACCGGCTCCCTCAACGAGGCCGGGCGGCGGGGCTGGTCCGACCCGGCCGTGCTCGCCGGACTGGGCCTGGCCGTCTCGGCCGCGGCGGCCTTCGCCCTGCGCGAGCGTCTCGCCCGCTCCCCGCTGCTGCCCCTGGGACTGCTGCGCTCCCGGGCGATGGGCGGCGGCGCCCTGATCGGCCTGCTGTTCAACTTCGGCTTCTACGGCATGGTGTTCACCGCCAGCCTGGAGTTCCAGCACCAGCGCGGCTACAGCGCCCTGGGCACCGGGCTGGCGCTGTTCCCGGCGGTGGCGATGACCATGTTCGCCTCCGTGCTGTCCGGCCGGCTCACCCGCCGTACGGGCGACCGGCCGCTGGTGGTCGCCGGCATGCTCCTGGCCGGGCTCGGCCTGGCGGGCTGGGCGGCCGCCGGGGCCGGGCCCGCGTACGCGCTGCTGATCGTGCCCATGATGACCGCGGGTTTCGGCACGTCCTTCGCGCTCACCGGCTCCACCGCCACCGTGATGGGCGCCGCGCCCGCGGCCCACGCCGGGGCCGCCTCCGCCCTGTTCAACACCTCCCGGCAGATCGGCAGCGCCACGGGTGTCGCCCTCGGCGGCAGCCTGCTCGCCTCCGCGGCGACCTACGGCACGGGGGTACGCGCCGGCATGCTCGCCGGAGCCCTCGCCTACCTCGCCGCGGCCGTCCTGGCCTGGTGGTGCGTACCCCCGAGGGCGCAGCGGCCCACCGGAGCCTGACGCTCCCGGGACCGCCGGCGCTCCTCAGTCCCGGGTGCCGCCGGCCGACACCCGCTGGAGCAGGCCCCAGGTGAACTCGGCGACCACCTGCCGCGGTACGCCCCCGGCGTCCGGGGCGCTGAACGCCAGGCCCCAGCGGGTCGGTGCCGTGCCCTCCAGCGGACGGACCGGGGCGAACGCCCGGGCCGCCTCGTCGACCGTGCAGGACCACGGGGCGAGATCGTCCAGGGTGCGCAGGGCGGGCCCCGGCGTGCCCGGGGCGCGGACCAGCCACTCGTTCCAGACCGCGCCGTTCGGGGCGGTCAGCACCTCGAAGCGCAGGGACGGCCACAGCGGCACCGGCCACAGGTGGGCCTCGCAGTCGAGGTCGCCGATCCGGCGGGCGGCCCGGGACTCCGGCTCGCCCAGCACCCGGCGGTAGCGCGCGAGGGGCGCGCGGGAGCGCGGGGAGCGGACCGTCGCCTGCCAGCGCCTGTTCGCCTCGCGCATCTCCGCGACGGACACGCCCAGCTCGCGGCGGGCGTCCTCCACCAGACCGGGATTGTGGTCGGCCATGCGGCGCAGCAGCACCAGCTGGAAGTCGAGCGGGGTGAAGGGACTAGCGGGGTGTGTTCCGGAGGGCATGGGACCCATCGTCGCCGACCGGGGCGGGACCGGGGCGGCGGCCGTCGGGCAGGAACAGCACGGAGTTGACGTACCGCGGCCCGCGCAGCAGGGACGAGGGCAGGACCCGGCGGAGCAGGCCGTGGGAGACGACGTAGGAGGCGGCCTGCTGGTGCTCCTCCAGCGGGAACGCGGCCAGCGGCACCCAGGTGTCGCCGGGCAGCACCCAGCCGTCGTAGCCCAGCAGGTTCAGATACGTCACCACCGGCGCGATCGGCTGGATGCGCGCCTCCAGCTCCACGAACAGGGCCGGGCGGTCGCGGGCCAGCAGACCGGTCGCCCCGCGCAGGACGGCCGGTTCGTTGCCGTCCACGTCGATCTTGACGAAGCCGACGTCGCGCAGGCCGAGTTCGTCCAGCGTCACGCAGGGCACGTCCAGGGACCGGCCGTGGATGTCCCGCCGGACCAGGGAGGACACCCCCCGGTCGCCCGCGTCGTCCGCGGGCAGCCACAGGCGGGCGATGCCGGGCCGGTCGGAGGCCGCGGCCCGGACCACGCGGACGTTCGGCGGGGCCGCCGCGGTCAGCAGCCGGGCCAGCCGGGGCACCGGCTCGATCGTGACGACGTGCTCGGCGCGGGCGGACAGCCGGTGCGTCCACGGCCCGTACCAGCCGCCGACGTCCACCGCCGTGCGGCAGCCCGGCGGGCACAGCTCGGCCAGCCGGGCCAGCTCCGGTTCGAACCGGGGGTACAGCGCCCGCGCGGTCGCGGCCACCAGGCGCGGGGGCAGGAAGGGCGCGAGCCGGGCCGCGACACCGGTCATGGCGCCATCCTCTTCAGGAGCGTCTCGTGCTCGTCGTCCGGCACCTGTTCGCCGGAGGACGGCAGCAGCTGCGGGATGCCGTCCACGACCGGGTAGCGGCGGTGCAGGCGCGGGTTGTACAGCGCCTCCTGCTGCCCGGCCCGCGCGGGCAGCAGGTGCAGCGGGCCCTTGTCGAGCGGGCAGGCCAGGATCTTCAGCAGCGGGTCGTCGGGCTTCACGGTGATGCCAACTCCTTGGCCGGTTCGTGGGGTCGGGGAGCGGAGTCGTGCTTCGGCATGGTCAGCAGCACGGCCACCGCCAGCGCCGTGCCGGTCACCCGCAGGGCGAGCCGGAACGGCTCGTGCGGGAGGGCCTCGCCGAACGACAGGGTGCCGAGCACGGCCGTGAACAGGCTGGTCACGGTGGTGCACACCGGCACGATCAGGGAAGCCCGGCAGCGCTGGAGCGCCGCCTGCGACATCACCAGGCCGAACGCGCCGGTGAACAGCAGCAGATACGGGTACGGGGAGCCGAGCAGACCGAGGACGGCGCCGCCGATCCCGTCGGCCGTCAGCCGCCCGGAGACGCCCTTGATCGCCAGGGAGCTGACGCCGTACAGCAGTCCCACGGCCACGCCGTACTCCACACCGGTCGTGGGGCGCCGGTGCCGGTTGCGGGCGCGCCGCTCGGCGGAGCCGTACAGCCACACCCCGGCCGCCAGCGACGGCACGCACACCAGCAGGACCAGCGGGTAGGGGGCGTCCTGCCCGACGGTGTCCGTGCCCTGCCGCAGCGACAGCACCACCATCAGCAGCGCGAGCAGGATCCCGCCCAGCGCGTACCGTTCCCGGCCGGTCGTCTCCTCCCCGAGCAGCCGGGACGACAGCAGCACCAGCAGCACCAGACCGGAGACGAAGATGCCCTGGGCGGCGGCGATGGGCAGGGTGCGGTAGACGACGAGCTGGGCCGCGAACCCCGCGGCGAGGGCGAGGGAACCGCCGATCCACAAGGGGCTGCCGAGGACGAGGCGCAGCAGCCGGGCCGGGCGGCGGATGCTCACCTCCGGCAGTGACGTCAGCGCCCGCTTCTCCAGCACGAAACCGAGGCTGTACAGGGTGTTCGCGAGCAGGGCCGCGGCCACTCCCCACCACACGCTCTACGTCCTTCGCGCGTGCAGCAGCAGGATCGAGGCGAGCTGCGGCCGCAGGCACGCCAGCCGGTCCAGCGGGCGCAGCGGGCGCGGCACCCCGTGGAAGGGGGCGCCCTCCAGCCGGACCACGTCGAACCCGCAGGCGGCGACGAACTCCCGCAGCGCGCGCGGGGTGTACAGCCGCAGATGCCCCACGACCTCCCTGCCCGGGCGGCCGTGGACGCGGCGCAGGCTGACCTCCGAGAAGACCGGCTGCACCCCGGCCAGCAGCAGGGCCCGGTTGTACCAGGCGGCCAGATTCGGGGTGGACAGCATCAGATGGCCGCCGGGGCGCAGGATCCGGCGGATCTCGTCCAGCGCCGCGTCCGGGTCGACGAGGTGCTCGACGACCTCGCTGAACAGCACCGCGTCCGCCGACCCCGACGCGAACGGCAGGCCCCCGCCGGTGAGTTCCCCGCGCACGACGTGGGGGATGCGGGTGCGGGCGCGCCGCAGGGCGTCCTGGGACCAGTCGACGCCGACGACCCGGTGGCCGGGCAGGAGCGGGGCGGCGGTGGCCGCGGCGGTGCCGTCGCCGCAGCCGATGTCGAGGACCGTCCGCGGCCCCTGGGCGCCGGCCGGGCCGAGGGCCCGGGCCAGCATGCGCGCCTGCCGGAGGCTGCGCGGGGTGCCGGAGGCGACGGGGACGGCGGGGTTCTCGTAGAAGTCGCGCAGTTCGCGCGGCGGGGGTCCGGTGGTCGTGGTCACGCGGTCACCTCCGTGGTGTGCAGGTAGTGCGCGAACAGCGCGCGCAGCCGCTCGCCGTCGCCGTCCCCGAGCAGCGCCGTCGACCAGCGCAGCGCGAGGTGGAGACGGCCCGCCGTGGAGGCGGTGGTCACGGTCAGGCCGCGGGGCATGCGGGCGGGCGCCGAGAACCAGACGGCGTGGGCGCGGCCCGCCTCCGCGCCGAAGTCCAGGGGGTAGGGGATCCGGCCGATGTTGCTGAGCAGGGTCGTCGACGTCCAGGGCGCGGCGGCCCGGCGCAGGACCCGGGTGAGGGCGGCCCGGACGGGCACCGGCGCCCAGGGGGCGGTGAGCAGGGCGGCCCCGTGGCCCAGCTGGGGACGGGGCTGCGCCTTGAGGGCCCGGGTGCGTTCGGCCGTGCGGCGCAGCAGGTCGGGCAGGGCGCCGGCGTCGAGTTCCCGCGGGGCGAAGGGGACGTCGACCAGGCGGGTGCCGTTGCCGATCGGCATGGAGGCGTCGCGGGGGCGGTCGTCCACGGGCATGGTGATGCGCAGCGGGCGGGGCCGGGCCCCGTGCTCCCGGTTCCAGTGGGCGACGGTCAGGGCGGTGGTGACCATGAGCTGGTCGTTGACGGTGTAGGGGGAGCCCTTGGGGCGGTGGGGCAGCGGCAGTTCGGTGACCAGGAGGCCGTTGCCGCCCCTGGCGGCCGGCGTGCCCGGGGCCACCCGTGCCGGGGGCGCCAGGCCGGGCCGGGTGTCCGGGGCGGTCTGCGGGGGCTCGGTGGGGCGGACCGGGGGCGCGGCGGGGGCGTTGTCCCTGCCGCCGTACAGTTCCGCGGCCGTCGCGAGGACGCGCAGACAGGCCGGGCCGTCCAGGGCGGTGTGGTTCACGGTCAGCAGCAGCACCGAGCCGACCACCTCCAGCCGCACCGGCGGGGACAGGGACAGCGGCGGGGCCGCGGCCAGCGCCCGTGCCCGGGCGTCGCGCAGCGCGTGCGGCCCCGGCGGGGCGAAGGTCACCGCCTCCGTGTCCGGTGCGCGCGTCAGCTCCCACTCGTAACGGCGCCGGTACCAGGGGCCGGGTGCCTCGCGCATCAGGATGCGCGGATGGCGGTGCAGGGCCTCCAGGAACGCCTTGCGCAGGCGGGCCCCGTCGATGGGACCCGGCAGGTGGACCTCGATGTGGACGGTCTCCGGCTCCTCCTGCTGCAGGCAGTGCCGGGAGACCTCGTCCACCACCGGGAACGGGATGCGCACCGGTGCCGTCATGCGGCGCCGCCCTTCCCCGTGCCCGCCCTCGGCAGCGGCCGGGTCGGGCCCTCGGCGGGCGGCCGCTCGCGCAGGCTCACCAGACCGGCGAACAGGCCGGTCAGGGCGAGCAGTTGGGCCACGTGGCCGAATGCCCCCGAGCCCGCGCCGACCGGTTCCCCGGCCCCGAACGCCGCGGCGACGCCCGCGCCCGCGAGGGCGGTGAAGGCGATCGGCACCAGCAGCGCGGGCCGGCGTGCCGCGAGCAGTGCCAGTGCCGGGACCAGCAGCGCGAGCCAGCCGGCGATCACGACGCCCACCAGCGTCAGGGCGACCGTGCCGAGCCACAGGCCGGGCGGCGGCACAGCGGGCCGGGCCGCGTCGGGGTTGGGGGCGCGGCGACGCCACAGGGCCAGGCCCAGCAGGGCCGCGATGCCCACGCCGCTGCCGATCAGCCCGGCGTCGTAGGTCGTGGCCGGCTCGTAGGACAGCTCGACCGTGCCGCCCGCCCCGGCCGGGATGCGCCAGCCCTGCTGCCAGCCGTCCAGCCGCAGCGGGGTCAGCTCCTCGCCGTTCAGCGTGGCCCGCCAGCCGTCGTTGGCGTTCTCGTAGGTGGTCAGGTACGAGGCCGCGCCGGAGCCGACCGTCACCTCGCGCCGGTCGCCCAGCCAGTCCCGGATGCGCAGGTCGCGCCCGGCGGAGGCCGGTTCGTCGACCGTGCCGCGGGTCAGGGTCACGTCCGTCAGCGCGAGCGGGCCGGCGTCGCCGCCCTCCAGCCGGTGCTCGCCCGCCGCCAGCCGCACCTCCGCCTCGTCGCGGCCCTTCTGGCAGAGCGTCACCCGCACGCCCCGCCGCTCCACCAGGGCCCGCACGGTGCCCTTCACGCTGGTCGGGTACAGCTCGTCGTCCAGCGCCACCTCCGGGCCCTTGCCGCACGGCAGGGAGAAGGCCCGGGTGCCGTCGGGCTGCGGGGTGCGGTACTGGTCGAGGGACGGGACGTACGCCTCGGTGAGGCCCACCGGCAGGCGCAGCTTCTCGTCGGCGACGGGGTTGTGCAGGGTCAGCGGGGCCGTCCCGGTGACCGTGATGTCGAGCCGGTCGGTGGTGATGGGCGGGAAGCGGACCCAGCCGTTCTCGTCGACGCCGGCGATCGCGGCGCCGTCCGGCGAGCTGATCTCCACCTTGGTCGCGCGGCTGGACAGGCCGCCCGCGGGGGCCAGGACCAGTTCGCCGACCGGCTGCCTGCCCGGCCAGCGCAGATGGATCGTCGGCCGGTCGCCCGCGATCCACGCCGTCGTCAGGTCCCCGTCGGTGAGGTTGCGGGCCGCGACACCGGCGCCCAGACGGGCCGTGGAGTCGGCGGTGGCGACGATCCGGGCCCGCTGCTCCGGGGCCACCTCGTACAGCAGTTCGTCCAGCGCCGCGCCCGGCACCGGAACAGCGCTCGCCCGCACCTCGTACGTCCCCGCCCGGGCGGTGGTGAAGCGGCGGTGCAGGCCCGCCTCGGCGCCGGTGGGCGACAGGCCCGTCGGATCGGAGGCGCGGTGCAGGGACACGACGGTGGCGTCCGCGCGGGCCCGGTCGGCGTCGGCCGGCAGCCGCAGCAGCCGGGTCACCCGCACGTCGGGCAGCGTGATCTCGGAGAAGCCCGCACCGGTCAGCCCGGGGCGCCGCCCCGCCGAGTCCTCGATCGTCAGCCTCATCCACGTCGTCGCGCCCCGGGGCGCCGTGATCCGCTGCGGCTCGCCGTTCGGCCGCAGGAAGCTGGTCCGCTCGCCCTTGGCGGTCTCCACCCGCACCTTGGTGGCCGCCGCCCGCACGTTCTCCTGCGGCAGCGGCGTGACCTCGAAGGAGGACGGCATGGCGTACGGGCCGGTGAACCCGATGCGCAGCCACTGCCCGTCCGGGGTGTCCGGCGCGCCCTCGGCCCACGCGGTGCGCGGGTCGCCGTCGAAGGCGTTGACGGGGTCGTACTGCGGCAGGTGGAACAGCCAGTTGCCGTACGAGGACGCCGACACCGAGGCGGCGCCGCGCAGTTCGGCCACCGTCTGGTGCTCCACGCCCTCGGTGGGCAGGATCTGGCGCGGCTTCCCGCCCGGGTCCTGCAGGGCGCCGGACGCGTTGCGCTCGTCGCGGGTGTACGTGTACGAGGTGTTCGCGTTGACCAGCCCGAACCGGGTGTCGGCCCGTCGCATCCCGTCGCCCACCACCTGCACGGCCGGGGTCTCGACCCCGGGGTGGCCGTCGCCGGTGAGGACGGCGGCCCGCCCGCGCAGGCGCTGCGCCAGCGGCAGCAGCGCCTCCGGCCCGCCGGACACCGCCGCCGTGCCGGCGACCGGGGTGAGCCCGGCCTGCCCGGGCCGGACCACGTCCGGGCCGGCCGGGCGGTAGATCTCCACGGCCCGCTGCCTCGGGTACAGCCCCTCGACCTGGAGCGGCGCGTCCCGTGCGATCCGGCCGCCCGTCATCACCGGCCCGAGCCCCGTCACCCGCTCGTACCCGGACTGCTCCAGGGTGCGTTTGACGGTCGCGGTCGGCACGTAGCCGATCTGGTCGGGGTCGAGGTCGTTGCGCACGACGACGTAGTACAGCCCCGCCCGGCTCAGGTAGTCGGCCAGCCCCGGCACCTCGGCGCCGGTCGTCAGCGCCTGCTCGACGGCGTCCATCGCACGCCGGTTGCCGGGCGTGCCGAACGGGACGTAGTCGCGCTGCGCCCAGCGCGAGTCGGCGAGGACGTCGAGCGGCTGGTCGATGGGCGAGCCCCAGGTGTAGACGCCGTGCGCGGTCGCCGGGACGACCAGGGCGCGGGAGTCGGGTGAGTACTTCTCCAGCCAGTCGGCCGTGGCCTGCCAGTAGGCGGGGAGCTTCGGGAACGAACCCGGGTTGAGGATCGAGCCGTTGAGGTACGGCCACAGCAGCCCCGGCAGGACCAGGACGGCGGCGGCGAGGGGGGCGAAGCGCCGGCCGCGCACCGGCCGGGCCCCGCGCGGCTCGGCGGCCACCCCGGCCAGATGGGCCAGGCCCAGCACGAGCGCCAGCGCCGGGCCGGTCTGGAACTTGTAGATGTTCCGGAACGGCGACAGCCACCCGTCCAGCCAGCCCTGCACCACCCCGTGGAACGGCGCCCCGAACGCCCCGCCGTACCCGGCGAGCAGCACCAGCGCCGCCACCAGCACCGTCAGCACCAGCCAGCGCCGCTCGGGCATGTCCCGCCGGGCGAGCCCCGCCAGGCCCAGTCCGGCGGCCAGGGCCGAGCACAGGATCACGAGCACGGACGAGGCCACGGTCCAGCCGGCGGGCAGCCAGGCCTCACCGAGGTGCAGGTAGGCCACCCAGTTCCCGGCGCCCCGCAGGGCCTCGGTGGCCGACATGGTGTCCGTGGTCGTCCGCGCGGTCTCTATGTAGGGGAGGAAGTTCTCGCCGTAGGCGCCCAGCAGCAGCAGGGGCACCCACCACCAGGCCGTCACCACGAGCACCGCCGGGGCCCACCAGGCGATCAGCGCGCGCTGCCGCGGGCCCGGCGGCCGGGACAGCAGGTACAGTCCCGCGGGCAGCAGCGAGGCCAGTGTCGCCGACGCGTTCACCCCGCCCATGAACGGCACGAGCAGCGCCGAGCGCAGCGCCGCGACCCGGGCGGTGTACCGCTCGTCGGCCAGCGGCAGCAGCACCCACGGCAGGAACGCCCCGGGCAGCGCGGCGGCGGACGTGGAACCGATGACGGTGGTGAACACCGGCCACAGCGCGTACGCCGCGGCCCCCAGCAGCCGGGACGCCCCGCTGCCCACGCGCAGCCGCTCGGCCAGCCGCAGCGCGCCCCAGAACGCCACCGAGACGATCAGCGACATCCACAGCCGCTCGGCCGGCCACACCGGCAGCCGCACCAGGTCGCACAGCCAGTGGAACGGCAGCATCGGCCAGAGGTAGCCGACGTACTGGTCCTGGATGCCGCCGAACCCCGCACGGTCGTGCCACAACTGGCCCAGGTCGCCGAGGAACCGGCCCGGGTCGGTGGTCACCCCGAGCTTGGTGTCGAAGGTCTGCCGGCCGGGCCGCACCGCGAGGAACAGCGTGAACGCCACGGCCCAGAAGCCCAGCAGCCAGCGCCGCGACCGCGGGCCCTCGGGAGGGCCGGCCGCGGCCGCGGTACGGGGGGCGGCTGCCGGGGGAGGAGCCTGGACCGTGGTCGTCATGTAGGACACCGCCGCAGAATGAGAAGGAGGTTCCAGGTGGCGAACTCGCGGATCCCGGGCGCCTTGACGACGGCCTCCGCGAGGAAGGGCCAGTAGCGGGAGCGCGCCGAGACGACCGTGACGTCGTCCCGGGCCCGCACCTGACGCAGGGTGGAGCCGATGTGCACCGCGAAGAGGTTCTCGCCGAGCGTGTGCTTGGCGGGCCTGCCGGTCCGCCGCAGGTGGCGGGCCCGGGCCCGCTCGGCGCCCAGGTAGTGCCACGGGGCCCACTCGTGCCCGCCCCACGGCGACAGCCAGTTGGTGAAGGAGACGTAGACCAGACCGCCGGGCCGGGTCACCCGGGCCAGCTCGCTGAGGAACGTGGCCGGGTCGGCGACGTGCTCCAGCACGTTCGACGAGAAGGTGACGTCCGCGACGCCGTCGCGCAGCGGCAGCAGGTACCCGTCGGCGACGACGGCCGCGCCGGGCGGCTCCTCGCCCAGTTCGGCCGGGTCCGGCTCGAAGAGGAACGCGTGCGCCCCGCGCCGCCGGAACTCCTCGGTGAAGTACCCGCTGCCGCCGCCGACGTCCACGACGGTCCGCCCGGCGACCGGCCCGTCGTACGCCTCGACCTGATCGGCGGCGTCCCGCGCGAGCAGCGAGTAGCACGCCGCGGGGTCGTCCTGCTCATGCAGGAAGGCACGGAAGAGGGCGAGGGACCGGCGCAGCGAGGGATCCTTCCAGGGGGTCGCGCCGGAGGGGCCAGGGGTGGCGCCCGACGGGCCGGGGGTTGCGCCGGAGGGGCCAGGGGTGGCGCCCGACGGGCCGGGGGTCGCGCCGGAGGGGCCAGGGGTGGCGCCCGACGGGCCGGGGGTTGCGCTGGACGGGCCAGGGGTGGCGCCCGGCGGGCTCGGGGCCGGGTCCGGCGAGCCCGGGGTCGCCCCCGGTCGCCGTGGGGCCGGGTCCGGGGCCGGCTGGCCGGCGGGGTGCGACCCGCCGTGCCCGGCGCGTACACGTGACACCGCGTCAGCGACGCGGCGCAGGGGCGACGTCACGGCGCCCAGCTCCGCACCGCCTCCGCGGCCACCACCCGGAACTGCCGTACCGTCCGGTCCCACCGGAACTGCGCGGCCCGCTCCCGGGCGGCCTTGCCCATCAGCTCCCGCCGCTCCGCCGACAGGGCCAGCGCACACCAGGCCGCGGCGAACGACGACTCGCCCCGGGCCAGCACGCCGGTCTCACCGTCGACCACGGAGTCCTTCAGCCCGGGCACGTCGAAGGCCACGCTCGGCGTCTGCCGGGCCGCCGCCTCCGTCACGACCAGTCCCCATCCCTCCACGGCGGAGGGGTGCAGCAACAGCCAGGCAGCGCACAGCAGCCGGTGCTTCTCGGCCTCGGAGACGTACCCGGTGAACTCCACACCGGGCCCGGCCATGCGCTGCAGCCGCTCCCGCTCCGGACCGTCGCCGACGATGACCAGCCGTCCGCCGGTCACCGGGCGCACCCGTTCCCACAGGCGCAGCAGCAGATCGATCCGCTTGTACTCGACCAGCCGCCCGACGGCGACGAACAGTGGATCCGGTGAGCGCCCGGCGCCGGGCCCCGGCTCCTCCACGCCGTTGTGCACGACCCGGATCCGCTCCCGCGCGACCCCGATCGCCCGCAGGGCGTGCGCCGTCGAGGACGACACCGCCACCAGCAGGTTGCGCTGCCGCGCCCCGGCCAGCGCCCAGTGTTCGAGTCTTCGGCCCAGGCGGGCCGCCGGGGCCAGCGGCCCGCCGAAGCGCATCGCCCACAGGTCGGTGTGGACATGGTTGACCAAGGTGAGGGTCGGCCCGCGGTGCCACAGCGGGGCCAGGTAGGGCATGCCGTTGCAGACCTCGACCAGCAGGTCGCACTCGCCGGCCTGCCGGGCGAACGCCGAACGGGCCCGCAGGTAGTGGCCGTAGGGGCCGCCCGCCGACACGACACGGTAGTCGCGGAAGGACGCGGGACCGCCGCACAGCAGGGTCACCTGGTGGCCCAGGCGGGTCAGGCCGTCGGCGAGCCGGTCGACCAGCAGCTCGGAGCCGCCGGCCGAGGGGTTGTCCAGATCGCGGTGGGCGAGGAAGACGATCCGGCGCGGCTGTGGGGGGAGCGCCGGAGGGTGCTGCGGCCCGCCGGAGAGCGCGGTGCGCAGCGGGGACGGTACGTGCTGGGGCATGGGTGCTCCAACTCGTCTCGGAGTGCGGAACTCAGCGTGGGGAAGACGTGGGGGGTGGGGTGAGGGGGGTGGGGTGGTGGATCACGGGGGTCGGCCTGTGAGGGGCCTGAGCGCTTTCCAGGAGGGGAGTGTGGACGGTCTGTGCTCGGGGTGGGGTTGGACAGTTTTCGCCCGGACGTTCGCCACGGCTACTCACCGACGTGACAATTTCCGCCCTTGTCGACGCTGACGTCACATCACTTTGTGAGGGAGGGCTGGGGCGAAGGGGGCGTATCGGACGGAACAGGCTGCTCCGGCTCCTTCCGCCCACGCGCCACCAGAACGCCACCCGCCACCGCGAGCAGCAGACCGGCGATCCCTGCGCCGATCGGCAACGTGGTCCCCACGAGCCGGAGTTGACCGCTGTCCCGCTTCGCCTGGCGCACGGCCTCCCGCTGCGTGGCGGGGGTGAAGGCGACCTTCTCGCTGTCCAGCAGCACCGCCGCGTCCTTCTTCGCGCCCGGGGCCCGCAGGGTGCGCCGCGGCCCGGTCTGCGCGTACAGCACGCGTCCGGTGGCCTGGTCGACGACCAGCACGAACCCGTGGTTGGAGTACCACTCCTCGGCCAGGACCTGCGGGCGCTGCGGCCGGCCGACGAGGCTGCCGGGCACCATGCGGGTGCCGGTCCTGGTCGGCTGCACGGAGCCGGTGAACCGGTAGCCCGTGTAGCCCTGCACCTTCTCGGTGCCGCGGTAGCGCAGCACGACCGTGTCCCCGAGGGTGTTGTCCCACCACTGGTAGGAGCGTTTCTGCACGTCGAAGGGGAACTTCAGGTAGGCCTCGCCCTCGATGTGGGGCTTCTCCCCGCAGCAGTGCACGGGCCGGGTCGTCCGGCGGTCCATCACCCAGCGGTGCGGCACGAAGTCCAGCGCGTCGTGCGGGTCCGCGGCCGGCAGGGACGTATCGGTGTCGACGGTGGTCGTCACGTCCCAGACGGCGTTGCCGCTGCGTTCGCTGTCCTCGACGTCGCCCCGGACGCGCTGGGTCACGGTGATCCGCCGGCCGGGGACCGTCTCGATCCGGTCGGTGTCGAACACACTGCCCCGGCCGGTGTAGACGGCGGTGGTGTCGATGTCGATCGGGTTCACCGCGGCACGCGGCTGCACGTACCAGGCGAGCAGGGGCGCCAGCACCAGCAGGAACGTGCCGAGACCCAGCAGGACCAGGGAAAACGGGGAGGTTGTACGGCGCATCCGGGCACTCCAGTGGCTTGGGACGGCTCGACGTACGAGAGGACCGGCACGGCGGCGGAAATGCGCGCGTGCGGTTGGGCCGGGAACCGTAGGCCGCTCTTGACGGGGTGTCAATGCTTGTCGAGACTGGGCGCGACAGCAGGGACGGGGCGCCGGGGTGGGGCGACCTCCGGACGATCTCCGGGCGAATCCGGGACAGAGAGGCTGACCCTGCGATGTCCAGACTGCTCGCTGCCGCGCTGACCGTAGCGCTCGCCGCCGCCCTCGCCGTGGGGGCCGCGCTGGGCGTGGTCGCCCTGCTCGAAGCCACCCCCGACCAGCCGAACACGCCCCTGATCACGTACGAGCGGGCCGGGCAGGGGAGTTGACCGATGACGGCCGCCCGCACCGGAACCGTCACCACCCGCTCGGCCTGGCACGACGTGCCGCGCCTCCAGGTGCGCCGGTTCGCCGCCACCGTCATGGCCGAGGCGCCCGGGCTCGCCGAGGAGATCCTCCGCGAGATCCAGCGCGAGTACCCCCACCTGCCCGTCGTCCTCGACGACTCCGGCGAGCCGATGGCCCTGGTCGGTATCCGCCGGGCCATCGAGGTCTTCGTCCAGCACCTGGAGCACTCCGAGGGCCGCCCCACCGTCCCGCCAGGCGTCTTCCAGGACTTCGGCCGCGGCGAGGGACTCAACGGCCGCTCCCTGGACTCCCTCCAGGCGATCTACCGCATGGGCGTACGCATGGCCTGGCGCCGCTTCGCCGACATCGGCCAGCGCGTGCAGATCCCGCCCCCGGCGATGTACGAACTCGTCGACGCCGGCTACGAGTACCTCGACGGCCTGGTCGACCAGTCCGTGCGCGGCTACGCCGAGGCGGCGGCCCGCCAGGCCGGTGAACGCCTGCGGCTGCAGCGCCGCCTCATGGAACTGCTGCTGGCCGAGCACCACCGGGGCGACCCCACCGAGGCCTTCGCCGAACGGGCCGCCCGCATCGGCTGGCCCGTGCCCGGGAAGGTCGCGGTCGGTGTCCTGCTGCGCCCGGCCCGCGAGGCCATGGCCCCCGCGGTGGGCCAGGGCGTCCTGCTCGACATGGAGTACGAGCAGCCCCGCATGGTCGTCCCCGAGCCGGACGCGGCCGGCCGGCCCGAGCTGCTGCACCGGGCCCTGGCCGGCTGGTCCGGCGCGATCGGCCCGCCGGTCCCGCTGGCCGACGCCGCGAAGTCGCTGCGCTGGGCGGAGGCGGCGGTCCGTCTCATGGAACGCGACCTGCTCCCCTCCGGGGAGGTCCTCCACTGCACCGAGCACACCGAGGCCCTTGTCCTCCTCCAGCCCGAGGAACTGATCGACGACCTGGCCCTGCGCTGCCTGGCCCCCCTGGCCCATTGCGGCCCCACCCACGGCCGCCGCCTCGCCGAGACCCTGCTGGCCTGGCTGGAGACCCGCGGCGGCGCCCCCGAGGTCGCTGCCCGCCTGGGCGTCCACCCGCAGACGGTCCGCTACCGCCTGCGTCAGATCCGCGAGCTGTGGGGCGACGAGATCGACGACCCGGACCGCCGCTTCGAACTCGAACTGGTCCTGCGCGCCCACCGCCTGAGGGGAGAACTGGGGGTACCCCGGGGGCGGCGGTGAAGGGACCGGGGCCGTCACGAGGACCCCGGCCCCCGGATGTCACACCCCCGCCCGTTCCTTCGCCGCCGCCCGGCCGGGGGCCGGGGCGTCGACGTGCACGACCACCGACGTGTAGAAGCGGTGCACCGCGTCGTCGACGCTGCGGATGAAACCGGACTCGGCGCTGCCGCGGCCGCTGCCCATGCCCTTGAAGAGGGACAGACGGAAGCCGGTGATGCGGGCGCCGTCCTTCGGGAGCAGGTCCGCGGGCTCGGGCCGCAGCCGTTCCAGGGTGCCGCGGGGACCGCCCGTCTCGCCCTCCACCAGCGTCTCCACGTGCAGGTCGGCCGGAGCCTCGGCCAGCCGGCGGATCAGGCGCTTGGCCCAGGTGAGCGGATACCCCTGCTCGGGTGCCGGGATCTCCAGGGAGGTGCGCAGCTTGGCCGTGCGCAGATCGGCGCACACGGCGAGCAGTCCGGGCGCGCCCTCGACCCGCAACTCGGCCTGCAGCCTGCCCTCCAGACACAGCTGGTCCGCGAGCCGCGCCCGGCGGGCACCCGGGTCGGTGCCGCGCCGGGTCCGCTGGGCGGGCAGCACCTTCTGGCCGAGCTCACCGCCGAGCCGCAGGCAGACCTGACGGATGAGGCGCTCCCAGCTCTCGACGACCTCCATGGCGCGTGGATCGCCCTGACAGAGGGTTTCGTCGCTGATGCCGTTGCGTACGGGGACCCAGGCCGAGCCCATGTTCTGGAATCCGTGGCAACCGGAGTTCTCGTGCTGCAGGTAGTGCAGGAGATCCTGCAACAACCAAGTGCGTGCGGCGTTCCCGACTCCCTCGTGACGAATCAACATCTGCGCCTGATGGGCCACTTCGGCCCACGAAAGGTGCCACAGAGCTACCTGGTGCTTGCGACGTCGATCGATCTTCACGTCGACCAGCGGCCGGCCCTCCAGTGCCACGTCGTTCGACAGCGTGATCACGGCTTCGTAGCCGCGCCTGGCCGCGATGTCCATGTACGCCTGCACCTGGTCGGACTTGAGGGGGTTGCCGTTCGTCTTGGTCTCGACGAGGGCCGTCCACAGCTTCCCGGCACGCTCCACGCGGATGACGCCGTCGGGGCGCCGGGGAGTGTCCCCGTGTGGCAGCGACACCTCGGTGAAGGTCTCCATGCGACCGGAGGGTGCTCCGAAGGGAGCGGTGATCCTCCTGCCGAACCGAGGAACCTGAGCCATCACCGACAACAGCACCGAAGTCGAGCGCATCTCCCGGTCCCGGTCGCTCTTGAGGGCCGAGACCGGGAAGAGCCGGGCCTGCTTCCAGGACTCGTTCTCGGCCAGGCTCTTCACGGGCGCCCGGGGCAGCGTGACCTTCTTCTTCGCGGTCCGCGGCCGGGCGGCGCGCTTCTTCGGGGCCGTCTCCGCGTCGGCGGGCGGCCGCGGTGCGGGGACGGCCTCGAGGACCGTGCGCGGCGGGGCGCCGGGGTCGGCCACGGCGGCCGTCTCCTGCCCGTCCGCCCTCAGGGCCTCCGCCTCCGCCTCCGCTTCCGCCGCGGCGTCCGCCTCCGCCGCGTCGTCCTCGATGTCCACGCCGAAGTCCGTGGCCAGTCCGGCGAGTCCGCTCTCGTAGCCCTGTCCGACGGCCCGGAACTTCCACTCCTCGCCCCTTCGGTACAGCTCGCCGAAGATGATCGCGCTGACCTCGCCCGCGCCCTCCACGACGAACCGCAGCAGCGCCTCGCCCACCGCGTCGGCCAGCGTCACGCGCAGATCGTCCAACTCACCGAAGCGCGCCGTTCCGTAGCGGCTGGCGGCGACGACGATCCGTTCCACCTCGGCCGGGACCGCGGTCAGGTCGAAACTGATCCGGTCCTCGCTGCCGTCTCCCGTCGGCTCCTTGCCGAGCAGCTGCACGCTGCCGTCGGCGGCCACCGGGTTGTTGTAGAAGTAGAAGTCGGTGTCGCCGCGGACCTTGCCGTCGGCGCCGAGCAGCAGCACCGACACGTCGGCGTCGCCCTGACCGCTCGGGCTGGACCAGCCGAGGCTCACGATCGCGGAACCGACGTTCTCACTGAGGGCCGACAGCGACACGTTCGAGCCCATGGTCATCTCACGCACAGGAATCCCCCCACCTCTGCGGCACATGTGACGTGCCGCACAGCGGCACTTTAATGTGCAGGACACGTATGTGTGGGGTGCTCGGGGTCTTTCGGGTCGCTGTCCCTCGGGCCATTGCCCGGCCCTACCTCTATGGCTAGCCTGTGTTCGTCATGCCGATCGCCTGTTGAAATATCGAACGCGGGCGCCGAGACACAGGGAGGGGGCCGGTCGTGGGACGCCTCGTACCAGCAGTGACCCGGGCTCTCGACATTCTGGAGCTCTTCCTCGACGGGGACGGGACGCTCTCCGCCCCCGACATCGTGCGCAGACTGCAACTGCCGCGCACCACCGTGCACGAGCTGGTCACCACGCTCGCCGCGCGCAAGTACATCGTCCCCGTGCCCGGCCAGCCGGGACGCTACCGGCTCGGCGTGCGCCCGTACCAGCTCGGCGCCCGCTACGCCGAGCAGCTCGACCTGGCCGCCGAGGGGCAGCAGGTCGCCCGGTCCGTCGCCGAGACCTGCGACGAGACCGTGCACGTGGCGATCCTCGAGGACACCGACGTCATCTACATCGCCAAGGTCGACTCCACGCACGCCGTGCGGATGGTGTCGGCGGCCGGCCGCCGTCTGCCCGCGCACTGCACGTCCGTCGGCAAGATGCTGCTGGCCTCCCTCCCCGACGCCGAGCTGGCCGCGCGCATTCCCGACGGCGCCGAGCTGGCGGCGATGACGCCCAACAGCATCACCGATCCCGCGGCGCTGCGCGAGGCCCTGGCCGGGATCCGGGAGCGGGGCATCGCCGTGGAGAGCCGCGAGTCCAACCCGGACGTCTCCTGCGTGGCCGCGCCGGTCCGCGACCGCACCGGGCAGGTCGTCGCCGCACTGTCCATCTCCGTGCCGATGATCCGCTGGAGCGAGGAGCGCCGCGCCGAGCTGGAGCAGCTGGCCGCCAAGGGCGCCGCCGAGCTGTCCGAGCACCTCGGACACCGGAGCGTGGCATGAGGACCCCCTACGAGGTCGCCGTGCGCGCCGAGTCCGAGCTGGGCGAGGGTCCGACCTGGGACGCGGCGGCCGGCCGGCTGCTGTGGCTCGACATCCTCGGCTGCCGCGTGCACACGTACGACCCGGCCACCGGACGGCGCACGACCCGTCGCACCGACCAGCACGTGGGTGCGGTCAAGCCGCGTGCCGGCGGCGGGCTGGTGCTCAACCTCCGTGACGGGATCGGCCTCCTCGACCCCGAGGAGGGCGACACCGGCGGCGGCTTCCGGTGGTTGTGCCGCGAGCCCGTCCCCGGCCGCCGGGCCAACGACGCCGCCGTCGCGCCCGACGGCTCCCTGTGGGCCGGGACCATGCGCTACGACGAGGCGCCGGGCGGCGGGACGCTGACCCGCGTCACCGGCGACGGCTCGGCCGAGACCGTGCTGGACGACGTCACCGTCAGCAACGGCACCGGATGGAGCCCCGACGGGCGGCTGATGTACTACATCGACACACCCACCCGGCGCGTGGAGGTCTTCGACCACGCGGACGGGCGGGTGTCCGGACGCCGGACGCTGGCCGAGATCGAGGAGGGCGCCGGCTTCCCCGACGGTCTCACCGTGGACGCCGACGGCTGCGTGTGGGTCGCCCTGTGGCAGGGCTCCGCGGTCCGGCGCTACACGCCCGACGGGCGGCTGGACCGGGTGGTCGACCTGCCGGTGCCCCTGGTGACGGCCTGCGCGTTCGGCGGGGCCGGGCTGGGCGACCTGTACGTCACGACCGCGCGCACCGGGCTCACCGACCCGCCCGCCCTGGCGGGTTCGCTCTTCGTGGTGCCCGGCGCGGGCCAGGGCCTGCCCCAGCCGGCGTTCGCCGGCTGAGGGAGCCTCCTGCTCCGGTCCCGCTCAGCGTCCCGTCCGGTCCAGTCCGCGCAGGATCGTCCGCTCCCGCTCCGTCAGCGGTGCCCCCACCGCCGGCGGCAGGGGCGGCCCGCTGAGCGTCGCCAGGACCGTCGAGGGCCGGAGCAGCCGCTCCGGCCCGGTCGTCATGCTCATCACGTCCCAGACCGCCGACGCCGCGGTGTACGAACCGGTCGCCGCGCGGATCATGCGGCGGCTGTACGCCGTGACCAGGCGGTCGACCAGGCCGGGGGAGCCCCCGCGCGTGCCGGGGAACCAGACGTCCTGACTCACCGCCATCGTCCACGCGGCCTGGACCGGCCGGGCCGCCCGCCGCTGCACCCGCCGGGCGAGTCCGGGGGCCTCCAGGCCCGCCCGCCGCACCTCCCGCTCCAGTTCCCGGACTTCGAGCGCCGCCACCGACATGCCCTGCCCGTAGGCCGGGTTGAACGTGGCCAGCGCGTCGCCGAGGACGACGAGGCGCTCGGGCCAGGAGCGGACCTTCTCCAGGTACCGGCGGTGGTTGCTGGTGCTGCGGCTGACGTGGACGTCGGTGAGCGGTTCCGCGCCGGAGATCAGCCGGCCCACGATCGGGTCGGGCAGGTCCAGGGTGTACCGGAGGAACGCCTCCGGGTCGGAGGGCGGTTCGCCGCCGCCGCGGGTGCCGGCCAGGCTCACCATCCAGCGGTCGCCCTCGATCGGCAGCACCATGCCGCTGCGGCCGGGCCGCCCCCGGTACGGATCGGCCTGCACCATGGTCAGCGGGAAGCGCTCGGCGCCCTCGGGCATGCGGTACAGGCGGGTGGCGTTGACCAGGCCGGCGTCCACCGTCCTCGCGCGCACGTCGTCGATCCCCAGCCCTTCCAGCCAGGTCACGATCCGCGAGCCGCGCCCGCTGGCGTCGACCACGAAGTCGGCGGGGAGGTCCTCGTCCCCGGCGGCGGTCGAGAGGCGGACCCCCGTCACCCGCTCCCGTGATCCGGTCAGCTCCAGCACCTGCGCCTTGCGGATCACCACGCCCGTGTGGTCCAGCACCGCGGCCCGCACGACCCAGTCGAGCAGCGCCCGGGTGCAGGTCAGCATCCGCGGCCCGGGGTGGCGCCAGCGCCGGAACCAGCCCTCGGGGGTGAGGGCGACCATGCCCGAGCCGAGGGATATCTCGTGCGCGCCGGCGGCGAGCAGGTGCTTGCGCATGCTCACGCCGGGCACCAGGTCCTCCATCGAGGCCAGTCCGCCGGCCAGGAGGAGATGCGCGTGACGTCCCTGCGGCAGGCCCTTGCGGTGCTCCGGCCCCTCGGGCAGGTCGTCGCGGTCGAGCACGACCACCTCGTCCGCGACGGCGGACAGCGCCGCCGCGGCCAGCATGCCGGCCAGTCCCGCACCGATGACGACAGCTCTACGCGACATGCGACTCCTCGCACTCAGCCATGACGGCTCCCCCGCCCTGAGGGCTCTCCCCGGCGCCCGGCCACCGCCGCGCGCCGCGCAACGCCCCACGCGGGCAACGGTTTCGAGCCATGCAGGCTCCTGTTCCGGACGGCTCTCACCGTACCTTCACGTACCGTGCCCGCCACCCCCCGGTACGGGTCCCCGCCGAATCCGGCCACGGGCAAAGGCCGTCAGCCCGTGAGCGACCTGCCGTCCGCGGGGTCGGGTACCCGGGCGCGGATCGCCCGGAGGTCCTCCGTGCGGCGCAGGGCCCGGGACACCGCGCCGATCTCGCGCAGCAGGTCCGTGGTGTCACGCGCGCCGGCGCCGTCGTCCTCCTTCGTCCGGCTCCTGGCGTCGACCGCGTCCAGGATCGCCGCGGTCGCGGCCAGTGCCTTGGCCCGGTCGGGCGGGTGCCCGAGGGCGAGGGCGGCGTCCTGGTACCTCTCGCGCCGGTCCTCGTCGACGTACCGGGCGAGCGGCAGCAGGCAGTCCCGGATGAACGTCTCCCGCCGGACCAGCCGCAACTCCGGAGTGGCGCGCAGCAGGAACGGGACCCCCTCGCCGTCGACCGTCTTCATCAACTGGTACAGCGGCCGCAGTTCGTGGTACGCGAGCCGGACGTGCCAGCGGCCGTGGAGGTACTGCCCGGCGTGCGGGATGATGAAGCCGACCGCTATCAGCACGGCGGACAGGCAGGCGAGCGGCGGGGCGACGGCGGTGCTCAGCCAGTCCAGGTCGTGCCCGGCCCAGCGGGCCGCCACGGCCGTCAGTTTGGCCGCGTCGAAGAACAACTGCGCGGCATAGCCGACGCCGAGGAACTTCAGCCCCCAGCGCAGCAGCGAGTCCAGTCCGTCGGTGCGGATCCAGTTCCAGATCAGCCCGTTGGTGACCACCGCCGCCACGGTGTGCGCGAGCAGGTAGAGCACGATCATCTCGCGGATGTACGGGGTGTTGGCGTAGTACGTGTCGAGATCCCGCAGCCGCTCCTCCGGCACGTCCGCGAGGGCGAACAGCACCCACATCGCGGCGATCACGCACGAGTAGACGACCACGACGCCGCGCATCGCGCGCCGCGTGCGGTCGGAGCGGTCGGCCAGGCCGTTGCGCCAGGTGATGATCAGCAGCAGGCAGAACGCGCAGAACGCGGTGAGCAGCGAGTAGACCCACGGGCCGGAGAAGTTCGCCACTCCGGTCAGCCGGTTGACCCGGGCGATCGTCGACGGCGCGACGAACACGAACACCGCACAGGCGAGCAGCAGCAGCCCGCCGACCGCGCGCAGCAGCGGGTCCTTCCAGAGCCGGATGATGCTGGGCAGCTTGATGGCCAGGGCGGCGGCCAGGATCCCGGCGGGGATCCACCAGAAGTTCGGATAGAACTGGTTGACGAACTCGACCGGCGTCAGCGCCACCGTCGTCACGGTGCCGTACCTCCTCGCGGCCCCCGGTAGCCCAGCGACCGCTGCACGGGTTCCAGGGGCACGTCCGGGCCGCGCTCGCCGGGCAGCAACGCCCGGCACCCCGCCGCCAGCCGGTGTCCGAACGCGTCGGCCTCCGCCTCGTCCCGCTCCCGGGAGCCGTGGCGGGCCGCCACCGCCAGTGCGACGTCCTGCCAGCCCGGCCGGCCGGCGAACGCGTGGGCCGCTGCCGTGCCGGCCCCGCGGTGATGGCCGTGCCCGGCGTGCAGATGCCACAACTCGTGGCCCAGTATCACCAGTTGCTGGACCGCCTCGGCCCGCTCCTCGACGATGATCAGGTCGAAGTCCTGGAACTCGACCCACAGCCCCGTCACTTCGATCTCGTCCGGGAACCGCTCGAACCGCAGCTGCACGGGACGGCCACCCCGCCGCGCACTCATCTCCTCGCACAGCGCCCCGCACAACTCCCTTACGCTGGCGGGAGCTTGAGGTCTCCTGCGGACCGCGGCGGAGAGCTCGGCGGCCAGGCCGCGCAGGGCGGAGCCGCTGCGGGAACGCCCGAGTGCGGCGGTGACTCGGGCGGCCATCGTCCGCGCGCCCGCGATGTCCATCGCTCCCCCTTCTCACCCCCGGCCGACGGCTGGGCAGCGCGTCCGAGACTACGCGCCCGAAAGTGTGCGCGTCATGCGATCGGGCGCCCGAGGCGCGCGAGCGCCGCGCGGAACCCATTGACGCGCCCCGGCTTCGAACCTACGGTCCCGTTCGGAAAAGCGACCCATGCTCGATATGTCGAACGCCTCCCGCCGCCCCCGACTCGGACCGCCTCACCCCGACCCGAAAGGCGACCATGCGAGCCGCCCGCTTCACCCTGGACCCCGCATTCACCGTCGGCGAAGTGAACCCCCGCCTCTTCGGCTCCTTCGTGGAGCACCTGGGCCGCTGCGTCTACACCGGCGTCTTCGAACCCGGCCATCCCACCGCCGACGACAAGGGCCTGCGCCGGGACGTCCTCGGCCTGGTCCGTGAACTCGGCGTCACCGCCGTCCGCTACCCCGGCGGCAACTTCGTCTCCGGCTACAGGTGGGAGGACTCGGTCGGCCCGGCCGAGGACCGGCCCCGCCGCCTCGACCTGGCCTGGCACTCCACCGAGACGAACCGCTTCGGCCTGTCCGAGTACATGGACCTCCTGCGCAAGATCGGCCCGGACACCGAGCCGATGCTCGCCGTCAACCTCGGTACGCGCGGCGTCGCCGAGGCCCTGGAACTGCAGGAGTACGCCAATCACCCCGGCGGCACCGCCCTGTCGGACCTGCGCGCCGCCCACGGCGACAAGGACCCCTTCGGCATCCGGCTGTGGTGCCTGGGCAACGAGATGGACGGCCCCTGGCAGACCGGCCACAAGACGGCCCGGGAGTACGGCCGCCTCGCCGCCGAGACCGCCCGGGCCATGCGGCAGCAGGATCCCGGGATCGAGCTGGTGGCCTGCGGTTCCTCCCACCGGTCCATGCCCACCTTCGCCGCCTGGGAGGCCACGGTCCTGGAGGAGACGTACGACCTCGTCGACCACGTCTCCCTGCACGCCTACTACTGGCCGCAGGACGGCGACCTCGACTCCTTCCTCGCCTCCGCCGTCGACATGGAGTCCTTCATCGACGACGTGGTCGCGACCGCCGACCACGTGGGCGCGCGGCTGAAGTCGAGGAAGCGGATCAGCCTCTCCTTCGACGAGTGGAACGTCTGGTACCTGCCCGAGTGGGAGGCCCGCGCCCGGGCCTTCGCGCAGGACGACTGGCCCGAGGCGCCGCGGCTGCTGGAGGACCACTACAGCGTCACGGACGCGGTCGTGTTCGGCTCGCTCCTCATCGCCCTGCTCCGGCACGCCGACCGCGTCACCGTCGCCTGCCTCGCCCAGCTCGTCAACGTCATCGCGCCGATCATGACCGAACCGGGCGGCCCGGCCTGGCGGCAGACCACGTTCTTCCCCTTCGCGCAGGCGTCGCGGTACGGCCGCGGCGAGGTCCTCGACGTCCGGGTGGACTCCCCGGCGTACGACACGGCGAAGTACGGCGAGACCGATCTGCTGCACGCCACCGCCGTCCGCGGCGAGGACGGGTCGGTCACCGTGTTCGCCGTCAACCGGGGCCGGACCGAGGCGCTGCCGCTGGAGGTCACCCTGGGCGCCCTCGAGCTGTCGTCGGTGATCGAGCACAGCGCCCTCGCCGACGCCGACCCCGACGCGCGCAACACCCTCGCCGACCCGGAGCGGGTCGCCCCCCACCCGGTCGACGGCACGGTCCTGCGGGACGGCACGCTGAACGCCGTCCTGGAGCCGCTGTCCTGGAACGTGATCCGGCTTGCGTGACGGCCCCGGGCTCCCTCACACCGGCGTGACGGGCACCCCTCCCGCCGCGGCGCCCAGCAGGGTCAGCCGCACCTGGCCCGGCCCGGAGGGGGTCGTCCCGTCGGACAGCACCGCCAGCGCCAGTGTGTTGGCACCACGTGTGCGCAGAATCCCGTTCGGCAGCACGAAGGTGTGCTGCGGCCCTACGTCGTTGAGGTACTGGCCCAGGTTCCAGCCGTTGAGGAAGAGCTGCACGCGGTAGGCGCGCTCGGGGTCGTCCTCGAGGACCAGGCCGACCGAGGCGTCCACGCCCGGGGCGACATCCAGCCGGAAGTCCGTGCGGTACCAGGTGACGCCCTGCCGCCGGTCCGCCCGCGGCAGTTCCGCGTCCTTCCAGTCCCGGTCGTCGTGGTCCGGCAGGTGCCAGCCCGCCCGCTCCCCGTACAGGCCGCCGTTGTTCGGCGCGCCGCGCACCGGGTCGGGCACGGCGGCGCCCTGGATGCGCCAGGTCACCTTCGGGGAGGCGCCCCGGAAGGTCACGGCGGTGAGCCCGCGCGCGGCCTTGTGGGTGTCGCGCGCGCCCTCGTCCGTGTCGTGCTGCATCGGCCGGACGAGCACGGACAGCACGTGCCGTGCCCGGGGCCGAGCGCGCAGCCGCTCGCGCAGTCCCTCCGGCAGGGCGAAGACGGCCTCGGCCGTCCACGTGCCCTGCCCGGCGCGCTCCCGGTCCGGCACGGGCATGCGGTGCGTGCCCAGCGGCTCCCCGTCCAGCCAGGCCATCAGCAGACCCTGCGTGCCGGTGCTGTAGGACAGGGAGACGGACTCGGCGCCGCCACCGCCCGTCCACTCGCCCCGGTACCAGACGTCGCCGTAGTGGAAGCCGTAGTCGTCGGCGAACAGCACGGGCTGCCCGTCCGGCACGGGCGTGCTGCTGAAGGACGTCGTGCGGTCGGCCTCCGCCCAGTCCGCGTCGTCGAAGCCGGGGTCGGCCTCCGGGTTCTCGGTGCGCCGCCGCCAGCCGGTCAGGGCGGGCAGCGCCGGGCGGGTCACGCCGGGCAGCGGGCGCAGCGCCAGCAGGCTGCCGGAGGCGCTGACGCGGACGGGCACCGGGCGCCCGTTCCAGGTGACGTGGGTGATGCCGCGCGGCCCCCAGACCTCCAGGCCGGTGGCGCCGACGGTGTCGCCGGTGAGGTGGACCGTGGAGTCGCGCAGGACGGCCGAGCGCAGCAGGGCCGGGCCGTAGACCAGCAGCGCCCCGGACGGCGTCTCGTAGGGCCACAGCCGCAGGGCGGTGGCGTCGTCGGCGAACAGCAGCAGCATCGGGGTGTCGACGCCGTCGCCCTCGACCCGTACCCGGCTCAGGCCGCCGGCGCCCAGCGGGACGGAGACGTTCAGCTTGCCGAGGTTGTACGCCCAGGCCGGCTCCGTGTCCAGCCGCATGGGCGTCGGCTCGTCCGCGCAGTCCAGCACGACCTGGGCCAGGTCGCCGTGCCGGCCGGCGAAGACGGCGATGTCCTGCCGGCCCGCGGTCAGGCTCAGCATCGGCTGCACGGAGGAGTACACCAACGTCCGCCTGCCGAGGCGGAGATCGGCCGCGATGAGCTTGGCGTCCCGGGCCGGGACGGTGACCGGGACGTCGATCCCGGCGTCCGGGAGGGTGGAGGAGACCGGCTCGTCGGTGTCGTTGCGCAGGACGTAGACGTGGGCGCCGGTGTCCGGGTTGGTCAGGTGCCGCACCTGGATCCGCTCGTCGGCGGCCCGGACCGCACGCCCGGGGTTCAGCCGGGCGAGGTCGGGCACGGACCGCAGCAACTGCCCGAGCTGGTGCGTCGCGGCGAGTTTCGGGGTGGCGTTGCGGGCCTCGTCGAAGGCGGCACCGTAGTCGTAGGAGGTGTAGACGGCCGGTGCGGGCAGCCAGCCCCAGGAGGTCCCGCCGTAGGTCATGCGGACGTTGTGCAGCGTGACGCCGTCGGCGAGATGGGCGAGGCAGGTGCGCCGCTCGTACGCGGCGTCGTGGGTCCGGCGGGCCTCGGCGTAGCCCTTGCCGCCGAGCACGGAGCCGCCCCAGGGGTCGGCCGTGCCGCCCGGGATCTGCGGCAGGAACGCGGGTGCGCGCCCGGCGGGCCGGGTCGCACCGCCAGCGAAGTACCCTCGGACGGGGGCCACTTCACCGGAGCCCTGCGCGCGGCCGGCCGCGGCGGCGTGGAACAGCGGTACGTCGATGCCGTCGGCGCGGACCTTCTCGTACAGGTGGGACAGGTAGGCGCTGCGGGCCGGGGCGTCGGCGCCGCCGGGGGCGTCCTCGAGGCCGTAGAGCAGGACCGTGCCCGTGCCCCGGGTGAACAGGTGCTTGGCGACGACTCCGTTGACGGCCGTCAGCCACTCGTCGGCGTACCGCAGGAAGGCGGGGTCGGTGGTCCGGGCGCGGCCCTCGGTGGCGGTCAGCCAGCCGGGGAAGCCGCCCGCGTCGACGTCGGCGCCGATGTGGGGGCCGGGCCGCAGCACGACGTACAGGCCGGTCTCGGCGGCCGTGCGCAGGAACAGGCCGAGGTCGCGCACGCCCGAGAAGTCGTACCGCCCCGGCGCGGCGGAGTGGACGTTCCAGGCGACGCACGCGGTCACGGCGTTGTGGCCGTGGGCGCGCATCTTCTGCAGCACGTCCCGCCACAGGGAGGGGCTGGGCAGCCGGAACGGGTGCATCTCGCCCGACCAGAGCACCAGCCGCCGGCCGTCCACCAGCAGCGAGTGCCGGTCGAAGCGGATCTCGTGCGGCCGGCCGTCGGCGCTCGGTACCGGCGGCGGCGGGCCGGTGCGTACGGGCCGGCCCTGGTTCGCGGAGCTCGGCGACCCGCTGCCGGTCAGCGCGAAGCCGAGCGCCGCCGTGCCGGCGAGCGCGTGAAAGGTGCGCCTGCTGAGCTCCAAGGGAGCGCCTCCTGTTGTGCCATGCCTTGCGTGGGGCCGGTGTTCCGCGGCTGCCGCGGGGCCGCCGTCGCCGGCCCGGGTGCCGGTGGTGCGTCCATGTCTACAGGGTGACCGCGACAATGGTCCTATGAGGATCTCGGCACGTGCGGACTACGCGGTACGAGCGGTCGTGGAACTGGCCGCGCGGCAGGATGAGGGGCCGGTCAAGGCGGAGGCCGTGGCCACCGCGCAGGACATCCCCCACAAGTTCCTCGAGGGCATCCTCGGAGACCTGCGGCGGGCCGGTGTCGTCGACAGCCGCCGGGGCGGGGGCGGGGGGTACCGGCTGGCCCGGGAGGCGGACCGGATCAGCGTCGCGGACGTGATCCGGGCCGTGGACGGCCCGATCGTCTCGGTCCGCGGGGAACGGCCGACCGGCCTGGCCTACTCGGGCACCGCCGAGCCGCTGCTGCCGCTGTGGATCGCGCTGCGGGCCAACGTGCGCAGGATCCTGGAGGGCGTGACGATCGCCGACCTGGCGGCCGGGGCCCTGCCCGAGCCGGTGGAGCGGCTGGCGGCGGAACCGGCGGCCTGGGAGAACCCCTGAGGGGCCGCGGCCGTCCGCCGCGCGATGCGTGATCCTCATTCCGTCCCCGGGGTGTCCTCGCTCTGACGCCGGTGTGCGGTGCGCACCCGCCGACGCACGTGTGCAACGCACCTTATGCGCCCTCGGGCACGACCCGGGCCGGGGAGTGCGCGAAGGGGCCCGTTCCGCCGGGCGGCGGGCGAGCGTGCCGCACGCGGGCCGGTGGCCTTTCCGCCAGTGTGAATGGCCGGACAGCGCCCTGGCCGGTGCCTGCGGCCCTGCGTACGATGCCACCGCCCCCGGCCTTCACGGCTCCTCCACGGAACAGTCACAACCGGGGGCGCATGCGCCGGGCTGCTTGTCATGCGCATGTTCATGCGAGACGCATGGTCCGTCACACTCCACCCCCCACGCACGGATGGGAGAACCATGGCCGGTGGCCTGCTCCTGAGCGGCGCGATCGCCGCGCTGCTCACCAGCGCACTTCCCGCACAACCGCCCTCCTCCGGGTTCGTCGACCCGCCCCCGGACAAGATCGTCATCAAGGTCGCCACGGTGAACGGCTCCGGCTGCCCGCAGGGCACCGCCGCGGTGGCCGTCTCCGAGGACAACACGGCGTTCACGGTGACCTACAGCGACTACCTCGCCCAGGCCGGGGGCAACTCCGACCCCACCGCCTTCCGCAGGAACTGCCAGCTCAACCTGATCGTCCACGTGCCCTCGGGCTTCACGTACGCCATCGCCAGCGCCGACTACCGCGGCTTCGCCGCACTCCAGCGCGGCGCGAGCGCGACCCAGCGGGCGTCGTACTACTTCCAGGGCTCGTCGAGCACGGCCTACCGCAACCACCCCTTCAGCGGCCCCTACAACGACAACTGGCAGGCCACGGACGAGACGGACTGGGCCCAACTGGTCTGGGCCCCCTGCGGGGTGCAGCGCAACTTCAACATCAACACGGAGATCCGCGTCAACGCCGGTACGCAGTCGGCCGACAAGGTCAGCTTCATGACCATGGACTCGACCGACGGGGACATCAGCACCGTCTACCACATGGCGTGGAAGGAGTGCCCGGAGAAGAAGTCCTGATGGCCTGAGGGAGCCGGGCGCGCGGGATCGGCTCGGCCCGCGCGCCCGGGTACTCCCGGGGTGCCGTCACGACCGCGCCCGGCCCGCCGGTGGAGCCGCCAGTGCCGCCGCCGTCGCCCGTACGAAGCCCTCGGGGTTGTCCAGCATGATGTTGTGGCCGCAGTCGGGGACCGCGACGACGGACACGCCCGCCCGCTCCAGCGCCTCGCCGCCCGGCAGCGGGCCGTCGGCCTCCGGGAGCAGGATCGTGCGGGGGATCCGCAGTTCCCGCAGCAGTTCGCGCATGGCCGGGGTCGTCCCCCGGGTGAGGTGGTACGCGCTGCGGTGCAGGGCCTCGCGGCCGGCCAGGCGCATGGTGGACCACCAGTGGGCCCCGGCCCGGTCGCGGACCCGCTCCCACCCGCCGTCCAGGAACTCCCGCTCGGACTGGGCCGCGATGCCGCTGCTGCCCGGGGCGCCCGGGACGCGGGGGAGCGGGTCGAGGTTGGCGTCGATCAGCACCAGCCGCGACACCAGGCCGGGGTGGCGGGCGGCCAGGACGATCGCGACCGAGCCGCCCATGCTGTGGGCGATCAGTTCCGCGCCCGTCACGCCCGCTGCAGTGAGGGCGGTGGCGAGCGCGTCGGCGTGGGACTCCAGCGTGTAGGGGAAGTGCGCCGGGCGGTCGCTGATGCCGTGCCCGAGCAGGTCGACCAGCAGGCAACGGTGCCCGGCCAGACGGGGATCGACGGCGGCCGCCGTGAAGTAGGCGGCCGACGTGGCCCCCAGGCCGTGCACGTAGACGCGGGCCGGTTCCCGGCCGGGCAGTTCGACCCAGCGGATGCGATCGTCCTCGGGCGTGACGGCGGCGCTGCGCACGGTCGGCTCTCCTGTGATGACGGCGACGGGAGACACGAGGGTAGCCACTGGAGTTGGATGAGCCATGGAGTTCTTCTGCTACCACCGCGACCGGCCCGGCTCCCTGCCGCTGCGCGAGGAACTGGGCGAGGCGCACTGGGCCTACATGGACCGCTACGAGGCCGAACTGATCGCGCGGGGGCCGACGTTCGCCGAGGACGGGCAGACCCCCACCGGCAGCGTCCACATCGTCGGTCTGCCCGACCCCGCCGCGGCCCGCGCGTTCGCCTTCGGCGAGCCCAACCACCAGGCCGGCGTCTACCGCGACGTCCTGCTCCGGCGGTGGCGCAACCTGCTGGGCCGGACGATGGCGCAGTTCCCCGGTGGGCGCACCGGCGGCAGCCGGTACCTCGTCCTCGGGCTGGGCTCGGGTGGTGACGGAGCCGACCTGGAGGTGTCCGAGGCCCTGCGGGACGAACTGATCGCGTACGGGCCGCTGTTGTCCGACGACGGTGACGTGTGGCTGGGGACGGCGGCCCTGGTGCGGGCCCCCGATGCGGCAGGCGCGCGTGCCGTGCTGACCCCGGAGCGGTACGCCAGTGTCGAGGTGCACGACTGGGAGTGCGGCGGGCGCCGTTGACGAACGGCCGAAGAGGGCGGCGCACCCCGGCCGTCGCCGGGGTGCGCCGCCCTCGAGGGGTGCGGTGGATCGTGCGGGCTCGCCCGCTACTTCGGGTCGTTGCCGAACTTGGCCGCGGCCCAGAAGTAGCCGAGCACCGCCAGGGCCAGGCACCAGCCGACGGCGAGCCAGCCGTTGTGCCCGATCTCGGTGCCGAGCAGCAGTCCGCGCAGGGTCTCGATGGCCGGCGTGAAGGGCTGGTACTCGGCGAACGGCCGGAACCAGCCGGGCATCGAGTCGAGCGGGACGAACGCGCTGGACAGCAGCGGCAGCAGGATCAGCGGCATGGCGTTGTTGCTGGCGGCCTCGGCGTTGGGACTCACCAGGCCCATGCCGACCGCGATCCAGGTGAACGCCAGGGCGAACAGCACCAGCAGTCCGAACGCCGCGAGCCACTCCAGGACGGTGGCGTCGGTGGAACGGAAGCCGATGGCCACGCCCACGGCGCCCACCAGGACCACGCTGGCGACCGACTGGAGCACGCTGCCGACGACATGGCCGACCAGGACCGAGCCGCGGTGGATGGCCATGGTGCGGAACCGGGCGATGATGCCTTCGGACATGTCGTTGGAGACGGAGACGGCGGTGCCGATCGTGGTGCTGCCGATGGTCATCAGCAGCACGCCCGGCACGATGTAGGCGATGTAGACGGACCGGTCCGGGCCCCCGCCGCCGATGCCCGCGCTCATGGTGTCGCCGAAGATGTAGACGAACAGCAGCAGCAGCATGATCGGCGTCATCAGCAGGTTCAGCGTGAGCGAGGGGTAGCGCCGCGCGTGCAGGAGGTTGCGGCGCAGCATCGTGGTGGAGTCGCGTACGGCGAGGGCGAGCGAGCTCATCGGGCAGCCTCCTCGGGCTGGTTCGTCTGGTGCGGGACGCGGGCGTCGCCGGTGAGGGCGAAGAACACGTCGTCGAGGTCGGGGGTGTGCACGGTCAGTTCGTCGGCCTCGACACCGGCGGCGTCGAGCCGGTCGAGGATCAGGCGCAGGGCGCGCTGGCTGCCGTCGCTGGGGATCTGCAGGGCCAGGGCCTCGTCGTCCTGGACGGCTCCGCCCAGCGTCGCCGCGGCCGACCGGTAGGCGCCCGGGTCGGTGAAGCGGAGGCGCACGTGTCCGCCCGGGACGATCCGCTTCAGCTCCTCCGCGGTGCCCTCGGCCGCGATGCGGCCGTCGTGCAGGACCGCGATGCGGTCGGCGAGTTCGTCCGCCTCCTCCAGGTACTGGGTGGTGAGGAAGACGGTGACACCGCCGGACACCAGCTCCCGGATGATCTGCCACATCGTGTGGCGGGAGCGGGGGTCCAGTCCCGTGGTGGGTTCGTCGAGGAAGATCACCCGCGGCGAGCCGACCAGCGTCATGGCGATGTCCAGACGGCGCTTCATGCCGCCCGAGTAGGTGGAGGCGGGCTTGCGGGCAGCCTCGGTGAGGTCGAAGCGCTCCAGCAACTCGGCGACCACGCGCCGCCCTTCGGGCTTGGACAGGTGGTGCAGGTCGGCCATGAGGAGCATGTTCTCCTCGCCGGTGATCAGGCCGTCGACGGCCGAGAACTGGCCGGTGACACCGATCGCGCCCCGGACGGCCTGCGGCTGGGTGGTGAGGTCGTGGCCCGCGACCCGGGCCTGCCCGCCGTCGGCCCGGACGAGCGTGGAGAGGATCTTGACGGCGGTGGTCTTGCCGGCCCCGTTCGGGCCGAGCAGGGAGAAGATCGTCCCCTCCGGGACGGTGAAGTCGACACCGTCCAGGACGGTCTTGTCGCCGTAGGACTTGCGCAGCCCGTTCGCCGCGATCGCCGGGGTGGTCATGGGTGGTCTCCTCTACAGGCTGCGGGCGGTGACGTCGCCGTAGGCGGTGGTGGCGTGGATGGTCAGTCCGGCGGCGGCGCCGTCGGCGTTCTTCAGCGAGTTGTGGATCCGGCCGTAGGTGGTGCCGGCGTCCAGGGAGGCCGAGACGCCCGGGGCGGCGCCGACCGAGATGTCGCCGTGCTGGGTGCGCAGCGTGAACGCGCCCCGCACGGCCTCGGCGATCCGGATGTCGCCCTTCTGCACGGCGACCTCGGCGGGGCCGCCCAGACGCCCGACCGAGATGTCGCCGGCCTGGACACCGATCCGGGCGGCCGCGGTCTCGTCGAGCTTGACCGGCCCCTGGGCGCCCTCGAAGGTCACGTCGCCGAGCCGTCCGACGCCCCGCAGTTCGGCGGCGGCCGTCCGGGCCTGGACGTGGGACCCGCTGGGAAGCTGCACGGTCACCTCGACGGCCCCGGAGGAGGAGCCGAGGAGCCGGTTCTTGGGCGCGGGGGCCGTGATGCGCAGGACGCCGTCGGCGTAGGCGACCGAGATCTGCTCCGCGGCCTTCACATCGCGGCCCCTGGACGCGTCGGCGGGCAGGATCTCGACGGTGGTGTCGTCGCGGTCGGCGGCGATGAAGCGGATGCGGCCCGCAGGGACGTCCAGCACGGTGGTGACGGGCTTGGGGGTGGGGAACTGCTGCATGACGTCTCTCCTTCGACCGCTGTTTCCGGCAAGAGAAACGCTACGTTGCATTCACAAGAGTGGCAACGTACTTGTTGCATGCGAATTGCGTTTATGCAGTTCAAGTGCAGGAAATCGTTGCAACCGTTCTGACGGATAATGCAACGTCGCTCTCATGTTGCATTGCAATGAACGGTGATGAACGCTACTGCGGGACCGCTGCCGCGGCACAGGCGGACGCGCGTGCCGGCGGGCAGTGCGGAGTACGCCCCGGGGCGGGCGCCGCTCCCGGGAACGGCGAACGGCCGGCGGGCGCGCGGCCCGCCGGCCGAAGGTGCGGTGCGGTGCGGCTAGCCGGTCTGGCCCATGCCGGCCGCGTTGGGCCAGTTCTGCGCTGCGGGCCAGCCGGTGGCGGGGGCCGGTGACAGGCCGTTCGTCCCACGGACCTGGGCGGCCGTGAGACCGCCACGTGCCGGCACACCGGGCGGTGTCGGGCCGGTGGCCATGGGCGCGGGCGCGGGCGCCGGGGCCGGAATCTGCGCCGCCGGGGCGAACGGCTGGGCCGGGGCGAACGGCTGGGCCGGAGCGAGTGGTTGTGCCGGGGCGAGTGGCTGCGCCGGAGTGAGCGGCTGCCCCGGGAACGGCGAGGCCGCCGGGGCGAGCGGCTGCCCCGGGCCGGGCTGCGGCACCGGCTGCGGCACCGGCTGCGGCGCCGGCTGGGGGACGGGCTGCGGCGTGGGCAGGGGAGCGGGCTGCGGCACGGGGACGGGGGAGGGCTGGGGGGCGGCCAACGGCTGGGGTGCGGCCGGCACCCGTGTCCCGCCGTCGTGGCCCGACGGCAGGGCGGACGCCGCGGCGGGGAGCGGCACCCCGGTGCCGGCGGTCCCCGGCGCGCCCGGGCCCACCGCCGCGACATGGGCGGCCAGACCCTGCATCCCCGACCCGTTCGTCTCGCTCATCAGCCGGTCCACGGCCGCCGTACCCGAGCTGTAGCTGGTCCCGTTGCCCGGCTCGGGTACGGCGGCTCCCCTCCTGGACGTCCCGTAGAGCACCTGTTCCAGGCCGGACACCAGGCGACGCACGTCCACCTGGGGGCGCACCACGAGACGCAGGAAGCGGCTGGACGAACCGATCTTGTTGCCGCACTCGCGGACCAGGATCCGGTGCTCGGTGAGCATCCGGTCGCGGACCACGGTGCCCTCGGCGCCCACGGGCAGGCGCACGAAGAGGAAGTTGCCCTGCGAGGGGTAGACCGTCAGCCCCGGCAGGGACGAGAGCTGGGACGCCATGTCCAGCCGGTCCCGGCGCACCTGGTGCAGGCTCTGCGCGTACTCGGCGCCGTGCTCCTTCAGCATGAACACCACGTGCTCGGCGAAGGAGTTGAGGTTCCACTTGGGCAGCATGGAGCGGACGCGGCCGGCCAGCGCCGGATTGGCGACGAGGTAGCCGAAGCGGATGCCGTGCAGTCCGAAGTTCTTGCCGAGGCTGCGCAGGACGACCACGTTGGGCCGCAGCATCGCCTCCTGGACGACGGACGGCTCGGCCTCGGCGTCGGCGAACTCCAGGAACGACTCGTCGACGACGATCAGGTCGAGGTCGGCCATGGCGTCCATGAACTGCACGACGGAGTGCTTGTGCAGGTAGCCGCCGTCCGGATTGTTGGGGTTGCAGACGACGGCGACCCGGGTGCCGCGGGCGCGGATGAACTCGGCGTACTGGGCGAGGTCGAGGGCGAAGCCGCTGGACTCCTGGAGCGGGAACATGTCGACCCGCTTGCCGGTCTCCATGGGCTGGTCGGTCCAGCGGCCGAACGTGGGGACGGGGACGGCGAGGGACTCGCGCACCAGCAGGTGGTCGATCCAGGTGATCAGCTCGGTCGAGCCGTTGCCCATCGCCACGCACTGCGGCGGCAGTTGCAGCAGGCTGCACAGCTCGGCGGTGATGGTGTCCGCGCTGCTCGGGTAGTACGTGATGATGTCGCGCAGCCTGGCGGCCATGTCCTCGAACATGGCCGGGGTGGGGAAGTAGGGGTTGCAGGGGATGCAGAAGTCCACCGGCCCGGCTCCGTCGCCGCCCTCGCGTGTCAGCGCCGCCATCGAAGGGCTGTGTGCCGCGGTGCTGCGGAACAGCGAGGTGACCTTGTCGGCCATGGAACCTCCGTGTGAGGCGGGTCCGCCGGGGGCGGCCGGACCCGGCGTGCGAGGGCGGCCCGCGCAAGGAGCACGGGCCGCCCTCTCATACGGAGACCACACGGAGGCCGTTCAACCGTCGGGGAACCGGTCGGAATGCGTGCCGCTGTCGTGAAGACCACCGGCCCCCGCGGCGGTTCCGGTAGGTTCCCGCCCCCTCACCGGCCGAAGGTGTGGACCGTCGACGTGCGGTAGACCTGGCCGGGGCGCAGGACCGTCGAGGGGAACTTCGGCTTGTTCGGGGAGTCCGGGAAGTGCTGCGTCTCCAGGCAGAGCGCGTCGCCCTGCCGGTAGGTGCGGCCGGTCGGGCCGGTCAGCGTGCCGTCGAGGAAGTTGCCCGAGTAGAACTGCAGCCCCGGCTCGTTCGTGGCGATCCTCAGGGTGCGTCCCGAGGACGGGTCGCGCAGGGTGGCCACGTGCTCGGGCCGGGCGGTGATGCCCTTGTCGAGGACCCAGTTGTGGTCGAAGCCCTTGGCGGTGATCAGCTGGGGGTGGGCGGTGCGGATGTCCCGGCCGATCGGCTTGGCCGTGCGGAAGTCGAAGGGCGTGCCCGCGACCTTGGCCAGCTCGCCGGTGGGGATCAGTCCCGCGTCGGTGGGCGTGTAGCGGGAGGCGGCGATGCGCAGCTCGTGGTCCTCGATGGTGCCGCTGCCCGCGCCGGCCAGGTTCCAGTAGACGTGGCTGGTGAGGTTGACGACGGTGGCCTTGTCGGTGGTGGCCTCGTAGTCGATGCGCCAGTCGCCGTGCCGGGTGAGGGTGTAGGTCACCTTCGCCTTGAGCGTGCCCGGGTAGCCCATCTCGCCGTCGACGGACGTGTAGTACAGGTGCAGGCCGACGTCGGAGCCCTCGGTGAACGGCTCGACGTCCCACACGCGCTTGTCGAAGCCCTGGGCGCCCCCGTGCAGGCTCTGCTCGCCGTCGTTGACGGACAGCTGGTAGTCCTTGCCGTCCAGGGTGAAGCGGCCCTTGCCGATGCGGTTGCCGTAACGGCCGATGAGGGCCCCGAAGTAGGGGCTCTCGGCGACGTAGTCCTCGAGGTTGTCGAAGCCGGCGCTGACGTTGGCGTAACGGCCGCGGCGGTCGGGGATCTCCAGGGACTGGACGATGCCGCCGTAGGAGAGGACCTTCAGGCGGGTCCCGCCGTTCTCCAGCGACCAGAGGTGGACCTTCGTGCCGTCGGCCAGCTTGCCGAAGAGCGTCTTCACCGGCTTCCTGCCTCCCGTGGCGTGTGCCGTGCCGCCGAGCGCGCCGGCGGCGATGCCCGCCGCCGCGGCTCCCGCGATGACCGTGCGTCTGTTCAGTTCCATGTGCGGCTCCCGTATGAGGAGAGGGCCCCGCCGTGCGGCGGAGCCCCGATCTGACCTACGAACCGACCTTGCGCTTGTTCCACACGTCGAACCCGACCGCGGCGAGGAGCACCAGGCCCTTGATGACCTGCTGCCAGTCGGTGCCGATGCCGACGAGGTTCATGCCGTTGTTCAGCACGCCCAGGACCAGGCCGCCGATGATCGCGCCGAGGACGGTGCCGACACCGCCGCTCATCGACGCGCCGCCGATGAACGAGGCAGCGATCGCCTCCAGCTCGAAGTTGAGGCCGGCCTTGGGAGAGGCCGCGTTGAAGCGGGCGGCGAAGACCAGACCCGCCAGGGCCGCGAGCATGCCCATGTTCAGGAAGACCAGGAAGGTGACCTTCTTGTCCTTCACACCCGACAGCTTGGCCGCGGGGAGGTTGCCGCCGATGGCGTAGATGTGGCGGCCGATGATCGCGTTGCGCATGACGTAGCCGAAGCCGACGAGCAGCACACCGAGGATCAGCAGCACGATCGGGGCGCCCTTGTAGCTGGCCAGCAGCATCGTCAGGGTGAGGATGGCGGCGCCGATGGCGACCAGCTTCAGCAGGAACAGCTTGGCCGGCGGGACGTCCAGTGCGAACTCCTGCTGCCGCTTGCGGTCGCGGACCTCCTGGAAGATCACGAAGGCGATCATCGCGAGGCCCAGCAGCAGGGTCAGGTTGTGGTAGTTGGTGTCCGGGCCGACCTCGGGCAGGAAGCCGTTGGCGACCTTCTGCAGGCCGTCCGGGAACGGGCCGAGCGTCTGGCCCTCCAGGAAGATCTCCGTCAGGCCGCGGAAGATCAGCATGCCCGCCAGGGTCACGATGAACGACGGTATGCCGCCGTAGGCGATGAAGAAGCCCTGCACGGCGCCCGCGACCGCGCCCACGGCCAGGCACAGCACCACGGCGAGCGGCCACGGCAGGTCCTGTTTGACCATGAAGACGGCGGCCATCGAGCCGACGAACGCCGTCAGCGAGCCGACGGACAGGTCGATGTGGCCCGCGATGATGACCAGCATCATTCCGATGGCCAGGATCAGGATGTAGCTGTTCTGCAGCACCAGGTTGGAGACGTTGCGCGGCAGCAGCAGGTCGCCGTCCGTCCACACGGCGAACAGCACCACGATCAGGCCCAGCGCGATCAGCATGCCGTACTGCCGCATGTTGCGGCGCATGCCGTCCAGCACCAGCTGCAACAGGCCGTCGCCCGCGGCCCCTTCGCGGCCCGGCGGCGCGGGGGCCGGGCTCTTGGCGGTCACGTCCGTGCTCATCGGGTTACCTCTTTGTCCTTCGTCATCTGACGCATCAGCGATTCCTGGGAGGCCTCGGCCCGCGAGAACTCACCCGTCAGCCGTCCCGCGGCCATCGTGTAGATGCGGTCGCACATGCCGAGCAGTTCGGGTAGCTCGGAGGAGATGAAGACGACCGCCTTGCCCTCGGCGGCCAACTGGTCGATGACCGTGTAGATCTCGTACTTGGCCCCGACGTCGATGCCTCGCGTCGGTTCGTCCAGGATCAGCACGTCCGGACCCGAGAAGATCCACTTGCTGAGGACGACCTTCTGCTGGTTGCCGCCGGACAGCTTGCCCACCGGCTCGAAGACGGTCGGCGCCTTGATGTTCATGGACGTGCGGAAGCCCTCGGCGACCTGCCGCTCCTCGTGTTCGTCGACCACACCGCGCCTGGCGACCTTGCCCAGGGCGCTCAGCGAGATGTTGCGGTTGATGGTGTCGATGAGGTTCAGGCCGTAGTGCTTGCGGTCCTCGGTGACGTAGGCGATGCCGTGCCCGACCGCCTCCGGGACGGTCTTGGTGCGGATCTCCTCGCCGTCCTTGAGGACCGTGCCGCCCGCGTAGCGTCCGTAGGTCCGGCCGAAGACGCTCATCGCCAGCTCGGTGCGGCCGGCGCCCATCAGGCCCGCGATGCCGACGATCTCGCCGCGCCGCACGTGCAGCGACACGTCGTCGCACACCTTGCGCTGCTGGTCGATCGGGTGGTGCACGGTCCAGCCCCGGATCTCCAGGGCGGGCGCCGCCCCCTCCTCGGGTTCGTGCGGCGACCGCTCCGGGAAGCGGTTCTCCAGATCGCGGCCGACCATCCCGCTGATGATGCGGTCCTCGGTGGTCTCCGGCGCCTTCACGTCGAGGGTCTCGATGGTCCGGCCGTCGCGCAGGATCGTCACCGAGTCGGCGACCCTGCGGATCTCGTTCAGCTTGTGGGAGATGATGATCGAGGTGATGCCCTGCTTCTTCAACTCCAGGATGAGTTCCAGGAGTTTGCCGCTGTCCTCGTCGTTCAGGGCCGCGGTCGGCTCATCCAGGATGAGCAGCTTCACCTTCTTCGACAGGGCCTTGGCGATCTCCACGAGCTGCTGCTTGCCCACGCCGATGTCGGCGACGCGGGTGTCCGGGTGGTCCGACAGGCCCACCCGGCGCAGCAGTTCGGTGGCGTGCCGCAGGGTCTCGGTCCAGCTGATGATCCCGCGGGTGGCGTGTTCGTTGCCGAGGAAGATGTTCTCCGCCAGGGAGAGGTAGGGCACCAGGGCCAGTTCCTGGTGGATGATCACGATGCCGCGTTCCTCGCTGGCCCGGATGTCCTTGAACCGGCAGACCTCTCCCTCGAAGAGGATGTCGCCCTCGTAGGTGCCGTGCGGGTGGACGCCGGACAGGACCTTCATCAGGGTCGACTTGCCGGCGCCGTTCTCCCCGCAGATGGCGTGGACCTCGCCCTGCCGGACGGTCAGCGTGACGTCCGACAGCGCCTTGACGCCGGGAAAGGTCTTGACGATCGAGCGCATGTCCAGGACGGGTCCCGCCATGGTCGTGCCTTCCAATCAGTGGTGAATCGTCGGTGGGTGGCGGGGACTACTTGAGGTCGCTCTCCTTGATGTAGCCGGAGTCGACGACCTCCTTCTGGTAGTTGCCCTTGTCGACGGCGACCGGCTCCAGCAGGAAGGCGGGGACGACCTTGGCACCGTTGTCATAGGTCTTGGTGTCGTTGACCTCGGGCTTCTTGTCGTTCAGCAGCGCGTCGACCATGTTCGACGACACCTTGGCGAGCTCGCGGGTGTCCTTGTAGACGGTCATCGACTGCTGGCCCGCGATGATCGACTTCACGGAGGCGACCTCGGCGTCCTGGCCCGTGACGACCGGCAGGGGCTTGCTCTTGGAGCCGTAGTCGTCCGACTTCAGGGCCGACAGGATGCCGATGGAGATGCCGTCGTAGGGGGACAGGACCGCGTCGACGCGCTCGCTCTTGTAGGCCGAGGTGAGGATGTCGTCCATGCGCTTCTGGGCGGTGCCGCCGTCCCAGCGCAGGGTGGTGACCTGGTTGAGCTTGGTCTGGCCGGAGCGGACGACGAGCTGCTTCTTGTCGATGTAGGGCTGGAGGACCTTCATCGCGCCGCCGAAGAAGTAGCGGGTGTTGTTGTCGTCGTTGGAGCCGGCGAACAGCTCGATGTTGAAGGGGCCCTTCTCGGAGCCGTCCTTCAGGCCGAGCTTCTCGACGATGTAGGAGCCCTGGAGTTCGCCGACCTTCTCGTTGTCGAAGGAGGCGTAGTAGTCGACGTTCTTCGTGCCGAGGATCAGGCGGTCGTAGGAGATGACCGGGATGTCCGCGTCCTTGGCCTGCTGGAGGACGTTGTTCATCGACTTGTTGTCGATGGCCGCGACGATCAGCGCCTTGACGCCCTGCGTGATCAGGTTCTCGACCTGGGAGACCTGCTGGTCGGGGTCGTCCTCGCCGAAGACCAGCTTGGTCTTGTAGCCCTTGGACTCCAGGTTCTTGACGACGTTGTTGCCGTCGGCGATCCAGCGCTCGGAGGACTTGGTCGGCATCGCGATGCCGATGGTGGCGCCCTTGGCGTCCCCTTCGCCCTGCTTGCTGCCGCCCTCGCTGTCCTGGCCACAGGCGGACAGGGTCAGGGCGAGGGACGCGGCGGTGGCTACGGCGGCGAGAGCGGCTCTGCGGTTATGCATGATCATCATCCTTGATCTGTGTGCAGGGCTCGGTCTGGGAGGCGCGAAGTCGCTCCGGGTGGTCGTGCCGGAAAGACCGAGAAAACTTGTGTGGGATTGTGGTCGGCTGTGTCGTCTTTTGTAAGGTGAGTTTCCGGAACGTTATGACGAGATTTCGAACCGTTGCAGTGCGCCGGGCAGCCGGGAGCCGAGCGGCGCCATGTCTCCGTCGGCGCCGTGCCGGGCCAGAAGGTCCAGGGCGAGCCGGCCGCGCCGTACGCGTTCCTTCGCCGTGGCCAGCGTCAGCTCCCGCATGTGGTGCCCGTACGGATAGATCCCGGGCGCCTTGGACAGCCCGAACTTCAGGTACAAGGGGGCGCCACGCCTGATGAGTTCGGCCACCTCGTACATGCGCACGTAACCGCCGAGGTCGTCGGGGGCCTCGATGTACATGTCCATCGGGGCGCCCGACACCCGCCGGATCTCGGTGAGGTGATGCAGTGTCAGGTCGCTGGGCACGTTGACCGAGTCGGCCCCGAGCCGTTCGTAGACCGCGTACGCGGCCGGGTTGACGGGGCCGATCAGCGCGCTCACCTTCAGGGTCGTGTCGGCCGGGAGGATTCCCGCCGCCCGCGCCCGGTGCAGCGTCCACAGCACGCCCTCGTCGGCGACGAGCAGGCACTTCACGCCCAGCTCCGTGGCCCGCACCGCGTCCTCGACGCAGCCGGCGACGGCGTCGTGGCCGCGGGCGCGCAGTCCGGCGCCGCGCGAGTCGGTGCGCGTGGACCCGCCGATGTCCCAGGTGCCGCGCGGGCCGGTGAACAGGCACAGCTCGATGTCGCGTTCGGCCGTGGCCTCGACCATCTCGGTGATCTCGGCGTCGGTCAGCATCCACACGCCGCTGCCCTGGCTGATCCGGTGGATCGGCACGTCCAGCCGGGATGCCTCCTTCAGCACCACCGCCAGCGCCTCCGGACCCTCGCACGAGGGGATCTCGGTGCGCCACCGGCCGCCGCCCGGGAAGGAGTGCGGCGAGGCGTCGGCGGGGTCGGGGGCGGGCGCGTTCAGGCCCAGCGCGGTGAGCGCCTGCTCACCGGGCCTGCGGACGGCCGGGGCGGAAGCGTCGGTCACAGGAAAGTCCTTCTGGTTCGATATGTCGGACGAGGTTCGCGGCTCGGGATGCGGCGCACCGGTACGGACGCGGCGCCACCCGGGGAGAGCCGGGACGGGTCCCGGCCGCGCGGCTGGTGTACGCCGGTACGGAGACCGTCAGGTCGCCCCCGTACCGGCGTACGGCTACGGGCGGAGCAGCACCTTGCCCACCTTCGGGTCGCCGGCCCCGACCAGTTCGATGGCCCGCGCGAACTCGGCGAGCGGCACCTCGTGCGTCACCAGCGGCAGCGGGTCGAGCAACCCCGCGGCGAACACCCGCACCGTGTGCGCCCAGGCGTCCGGCGGCGCACCGAAGACGGTGTGCACCTCCAGCTGCCGCACGACGAGATCGGTCGGATCGAGCCCCTCGGCGCCGGACGCCGGGATGCCGGTCAGGACCAGCCGCCCGCCGCGCCGCAGCAGGCCGGCGGAGATCCGGGCGGCGTCCGCGGACCCGGCCGTCTCGATCACCACGTCGAAGTCGTCCGGCAGGTCCTGCTCCTTGGTGCGGAAGTCCGTCGCCCCGTACCGCCGCGACAGCGCCTCCCGGTCCCGGCGGGTGCCGACGACCAGCAGCTCCGCGGGCGAGGCCGCCCTGAGGAACTGCACGGCGAACATGCCGAGGGTGCCGGTGCCGACCACCGCCACGCGCTCGCCGGGCCGCGCGTTCGCCTTGAGCGCGGCCGCCGCGATGCACGCCGCCGGTTCCAGCAGGGCCGCGGCCGTGAGGTCGCAGTCGTCCGGCAGGACGTGCAGCAGACGGGCGGGGAGGGTCAGGGTCGCCGCCATCGCACCCGGCTGCGTGAACCCGGTCTCCTCGTAGCCGGCCGAGCACAGCGTCGTCTCCCCGGCGTGGCAGCGGTCGCAGACCTGGCAGTTGCGGAATCCCTCCCCGACGACCTTGCGGCCGACGAGGGAGGCGGGGACGTCCGCGCCCACGGCCTGGACCGTCCCGGACCACTCGTGGCCCGGGGTGAGCGGATAGCGCACGTAGCCCTCGGGGCGGTTGCCCTGGTAGACCTCCCGGTCACTGCCGCAGATCCCCGAGGCGTGGACGCGCACCAGGGCCTCACCGGCCGCGGGCCGCCGCGGCTCGTGCGGGACGAGGCGGTGCTCGCCCGGGGCGTCGATCACTACCGCGGTGCTCACCTGGTTCCTCCGGTCGTCGAGGGGATCGGGGGCCGGCTGCCGAACGCCGGGGGCCGGACGACGGTCACTGGGTGCCCTTGGGCTTGCGCTGCTCCCAGCCCTCCGCCCACAGGTCGAAACGCGCCTGCTGCTGGGGGAACTCCGCGGCGGCGTCCACGTCCAGTTCCACGCCCAGGCCCGGGGCGTGGGAGAGGTGGAAACAGCCGTCCTCCGGGTCCACCTGCGGGGCGCCCTTGACCACCTTCTTGATCTCCGCGTCCGCGAAGTCGTTGAAGTGCTCCAGGACCTTGAAGTTCGGGGAGGTGAACCCGACCTGGAGGGAGGCGGCGGTCAGCACCGAGCCGCCCACGTTGTGCGGGGCCACCAGCATGTAGTGGGTCTCCGCCGTCGCGGCCAGCTTCCGGGTCTCCCAGATTCCACCGATGTGGCCGACGTCCGGCTGGATGATGTCGACGGCCTGGCTCTCGAACAGCTCCCGGAACTCGATCCGGTCGTGGATGCGTTCACCGGTGGCGACCGGCATGTCGACCTTGGCGGCCACCTTCTCCAGCGCCTTGAGGTTCTCCGGCGGCACCGGCTCCTCCAGCCACGCCGGGTTGAACGGCGCCAGCTCCCTGGCCAGGCGCACGGCCGTGGCGGGGGAGAAGCGGCCGTGCATCTCCAGCATCAGCTCGGCCTCGGGGCCGATGGCGTCCCGTACGGCCTCGATCAGGGAGACCGCGTACAGGGTCTGCTGGTGGTCCAGCTCGAAGTGGCCGGTGCCGAAGGGGTCGATCTTGAGCGCCCGGTAGCCGCGCTCCATCACGCCCTGGGCGGCCTTGTGGTAGGCCTCCGGGGTGCGCTCGGTGGTGTACCAGCCGTTGGCGTACGCCTTGACCTTGTCGGTGACCTTGCCGCCCAGCAGCTGCCAGACGGGGACGCCCAGGGCCTTGCCCTTGATGTCCCAGCAGGCCATCTCGATCACCGCGATGCCCGACATCACGATCTCGCCCGCCCGGCCGTAGTCGCCGTACTTCATGCGCTTGACGAGGTCCTCGACCGCGAAGGGGTCGGAGCCCAGGATGTGGTTGGCCTCCGCCTCCCTCAGGTAGCCGAGGAGGGCGTCGGTGTGTCCCAGCATCCGGGTCTCGCCGACTCCGGTGAGCCCCTCGTCGGTGTGCACCTGGACGTAGGTCAGGTTGCGCCACGGCGTCCCGACCACGTGTGTGCTGATTCCGGTGATGCGCACGGCGGTTGTCCCTCGCTGCTTCGTCGGATCGGTTTCCGTCAGTTTCGCCCGCGTGCCGAGCTGTTCGATATTTCGTCATGCGTTCGAAATGCTGGCGTGACAGTAAGGACGGCGCGGCGGGGGTGTCAATGGGTCGCGCGCATAACGGTTTCGGCAGTTTCGAAACCCGGGGCAGGGGGTGTCCATACAGAACCTTCACAGCTGGATCTAGGAACGTGACCCGCGCGGAACTTAACCTTCCGGCGTCATGGACTACTGCGACCCGTGCCGACGGCACCTCAACGGCGCGCTGGCCTGCCCCGGGTGCGGCGCCCCGGCCCGAGCGCTGCGGCGATCCGCTCCGCAGCCCGCCGCGGCGTACGCCCTCGCCCCGACCCAGGGCGCGGGCGCGCAGCTCCACGACCAACCGCCCGCCGCCCAGGACCACTTGACCGAGGCCGAGGACGGCGACGACATCGCGCCCGCCGACCCTCGTGACGAGGCCGACGACGGCGACGGTGACGACGAGGGCGCCCGAACCCCTTCCGGCCGGGCCGCCCGGCGGCGCGGGCGCGGGGCCGGGCCCGACGCGGACGGCCCGGGCGGTGCCAGCCGCCGGGACCGGAAGGCCGCCGCGCACCGGCGTCGGCGGCGCCGGACCCTGTTCGTGGTCGCGGGCTTCGTGCTCGCGGCGGGCGGGCTGAGCCTCGCCGAACTCGGCATGGACGCCCCGGACTCGACACCGAGACCCGCGACCGCCGGCGGGGCGTCGGCGGACGGCGGCGCGTCGGCGGAAGCCGGAGAGGCGAGGCCGGGCCGTCCGGACGCCGCGGCCGGATCCGCGGACGCGTCGGCCTCCGCCTCGGCGGATCCGTCCGGCTCCGCGTCGCCCTCGGCGTCCGCCGAGGACAAGGAGTCGAAGGCCCCGAGCGGCGAGCCGTCGAAGGAGGCCCAGGCGGGTCCGGCGGGAACTGCCCCCAGCAGCCCGGAGTCCGGTACGACGGCGGCCCCGCCCGCCCCGGCGCCGACCCCGTCGTCCGACCCCACCACCAAGGCCCCGGAACAACCGGAACCCTCCCCGTCGGAGCCGTGCGACCGGTTCCTGTGGTGGTGCACGTAGCACGCCCCTCAAGCCCTCAGGGCATGCCCCCCTGCCTCGCGCCACCTTCCGGGCCACCCCGCGCTGCTGCGTTCCCCTGGCCGCCTGCGGGCCACCCCGCGCCAACTGCGCTTCCAGGGCTGCGCTGCACCTTCCGGACCACCTCGCGCTACCGCATTCCCCTGGCCGCCTGCGGGCCGCCCCGGGTCAACTGCGCTTCCAGGGCTGCACCTTCCGGGCCGCCTCGCGCTGCTGCGTTCCTCTGGTCGCCCCTCTGGCCGCCTCCGGGCCGCCTTGCGCCACGGCGCTTCCGGGGCCGCACCCCGGGCCCCCGCGCTCCTCCAGTCGCCCCCGGGCCACCCCGCGCGACCGCGCTTCCGGGGCCGCACTCCGGGCTGCGACGCACCCGCGCGCTCCTGGGGCTGGGGCTGCACCCGGGCCACCCCACGCGACCGCGCTCCTCCAGCCGTTCCCGGGCCCCCCACGTCACGGCGCTTCCGGGGCCGCACTCCGGGCTGTGACGCACCTGCGCGCTCCTGGGGCTGGGGCTGCACCCCGAGCCCCCCACGCGACCGCGCTCCTCCAGCCGCCCCCGGGCCACCCCGCGCCACCGCGTTCCCCTGGCCGCTGGCCGCTCTCGGGCCACCCCGCGCGACCGCGCTCCTCCAGCCGTTCCCGGGCCCCCCGGCCCCCCGGGCCACCGCGCTTCCGGGGCTGCACCCCGGGCGGTGACGCACCTGCGCGCTCCTGGGCTGCACTCGGGCCACTCACGCGACCACGCTCCGTTCCCGGGCCGCCCCGCGCCACCGCGCTGAGGGGCAACCCCCCCCGGGCCGCCCCCGAACCCCCGCGCTCAGCCCAGCATCACCCGCAGCGCGTCCCGCAGCGCCACCCGTTCGTTCTCGGCGAGTCCCGCCAGGGGCTCGCGGGCGAACCGCAGGGACTCGCGCAGGCTCTTGGCCACCCGCCGGCCCTCGGGCGTCGCGGCCGCGACCTTCACCCGGCGGTCCGCCGGGTCCGGCTGCCGCTCCACGAGGCCGCGCGCCTCCAGCCGGTCCACTATGCCGGTGACGTTGGACGGCTCGCACTTCAGCCGCTGCGCCAGCCTCCGCATCGGCAGCGCCTCCAGGCACAGCAGGCTCAGCAGCCTCGCCTGCGCGCCCGTCAGGGCATGCTCCGCCGCCGCCGACTCGTAGTCCTCGTGGAAGCGCGCCACCACCTCACCGATCAGCTCGACGACCTCGAGGGTCAGCGGGTCGGGCCGGCCGGCGGAATTCCCGGTGGTCGACGTGGTCGATGGGGTCGATGTGGGGGAGGCCATGCCGGTCAGGGTACCCGGTTGTTTGACAACCTGAAATATTCAGGAGCATGGTTGTTTCAGGTACTGAAATGTTCGCTTCCCGTATGTGAGGACTGGCGCACCATGACCGACACCCCGACCCTGCCCGCCGTCAGCCGCGAGTGGCACCTGCTGAGCCGTCCCGTCGGCTGGCCGAAGCCGGAGGACTTCGCCCTGGTCGAGGCGGAGGTACCGCAGCCCGGTGAGGGCGAGGTCCTCGTCCGCAACAGGTACCTCTCCGTGGACCCGTACATGCGCGGCCGCATGAGCGCGGCGAAGTCCTACGTCGCCCCGTTCGAGCTGGGCAAGGTCATGCAGGGCGGCGCCGTGGGCGAGGTCGTGGCCTCCAACGCCGAGGGCCTGTCCGTCGGCGACCACGTGCTGCACTTCTTCGGCTGGCGCGAGTACGCCGTCGTCGCCGGCAAGAACGCCGTGAAGGTGGACGCCGACGCCGCCCCGCTGTCGACGTACCTGGGTGTGCTGGGCATGACCGGCCTCACCGCCTACGCCGGTCTGCTGCGCACGGCCGCCTTCAAGGAGGGCGACGCCGTCTTCGTCTCCGGTGCCGCCGGTGCCGTGGGCGGCCAGGTCGGGCAGATCGCCAAGCTGAAGGGCGCCTCGCGGGTCATCGGCTCCGCCGGGTCCGCCGAGAAGGTGAAGCTGCTGGTCGAGGAGTACGGCTTCGACGCCGCCTTCAACTACAAGGACGGGCCGGTGAGCGAGCAGCTGCGCGCCGCCGCCCCCGACGGGATCGACGTCTACTTCGACAACGTCGGCGGCGACCACCTGGAGGCGGCGATCGGCTCGCTCAACCAGGGCGGCCGGATCGCCGTCTGCGGCATGATCTCCGTCTACAACAACACCGAGCCCGCCCCGGGCCCGCGCAACCTCGCGCGCCTCATCCAGACCCGCGGCCGCATCGAGGGCTTCCTGGTCGGGGACCACTACGACCTGCAGCCGCAGTTCGTGCAGGAGGTCGCCCCGTGGGTCGCCTCCGGCGAGCTGAAGTACCGGGAGACCGTCGTCGAGGGCATCGAGAACAACCTCGAGGCGTTCCTGGGCGTGCTGCGCGGCGACAACACCGGGAAGATGATCGTCAAGCTCTAACGTCTTCCGGCAGGATTCCGACATGCGGTAACTTGTTTCCGAATCCGTCCCGGCCCGGGCGCGAGCCGCGGCGGACCACCGAAGGAACACAACCGCATGCCGATCCAGCAGTCCGACGTCCTCTACACCGCCGTCGCCACCGCCGAGAACGGGCGCGACGGGCGGGTGGCCACCGACGACGGCAAGCTCGACGTCGTCGTCAACCCGCCGAAGGAGATGGGCGGCAGCGGCACCGGGACCAACCCGGAGCAGCTGTTCGCCGCCGGCTACAGCGCCTGCTTCCAGGGCGCGCTCGGTGTGGTCGCCCGCCAGGAGGGCGCCGACCTCACGGGTGCGACCGTCACCGCGAAGGTCGGCCTGGGCAGGAACGGGGACGGGTTCGGGATCATCGTCGAGATCTCGGCCGACATCCCCAAGGCCGACCGGGGCACCGCGCGGGCGCTGATCGAGAAGGCGCACGAGGTGTGCCCCTACTCGAAGGCGACGCGCGGGAACATCACCGTGACGCTCGTGTGAGGACGGTCGTTGCACAGGCGGAGGCCGCACCCTTGGACGTGGGGTGGGGCCTCCGCCCGCGTCCGCGGCTCACCGCCCCAGTGCCGCCCGGTGGACGGCCCGCACCAGGCGTTCGTTCTCCGGCGCGGCCCCGCCCGGGAAGACGGACCGGCGGCGCGTGTAGCCGTACGCCAGGCCGCTCCACGGGTCCGCGAACGCCTGGGAGCCGCCCTCGCCGCTGTGGCCGATCGTCCCGGCCCCGAGGAACGGGTGCCACGTGTCAGCGGTGGCCTCGAAGCCCAGCCCGAACGACGCGTGGGCCCGGGTCACCAGGTCGTGGCCGGCCGAGTGGACCTGGCCGAACTCCGCCACCGTGTCCGGCTTCAGCAGCGGCGCCTGCCCGTCCACCTCGCTGATCGCCGCCGCGTACATCCTGGCCAGGCCCCGGGCGGAGGCCACCCCGCCCACCGAGGCCGGGCCCCGGGCGCGGATCAGCGGCGCGTTCGCCAGCGCGGCCGGCTCGGCAGGTTCCCCGGCGTGGCGGTTGAGGGCGATCGAGGCCAGCGTGTGCGGGCCGGTGGGGGCGGCGTCCAGCTGGGCCTGCTGCTCGGGCGTCGGCGTCATGGGCTGGGCGGCGCGGAAGCGGGGCTCCGCGGACGCGGGCAACCCGAGGTGGAGATCCAGGCCGTACGGGGTCCGGACCCGCTCCCGGTAGACGTCCTGGAGCGTACGGCCCGTGGCGCGGCGGACCACCTCGCCCACCAGGGCGCCCCCCACCAGGACGTGGTGTCCGAAGGCGGACCCCGGATGCCAGAACGGCCGCTGGTCGGCGAGGCGTTCGGCGAGCTGACGGTCGTCGGCCAGCTCGGACAGGGTGAAACCGGTGGCCGTGCCGATCACCCCCGCCCGGTGCGCCGGCAGATCGCGCAGGGTCAGGGCGCCCTTGCCCTCGGCCGCGAACTCCGGCCAGTAGTACGTCACCCTCCGGTCGAGTTCGAGCGTGCCGTCCTGCACCAGGAGGGCCACGACCAGGTGGGCCGCGCCCTTCGTGGACGAGGAGACGCCGTAGAGGGCGTCCGGGTCGGTCCCCGCCCACAGATCGACCACCTTCCGGCCGTGGACGTAGGCGCACACCTGCCCCTCGTAGTCGTCCCGCTCACCGGCCGCGAACGCGGCGAACACCTCGCGGACCCCCTCGAAGCCTTCGGCCACCGTGCCGTGGATCTCCCGCGTCATCCGCCCTCCTCGGGGAACCGCCGTGTCCCGTGGTGCGCACGCGAACCTCACCCGGAGCTCCCGCCGATCGGTACGGCGAGGCGCACGGATTCGACTCAACGGCCAGGAGGGCGCGCCGGCCCCGCCGCCCGTGACACCGGTGTGACCGGAGCGCGTCAAGAGCGCGACACCGGCCCGGATAGGGTCGACCCATGCGCGATCTGGGGACGGGTTTCCGGTACTTGCTCAAGGGCCAGCGATGGGTGGCCGGGCACGGCAGGCAGTACGGCTTCGGGCTGCTCCCGGGCCTGATCACCCTCGTCCTGTACGCGGCGGCGCTGGTCGCGCTCGGGTTGTGGGGCGAGGACGCGGTGGGTTGGGCGACGCCCTTCGCCGACGACTGGTCGAGCCCCTGGCGCGGCCTCTTCCGGGGCCTGCTCACCGGTGTGCTGTTCGCCCTCGCCCTGCTCCTCGCCGTCGTGACGTTCACCGCCGTGACCCTGCTGATCGGCCAGCCCTTCTACGAGAACCTCTCCGAGAAGGTCGACCGCGACGTCTCCCCGGACGGTCACGCGCCCGCATCGGGGCTGCCGTTCTGGCGGGAGTTGTGGATCTCCGCCCGGGACAGCCTGCGGATCGTCGTCCGGGCCGCCCTGTGGGGCGTGCTGCTGTTCGCGTGCGGATTCATCCCGGTCGTCGGGCAGACAGCCGTCCCGGTGATCGGGTTCTTCGTCACCGGGTTCTTCCTCACCGAGGAGCTGACCGCCGTCGCCCTCCAGCGCCGCGGCGTCGAACTGCGCTCCCGGCTGCGGCTCCTGCGCGACCGCAAGACGCTGGTGTGGGGCTTCGGCACGCCCCTGGCCGTCTCCTTCCTGGTGCCCTTCGTCGCCGTGTTCCTAATGCCGGGCGCCGTCGCGGGCGCCACCCTCATGGCGCGTGACCTGCTGGGCGAGGAGATCACCGAGGGTGGCGGCAAGGGCGACGCGGCCGTTACGAGTTCTCCGCGGCCACCGTCAGGATCCTCCGCACCTGGGCGATGATGTCCAGCCGGTTCCGCACGAAGTCCGGGTCGGTGACCTCGGTGGTGTTCCCGGCGCCGAACTGCAGCACCGGAGTGTGCACGTGCCCGCCCGGCAGCCGGTCGTGCAGCCCGAGCCGGTCCCGCAGCAGCGTCGCCCGGTAGGCGATCTCGTTGGAGAGGTAGTCCCCGCCCCCGCCCGCGCGGGCGGTCGAGCCCGGCGTGGGCCCGTCCGGGCGGACGACGGGGTCCGTGCCGCCCGCCGGGATCTCCGTGACACTCGTGTTGTCGTACACCGGGAACCGGCCGGTGTCCGCAGCGGCGATCGCCGCGTAGGGCAGGGTCGTCGTGGTCCACTGCGGCTGCGAGGCCGGGTCGGCGACGGGCACGGTCCCGGTGCGGCCGACGTTCTCGTTGTCCCCGAAGCCGCCGCGCCAGGCGCCGTTGGTCCGCTCGACGTCGAACCGGCCCACGCGGCCCTGGCTCACGGTCGTGAACAGGTCGACCTTCGGCAGGTGGGGCCGCAGCGCCCGCTCCACCGTGCCCTCGGCGAAGTCCCGCCAGCGCACGGGGAACACGGCCGTCTCGACCCGGGCCGGTCCGTCGGCCGTCTCGACGACCGCGCCGTCGAGGGCGAGGGCGGTGGCGCCCGACGGGTTGGAGATGCGGATGTCCCGGTCCAGCGTGAACGGGTCGAAGCCGGTCAGCAGGATCCGCTTCAGCCCCTTGCCCCGCGGATACCGGACGGACGTCTGACCGCGCGAGGTGCGCTCCAGCTCGTCCAGCAGCGCGGCGCGCCGGTCCTCGGTCAGGCCGAAGTCCGGCTGCCAGGTGCGCACCTCACGCGTCATGCCGAGCCGCGCCCAGTACAGCGGCCGGTCGTCGTCCCGGCTCAGGTCCCCGCCGGCCGGGCCGCGCCCCTGGGCCCGGTCCACGGCCCGCCGCCACAGCTCCGTGCCCGCACGGGTGACGGCCTGCCGGGCCTGCGCGTAGGAGCCGGCCGTGCCCAGCGCCCGGGCCAGTCGCGGGGCGGCGGTGTCGAAGCCGGAGCGGCGCAAGATCTCCTGCGGAGCCGCCCGGTCGAGCCGCTGCTCCTCGACGGTGGGGGAGGGGGCCGTCCCGGCGGCGCTCGCACCGGCGGGCACGGTGAGGCCGGTCATCAGGGCGAGGCCGAGGACGCCGAGGCGAACACGTATGGAGGTCAAGGGGGTTCGGGCCTTCCGTCGCGGTGGGGGTACGGACGGCCGCAGTATCGCCTGACCCAGGTGGTCCACGCCATGGGGCGCAGCCGGAGGTCAGGTGGCGGTCCGCACCGCACGGTGACCGGCTCGCGGCCGGCGGGTCCGGGTTGTGAAGGGTTCGTACGGGATCCGGGCCGGGAGCCCGATCACCGGCCGCGGGATCACCGCGGGGATTACCGTCTGATACGGGACGAGTTCCCCACCCGGCAGCCCCGGTCCGGGACCTGACCTCCGGACCGGGGCGGGTGCCCGGCTGCGGCACGGCCGTCGGGAACGTGCGAAAGCCCTCGTCAGGGGCGCTTCGCCGTGACGGAGCGGTAGGCGATCTCCGCGATCCGCGCCTGCCCGTTCACACTCGGGTGGAAGTAGTCCCAGCGGCTCAACTGGGCCGTGCCGAAGCGGTAGTCGTACACCGCGCCCCCGTCGTGGCGGCACCGCTCGTCCTCGGCGCAGACCTCCGCCAGCACCTTGTTGTAGTCCTCGACCCGCTCCTGCACCGTGTCGCGCCGCACCTGCGCCTCGGCGTCCAGCCGGTCCGCGTCGCCCAGCATCGACGGGCAGATCCCCAGCTTCCACACCTGCTTGCCCACCGGGCTGGTGCGGCCCTCGGACCACAGCCGCTTCAGGTCGGGCACGCTCGCCACGAACACCTGGGTCTTCGGCAGGGCCTTGCGCAGACCGCGCAGCGCGTCCTCGAAGTCGGCGCGGAAGGCGGATACCGGGGTCATCGCCGACGGCGTGGACCGGCAGGCGTCGTTCGCCCCGACCATCACCGTCACCAGCTGGGGCTTGCGGCGCACCGCCCGGGCCATCTGCCCGGGCAGGTCGGCCATCCGCGCGCCCGTCACGGCGTAGTTCCAGCTCCGCCGGGCCGCGCCGGTGCGCCCCAGCAGCCGCACGGCGAGCGAGTCGACCTCGGCGCTGGTGCCGGTCGCCCAGGACGCCTCCGGGCAGTCCGACAGCACGTCGCACGCGTCGAACCCCCGGGTGATGGAGTCCCCGACGGCCGCCACGGAACGCGGGCTGCGGTCCCACAAGGGCGTGGGCTTCGGGGACGGCCGGGCGCTGCCGGACGGCGCGGCGGAATCGCCCCCCACGGCATCACACCCGGCGACACCGACCACGGCGGCCACGACCACGGCCAGCACACCCCGGGCGCGGTGGCCTCGCATCCCCATCCCTGCTCCATCCCCTCGCCGAGCGGTTCCTGCCCCCACCCATGACAACGCACGAGGGTTCCCGGCCCGTCAGGTGCAACGCCTCCCACCCGTACAAGCGTCCCCCTGGGTGAATGGCGGGAGTTTCCCGGCCCCCGGACCGACCGTACGTCACACTCCTTGCGCCGACGCACGGTAGCCTCGCCATCAACGTGACCCGCCCGGTCACAGCCGTTCCGCCCGTTCGCAAGATGTCCCGCTCTGCCCGGAGGTTCCGGTGACGACACGTGGAGTTCTGTACGTGCACTCCGCGCCGCGCGCGCTGTGCCCGCACGTCGAGTGGGCCATCGCCGGGGTGCTCGGCACGCGCGTCAACCTGGACTGGATCCGGCAGCCCGCGGCCCCCGGCACCTGGCGCTCGGAGTTCTCCTGGCAGGGCCAGGCCGGCACCGCCTCCAAACTCGCCTCCGCGCTGCGCGGCTGGCACCTCCTGCGCTTCGAGGTCACCGCCGAGCCCTGCCCCACCGCCGAGGGCGAGCGCTACAGCTGCACCCCCGAGCTGGGCATCTTCCACGCCGTCACCGGCATCCACGGCGACATCCTGATCCCCGAGGACCGGCTCAGAGCGGCTCTCCAGCGCAGCCGGCAGGGCGAGACGGACCTGGAAGCCGAGCTCAACAAGCTTCTGGGCAAGCCCTGGGACGACGAGTTGGAGCCCTTCCGCTACGCGGGCGAGGGCGCCCCGGTCCGCTGGCTCCACCAGGTGGTGTAGACACCACACCCTCGACAGCGCCTCAGGATCGCGCCCTCGGGGGGCGCGGGGAGCTGCGCGACCAGCCCCCACGCACCCGCGCCCGGCACACCGCGGCACAGAGAACGGCGAATGGCCCGAACCCACTCAGGGTCCGGGCCATCGCAACGCTCGGAGATCACACCGTCCGGAACGCCAGCACCACGTTGTGCCCACCGAACCCGAACGAGTCGTTCAGCGCGGCGATACGGCCGTCGACGGGCAGCTTGCGCGCCTCACCCCGCACGACGTCGGCGTTGGCCTCCGCCTCCGGGTCCAGGTTCTCCACGTTGATCGTCGGCGGAGCCACCCGGTGGTACAGCGCGAGCACCGTCGCCACCGTCTCGACGCCACCCGCGCCACCGAGCAGGTGCCCGGTCATCGACTTCGTCGCGGACACCGCGATGTGGTCGGCGTCGTCGCCGAACACCTTCCGCAGTGCCTTCAGCTCGGCGATGTCACCGGCCGGCGTCGACGTCGCGTGCGCGTTGACGTGCACGACCTCCGCCGGGTCCAGGTCGGTGCGCTCCAGCAGGTTCTGCAGGGCGTGCGAGATGCCCCGCCCCTCCGGCTCCGGCTGCACGATGTCGTGCGCGTCGGCCGAGATGCCCTGGCCGACCGCCTCGGCGTACACCCGGGCCCCGCGCTTGGCGGCGTGCTCGGCGGACTCCAGGACCACGACACCGGCGCCCTCACCGAGGACGAAACCGTCCCGGGCGGTGTCGTAGGGGCGCGAGGCGCCCTGCGGGTCGTCGTTGTTCTTGGACATCGCCATCATGTTGCCGAACGCGGCGATGGGCAGCGGGTGGATCGCCGCCTCCGTGCCACCCGCGACGACGACGTCGGCGCGGCCGGTGCGGATCATCTCGATGGCGTAGCCGATGGCCTCGGCGCCGGACGCGCAGGCCGAGACCGGCGTGTGCACGCCCGCCCGGGCGCCCACGGTCAGGCCCACGTTGGCCGAGGGGCCGTTGGGCATCAGCATCGGCACGGTGTGCGGGGAGACGCGGCGGACGCCCTTCTCCTTCAGCACGTCGTACTGGTCGAGCAGGGTCGTCACGCCGCCGATGCCGGAGGCGATGACCGCGCCGAGCCGGTCGGGGTCGACGTTCGGGTCCTCGCCGGCCTTCGCCTCGAAGCCGGCGTCCTTCCACGCCTCCTGGGCCGCGACCAGCGCGAACTGCGCGGAGCGGTCCAGCCGGCGGGCCTGCGGCCGCGGGATGACCTCGGTCGGCTCCACGGCCACCGGGGCCGCGATCTTGACGGCCTGGTCGGCCGCCCACTCCTGCTCCAGGGGCTTGACGCCGGACTTGCCGGCGATCAGGCCCTCCCAGGTAGAGGCTGCGTCGCCACCCAGCGGTGTGGTTGCGCCGATACCGGTGACGACCACGGTGCGATTGGTCGGGCTCACGGGAATTCTTTCTCCAACGGATCCGAGGATTAAGCGGCGCCACCGCCGGGTGGCGGGGCAGTCAGCCCAGGGGCCTGATCGGTCGATCAGCCCTGGTGCTTGAGGATGTAGTCGGTCGCGTCGCCGACCGTCTTGAGGTTCTTGACGTCCTCGTCCGGGATCTTGACGTCGAAGCGCTCTTCGGCGGCGACGACGACCTCGACCATGGACAGCGAGTCGACGTCCAGGTCGTCGGTGAAGGACTTGTCCAGCTGGACGTCCTCAACCGGGATGCCGGCGATCTCGTTCACGATCTCGGCGAGACCGGCGACGATCTCTTCCTGAGTGGCGGCCATGTTGGCGCTCCTTCGTAGATATCCAGAGGTGTGGCAGGTGGTACGCACCGTCCCGGACCGCATGATCCGGCACGGAGTGCCTAGGGGAGGGTAACGACAGTCGCTGCGTAGACGAGACCCGCCCCGAAGCCGATGACGAGCGCGGTGTCGCCGCTCTTCGCCTCGCCGGTCGCCAGGAGCCGCTCCATCGCGAGCGGGATCGAGGCGGCCGAGGTGTTGCCGGTGGTGCGGATGTCACGGGCGACCGTGACGTGCTCCGGCAGTTTCAGGGTCTTCACCATCGAGTCGATGATCCGCACGTTGGCCTGGTGCGGGATGAAGACGTCCAGGTCGTCCGCGGTGATCCCGGCCGCGTCCAGCGCCTGCTGGGCGACCTTCGCCATCTCGAACACGGCCCAGCGGAACACCGCCTGGCCTTCCTGGGTGATCGCGGGGAACTTCTCGACCGTCCCGTCGCGGTAGTCCGTCCACGGCACGGTCTGCTTGATGGTCTCGGACTTGTCGCCCTCGGAGCCCCACACGGTCGGGCCGATCGCGGGCTCCTGGGCCGGGCCGACCACGACCGCGCCCGCGCCGTCGCCGAACAGGAAGGCCGTCGCGCGGTCCTCCAGGTCGGTCAGGTCGCTCAGCCGCTCCACGCCGATCACCAGCACGTACTCCGCGGAGCCCTCGACGATCATGCCCTTGGCGAGGGTGAGACCGTAGCCGAAGCCCGCGCAGCCCGCCGAGATGTCGAAGGCGGCGGCCTTGTCCGTGCCGAGCTTGTCGGCGATCTCGGTGGCGACGGCCGGGGTCTGCTTGAAGTGCGAGACCGTCGAGACGATCACCCCGCCGATCTGCTCGACGGAGATGCCGGCGTCCGCGATGGCCTTGCCGGACGCCTCGATCGACATCTGCGCGACGGTCTCCTCGTCGGAGGCCCAGTGCCGCGTCTCGATGCCGGAGCGCGAGCGGATCCACTCGTCGGAGGACTCGATCGTCTCCAGGATCACCTCGTTCGGCACGACCCGCGTCGGCCGGTACCCGCCGACGCCGAGGATCCGCGCGTACGGGGCGCCTTTGCTGGGCTTGATCTTCGCCATGCTCCGGGCTCCTTGTCAGGCGTGCTCGGCGATGAGCTCGCGAGCAGCGTCCAGGTCGGCGGGCGTCTTGAGCGCCAGGGTCTTCACACCGGGCAGGGCGCGCTTGGCCAGGCCGGTCAGCGTGCCACCGGGGCACACCTCGATCAGCGCCGTGACGCCGAGCTCCTTGAAGGTCTCCATGCACAGGTCCCAGCGGACCGGGTTGGCGACCTGGCCGACCAGACGCTCCAGCACCTCGGTGCCGGCGGCGACGGCCCGCCCGTCCTTGTTGGAGACGTACGCGAGCGCGGGGTCGGCCGGCGTCAGGGCCTCGGCGGCCTTCGCCAGCGCGTCGACCGCGGGGGCCATGTGGTGCGTGTGGAACGCGCCGGCGACCTTCAGCGCCACGACCTTGCGCACGCCCTCCGGCTTGTCCTCCGCCAGCGCCGCGAGCTGCTCCAGGGTGCCGGCCGCGACGATCTGGCCCGCGCCGTTGATGTTCGCCGGCGTCAGGCCCAGCTTCTCCAGGTGCGCGAGCGTCACGTCCGGGTCGCCGCCGAGCAGCGCGGCCATACCGGTCTCGGTGACGGCGGCCGCCTCGGCCATGGCCAGGCCGCGGGTGCGGACCAGACGGAGCGCCTCCTCGTGCGGGAGCACCCCGGCGAGCGAGGCCGCGGTGATCTCGCCCACGCTGTGCCCGGCGATGGCACCGACCGTGCGGGGCAGGTCCGCCGGGTCCTCGAAGAGCAGGGACGCGGACGCCAGTCCTGCGGCCACCAGCAGCGGCTGCGCCACCGCGGTGTCGCGGATCTCCTCCGCGTCGGCCTCGGTGCCGTAACGGATCAGGTCGAGGCCCGCGGCGTCCGACCAGGCCTCGAGGGCACCGCGGACACCGGGGAGGTCGAGCCATTCAGTCAGGAAGCCGGGCGTCTGGGCGCCCTGGCCGGGAGCGACGAGTACGAGCACTCTCACACTCTCTCTTGGGTACGGGCACGGCCGCCCGTGGGGACAGGGACGAAGAACACGAGGGGGTTTTGTCGAGCCTCGACAAAACCTTAGGGCTGGAGATCTCCATCGACCAGACGCCCCAGGATCAGAGCGATCCGCAGCGTGAAGGCAGAGCGTACATCGGACGGCGACCAGCCGGTGACGTCAGTCACACGTCGAAGCCGGTAGCGGACGGTGTTGGGATGCACGAACAGCATCCGGGCGGCGCCTTCCAGACTGCTCGCCTGTTCGAGATAGACGCTGAGCGTCTCCAGGAGCGCCGCCCCGGCCTCCTCCAGCGGTCTGTAGATCTCCTCCACCAACTGCTCGCGGGCGGAGGGGTCCCCGGCGATGGCCCGCTCCGGGAGCAGGTCGTCGGCGAGGACCGGGCGCGGGGCGTCCTGCCAGGCGGAACACGCCTTCAGGCCCGCCGCGGCGGCCTGCGCGGACCGGGTCGCGGCCTGCAGGTCGGGCACCACCGGTCCGGCCACGACAGGTCCGGCCGCGAACGGTCCGATGAGCGACTTGGCCACGGCCAGCGGGTTGTCGCTGCCGCCGGCGATCACGACCAGCCGGTCGCCGAGCACGCCGGTGAGCACCTGGAGCTTGGCGTGCCGGGACGCGCGCCGTATGGCTTCCACGGTCAGCTCGCTGTCCCCGTCGGGCGCGGTGCCGAGCACCACGCACACGTGCTCCGGGGAGTTCCAACCGAGGGCGGCGGCGCGCGACACCGCGCCCTCGTCGGCCTCGCCGCTGAGCACGGCGTTCACCACCAGGGACTCCAGCCGGGCGTCCCAGGCACCGCGTGCCTCGGCGGCCTGCGCGTACACCTGGGCCGTGGCGAAGGCGATCTCCCGGGCGTAGACGAGCAGTGCCTCGCGCAGCACGCTCTCGTCGCCGGGGGCCGCGACCTCGTCGATCGCGGACTCCATGACCTCGATGGTGGTGCGCACCATCTCCACGGTCTGGCGCAGCGTGATCGCCCGGGTCAGCTCGCGCGGTGCGGTGCCGAACACGTCGGTGGAGATGGCCTGGGGGGCGTCGGGGCGCCGGAACCACTCGGTGAACGCGGCGATGCCCGCCTGCGCGACCAGACCGATCCAGGAACGGTTCTCCGGGGGCATGGCCCGGTACCAGGGCAGCGTCTCGTCCATCCGCGCGATGGCCTGCGCGGCGAGCGATCCTGACGACTTCTCCAGCCGCCTCAGCGTGGCGGAATGCGGATGGAGGTCGGTCGCTGCGGCCGGGTTCTTGCCGGTTTCGGGTTCGGGCACGGGGACAAGACTGCCTTATCCGGACGGGAGGGTGCGCCGCCGGGTCTACCGTGGACGGCGTGATGGACGTCAGGCGCGCCGACGAGCGCTACCAGGGAGGGGATCCGGCTGCCGGCATCGACAGCCGGCACGCCTTCTCCTTCGGCCCGCACTACGACCCGGACAACCTCCGGTTCGGTGCGGTGCTCGCGTGCAACGAGGAGCGGCTGGCGCCGGGTGCCGGGTTCGACGAGCACCCGCACAGCCACACGGAGATCGTGACCTGGGTGGTGGAGGGCGAACTGACGCACCGGGACTCGGCCGGGCACGAGTCCGTCGTGCGCCCCGGGGACGTGCAGCGGCTCAGCTCGGCGGGCGGGGTGCGCCACGTCGAGCGCAACGACGGCTCCGGGCCGCTGACCTTCGTGCAGATGTGGCTGGCCCCGCTGCGACCCGGCGGCGAACCGTCCTACGAGGTCGTCCGCGGCATCGCCGACTCCACGCCGTACGCCCTGCCCCGGGCCGGGGCGATGCTGCACGTGCGGCGGCTCGGGGCGGGGGAGCGGACGGCGGTGCCGGACGGGGCGTACCTGTACGTGCACGTCGTGCGCGGCGCGGTGCGCCTGGACGGCGAGGAGCTCGGCGCCGGGGACGCGGCACGGATCACCGACGCGAAGGCCCTGGAGGCCGAAGGCGTCACCGGGGCCGAGCTGCTGATCTGGGAGATGACGGACGACGCCGCCCGGCCCTAGGTCGTGTCCGCAAAGTCCCGCCTGCCCCGCGACGCCTGGCACGCACTCTCGCCGCACCGGACGAAGCCCCAAGTACGATCCAGTACGAGGGACTCCGCCCGGCACGCCGAGAGCACGCACCAGACGCCGCGGGGCCCGCACTCCGGGCGAACGACGGGGACTTTGCGGACACGACCTAGAGCTCGGCGCGCACCGCGTCCGTGAACGCCGGCCACGCCTCGATCGCCCAGGGGCCGAACGCGCGGTCCGTCAGCGCCACGCAGCCGGCACCCGCGTCGGGGTCGACCCACAGGAACGTACCGGACTGGCCGAAATGCCCGAAAGTGCGCGGGGAGGACGACGAGCCCGTCCAGTGCGGCGACTTGGAGTCGCGGATCTCGAAGCCCAGCCCCCAGTCGTTGGGGTTCTGGTGGCCGTAGCCCGGCAGCACGCCCTTGGTGCCCGGATACTGCACGGTCATCGCCTCGGCGACCGTTCGCGGGTCCAGCAACTGAGGCGCCTGCAGCTCGGCGGCGAACCGCAGCAGGTCCTCCACGGTGGACACGGCGTCCTTGGCCGGGGAGCCCTCCAGGGACGTCGAGGTCATGCCCAGCGGCTCCAGCACCGCCTGGCGCAGGTACTCGGCGAACGGGATGGCGGTCGCCTCGGCGAGATGGTCGCCGAGTTGCTCGAAACCGGCGTTGGAGTACAGCCGCCGCTCCCCGGGCGGGGCCGTGACCCGGTGCTCGTCGAAGGCCAGACCCGAGGTGTGCGCGAGCAGGTGCCGGACCGTCGACCCGGGGGGACCCGCGGGCTCGTCGAACTCGAGGGCGCCCTCCTCGTAGGCGACCAGCACCGCGTAGGCGGCCAGCGGCTTGGTCACCGACGCGAGGGGGAAGCGCTGCCCGACCGGGCCGTGGGTGCCGAGGACGGTGCCGTCCGCCCGGACGACACCCGCGGCGGCGGTGGGAACCGGCCAGTTCTCGATCAACGCGAGGCTCTTGAGCGACATGCCTGCGAGCCTATGCGCTGAACGCGTGCGCCCCGGCGAGGGGTCCGGCCGGTCACGCGGGCGCCCTGCCGATTTCTCGCCGTGGGTGCTTGCTTGGAGCGCACTCCAAGGTTCTAGCGTGGGGCCATGACGGTGATGGAGACCACGGGGACCGGGACCGACCTCTGTGCCGGTCCGCCGCAGCAGAACCGGCGCCCGGACGGCCAGGACCGCTACACGATCAGCGAGGTCGTCGCCCTGACCGGCCTGACGGCCCACACCCTGCGCTGGTACGAGCGCATCGGCCTGATGCCGCACATCGACCGCTCCCACACCGGCCAGCGCCGCTACACCAACCGCGACCTCGACTGGCTCGACCTCGTCGGCAAACTCCGGCTGACGGGCATGCCGGTGGCGGACATGGTCCGCTACGCGGAACTGGTGCGCGCGGGCGACCACACCTACGGCGAGCGCTTCGAGCTGCTGAGGACGACCCGCGAGGACGTCCTGGCGAGGATCGACGAACTACGGGGCACACTGGCCGTACTGGACCGGAAGATCAGTTTCTACGCGGACGCCGGGCGGGCCCCGGCGTCGGAGGGGCCTCGATGACGGACGGCAGGATCACGACGGCGAAGCTCGGCGCGGACGGCCCCGAGGTGGGCGTGCAGGGCCTCGGCTGCATGGGCATGAGCTTCGGCTACGGCCCCGCGGACGCGGACGCCTCGCGCGCCACCCTGGAACGGGCCCTCGAACTGGGCGTCACGCTCTACGACACGGCCGACGCCTACGGCGCCGGCGAGAACGAGCGGTTCCTCGCGCCCTTCCTCAAGGCACACCGCGACGAGGTCGTCCTCGCGACCAAGTTCGGCCTGTCCATACCGCCGGACGACCCGGCCCGGCGCATCATCCGCAACGACCCGCCCTACATCCGCCGCGCCGTCGAGGACAGTCTGAAGCGCCTGGACGTCGACGTCATCGACCTCTACTACCTGCACCGGCGCGATGTGAACGTGCCGATCGAGGAGAGCGTCGGCACGATGGCCGACCTGGTCCGCGAGGGCAAGGTGAAGCACCTCGGCCTGAGCGAGGTCACGGCCGGTGAAGTGCGCGCCGCGCACGCCGTGCACCCCATCGCCGCCGTGCAGTCGGAGTGGTCCCTGTTCAGCCGGGACATCGAGGCGCAGGTCGTGCCCGCCGTCCGTGAGCTGGGCGCGGCGCTCGTGGCGTACTCACCCCTGGGCCGCGGCTTCCTCACCGGTTCCTTCGCCCGGGCCGAGGACCTGTCCTTGGACGACTTCCGCCGCCGGCAGCCGCGTTTCACGGGCGAGAACGCGACCGCCAACGCCACCCTGCTGGAACTGATCCGCGCGGTCGCGCGGGCCCATGACGCCACCCTCGGCCAGATCGCCCTGGCCTGGGCCCACCGACGGGCCGAGGTCCACGACCTCACGGTCGTCCCGATCCCGGGCACCCGCAAGCCGTCGCGGGTGGAGGAGAACACGGCGGCGACCGCGATCCACCTGACGGACGAGCAACTGGAACTCCTGGACGGCATAGCGGCCCAGGTGACGGGCAACCGCTACGCGGACATGGCCTTCACCTCGGCGGGCAGGGAGTAGGGAGGCGCCCCTCCACGGGCGCGGGGAACGGCGCGCTCAGCCACGCACGACCCGCGCCCGCGCCCCCACCGAACCCGGCAGACGCTAGAGCTCGGAGAGCAACTCGGCCTTCTTGACCGAGAACTCCTCATCCGTCACCAACCCGGCCTGATGCAACTCGCCCAGGTGGCGAATCCGGTCGGCGATGTCCGCAGGATCACGACGCGGCCCGCCGGCCGGCACGGCCGGGACCGGACTGGACGTGCGCACCGCGGCCAGCACCGCCGCAGCGAACGGCAGCGACTCGTGCACCGGCCCGTACCCCAGCCCGAACACCACCGCCGCGGGGTCCTGGTCGGCCTGCGCGGGGGTGGCGGCCGTCCCGTCCCGGCGCAGCAGCCGCAGATGACCCTCGAACACCTCCGGCGAGCGCCACTCCACCCCGCTCAGCTCGCCCACCGGAAAGCTCTGGTCCCCGGCCTTCCACTTGGCCGACGACGCTCCGGTCCAGAACCAGCGGAAACTGACGGTCCGTCCGTCGAAGGCCGCCTTCCCGTCGTACGCCTTGAAGGACGACGGCCCCTTCGGCGGCTCCACGAGGAACCGGTCCGCGGGCCCGGAATCCGAGAGCAGCGACTTCAGTTCGTCGGCGTAGTACTCGGCGAGCATCTCGCGCTCGGCGGGCAGCACCAGCCGGTAGGGGTCGCAGCTCTCCTTCAGCTGACCCGCGGCCGCCTCCATCAGCGGGTCGGCCCCGGGGCGCGGCTCGGCACGCAGCACGACGGTGCCGCGTTTGCCGCGCGTCAGCGTCACCCCCGCGATCGCCTCCAGGGGCACGCGGCGCTCCCCGAGCGCCTGGAAGAGCTTGGGTGTCCGGATCCCCCGTTCGTAGCGGATGAGCACGGAGTCGGACTCGAACTCCCAAGTGGCATGAAATCCGGCCAGTACGTCACCCATGCGGCTCATCGTATGCGGCACGCGCTCCTCCGTCCCCCTCCCGAGCAGACCGCACTTTCTTCGCCTCTACGCGCGTCAGGCCGCTGCCGCGCCGGACAAACCGGTACGGCAGACGCCGTCTTCGTGCGCGCAGTGCACCGAGCGGTATGCGCCGACGCCGATCTCTGCGAAATTGAACAGACTTGCCGTTCCCGGCTCGAAGTAGCCGGCGTGACCCTTCGCACCCGCCGCCGACAGCACCCGCGCGCCGAACCCGGAGGACACCGGGTCGGCCCCGTGGCCCAGTCCGCCCAGCTCCAGGTAGGGCACGTCCTGGATCCAGTCGTCGGCGTCCCGCATCGCCCACACCCGGGCCCCGGTGCGCAGTTCCCCGGCGTTCTCCACCCGCATGCCGGGGCTGCCGGCGACCGCGATGTCGGACACCCGGCCCGGCAGCCGGTGCGCCGCGACGCCGCACACCACCGAGCCGTAGCTGTGGCAGAACAGCGAGACCGGCGCCCTGCCGGGCAATGCCCGCACCATCGCGTCCAGCCGGACCGCGCCCTCCTCCGCGCGCATCGCCGTGGCCGAGTCGATGCCGAGCCCGCTGGGCGCGGTGTAGTCGGCCCAGGCGATCACGGCGGTGCGGGTCGAGGGACTCGCCTGCCGCTCGGCGTCGTACAGGGACCGGGCCATGCCGACCGGTGCCGAGTACTTGCGCTGGGTGCGCTGGAAGGTGAGCAGGTCCGTGTCCACCCCGGGCACGACGACCGAGACCCGGTCCGCCCGGCGCAGGTCGCCGAGGACCTCGGCGACCCGGCCCGAACCCTCAGGGTCGAAGGCCAGGATGCGGCGGCCCTTCTCCAGCAGGTCGTCGAGGCGGTCCATGCGGCGCGCGGCGTCGTGCCGCCCGGCCGGTGTGAGGCGGTCGTCGTGCAGACGCTCCCGTTCCACCGCGCGCTCCTTGGCGAGCGCGATCCGGTTGGCGCGGTAGCGCAGCTCGACGGGGGCGCCGTTCATGTTGCCGACGGCGAGCGGGTACCTGCGGGCCAGGCTCGCGCGCTCCGCCTCGTCGAGCGAGGCGAAGAAGCGGGTCAGCTTCCCCGGCGCGGACTGCGGGTCGGGCAGCCGGTGACCGCCGACGCGGCCGTGCTCCCACGCGGAGAGCGAGGCCTGCAGCGGTGTGTCGCCCCGCTGGGTGCGCAGAGCGGTCCAGCCGGTGGTCGTCAGCATCACGAACACCACGGCCAGAGCGAGCAGTGCGCGCCAGACGTTCAGTTGCGGGGAGGTGTCGAAGGAAGTCACTGAAAGGACACACTAGGAGAACGAGAGGGTCTCGCGTCAACCAAGTGACCGGGATCACGTTTTGGTCGGGGCGTCAGGGGGACCGCCCCGGACGCCAGTTCCCCGCCAGTGCCGGTCCGACCTGATCCAGGTAGGCGGCGGTGAGTTCGCGCAGTCCCTCCAGGGTGAGGTCCTCCCCCGTGGACCACAGTCTTTCGGTGACACGAATCACCCCGCCGAAGAGGGCGACGACGATCCGGGGCCGAGGGTCGGCGTCCACGTCGAGCCCCTCGCGCTCGGCGATGATGCCGGCCAGTTGCTCCTCCAGTTCGGCCGCCCGCCGCAGATGGACGGCGAGCAGTGCGGGCGTCGACTCGATCACCCGGTACACGCGCAGGTGGAGTTCGATCGGGACCAGCTCGGCGACGGCCTCGTGGATGGCGTCCCAGCTCTCCAGGACGGCCCGGCGCAGCGCCTCCAGGGGCAGCTCGGAGGGCGGGCGCGCCCGCAGGGCGTCGATGACGACGGCCTCCGCCAGGCGCGGCACGAACAGCGCCGTCTCCTCCTTGCCGGCGAAGTAGCGGAAGAAGGTGCGCTGCGACACGTCGACGGCCGCGGCGATGTCGTCGACGGTCGTCTCCTCGTACCCGCGCGTGGCGAACAGCTCCAGGGCGGCTCGCAGCAGCGCGTCCCGCGTGCGCTGCTTCTTGCGCTCGCGCAAGTTCAAGAAAGGTCCTCCTGTGCGCAGTGTTCTCCCAGTTCAGGCTATCCGGGGATGTCGTGTCAGTTACCGACTAGTGAATTGGTTTGTCAATTGTCAGTGACTGTCACTAGCCTCGAACGTATGACTAGTCAGACCGCCATCGACACGTCGGGGTCGGGGGGCAAGACGCCGGGCGCGGTGGACGCGACGCCGGGCAAGGGGCTGCGCGGGCATCCCTGGCTCACCCTCATCACCGTCGCCGTAGGGGTCATGATGGTGGCCCTGGACGGCACCATCGTGGCCATCGCCAACCCGGCGATCCAGAAGGACCTCGGCGCCACCTTCGCCGAGGTGCAGTGGATCACCAACGGCTACTTCCTCGCCCTCGCCGTCTCGCTGATCACCGCGGGCAAGCTCGGCGACCGCTTCGGGCACCGGCAGACCTTCCTCATCGGCGTCGTCGGCTTCGCCGCCGCCTCGGGCGCCATCGGCCTGTCGGACAGCATCGCGCTGGTCGTGGTCTTCCGCGTCCTGCAGGGCCTGTTCGGCGCGCTGCTGATGCCGGCCGCGCTCGGCCTGCTGCGGGCCACCTTCCCGGCCGAGAAACTGAACATGGCCATCGGCATCTGGGGCATGGTCATCGGCGCGTCCACCGCCGGCGGCCCGATCCTCGGCGGTGTGCTCGTCGAGCACGTCAACTGGCAGTCGGTGTTCTTCATCAACGTGCCGGTCGGCGTCCTCGCGGTCGTCCTCGGCGTCTGGATCCTGCTGGACCACCGCGCCGAGAACGCCCCGCGCTCCTTCGACCTGCCGGGCATCGCCCTGCTGTCGGTCTCGGTCTTCTGCCTGGTGTGGGCGCTCATCAAGGCCCCGCCGTCCGAGTGGGGCTGGGGCGACGCGAAGACGCTGGGCTTCCTCGGCGCGTCCGTGCTGGGCTTCGCGCTCTTCGCCCTGTGGGAGACGAAGGTCAGGGAGCCGCTGATCCCGCTCGCGCTGTTCCGTTCCGTGGCGCTGTCCGCGGGTGTCGTGCTGATGATCCTCATGGCCATCGCGTTCATGGGCGGCCTGTTCTTCGTGACGTTCTACCTGCAGAACGTGCACGGCATGAGCCCGGTCGACGCGGGTCTGCACCTGCTTCCGCTCACCGGTATGATGATCGTCGGCTCGCCGCTGGCCGGTGCGATGATCACCAAGTTCGGTCCCCGGGTCCCGCTCGCGGGCGGCATGGCGCTCACCGCGATCGCCATGTACGGCATGTCGACCCTGGAGACGGACACCGGCAGCGGCGTCATGTCGCTCTGGTTCGCCCTGCTCGGCCTCGGCCTCGCGCCGGTCATGGTCGGCGCCACCGAAGTCATCGTGGGCAACGCCCCGATGGAGCTGTCGGGTGTCGCGGGCGGTCTGCAGCAGGCCGCCATGCAGATCGGCGGCAGCCTCGGCACGGCCGTCCTCGGTGCCGTCATGGCCTCCAAGGTCAACAGCGACCTGGCGGGCAACTGGCGGGAGGCGGGCCTTCCGCCGCTCACCCCGGAGCAGCAGCACCAGGCCTCCGAAGCGGTCCAGGTCGGCGTCCCGCCGCTGGCGCCGGGCACCCCGGAGGCGATCGCCGCGAAGATCACGGGGGTCGCGCACGACACGTTCATCTCCGGCATGAGCGCGGCCTCGCTCGTGGCGGCGGGCGTCGCCGCGGTGGCGGTGCTGGTGGCGTTCCTGACCAAGCGCGGGCAGAACGCCGAGGCAGGCGCGGGCGTCGGGCACATCTGACGGTCCGCCGCCGAACGCCCCCGGGAAGAGGCTTTCCCGGGGGCGTTCGCTCATCAGGGTGAACAGGAGCGCCGAAGCCTCCCGTTGGGCCCGCCGCACAGGTCACAGTGGGTCAAGTCCTCCGCAGGGCATGGAGGGCGGACGCTGCGGCGCGCTGCCGGAGGGGGGTGGCGCGCAGGCAGCGGTGCATGGCCGGCCGTTCGCGGGGTACCCGCCGTGTCATACCCGAGTAGAGCCTCAACCGACTGAGGGATCACGGGAGTTGATGATGGCGAGCTTCGGAGACGGTACGCGCAGGCACCCCCGCTCACGTGGCCGGACGTGGTCAAGGACCGGGACGGATCGCGCGACGCTCGGACTCGTCGGAGTCATCTGCGCGGTCGCGGGCTTCTTCGTGCTGGGGATCGTCCTCGGCCCCGCCGCGATCGTCTGCGGCTGGCTCGCCATGGGCCGCACCTGGTCGGGCTCCCGCCCGCCCGCGGCCGTGGTGGCCCTCGTCCTGGGCGCCATCGACACCCTCCTGGCCCTGTTGTGGCTGTCCGGAGCCATGACACCGGGCCTGGGCCTCTACTGAACCGGGTGAAGTGAGCACGGGCCTCCGGCGGTTCGGCCGGGGGTCCGCTCGTGCGCGCGGCGGCCGGGGGGGCGAACCGGGGCTGTGGCGCCTCATCCGGCTGTCACTCGACGGGCGTCCTCTTCAGGGCCGCCACCTCCGCGCGCAGCGCCCGTACCTCCGCCGTCAGCTCCACGATCGCCTCGGTCTGCCGCCGCTCCTCGACGTCGTCCTTCTCGAACCGTGCGATGAACCAGGCCGCGATGTTCGCCGTCACCACACCGAGCAGGGCGATGCCGGACAGCATGAGCCCCACCGCGAGCACGCGCCCCAGCCCGGTCGTCGGGGCGTGGTCCCCGTACCCCACCGTCGTCATGGTCGTGAAGGACCACCACACCGCGTCACCCAGTGTGCGGATGTTCCCGTCCGGCGCGTCGCGTTCCACGGACAGCACCGCCAGCGAGCCGAACATCAGCAGCCCCACCACGGCCCCGGCGACGTACGTGGTCAGCCGGATCTGCGAGGCCATCCGCGCCCGCTGCCCGACGAGCAGCAGGGTCGACACCAGCCGCAGCAGCCGCAGCGGCTGGAGCAGCGGCAGCACCACCGCGGCCAGGTCGAGCCAGTGCGTCCGCACGAAGGACGGCCGGTGCGGGGCGAGGGCCAGGCGCACGACGTAGTCGAGGACGAACGCCGCCCACACCACCCACTCGACCGCCCCGCACGCCCGCACCACCCCGGGGTCCGCGTCCGGCCGGACGATCGGCACGGCGTAGGCGACGGCGAACGCGAGGGCCAGGGCGAACAGGGGGCGCTGCGTGTGCTGCTCCCAGCGGAGCTGGGCCGACTGCTGCTGCATGCAGGCATCGTAGGAAAGCCGAAGGGGTGGCGGGCCCACGGTGCGTCCGTGAGGCTCACCACCCCTGGGAGAGGCTCCCCCCGGTCAGGCGTCGCCGCCCGCGACCCCCGGGTCCGCCGCCGACACGTCGAGCAGCTGGTACCGGTCGATGGCCTGCTTGAGCACCGACCGGTCGACCTTGCCCTCACGCGCCAGCTCGGTCAGCACCGCCACCACGATCGACTGGGCGTCGATGTGGAAGAAGCGGCGGGCCGCGCCCCGCGTGTCGGCGAAGCCGAAGCCGTCCGCACCGAGCGACTGGTACGTCTGCGGCACCCAGCGCGCGATCTGGTCGGGGACCGAGCGCATCCAGTCCGACACCGCCACGACCGGCCCCTGGGCGTCCGTGAGCTTGCGCGTCACGTACGGCACCCGCTGCTCCTCCTCGGGGTGCAGCAGGTTGTGCCGCTCGCAGTCCACGGCCTCGCGCCGCAGCTCGTTCCAGGAGGTCGCCGACCAGACGTCCGCCTTGACGTTCCACTCCTCGGCCAGGATCTTCTGCGCCTCGACCGCCCAGGGCACCGCCACCCCGGAGGCCAGGATCTGCGCCGGCACCGAGCCGCCCGTGCCCTCGCTGAAGCGGTACAGGCCCTGGAGGATGCCCTCGACGTCCACGCCGTCCGGCTCGGCCGGGTGCTGGATCGGCTCGTTGTAGACGGTCAGGTAGTAGAAGACGTCCTCACCGTGCGGGTGCTCCTGCGAGGAGCCGTACATCCGGCGCAGACCGTCCTGCACGATGTGCGCGATCTCGAAGCCGAACGCCGGGTCGTAGGCCACGCACGCCGGGTTCGTCGAGGCGAGCAGCTGCGAGTGGCCGTCCGCGTGCTGCAGGCCCTCGCCCGTCAGCGTCGTGCGCCCGGCGGTGGCGCCCAGGACGAAACCGCGGGACAGCTGGTCGGCCATCTGCCAGAACTGGTCGCCGGTGCGCTGGAAGCCGAACATCGAGTAGAAGACGTAGACCGGGATCAGCGGCTCGCCATGGGTGGCGTAGGCCGAGCCGGCGGCGATCAGCGAGGCCGTGCAGCCCGCCTCGGAGATGCCGTCGTGCAGCATCTGCCCGTTCGGCGCCTCCTTGTAGGCGAGCAGCAGCTCGCGGTCGACCGACTCGTACTGCTGCCCGAGTGGGTTGTAGATCTTCGCGCTCGGGAAGAACGAGTCCATGCCGAACGTGCGGTACTCGTCCGGCGCGATCAGCACGAACCGCTTGCCGAGCTCCTTGTCCCGCATGAGGTCCTTGAGGAGACGGACGAACGCCATCGTCGTCGCGATGGACTGCTGACCCGACCCCTTCTTCACCGTCGCGTACGTCTTGTCCTCGGGCAGCGGCAGCGGTTTGGAACGGACGACCCGGGTGGGTACGTAACCGCCGAGCGACCTGCGGCGGTCGTGCATGTACTGGATCTCCTCCGAGTCCCGGCCCGGGTGGTAGTACGGCGGGGCGCCGGACTCCAGCTCCTTGTCCGGGATCGGCAGGTGCAGGCGGTCGCGGAAGCGCTTGAGGTCGTCGACCGTCAGCTTCTTCATCTGGTGCGTGGCGTTGCGGCCCTCGAAGTTCGGGCCCAGCGTCCAGCCCTTGATCGTCTTGGCGAGGATGACCGTGGGCTGGCCCTTGTGCTCCACGGCCGCCTTGTACGCCGCGAAGATCTTCCGGTGGTCGTGGCCGCCGCGGCCCAGGTGCAGGATCTGGTCGTCGGTCATGCCCTCGACCATCGCGCGCAGCCGGTGGTCGTCCCCGAAGAAGTGCTCGCGGATGTAGGCGCCGGTCTCCGTCGCGTAGGTCTGGAACTGCCCGTCCGGCGTGGTGTTCATCCGGTTGACCAGCACGCCGTCGCGGTCCTGGGCGAGCAGCGGGTCCCAGCTGCGGTCCCAGACCAGCTTGATCACGTTCCACCCGGCGCCGCGGAAGATCGACTCCAGCTCCTGGATGATCTTGCCGTTGCCGCGTACCGGGCCGTCGAGGCGCTGCAGGTTGCAGTTGACGACGAAGGTGAGGTTGTCCAGACCCTCGCGCGCGGCGATGGACAGCTGGCCCAGCGACTCCGGCTCGTCCATCTCGCCATCGCCGAGGAACGCCCAGACGTGCGACTTGGAGGTGTCGGCGATCCCGCGCGCCTCCATGTAGCGGTTCATCCGCGCCTGGTAGATCGCGCCGATCGGCCCGAGGCCCATCGACACCGTCGGGAACTCCCAGAAGTCCGGCATCGACCGCGGGTGCGGGTACGACGACAGCGCGTACGGGGCCTTGGACTTCTCCTGGCGGAAGCCGTCCAGGTGCTGCTCGCTCAGCCGGTCCAGCAGGAAGGCGCGGGCGTAGATGCCGGGGGAGGCGTGGCCCTGGAAGAAGACCTGGTCACCGCCGTCGCCCTCGTCCTTGCCGCGGAAGAAGTGGTTGAACCCTACGTCGTAGAGCGAGGCGGAGGACGCGAAGGTGGCGATGTGGCCGCCGACGCCGATGCCGGGGCGCTGGGCCCGCGAGACCATCACCGCCGCGTTCCAGCGGGTGGCGTTCAGGACCTTGCGCTCGATCTCCTCGTTGCCCGGGAAGAACGGCTCGCTCTTGGTGGGGATGGTGTTGACGTAGTCCGTGCTGCGCATCTCCGGCACGGCCACGCGCTTCTCGCGGGCCCGCTCGATCAGCCGCAGCATCAGGTAGCGGGCGCGCTCCCGGCCGCGTTCGTCCACGGCGGCGTCCAGGGAGTCGAGCCACTCCTGCGTCTCTTCGGGATCGAAGTCAGGAACCTGACTCGGAAGGCCGCCAATGATGATCGGGTTGCGATCGGATGCGGAAGCCACGCTGTTCCTTACCTGTCAGAGGGCCGGCGAGGGCCGCTGTTTCGCTGTCGTCGCGGAGCGTCGTCGCTGGGGGGCGCGCCGCTCCCCATGGTCCACCTCGGGGCCGTGAATCGTCATCTCTACCGAGCGGTAACCCGAGCGTGAGACCGGCTCCGTGACACCAGGGGCGAATACCTTCGAGTCTCGTACCCACAGACGATTCCCAAACGCCCAAACAGGGCAGAAAGGTGTGGTGTGCATCACCTCGGGCCATGATGGTGTGCCTGGAGTTGCGGTGACACCGCCGGGATCGTCACCGTTTCGGCGGTCTGCACGGCCGGGTACTTGCGCGATCGGTCCCGCCCGTGTGGACTACGGCCAATGCTTCGCGCACGCGCGTGGCTGAGATATTCCCAAGACATGATCAGGAGGCAACCCGTGAGCGCGACCGCGGACCACGCGGAGGAGCGGACGAACCCTGCCGCCAGGCTGGGGTTCCAGCCCGGGCAGGTGGTCCAGGAGATCGGCTACGACGACGACGTGGACCAGGAGCTCCGCGAGACCATCGAGGGCGTCATCGAGAGCGACCTGATGGACGAGGACTACGACGACGTGGCCGACGCCGTTGTGCTGTGGTTCCGTGACGACGACGGCGACCTGACGGATGCGCTGGTGGATGCCACCACGTACATCGAAGAAGGCGGAGCCATCCTGCTCCTGACGCCGAAGACCGGCCGTTCGGGCTACGTGGAGCCGAGCGACATCTCGGAAGCCGCCACCACGGCGGGTCTGACGGCGTCCAAGAGCGTCAGCGTCGGCAAGGACTGGAGCGGCAGCCGGCTGGCGACGCCGAAGGCCGCCAAGTCGAAGCGGTAGTCGTAACGCCCCGGGGCGGGCCGCGTCGGCGGCCCGCCCACCGGTGTGCGCCGGCCCCTGCGTAGGGTGGACCTTTCCGGCACACCACCAGGAAGGGACACCCAGGGCGATGGCGATCCAGGTCGGCGACAAGGCCCCCGACTTCGAGCTCAGGGACAACCACGGCGCCGCGGTGAGGCTGTCGGACTTCCGCGGCTCCAGGAACGTGGTCCTGCTCTTCTACCCGTTCGCCTTCACCGGCGTGTGCACCGGCGAGCTGTGCGAGCTGCGCGACAACCTGCCGCAGTTCACCGACCGCGACACCGAGCTGCTCGCCGTCTCCAACGACTCCATCCACACCCTGCGCGTCTTCGGCGAGCAGGAGGGCCTGGAGTACCCGCTGCTGTCCGACTTCTGGCCGCACGGCGAGGTCTCGCGCGCCTACGGCGTCTTCGACGAGGCCAAGGGCTGCGCCGTGCGCGGCACCTTCGTCATCGACAAGGAGGGCGTCGTGCGGTGGACCGTCGTGAACGGCCTGCCGGACGCCCGCGACCTGAACGACTACGTGAAGGCGCTCGACTCGCTGTGACGCCGGCCGGGCGTCCCGAGCCCGACACCCGCGGAAATGTCGGCTCCAGGGCCTGCGAGGGGCGGGAACCCGTCACTAGGATCGAAACGTTGATCCGACATCCGAGCACAACGGGGCATCCCGCCCCCGGACACCAATGGAGGACTCGTGGGAGTCAGCCTCAGCAAGGGCGGCAACGTATCGCTGACCAAGGAGGCGCCGGGCCTGACCGCGGTCATCGTCGGTCTGGGGTGGGACGTCCGCACCACGACCGGCACCGACTTCGACCTGGACGCCAGTGCGCTGCTGCTGAACAGCTCCGGCAAGGTCGCCAGCGACGCGCACTTCATCTTCTTCAACAACCTCAAGAGCCCGGACGGCTCCGTCGAGCACACCGGTGACAACCTCACCGGTGAGGGCGAGGGCGACGACGAGCAGATCAAGGTCGACCTGGCGACCGTGCCGGCCGACGTGGAGAAGATCATCTTCCCCGTCTCGATCTACGACGCCGAGACCCGCCAGCAGTCCTTCGGCCAGGTCCGCAACGCGTTCATCCGCGTCGTGAACCAGGCCGGCGGCGCGGAGATCGCCCGGTACGACCTGAGCGAGGACGCCTCCACCGAGACCGCCATGGTCTTCGGCGAGCTCTACCGGCACGGCGCGGAGTGGAAGTTCCGCGCCATCGGCCAGGGCTACGCCTCGGGCCTGCGCGGCATCGCGCAGGACTTCGGCGTGAACGTCTGAGCCACCCGCCGGGCCCCGGCACCGGGGCCCCGCGACCTCCCGTCCGGCGCCGCACGGTTTACGTGCGGCGCCGGACGCGCAGGACCACCTAGGAAACATCGTTCGGGGAGGGACACATCATGGGCGTCACGCTTGCCAAGGGGGGCAACGTCTCCCTGTCCAAGGCCGCACCGAACCTCACACACGTGATGATCGGTCTCGGCTGGGACGCGCGCTCCACCACCGGAGCGCCCTTCGACCTCGACGCCAGCGCCCTGATGTGCAGCGGCGGCCGCGTGCTCGGGGACGAGTGGTTCGTCTTCTACAACCAGCTCAAGAGCCCGGACGGCTCGGTCGAGCACACCGGCGACAACCTCACCGGTGAGGGCGAGGGCGACGACGAGTCGCTGCTCATCGACCTCGCCAAGGTGCCGCCGCAGTGCGACAAGATCGTCTTCCCGGTCTCCATCCACATGGCCGACGAGCGCGGCCAGACCTTCGGCCAGGTCAGCAACGCCTTCATCCGCGTGGTGAACCAGGCCGACGGCCAGGAACTCGCCCGCTACGACCTCAGCGAGGACGCCTCCACCGAGACCGCCATGATCTTCGGCGAGGTGTACCGGTACCAGGGCGAGTGGAAGTTCAGGGCGGTGGGCCAGGGGTACGCGTCGGGTCTGCGCGGCATCGCGATGGACTTCGGGGTCAGCGTCTCCTGACGCGATATGAGCAAAAACCGGGGCCTCGCGGCGGGCCCGGTGGGGCCCACTAGACTGCGGCTTCAAAAGTTCGTAAAGCCGGGTACGGCGCGGGGGTACCCCGTACACACACGATTGGGTAGCCAGTGGTTCTGAAAACCTTCGGGTGGTCGTTCGCGGTCACCGCGCTCGGCTTGGTCGCAGCGGTCTTCTACGGAGGGTGGACCGCTTTCGGCATCGTCGCGATCCTGTCCGTCCTCGAGATCTCGCTGTCCTTCGACAACGCGGTGGTCAACGCCGGAATCCTGAAGAAGATGAATGCCTTCTGGCAGAAGATCTTCCTCACCATCGGCATCCTGATCGCCGTCTTCGGCATGCGGCTGGTCTTCCCCGTCGTGATCGTCGCGATCAGTGCCCAGCTGGGGCCGATCGAGGCGGTCGACCTGGCCCTCACCGACAAGGACCGCTACCAGGAGCTGGTGACCGACGCGCATCCGTCGATCGCCGCCTTCGGTGGCATGTTCCTGCTGATGATCTTCCTCGACTTCATCTTCGAGGACCGGGACATCAAGTGGCTCGGCTGGCTGGAGCGCCCGCTGTCCAAGCTCGGCAAGGTCGACATGCTGTCGGTCTGCATCGCCCTGATCGTCCTGCTCATCTCCTCGATCACCTTCGGCGCGCACGCCCACCAGCACGGCGGCACCCACGCCGACAAGGCGGAGACCGTCCTGCTCGCCGGAATCGCCGGTCTGATCACGTACATGATCGTCGGAGGTCTCTCCAGCTACTTCGAGGACAAGCTCGAAGAGGAGGAGGAGCGCGAGCACGAGGCCGAGGAGAAGGCCGAGCGCGAGGGCAAGCCCAAGTCGGCGGTCAAGCTGGCCGGCAAGGCCGCGTTCTTCATGTTCCTCTACCTGGAGGTCCTGGACGCGTCCTTCTCCTTCGACGGCGTGATCGGCGCCTTCGCCATCACCAACGACATCGTCCTGATGGCGCTCGGCCTGGGCATCGGCGCGATGTACGTCCGTTCGCTGACGGTCTACCTGGTCCGCCAGGGCACCCTGGACGACTACGTCTACCTGGAGCACGGCGCGCACTACGCCATCGGCGCGCTCGCCATGATCCTGCTGGTCACCATCCAGTACGAGATCAACGAGATCATCACCGGCCTCATCGGCGTCGTCCTCATCGGCGCCTCCTTCTGGTCCTCCGTCCGCCGCAACAAGGCGCTCGCGGCGGCCGAGGGAAACGCCGGATCGGGCGACAAGACTGAGGTCTCGTCCGGGGTGTGACACCCCTCCGGGTGAGGAACGCTCTCGACGGGGCGGCCACCGAGGCGACTCCTCGGCGGCCGCCCCGTCGGCCGTCAGGGACCGCGGGCACGACGGTGACCCGCGGTCCTCACGTGAACATGGGGGGCGGAATGGGCCTGTTCGACGGACTCCGGCGCGGCGAGGCGCAGTTCGACTCGGGCAACGCGGCGACCAACGCGATCGAGCTGACCAAGCGGCGCTCACAGATATCACTCACCAAGCAGGACGCGGCCACCGGCCATCTGCGCGTCAACCTCAGCTGGCGGATGCGCACGTCCGACATCGGCGGCGCGCAGCGCGAGAGCCTGCTGCGCCACCCCTTCCGGGCGCTGAAACCGCCGGAGGTCGTCGGCCACAGCCAGTCCATGGTCAACGTCGACCTGGACCTCGGCTGCCTCTACGAGCTGCAGGACGGCAGCAAGGGCGTCGTGCAGCCCCTCGGCGGTTACTTCGGGGACGTCAACGCCCCGCCGTACGTCAAGCTCAGCGGCGACGACCGCTTCGGCTCGGGGTCCGGCGAGACGATGTACATCAACCTGGACCACCGCGAACACATCAAGCGGCTCCTGGTGTTCGTCTACATCTACGACCAGACGCCCGCGTTCGACCGCACCCATGCGAGCGTCACCCTCTACCCCAACAGCGGTCCCCGCATCGAGATCCACCTGGACGAGCGCCAGCCGCAGGCCCGTTCCTGCGCCGTGGTCATGATCGAGAAGGTCAAGGACGAGATCATCGTCCGGCGCGAGGCGAAGTTCGTCTACGGCTTCCAGGCCGAGCTGGACCGGCTCTACGGCTGGGGACTGCAGTGGGGGCGGGGCTACAAGACCAAGGTCGATCGCTGACCCGGGCCCGCCCCGCCGGCCCGTCCGGCGTCAGCGGCCGATGAACTGCGGACCCTGCGGGGGCAGCCGGAAGTCCGGGTCGGGCCCGCCGGCGGGCGGGGGCGGGTAGCCGTAGCCGGACTGCGCGCCCGCGGCCCCGGTCGTGGCCGGCGCCTGCGGGTAGCCGTAGACGGGCGGGCTCGTGGGCTGGGGGTAGCCGTAGGCCGGCTGCGTCACCGGAGGCCGCTGCGCCGGGTAGCCGTAGCCGGACTGCGCGGGCACCCCGGGCGGCTGCTCCGGCGGCAGCGGGCGGGAGGCCGGCTGCCCGGCGGTGGTGGGGGCGGGGCCGGCCGTGGTCGGGGGCGTCGGGACGGAGGCGGTGGGCTCCTCGGCCGCCTCCGACTCGTCCACCGAGATGCCGAAGTCCGTCGCGAGGCCCTTCAGCCCGTTCGAATAGCCCTCGCCCAGCGCCCGGAACTTCCAGCCCTCCCCGCGGCGGTACAGCTCGCCGCAGATCAGCGCCGTCTCCTCGCCCGTCTCCGGCTTCACGTCGAAGTACGCCAAGGCCTCCTCGTCCGTGCCCGCCGCGTCGTACAGCAGGATGCGCAGCGCCTGGACGCGGTCGAAGGTGACGCCGTCCGCCGAGGCGACGATCAGGATGCGGCCGACTTCGGACTCGACACCGGTCAGCTCCGTCCGGATCGTGTCGGTCAGGCCCTCGGCGACCCGCTTCTTGCCGAGCCGCCACACCGTGCCCGAGGGGTGGCGGGGCTGGTTGTAGAAGACGAAGTCCTCGTCGGAGCGCACACGACCGCCGGGGCCGAGGAGCAGCGCGGAGGCGTCGACGTCCGGGACCCCCTGCCCGGGTGTCCAGCGCAGCACGGCGCGTACCGTGGTGGCTTCCAGCGGGACGTTCGACCCCTTCAGCATCGCGTGCGTCATGCGGTCATCCTGCCTTCTCGGTCCTGCTCACGACAACGCGGGGCACGGCGCCACGAGCGGCGCCCCCGGCGGTCGAGGGCTACCGTCGAGAAGGCCGGGTTCGGCTGTGCTTGCCCGCGTTACCTGAAATTCATGCCTGACGGGAACCTGGGACATGGACTTCTACGTACTATTACCGGCCAGCTTTCGTCGATTCGCAGGTCGCGCAACCACCACGGGGGAGATCCATGCGTCATTTCGGGCAGATCGCCCCTGAGGTCCGCCGGCGCCTCTTCCACCGCGAGCCGTGCGCGTTCACGCGGGACTCCCCGGCCCGGCTGCTGTCGGCCGCCCTGGGTGCCACGCTGTACAGCCCCGCCACCCGCCCGCACCTCGCCGACGACGTCCGCAAGCAGGCCGGCCGGGGCGTGGTCTCCATGGTGCTGTGCCTGGAGGACTCGATCGACGACGCCGAGGTCGGCCCGGGCGAGGAGAACCTGGTCCGCCAGCTCACGGTCCTGGCCGGCCTCCCGGACGCGGACCTGCCGCTGCTGTTCATCCGGGTCCGCGCGCCCGAGCAGATACCCGACCTCGTGCGGCGCCTGGGCCCCGCCGTGCGGCTGCTGTCCGGCTTCGTGCTGCCCAAGTTCACCGCGGAGCGCGGCATCCCGTTCCTGGAGGCCCTCGCGGCCGCCGAGGCCGGAAGCGGCCGTCGTCTTTTCGCCATGCCGGTGCTGGAGTCGCCGGAGCTGCTCTACCGCGAGTCGCGCGTGGAGACCCTGGAGGGCATCGTCCGCGTGGTCGACAAGTACCGCGACCGCGTCCTCGCCCTGCGCCTGGGCGTCACGGACTTCTGCTCCTCCTACGGGCTGCGCAGGGGCCCGGACATGACCGCCTACGACGTGCAGATCGTCGCCTCGGTGATCGCCGACGTGGTGAACATGCTGGGCCGGGCCGACGGGACGGGCTTCACCGTGACCGGGCCGGTGTGGGAGTACTTCCGGGTGCAGGAACGCATGTTCAAGCCGTTGCTGCGGCAGAGCCCCTTCCTGGAGGTGCAGGCCGCGGAGCTGCGCGCCCAGCTGATCGAGCACGCCATGGACGGGCTGCTGCGCGAGATCTCCCTGGACCAGGCCAACGGACTGCTGGGCAAGACCTGCATCCACCCCTCCCACGTGCTGCCGGTGCACGCCCTGTCGGTCGTCAGCCGCGAGGAGTTCTCGGACGCCCAGGACATCCTGCGCCCGGAGCGCGGCGGCGGGGGTGTGCTGAGATCGGCGTACACGAACAAGATGAACGAGGTGAAGCCGCATCGGGCCTGGGCCGAGCGGACCCTGCTGCGCGCCGAGGTCTTCGGCGTGGCCAACGAGGACATCGGCTTCGTGGAGCTGCTGGCGGCGGGCCTGCCGCGGTGACGGTCCGGCGCCGGGCATCCATGAAGAAGGCCGGGAAACCCGGGAAACCCGGGAAACCCGGGAAACCCGAGAATGCCGAGAAGCCCGAGAAGTCCGAGAAGCCCGAGAAGGTGGAGAAGGCAGTGAACGAGGGGGAGCGCCCCGAGGTGAGCGACGGAACCGGCCGCGTCTGGTCCGGCGACTGGGTCGCCGAGCGGCTCGGCGTCGAGCTCGTCGGCGACGACCGGCTGACCGGCCTGCTGGGGCTGGCCCTGCGCCGCAACCCCAAGCGGGCCCACCTGCTGGTGTCGAACGTGCTGGGCAAGCACGTCCCGCAGGCGCCGTCCGTGGTGTACGGACACGGGGTCGCGCTGGGCCGCCGGGTGCGGGAACTCCTGGGCGACGACGAGGCCCGGCGGGCCGTCGTCCTCGGCTACGCGGAGACCGCGACGGGCCTCGGCCACTCGGTCGCCGACGGACTGGGCCTCGCTCCCTACCTGCACTCCACCCGCCGCCCCGTGCCCGGCCTCGCCCCGGCCGGCGGCTTCGAGGAGTCCCACTCCCACGCGACCTCGCACCTGCTGCTGCCCGAGGACCCCGCGCTGCTCGCCGGGGACGGGCCGCTGGTCCTGGTCGACGACGAGTTCTCCACGGGCAACACGGTGCTGAACACCGTCCGGGACCTGCACGAGCGGTATCCACGGCGGCGGTACGTCGTGGTGGCGTTGGTGGACATGCGGTCCGCCGCCGACGCGGGGCGGCTGGAGGAGTTCGCCCGCGAGATCGGCGCGCGGGTGGACCTGGTGGCGGCGGCCTCGGGGACGGTGCGGCTGCCCGAGGGCGTGCTGGAGAAGGGGCAGGAACTGGTGGCCCGGTACGAGGCGCGCAGTGCCGGTGAGGGGTCGCCGGCGGGTGCGGCGCCGTCGCGGCCGCTCGCGCGGTTCCCCGCACCCCCCGAGGGCGTCGCCCCCCTGGAGGGGCGGGGAACCGCGCGAACGACTCCCCCCGACCCGCACCCGGACGACGACGGCACCGCCCCCCACGCCACCCGCGTCGACCTGAACTGGCCCGCCGGCCTGCCCGACGGAGGCCGGCACGGGTTCACGCCCGCGCACCGGGAGCGCCTGGAAGCCGCCCTCCCCGTGATGGCCCGCCGCCTGGCGCACGCACTGCCCGAAGGGGCCCGCCGCGTCCACGTCCTCGGCTTCGAGGAGCTGATGTACGCCCCGCTGCGGCTCGCCGAGGCCCTGGAGCGGACGACGGACGCCGAGGTCCGCTACTCCACCACCACCCGCTCGCCCGTCCTGGCGCTCGACGACCCCGGCTACGCGATACGCACGCGCCTCGCCTTCCCCGCCCACGACGACCCCGCCGACGGCCCCGGCGAGCGGTACGCCTACAACGTCGCGGGCGCCGGATTCGACGCCGTCGTCGTGGTGGTCGACTCGGCCGCCGACACCCCCGCGCTGCACGCGCCCGGCGGCCTGCTGGCCCGCCTCGCCGCGCACACCCCCGAGGTCCTCCTCGCCGTCGTACCGTCGTACGTCCCTGAAAGGCCCCGCATGCTGCCCGCGCCCCTCCGTGGCCCCGCCTTCTCCTCTTACGCGCCCGAGGAGGTCGGCTGGCTGCTCCAGGACCTCTCGGACGTGACCCTGGAGGCGCCCACCGAGGAGCGCGAGGAGGCGATCCAGAGCGGCGGCGCCCACTACGCGGAGTCCCTGCCGGTGGAGTACCAGCCGAGCGAGCAGTACCAGGAGCTGTTCCACGCCGCGCTGACCGTCTCCGCGGCCCGTATCGCCCGCGCGGTCGGCGTCGTCACCGAGACGGTCCTCGCCGAGCGGTCCCCGCGCCCGGTCCTGGTCTCGCTGGCCCGGGCCGGCACCCCCGTCGGCATCCTGATGCGCCGCTGGGCGCAGCACCGGCACGGCCTGGACCTGCCGCACTACGCCGTGTCGATCGTGCGCGGCCGCGGCATCGACGCCAACGCCCTGCGCTGGCTCGCGGCGCACCACGACCCCCGGGACGTCGTCTTCGTCGACGGCTGGACCGGCAAGGGCGCCATCACGCGCGAACTGGCCCAGGCGCTGACGGAGTTCGAGAAGTCCGACGGCGTCACCGGCTTCGACCCGGAGATCGCCGTGCTGGCCGACCCGGGCTCCTGCGTGCGCACCTACGGCACCCGCGAGGACTTCCTCATCCCCTCCGCCTGCCTCAACTCCACCGTGTCGGGGCTGGTTTCGCGGACCGTGCTGCGCGCGGACCTGGTCGGCCCGCACGACTTCCACGGCGCCAAGTTCTACCGCGAACTCGCCGCCACGGACGTCTCGGTGGCGTTCCTGGACGCCGTCTCGGCCCGTTTCCCCGAGGTCGCGGACGCGGCCTGCGCCCAGGCCGCGGAACTGCTGGCCGCCGACCGCACCCCCACCTGGGAGGGCTGGGCCGCCGTCGAGCGCATCAGTGAGGAGTACGGCATCCACGACGTGAACCTCGTCAAGCCCGGCGTCGGCGAGACCACCCGGGTGATGCTGCGCCGCGTGCCCTGGAAGGTCCTGGCGCGGGCCGGGGCGGGCAGCGACCTCGACCACGTCCGCCTGCTCGCCGAGCAGCGCGGAGTCCCGGTGGAGGAGGTCGACGCGCTGCCCTACACCTGCGTCGGCCTGATCCACCCCAAGTACACCCGGGGCGCGACCGGCGCCGACGGCAAGGCGGTGACCCTGTGACGCGCGTGATCGTCGCGAGCGACCTCGACCGGACGCTGATCTACTCCTCGGCGGCCCTGGCGCTGACCATGCCGGACGCCCGGGCACCCCGGCTGCTGTGCGTGGAGGTGCACGAGAGCAGGCCGCTGTCGTACATGACGGAGACCGCGGCCGGTCTCCTGACGGAGCTGGGCGACGCGGCCGTGTTCGTGCCGGCGACGACCCGGACGCGCAAGCAGTACCAGCGCATCAACCTGCCCGGCCCGCAGCCCACGTACGCGATCTGCGCGAACGGCGGCCACCTTCTGGTGGACGGGGTGTCCGACCCCGGCTGGCACGCGCAGGTGACCGCACGGCTGGCCGACCAGTGCGCGCCCCTGGCCGAGGTGCAGGAGCACCTGCTGAGGGCCGCCGACCCGGTCTGGGTGCGCAAGCACCGTGTCGCCGACGACCTCTTCGCCTACCTCGTCGTCGAGCGTGAACTGCTCGACGAGGACTGGGTGAAGGAACTCGCCGTGTGGGCGGAGAACCGGGGCTGGACCGTGTCCCTCCAGGGCCGCAAGATCTACGCCGTCCCCAAGCCGCTCACCAAGAGCGCGGCCCTGCGCGAGGTCGCCCGGCGCACCGGGGCCGATCTCACGCTGGCCGCGGGCGACTCCCTGCTCGACGCGGACCTGCTCCTCGCGGTGGACCGGGGCTGGCGGCCCGGTCACGGGGAGCTGGCCGACACCGGCTTCACGGCTCCTTCGGTCAGGGCGCTCCCCGAGAGGGGCGTTCTGGCCGGGGAGCGGATCCTGAGGGAGTTCCTGGGGGCGGTACGGGACGCCTGAGAACTCGGGTGTCCTGGTCCTGGTCGCGGTCGCGGTCGCGGTCGCGGTCCGGGTGCGGCGTGCCGGTGGCTTGTCGCGCAGTTCCCCGCGCCCCTGGGGCGCGCGCCTCCTTGGGGCGTCGTAGGAGCCGGACGGCGATGAACACCACCACCGCCAGGGCCACCACCGCCAGGACCACCTTGGAGTAGGTGGAGACGACGTCGGACACCGTGTGCCAGTTCGCGCCGAGGAAGTAGCCGGCGAGCACGAACACGGTGTTCCAGATCGCGCTGCCCAGGGTGGTCAGACCGAGGAACACCGGCAGGCGCATCCGCTCCACGCCGGCCGGTACGGAGATCAGGCTGCGGAAGATGGGGATCATCCGGCCGAAGAACACGGCCTTGGTGCCGTGCCTGTCGAACCAGGCCTCGGTCTTCTCGATGTCCGAGACCTTCACCAGCGGCAGCCGCTCCGCGATCGCCACCGTCCGGTCACGGCCGAGCAGCGCGCCGACCCCGTACAGCGCGAGGGCGCCGATCACCGAGCCGGCCGTCGTCCACAGCAGCACGGCGAGCAGGCTCATCCGCCCGCTGCTCGCGGCGAAGCCGGCCAGCGGCAGGATCACCTCGCTGGGCAGGGGCGGGAACAGGTTCTCCAGGGCGATGGCGAGACCGGCACCCGGTGCGCCCATCGTGTCCATGAGGTCGTTGACCCACTGCGGTCCGGCGTCCGCGGCGATGGCTGTCATGCGGCCACCGTAGGAAACCGGACCTGAAGAAGAGCTGAGGAAGGACCCCGGGGCCGGTGTCAGCCGCAGCAGCCGCCGCCGCAGCAGCCACCGCCGCCCCCGCCGCCCGCCCGGGGCGCCGGGGCCGGGGCGGAGGCCGAGCCGGCCACCGCGACGGTGGACAGGAGCTTCACCGTGTCGTCGTGCCCGGCGGGGCAGGCGGCGGGGGCGGCGGAGTCGGCCATGGGGCGGCTCAGTTCGAAGGTGTCGCCGCAGGTCCGGCAGCGGTACTCGTAGCGAGGCATGGGGACAGATTAGTGCGAGGCGATGGAAATACCACTCGTCGGGATCACATGTGACCGTTCTTGCCTCAACCGCTATGGAGAAGCTGTAAAGGCCACTGGTAGCTTTCCATCGTCGCGAGAAGCCACACGGTCGGGGGGATGTGGAGCGCGCCGCGGTCGACAGCGGTAGCCGGGCTCTCGCGCGAGCACCACCGTAAGCGGGGGAGGGGAGACACAGCCGTGACCGAGGCTGGGCGGGAACCGGACGAGACCATGCAGTTGAAGGCTCCCGCGTCCCCACATGCGGACAGACCCGATCAAACCATGCAGTTGCGGGCGGAGGACGTGGTCGCCGCCACCAGCGCGGCCGCGGCCTCCGAGGGGTCCCCCGCCTCCGACGAGGCCGCCGAACCGTCCTCCGGCCGCGGATCCCGCCGCCGGCGCAAGACCGCCCGGACGTTCAGGCCCGCCGCGTACCTCGCCCCGCTGGCCCCCTACGCCGCCCGCCTCGCCCCCTACGCCCGCCGCCTGCGGCCCGTCTACCCCCGGCCCGGCCGCACCGGCTGGCGCCGCTGGGCGCCCTCCTGGCGGCAGTGGCTCGGGGCCGCGCTGACGTTCACCGGGCTGTCCGTCGTGTTCCTGGGCGTCGCCTACGCCGCCACCGACGTCCCCGAGAACCTCAACTCGTACGCCACCCAGCAGGACAACGTCTACTACTGGTCCGACGGCACGCCCATGGCCCGCACCGGCTGGGTGCAGCGCCAGGAGATGCCCCTGAAGGACATCCCCGTGGACGTCCGCGACGCGGTGCTGGCGGCCGAGAACGCCAGCTTCTACAGCGACCCCGGCATATCCTTCAGCGGCCTCACACGGGCCGTGTGGCGCACCGTGGGCCAGGGGGAGACCCAGGGCGGCTCGACCATCACCCAGCAGTACGTCAAGAACGTCTACCTCAACCAGGACCGTTCGGTGGGCCGCAAGTTCACCGAGGCCATGCTCGCCCTCAAGCTCGACAACGAGATGGACAAGGACGAGATCCTCGAGGGCTACCTCAACACCAGCTGGTTCGGCCGCGGCACCTACGGCATCCAGCGCGCCGCCCAGGCGTACTACGGCAAGGATGTCCGCGAACTCGACGTCAGCGAGGCCGCCTTCCTCGCCTCCCTCCTCAAGGGCGCCGGACTCTACGACCCCGCCCTGGGCGGGGCCAACCACGCCCGGGCCGTGGAGCGCTGGTCCTGGATACTCGACCGCATGGTCGACGTCGGAACGCTGTCGAAGTCGGAGCGGGCCAAGTACCGGAAGTTCCCCGAGCCGCTCAAGCACGCGCCGGGCTACGACACCGGCAAGCAGAGCGACTACCTCGTGGAACTGGCCACCCAGTACGCCAAGAAGGCCGGGCGCATCTCCGACAAGGAGTTCGACCTCGGCGGCTTCCAGATCTACACGACCTTCGACCGGGGCCAGGAGACCGCGCTCACCAAGGCCGTGACCAAGGCCCGCGAGCAGGCCCGCAAGGACGACCCGGCCAAGGCCAGGACCGTGCACTACGGCGCCGCCTCGGTGGCCACCGACGGGCGCATCCTCGCCCTGCACGGCGGCCCCGACCACCGCAAGCAGGGCTACAACGAGTCCAACGCGACCACCGTCCCGGCCGGTTCGGCCTTCCTGCCGTTCGTCTACGCCGCCGCCCTGGAGCACGGCGTGCAGAAGACCCGGGACGGCACCCGCACCCGGGTCACCCCGGAGACCCTCTACAACGGCGACGACGGCGTCCCCGTGACGACACCCGAGGGGCCGTACTGGGACCGCAGCGGCAAGAAGGTCGCCGCCCGCAACGACGGCGAGAAGTCCTACGGGCAGATCAGCCTGGCCCGGGCGCTCGCCCTGTCGGTGAACACGCCGTTCATGCAGCTCGGCATGGACACCGGCCTGGACAAGGTGCGCGGCACCGCCGAGGCCGCGGGCCTGCTCTCCTCCAGCTTCGGCCCGAACGTGCCGGCGATGTCCCTGGGCAGCGCCACGCCCAGTGCGATCCGCATGGCGAGCGGATACGCGACCTTCGCGGCCGGGGGCAAGCACGTCGAGCCGTACTCCGTGGACCGGATCACCCGCAACGGCGCCAAGGTCGCGCTGGCGAAGCCGGCGTCCCGCCGCGCGGTGAAGACGGCCACGGCCGAGGCGGTCCAGGCCGCCCTGACGGACGCCTTCCGCACCGCCCACCCGGGGGCGGCCACGCCCGACGGGGTGTCCGGCAAGGCGGGAACCGCGCAGAGCGACACCGCGTCCTGGTATGTCGGAACCGCCGAGTCCGTGTCGACGGCCGTCGTCACCTACCGCATCGACCTCACCAAGAGCCTGGAACCGCTGCCGTTGAAGGGGATCGCGGGGACCCCCGACGACAGCGTCCCGTACACCATCTGGTCCAGAGCCCGGGGCGTCGGCTGACCCCGGCGCCCGGCGCCTCCCAGACCTTCCCACTCCCTCGCAGAATGAGCCGCGCATGAAGTCACCCTCCGGTCGCCGTCGCGCACCGCGCGCCCCCAGCGCGTCCCGCCGCGCCCTGGGCGCCATATCCCCGCGCATCCTGACCCTGGCGGCGCTCGTCGTCGTCGCGTGCCTGGTCGCGGGCTACCTGGTGCTGACCCGACAGGAGAAGACCACCCCGACCGCCTCCTCCGGGGCGGCGCGCAAGAACACCTCCGAGAAGAACGACCACCAGCCGCAGTGGGACGGCAAGACCAAGGTCCTCGGAGACGGCTCCACCTCCTACACCGGCCCGCCGAAGAAGCAGTTGAAGCCGGTCCCGCTCAAGCCGGGCGAGAAGCCGCCCCAGTTCGTCGTCTTCTCCTGGGACGGCGCCCTCCAGGGCGACGACGGGCTGTTCGCGCACTACCGGGAGCTGTCCCGGCAGTACGGCGCCCACATGACCTACTTCCTCACCGGCATCTACCTGGTGCCCAAGGGCAAGAAGGACCTCTACTCCCCGCCGCAGCACGACAAGGGCTCGGCGGCGATCAGCTTCCCCACCGACGAGCACATCCGCACCACGCTGGTGGAGCTCGGCAAGGCGTGGAAGGACGGCAACGAGATCGGCACCCACTTCAACGGCCACTTCTGCGGGGAGAAGGGCGGCGGCGACTGGAGCGTCGAGGAGTGGAAGAGCGAGATCGACCAGTTCTACTCGTTCGTCGAGAAGTGGAAGACCAACACCGGCTTCACGGACCTCGCTCCGCTGCCGTTCGACCCGCGGAAGGAAGTCGCCGGGGGCCGTGCGCCCTGCCTGGAGGGACAGGCCAACCTGCTGAAGGCCGCCGAGAAGTACGGCTGGCGCTACGACGCGAGCTCCGCGGGCGACTTCCAGATATGGCCCCGCAAGAAGGACGGCATCTGGGACTTCCCGCTGCAGATGCTCCCGTACGAGGGCGGCGACTACCAGGGCCTGTCCATGGACTTCAACTTCCTGTACAACCAGTCCGACGGTGAGACCGAGGGCGACCCGGCGAAGTACCCCGAGTGGGAGCAGCAGACGGTCAACTCCTATATGTCCGGCTTCAACCGGGTGTACTACGGCAGCCGTGCACCGCTGTTCATCGGAAACCACTTCGAGAACTGGAACGGTGGCATATACATGAGAGCCGTCGACCAGGTCGTCAAGACGGTGTGCACCAAGAAGGACGTCAAGTGCGTGTCCTTCAGGGAGCTGGCCGACTGGCTGGACGCGCAGAAGCCCGAGACGCTTCAGCGGCTGCGCTCCCTCGACCCGGCCCAGTCGCCCGACTGGTCGAAGGTCGTGAAGTGACAGACCCCAAGCCCGGCACACCCAGGCCGGGCCAGAGAGGAACATCAGTGAGATCGAGAAGACTGACCGGCACCCGACGCCGCGTCACGATAATCGGGGCCGCGGCGACCTCGGTGGTCGCCGGGGTCGCCCTGCTGCCCAACTGGAGCGCCGGCGCGGCGGTCACCGACGACCCGACGGTCGACGCGCGGACCAAGGCCACGTTCCAGCGGCTGGCGGACGCCGTCTTCACCGACCGGACCAACGCCCTGCTCGACGGCGGCCGGGGCGGCAAGGACGCGCCGCTGACCGACCGGTTCTCCGGCGACGTCGCCCTGTCCTCGGGCACGGCCCGCACCGAGGACGCCACGCTGTCCGGGCTGGAGCAGCGCAAGGCGAAGCTGGCCAAGGCCGGCGAGAAGTACAGCAAGGCCGGCACCACCGTCACCCTCAACGCCACGCGGGTGACCGGCCGTACGGCCAAGGCCGCGGTCACCGAGACCACGACCCTGACCTACGCCGGGGCCCGGGGCGACGCGCCGCGCACCACCGGCTTCCAGGCCAAGCACGAGCTGACCTTCAAGGCCGACCGGCAGGGCAACTGGCGGCTGACGGCCATCCAGGACAGCGACGAGGGCGGCCTCGCGGTGAACACGCTGTCCAAGCCGGCCTCCGTGAAGGTGGCCACGTCCGGCACCACCACGCCGAGCGCCCCCCGGGCGGCGACCACCCGCTACCCGGTCCAGGTGCCCAAGACCGCTACGACGTACGACTACAAGGCCATGGCGGCCTACGCCGAGAAGCACTGGAACGCCTACAACAAGGACTACCCGGACTTCAACGGCCAGGGCGCCGGCGGCGACTGCACCAACTTCGTCAGCCAGGCCCTGAAGGCGGGCGGCTGGAAGCACGTCCCCGGCTACGTGTACGACTACACGCGGTGGTTCGGCAACGCCGACATCCAGTCGCACTCGTTCATCGGTGTCAACGAGTGGTCCTGGTTCGCGCAGAACTCCAAGCGGACCACGCCGCTGTCGAACGTCTACCAGCTCGAGGTCGGCGACGTCCTCCAGATGGACTTCGACCGGGACGGGTCCAAGGACCACACCATGATCGTCACGTACAAGAGCCGCGGCGTGCCGTACGTGACGTACCACTCGAACAACACCCTGCGCAGGTCGGTGGCGAGCCTCGTGGCCTCGTACCCGACGGCGTACTACTACGCCTACCGCACCTGATGGCGGGCGGGGGCCGGGTTCAGTGCCCGGCCCCGCGCTCTTCCCGGATCCGGGAGACCACGCCGGCCACCGACTGCCGTACCGCCTCCGTCTCCAGGAGGAAGTGCCAGTAGTCGGGGTGCCGGCCCTCCAGAGCGGCGACGGCGCGCTCCAGCCGGGCCACGGCCTCGTCCAGCGGGCGGGCGTGACGCGGGTCCGGGGTGTTGCGGCCGGCCATGGCCAGCCGCTGGGCGTCGCGGATCGCGAAACGCGTGCGCTCGATCTCCTGCTCGGGGTCCTTCTGCACGGCGTTCAGGCGGCGCAGCCGGTCACCGGCGGCCGAGACGGCCTCGTCGGTGGTGTTCAGCAGGGCCCGCACGGTCGACAGCAGGGCCGTGGCGTCCGCCCAGCGCTGCTCGTCGCGGGCCGCGCGGGCTTCGGCCAGCTTCGTCTCGGCCTGGCGGACGTTGCCCGCCGCCACGTCGGGGACCTGCTGCAGGTCCTGCCAGCAGGCCGCGGTGAACCGGCGGCGCAGTTCGCTCAGGGTCGGCTCGACCTGCTCGGAGCGGGTGGTGAGGGCCTGGGCGCGGGTGCGCAGGGAGACCAGGCGGTGGTCGATCTCGGCGGCGCGCTCCGGCAGCCGCTCGGCCTCGACCCGGACCGCCTCCGCCGCGCGCGTGACCCGCTCGGCCCGCTCCAGGGTCTGCGGCACGCCGTGCTGCCCGGCGCCCTGGTTCAGCTTGGTCAGCTCCGGCGAGAGGGCCGCCAGACGCGCGGCGAGATCATCCGCCTTCAGGCCCGAGTCGCGCACGGCGTCCAGCGCGCCGGAGGCGGCGAGCAGGGCCTGGCGGGCCCGCTCGACCGCGGGGGCGAGGCGGGCCAGCTGGGTCTCGGCCTTGCCGAGCAGTGGGCCGAGGCCCTCCGCGAACCGGTCCAGGTCGCGCTTGACCCGGTCCAGTTCCTCCTTCGCCGCGGTCAGCTCGGCCCGGGCCCGGGAAGCGGCCGAGGCCTCCAGGTCGTCGCGGTCGAGGTCGTGGGCGTCGACGGCCGAGATGTACTGGTGACTGGCCTCGTCGATGCGCCGTCCCAGGGCGTCGAAGCCCTCGACCGCGCGCCGGGCGGCGGGGGAGTCGTCGACCGCCCTGATCGTCTCGATGGAGATGCGCAGGTCGCGCTGGGCGGTGTCGAGCTCGTAGAAGGCGGCGGCCACGGCGTCCTTGGCGGCCTGGGCCTCGGCACGCTGGTTCTCCGCCCGGCCGCCGAACCAGCGCCGGGTGCCGCCGCCCGCGAAGGCCGCGGGCAGCGCCAGGGCGAGCAGCACCGGCAGCGCCGCCAGCGCGAGCGTGTCGCGCAGCGGGCCCGGGGCGCGGTCAGGGCGGCGGCGCGGACGTTGTGCGCGCGGCACCGACGGCGAGTACGGCTGTGCTGGTGTCGCCGTCACATCCCTCTCCCGTGCTGTGGTCCACCCTGCCCGGTGTCATTCTCCCACCGGTGGAGGACGAACACACGGGCCGGTCAGTTCGCCGTTCGCACGGTGATTCTGCCGTCACCGGTCTCGGCGGACACCACGTGCCCGCTGTTCTCGTCGCGCGGGACCGACACGTCGACGCCCCCGTCGCCGGTCCGGGTGGTCACCCGGTAGGCCGCCCGGGGCACCGAGACGGTGACGGAGCCGTCGCCGCTGCGGCTCTCCACCCGGTCCGGTACGACGCCGAGTTCGAGCCGGACGGAGCCGTCGCCGGTGTGGGTGCGCACGTCCCGGGAGGAGACGTCGGCCCGGATGGAGCCGTCGCCGGTGCGCATCCGCAGCGGGCCGCTCACGCCCGAGACGCGGATCGAGCCGTCCCCGGTGCGCAGCTCGGTGGGGCCCGTGGTGTCGGTGACGCGGACGGAGCCGTCGCCGGTGCGGATGTCCAGCCGGTCGCGGAAGCCCCGGGCGCGGACGCTGCCGTCGCCGTCCTCGACCTTCACGGTGATGCCGCGGGGCACCTCGATGCGGTGCTTGGCCGAGCAGTCCGCGACGACACCGGAGCACTTCAGCCGCAGGACGAGCCGGTCGTCCCGCATGGACCAGGTCACCTCGGGATCCCTGCCCATCACGACCGAGCCCTGGAACCAGCGGGTGACCTGGATGCGGCCCACCGGGTGCTCCTCGGCGGCGACGATCTCCAGGGCGGAGTCGTCCGAGTCGACGGTGAGCGTGCGGCCCCTCAGGTCGAAGGCCTTGTGGTCGGGGTCCTCGTCGTCCCCGGCGGAGGCCCCGCAGGCGCTCAGCCCGGCTACGAGGACCGCGACGGCACCGGTGAGGGCGGCCGCGCGGACGGTGGCGGTGCGGGTCGTGCGGGCGGTGCGTGCGGTGCGGGCCATGACGGTCTCCCCCTGGACGGAACGACGGGCGCTCTCGGGCGCTGTCACGACCGTAGGCAACGGGGGCCGCCGAGAGGATCCGGGCCGCTCCCGGATCGGCGGTGGGGTTAACCCCCGGCACGGCCCGGACACGGGTTTGCGGGACCGCGCCCCGGGCAGGGTAGGCTGTCCACTCGTCCCGGGCGTGCCCGGGGACGCGGGTGCGTAGCTCAGGGGTAGAGCGCCTGCCTTACAAGCAGGATGTCGGCGGTTCGAAACCGTCCGCGCCCACCGCGGTCGACAGGCCCCCGGGGTTCCCGGGGGCCTGTCGGCGTTCCTTCTGCCGGTGCGCGGTCAGTAGTTGGCGTTGGCCAGGATCTCGCCGTCCTTGTCGTAGACGGTGACCAGGCCGTTGTCCGACTCGTAGCAGGACGTGAACGCGGACGCGATGAGCTTGCCCTCGCCCTGGTGCGGGCCGGTCAGCCCACCGCTGAAGTCGGTGTAGACCTCCGCCGCGTCGAGGATGTCGTTGCGCTTGTCCGCGCCGGTCACCTTGGTGACGTGCTCGGCGGCGGCCTTCTCCGTCTGCGTGCCGCTCTCGGCGACGCAGGCGCGGAACTGCTCGGCCTGGCTCTTCTGCGCGGCCGGCCCGGCCTTCTTCGGCTTGCTGTCGGCGGTGACGGCCTTGTCCTTGCTCGAGCTGTCGCCGCTGTCGTCCCCGCCGCCGCCCGTGGCGACGGCGGCGATGACGAAGAGGGCGAGGACGCCCGCGCAGCCGAGCCCCGCGATCTTGCCGATGCCGCGCTTCTTCGGCGGTTGCGGCACCGGGGTGCCGAAGCCGGGCTGCTGCGGCGGATAGGGCTGGGCGGGCTGCTGCGGGTGCTGCTGGCTCATGGGTACCCCTCGATCAATCGTGTCGTGCGGGGGTACGACGTCCCGTGGCGCGTGGACGGTTGTAGAAGGTTGAATGAGTTCACTCGATGGGGCGGCGCGCTCGCACGCATGTCCCGTCTTCCGTACGCGAGTTCCGGGGGGTGCCGCCGCCCGCGCCCGTGCGGATCCCTACGCTGTGCGGCGTGACCAGCCCCCGTCCCTCCGCCCCGCGCCCCGCGCCGCCGTCGCGGCGGGTGCTGGTTGTCCTGGGGCTGCTGGCGGGGCTGCTGGGGATGCACGGGCTGGCGCCCGGTGGAGCCCTGCCGCCGCGTGCGCCCCTGGCCGCGCACGCGACGCACGAGGCGTTCCGTACGGATCCGTCCGGCGCGGTGCCCGGTCAGGCCGCGGCCGACGGGCACTGCGGCGGCGGTGACGCCCGGCACGCCGACGCGACCTGCGCCTCGGGCGCCCCGGGCGGCGGGCCGGCGCTCCCGGCGCTCACCCCTTCCCTCGCCCCGGCCGTCGCGGCCGACGGCGCCCCGCGTGCCCGGGCGCTCGGAGCGCCGGACGGGGCGCGCGGTCCGCCCTCCCTGGCCGAACTTCAGCTCCTGCGGATCTAAAGACACCCCGCGCACCGCGCCGAAACGATCGGTGGCGGTGCGGTGCGTCGCCGTGTCCGTGATCCCGTACCTCGCAGAAGCAGGAGTTCACCCGTGAACCGCATCCGTACCCTCACCCGCCGCGGAGCCCTCGGGGCGGCGACGGCCGCCGCGGCCCTCGTCCTCACCGCCTGCGGCGACGGCGGCGGCGCCGCCGGGCCCGGCGCCGGCGTCCCCGGCCACCACGCCACCGCCGCTCACAACGCCCAGGACGTCGCCTTCGCGCAGGGCATGATCCCGCACCACCGCCAGGCCCTGGAGATGGCGCGGCTGGCCGACGGCCGCGCCTCCGCCGACGCGGTCCGGGACCTCGCCCGGCGGATCGAGAAGGGGCAGGGCCCCGAGATCAGGACCATGACCGGCTGGCTCACGTCCTGGGGCGAGGAGGCTCCCGGCGCGGCGGCCGGCGATGGGCACCACTCCGGCACGGGCCATGCCGGCATGCCCGGGATGATGAGCGCCGGCGACCTGGCCGGGCTGGGGAGGATCACCGGCAAGGCGTTCGACGTGGCGTTCCTGACCCTGATGGTGAAGCACCACGAGGGCGCCGTCGAGATGGCCGGGACGGAGCGCGCGGAGGGCCGCTACGGCCCGGCCAAGGCCATGGCCGACGCCATCGTCACCGCGCAGAAGGCGGAGATCGCCGAGATGAAGCGGCTCCTGGCCGACGGCGGGCGCTGACCCTGGCGCGTCACGGGGCTTTGCCGGTCTCCACCGGCGCAGCCCCGTGCGCGTGCTTCAGCCCGGAGCGGGCCGCCACCCGGTCCGGGCCGGTCAGCTCGGACCAGTAGCGGTGGGTGCTGACGAACACCGCGAGTTCGTGCTCGCGGCGGCGCAGCTTCTCCACCTCGGCCTGTTCGTCGGCCGTCCAGCCGGGGGAGGCGGGGCGTTCCACCTTGCGCCAGCCGTTGTCGTCGCTGAAGCCGTCCAGGGGTTCCACGGACCAGGGGAGCCGCTTGAGCAGGGCCGACAACTCGGCCCGGACCTGATGGAGTTCCTCCTGACCGGCGAGGAGGTCACTCGGAAAGTCATAGGTCGTAGCCACGGCCCAATAATACGCCTGTTCGAATTACGCGGGCGAGTTCGTTCCCGCGGTTCATGCGAACGGGTGTACCAGGCCCAGCTCCCGCACCACCCGGGCGGCCACCGGTGCCGCCACCCCGTGCCGCTCGGCCGCACGCAGCAACGCGCCGCCGATGGCGTCCAGTTCGAGCGGTCGGCCCGCTTCCGCGTCACGCTGCATCGACGACCTGGCCGCCGCCGGGAAGGCGTCGTAGCGGGCGAGGGCCTGGGCCGGGTCCCCCGGGCCGCCGCAGGCGCGGCTGATCGCGGCCGTCTCCCCGACCAGGGCCGTCAGTTCGTCGCGGTGCCGGTCACGGACGTCGCCCAGCGGCAGGCCGTACCGGGTGGTCAGCAGCGCGAAGGGCGCCAGGAACGACATCTTGGCCCACAGGGCCGCGGTCTCGTCCTCCAGGACCCGCGTGGCGACCCCGGCCGCGCCGAGGGCCCCGGCGAGGGCGTCCACGCGCGGCCGGGGCGCCTGCGCCCCCGTCAGGTCGACCTCCGCGAAGGGGCTGCCGTGCTCCACGACGCCGGGGGCGGGGCGGCTGGACTCGACCCGGATGACGGCCGGGGCGACCCGGTCGGGCCGGTAGCGGGCGCGCAGGGCCGCCGGGTGCTCCACGCCGTTGAGGAACGGCACGAGCAGCCCGTCGGACAGGGCGGACGCGGGAACGCGCGCCAGGGCCGCGTCGAGTGCGGTGTGCTTGACGGTGACCAGGCAGGCGTCGACCGGTTCGCGCAGGGCCGTGTCCGCCTCGACCCGGGCCGTGAAGTCGCCGAACCGCGCGCTGCGGACCCGGACGCCCTCGCCGCGCAGGATCCCGGCCGTCCGCTCGCCGGCCAGGCAGATCACGCGGTGGCCGGCGCGGGAGAGCAGGGCGGCGAGCAGTCCGCCCACGCCGCCGGGGCCCAGGACGGCCACGGTGAGGTCGTTCGCCATGAAGGGTTCCTCTCGTCGGTCGGCCCCGTACGTGGTGGCCGCCTCGGGAGGATCATGGCAGCCGGCGCTGTCCTCAGGGGGCCGGAAGGGCGAGACTGGGGGGCATGTGCCGGAGTATCAAGACGCTTCGTCCGCCCGCCCTGCCCGAAGAGGCCACGGAGGCGGACATGCGCGCAGCAGCGTTGCAGTACGTGCGGAAGGTCTCGGGCTTCCGCGCCCCCGCCGCCCACAACCAGGAGGTGTTCGACCGCGCCGTCGAGGCCGTCACGCAGGCCACGGCCGAGCTGCTCGACGGCCTGGAGGTACGGGGGGCCGCGACCCGCCGGGCCGGTTAGCGCCCGCGAGGGCTCAGACGAGTTCCGGCTGGGGCTGGGGCCGCGGTGCCGCGGGGAGGTCCGTCTCCCACAGCCGCAGGGTCCGGTGGTAGCCGCGCACCACCGACGCCGCCGCGAGCAGCAGCAGCGGTCCGGCCAGCCACGGGTAGCGGGCCATCTCCATCGGCAGGAAGCGGTAGGACGCCAGCAGCACCGCGAACACCGTCGTGCCGTAGACGACCAGCCAGACCCCGGTCCGGTCCCAGCCGCGGTCGAACGAGCGCAGGGCCGCCTCGACGGTGTACGCGAACACCACGCCCGCGACCAGGTCCACCCCGTAGTGCCAGCCGAACCCGAGAGTCGCCGCCAGCGTGGCGACCAGCCAGAACGCACCGGCCCACCGCAGCCGGCGCGGCCCCTGCCGGGAGTGGATGAAGATCGTCACGGCCCACGCGGTGTGCAGGCTGGGCATGCAGTTGCGCGGGGTGACCTCGTCGAAGGGCAGCTTGAACGGCGTGGTGACCGGCGGCAGCGTGTGCGGCCACAGGTTCGCCACCGCCCAGTGTCCGCCCTCGGGGCCGTAGGCGAAGATCGGCCCGACCACCGGGTAGACCATGTAGACCGCCGGACCGACCAGGCCGATCACCAGGAACGTCCGGACCAGGTGGTGGCGTGGGAAGCGCCGCTCGGCGGCCACGTGGCGCAGCTGGTACAGCGCCACCACGACCGCGGCCACCGCGAGCTGGGCGTAGACGTAGTCGAGGGCGTGCTCGCCGACCGGGCCGCTCGCCCGGAGCAGCCGGCCCGCCAGCCACGAGGGGTTGCCCAGCGCGTGGTCGGCCATGGCGATGTACGGGTCGAGCGTGACGGGCCGGGTCTGCGAGGTGATCAGCAGCCAGGTGTCCCCGGTCTTGCGGCCCGTCACCAGCAGCAGACCGAGCCCCACGCCCTTGAGCAGCAGGAGGCGTTCCGGGCCGCTGCGGCGCGTGAGGGCGACGACCACCAGGCCCAGCATCACCCACAGCGCGCCGTTGCCGAAGGGGTGGCCCTCGCCCCGCAGGGCGCCGGTCGCGAAGCGCACGGCCAGGAAGACCAGGTCGACGCCGACGGCCGCGCCCAGGGCGATCAGCCGCTGCCGCCAGGTCAGGACCACCATGGTCAGGCCCATGCTGGCGTAGAGCAGGAAGCCCGACTTCGGCGCGTACACGACCTCGCGCACCTGCGTGGTGAGGGGCCCGGGTATCCCGAAGTGCCGCGCGGCGAGCTCCAGCGCGAGCAGGAACCCCAGCGTGATCACGCCCGCGGCACCCCACAGCACCGCCCGTGGGTGACGGCGCGCGGTCTGCGCGATCCGTCGTATGCCTGACGCCTGGGGCGATGCCGGAGTGGTCACTGTCTCAGCCGCTTCCCGATCGTGTCCGTGGTCGTGGTGGTGGGCCCGCCGGGGCTACGAGGGCCGCGGCTCGCGCCGCATCAGGTACGCCGCCCCCGCCCCGGCCCCGAACAGCGCCCCCACGGACACCGCCGTCGCCACCCACGTCGCGCCCAGCAGCTGTGCGCCGAACCAGCCGAGGGCGACGCTGTACGAGGCCCAGGTCAGACCGGCCAGCGCCGACCAGGGGAGGAAGTCGCGGGCCCGGCGGCGGGCGGCACCCGCGCCGAGGGAGACCACCGAGCGCCCGGCGGGGGCGAAGCGGGCGAGGACGACGAGGGCGCCGCCGCCGCGTGCCAGGGCCGCGCCGAGGCGCTGCTGTGCGCGGGTCAGGCGCCGGGAGCGGGAGATCGCCCGGTCCAGCCGGGGGCCGCCGCGCCAGGCGAGACGGTAGGCGACCAGGTCGCCGAGGACGGAGGCGGTGGCCGCGCACAGGTGCAGGGCGAGGATGTCGGGCACGTCGGTCGCCGTTCCGGCGGCCGCCGCCGTGGCGGCCGTGATCACCAGGACTCCGCTGGGCAGGACCGGCAGGAACACGTCGAGCAGCACCGACAGGGCCACCACCGCATAGATCCATGGACTGCCGACCAGCGAACCCACCTGCTCCAGCACCGCAACTCCCCGTGGTCCCCCGTGGGCCAGACCGTGCCGCGGCGACGCGGGGGGAGCGGCAGGAGTGGCCATGACAGCCATACAGCGTACGCGCGGGTGTGACGGGCGGTTCACGGGGGGCTCGTACGTTCGGTACCGACTGTTCACCTCGTGGCGTCTCGCCCGGCTTGGGCCCTCCGGGCGACGCGATGCGGACGGCGCCTCCCCGCCGGGCGGGGAGGCGCCGTGGTGAGGGGCGGGACGGCTCAGGCGGCCACGGGCGTCTGCTCCGCCGCGGGCCGCTGCCGCGCCGAGGGGCGGCGGGACAGCAGCCGGTCCACGCCGAACGCGCCGGAGCCCGTGAAGATCAGCAGGAACATGGCCCAGCAGTACATGGCCGCGCCCTCGCCGCTGTTCTCGATCGGCCACAGCGCCTGCGGCTGGTGGACCTTGAAGTAGGCGTACGCCATGGCACCCGACGAGACGAGGGCCGCGACCCGGGTACCGAGGCCGAGCAGCACCAGGGTGCCGCCGACCAGTTCGATGACGGCGGCGTACCAGTTCGGCCAGGCACCGGTCGTGACGGTACCGCCCTTGCCGTCCGCGCCGCCGAGGACGCCGAACAGCGCGACGGCCCCGTGGCAGGCGAACAACAGGCCCACGACGATCCGGAAGAGTCCGAGTGCGTACGGCTGGGCGCCGTCGAGGCGTGCGGTCATGTGGGGGGCTCCTTCGGTTGGCCGGCCCGGGGCAGGCCGGTCGGGGACGAACCGACGCGCCCTCACGTTAGGTGGACCTAACCGATGCTTGCAAGTTCAACATTTGGCCATGGCTTCGGTCCTGGTGACGGGTACGGCCGCCGTCCCAGCAGCACGTGAAGCCCCTCGCGCCCCGCCCACCGCGCCCGGGAAGTGACCGGATCCACACCCGGCCGGCTGCCCGGACGCGGTCACCGGCTCAGTTCGGAGTCCAGGAGGGTCGTCAGCCGCGGCCCCGCGCCCTGCCGGGACTTGGCGTGCTCCAGCCGGAGCCGGGCCGAACGGCCGCGCAGCGTCAGGGTCATGAGCTGGTTGCCGAACCAGGGGCCGTCCGTCTTGCGCCAGCCGACCGGCGGCCGCGCGAGCCGGCCGTGCCGGGCGAGGAGGCGGCCGAGGCCGCGGGCCGCACGGCTCCAGCCGATGCGGAAGGCCAGCCGCATCGACAGCGGGACCGAGTTGTGCACGGGCGAGCAGACCAGCTGCACCACCCGGGCGTCCGGGCCGGGGCCGGTGGTCCAGGACGGCTCGGCGATGTAGGCGTGGTGGACGTCCCCGGACAGCACGCAGACGGTCGCCGGGGCGCCGGGCCCGGAGCCCGCCTCGGCGATCAGGTCCGCGAGGCCCGCGAAGGACTCCGGGAAGGCCGACCAGTGCTCCAGGTCCGCGCCCCGCCGCAGCTTCTCCCCGAGGCGCGCCCAGCGCTCGCCGCGCTCACCCCGGCACAGCGCCGCGTTCCACCCCTCGGCGTTGTGCACCAGGTCCGGCAGCAGCCAGGGCAGGGAGGTGCCGAGCAGGAGGTGGTCGTACCCCTCGCCCCGGTCCGTGATCTGCTCGCGCAGCCAGGCCTCCTCGCCCGGGTCGAGCATCGCGCGGTCCTTCTCCTCCAGTACGCGGGCGGCCCGGCTGTCGACCATCACCAGGCGGACCCGGCCGAAGTCGCGGCGGTAGCTCCAGCGGACCGTGGTCGCGTCGGCGTCGGCCCGGGCGGCGAACTCGCGGAGCACCTCGGTGCCGTCCGGGGCCGCGCGCACCGCCTCGTAGACGGGGTCGGCCGCCAGTTCGTCGTGGGAGAGGTTGCCGAGGTGCTGGTGGACCCAGTACGTCATCAGGCCGCTGAGCAGTCGCTCCTGCCACCAGTCGGTGGCGCGCATGTCGGCGAGCCAGGAGGCGGAGGTGTTCCAGTCGTCGATGACGTCGTGGTCGTCGAAGATCATGAAACTCGGCACCGTGGACAACAGCCAGCGGATCCTCGGGTCGAGCCAGGACTCGTAATAGAGGTGCGTGTACTCCTCGTAGTCCGCGACCCCGCTGCCCGGGGGCTCCTTCACATCCCGGCGCTCGGCCAGCCAGCGCTGCGTGGCGTCGGAGGTCTCGTCGGCGTACACCTGGTCGCCGAGCAGCAGCAGGACGTGCGGCCGCTCGCCGTCGGGGTCGGCGGCGAGGCGGGTGGCGAGCGCGTCCAGGGCGTCGGGGCCGGCCGGATCGTCCCCGCCGGCGGGCGGGGCGGCCCAGCGGCACGAGCCGAAGGCGATCTGGAGCGCGCCGTCGGGTCCCGGCGCGTGGATCACCGAGGGCGGGAAGGGCGAGCCGGGCAGCGGCCACACCCGGGCGCCGTCGAGCAGCACCTCGTACGACGTGGTCGTGCCGGCGGTGAGGCCGGTCACCGGCACCAGCGCGTAGTGGTGGCCCGCGATTGTGAAGCTGTGCGCACTCCCGCCCGCGCCGTCGGCGCAGCGGACCTCGGCGGCGCACGGCCCGTCCGTCTCCATCCAGACGGTCGCGGACGAGCCGTCGGTGTACCTCAGCAGTGGTCCGAGGCGCAGGTCGGCCATGGCGTTCCCCTCTCCGTCGCCCCGTACGGTACGGAACGACGGAGACCGGCGGGGAGGTTCCGACACGAAATCCCGTGCGTGTCAGCAGCTCGCGAGGTAGTTCTGCAGGGCCGACTTCTCGGCCGAGTCGACCGACAGGCCGTAGTAGTACTTCACCTGCACCCAGGCGCGGACGTAGGTGCAGCGGTAGTCCGACCGCGAGGGCATCCAGGTGGCGGGGTCCTGGTCGCCCTTGGCCTGGTTGACGTTGTCGGTCACCGCGATGAGCTGCGGGCGGGTCAGGTCGTTGGCGAAGGACTGGCGGCGGGAGGTCGTCCAGGAGCCGGCGCCCGAGTCCCAGGCCTCGGCCAGCGGGACCAGGTGGTCGATGTCGAGGTCGGAGGCGGCCGTCCAGGTGGCGCCGTCGTACGGGGAGTACCAGCTGCCGCTGGTGGCGGCGCAGGAGGAGTCCTGCTGGACGTTGCTGCCGTCGCGCTTGAGGACGACCTCGCGGGTGTTGCAGGTGCCGGACTGGGTGATCCAGTGCGGGAAGAGGTCGCGGTTGTACCCCGTGCGGTTCTCGGTCGCCACGGTGAGCGTGGCGAGGTAGGAGCGGGCGGTGGCGCCGCTGACGGGGGTGGGGAGGGCGGCGGAGGCCGTGGGGGCGTTGAAGAGGGTGGCGGCCGATATGAGCGCGGTGGCGGCCGCGGCGAGGCTGAACCGTCGACGCGCGTAGAACCTGGGCATGCGAACTCCCTGCTGGGAAGGGCGTGTTGGCGGGCGAGCGAGGAGAATGCTCGCGCAGCCGTGTTGCGCACAGGTGTGCGCCCGGTGAGAAGGTAGTGACGGGTCCATGACATGACAAGGTTCACGGGGGAACTTTTCACGCCCGGACCGTCGCGTACCATGGACGGCGCAGAAGGGGAGTAGCTCTTCGCCGGACCGTCGACATACTGCTCAGCGAGCCTGAGCCGGCGCCCGGAGGCAGGCCCCGCCAGGGGCCGGCCAGCGAGACCTTCGGCAAGCAGTGCACGTCCGCGCCTTCCGGCGCGGGCTCCGCGTGTGCTGCCGTGCCGAGGTGTCGTGTGTGAGGATCCAGCACTCTCGGTGGGGCAGCCCCGACCGATTGAGGAACCCTTGATCAGCCTGACCGTGACGGCCGTCGTCTTCGGCGTCGTCTTCCTCGCCGAACTGCCGGACAAGACCGCCCTGGCCGGCCTCGTCCTCGGCACCCGCTACCGCGCCTCCTACGTCTTCGCCGGTGTGGCCGCCGCCTTCGCGCTGCACGTCGCGCTCGCCGTCGCGGCCGGCAGCGTGCTGACGCTGCTGCCGCAGCAGCTCGTACAGGCCCTCACGGGCGTCCTCTTCCTGGGCGGCGCGGCCGTGCTGCTGCTCAAGAAGGGCGAGGAGGAGGAAGAGGTCCGCAAGCCGGAGAACCAGTCGTTCTGGAAGGTCTCGGGCGCCGGATTCATGCTCATCCTGGTCGCCGAGTTCGGCGATCTCACCCAGATCATGACGGCCAACCTGGCCGCCCGCTACGACGACCCGCTCTCCGTCGGCCTGGGCGCGGTGCTCGCGCTGTGGGCCGTGGCCGGGATCGGCATCGTCGGCGGAAAGGCCCTGATGAAGAAGGTGCCGCTGCGCCTGATCACCCAGATCGCCGCGCTGGTGATGCTGGCGCTCGGGGTGTGGAGCCTGTGGGAGGCCGTGACCGGGTGAGGCGAACAGCGGGTGAACGTCCTGCGGGGGCGCCTGGCGCGAGGGCGTGTTTGTTTTGTACCGTGGAGAAACAAAGTGGCCTCCGCCCGTTTTCCCTGACCGGCGGGCGGGGCCGCCTTGTCCCCCCGGGTGTGCCGGACGTGCTGTGCCGCCCGCCCCTCGCCCGCGCTGGAACGCGCCCCGAGCCTTGGAGCTGCCGATGACGGCCACCGCCGTGCTCACCGCCCGCGCCCTCCTGCTGGACATGGACGGCACCCTCGTCAACTCCGACGCCTCCGTGGAGCGTGTCTGGCGGCGCTGGGCCGAGCGCCACGGGCTGGACGGCGACGAGGTCATGAAGGTCGTCCACGGGCGGCAGGGCTACGCCTCCATGGCGCTGCTGCTGCCCGGCCGGCCGATGGAGCAGAACCACGCCGACAACGCCCGGATGCTCGAGGAGGAGACGGCCGACACCGACGGTGTCGTGGCGATCCCCGGGGCGCCGGAGTTCCTGGCCTCGCTGGCCGGTGTGCTGCACGCGCTGGTGACCTCCGCGGATGTGCCGCTGTCGACCGCGCGCATGGCCGCGGCCGGCCTCGCGCTGCCCGAGGTCCGGGTGACCGCGGAGTCCGTCGGGGCCAGCAAGCCCGACCCGGAGGGCTTCCTCAAGGGCGCCGCCGAACTCGGGGTCGACCCCGCGGACTGCGTGGTGTTCGAGGACTCGGGCGCCGGTATCGCCGCGGGGCGCGCCGCGGGCATGCGGGTCGTCGGGATCGGACCCCGGGCCGCCTTCCACGACCCGGACGTGGTCGTGGAGGACCTCACCCGGGTGCGGGTGGAACGGACGGAAGACGGGACGATCCGGCTCCACATCGGGTGACCTGCCGGCCGGGTGCACCTCTGGCCGGGTTCGACCTGCCCGTCGGGGAGGCGCCGGCCTCGGTGACCGGCCTCGGTGACCTGTCTCGGTGACCTGTCTCGGTGACGTGCCGCGGCCGGTCGGCTGCCGGCCTGGTCGGGTCGCTCCCCGGCGCCGCCGGGCGGGGGCGGTGCCCCCGGGCGGTCAGGTGACGTGGGCGGCGATGAGGCGGGCGCACTCCAGGGACTCGGCCCGGGTCGTGTCCACCTCCAGGTCGTATGCCACGCCCTCGTGCACGGTTCGCGCCTGCGCCGCGGCCATGCCCCCGGTCCGGTCCCCCGGGCGATCGCCCGCCCGGCGGCGACCTCGCCGTCGCAGCGGACGCCGACCCACAGCACGTCGGGCCCGGCCAGGGCCCCGCGCCAGGGCTCCTGGGAGGCCCGGCCGGCGGGGAACACGTCGTCGACGACGATCCTCGCCCCGGCGCGGGCCGTCGCGGCGATGCCCTCCCGCCACGCCGCCTCCAGCTCCCGGAACCCGGCGCCCACGCTCACCGCGCCGCCCCTGCCGAACGTGATGCCCTCCTCCGTGCCGTTCAGGCCGCCGGGCAGTGCCTCCACGAACGAGTCGATGCCGAAGGCCGGCCATGGGCCGGGCAGGACCGCCTGGAGGCAGCGCACGATCCCGGACCTGCCGGAGCTGGAACCGCCGTTGAGCACGATCCCGGACCTGCCGGAGCCGGAACGGCCGTTGAGCACGATCACCTGAGTGGTCACGGCGCCGCAGTAGGGCGGCCCCGCCCGCTCAGGGTTCCCGGGTCTCCGACTCCAGCCTGGCCCTGGTCGCCTCGTCGTAGACCCCGAGGTTCTGGGTCTGGATGCCGCGCGACCACTGGTAGGTGCGCACCGCGTCCTCCAGCCGGCTGCTGTAGAAACCGTCCGCGTTGTCGCCGTACAGATACAACTGCCGCAGACGGAGCTGGAGTTCGGTGACGCCGGGGCCGCGGTCGCCGAGGCGCAGGACGGTGGCGCCGCCCCGGCGGTCGTTCTCCTGCTGCGCCTGCCCGGTGGCGCTCGCGGACGCGGAGGTGCGGGGAGCCGACGGGCTGGGCGACTGCGACGGACTCGGCGAGGCGCTCGACGCGGACGGCGAGGGGGAGACCGAGGGGCTGCCCGTGCGGGACGGCGAGGGTGCGGCCGGGGCCGAGGAGCCGGGCGCGGAGGTGCCCGCGGACGGCGTGGAGTCCACGCTGCTCGCCGGGACGTCCGGCACGCTGGCACGGAGGTCGTCCGGCAGGGCGGTGTCCCGGGTCGGGCTCTCGTAGGAGAACAGGCCGCTGGCGTACCCGGCCACCGCGACGACGGCGGCACCGGCCGCGGCGGCGGCGACCATCGCCGCCCGGCGCCGCCGTCCGGCCCGGTGCGGACCGGCCCCGTGCGGCGCCGGCGCGCCGGGGTCGCGGGCGTCCGCACCGTCGAAGAGCCGCAAGTCGGACACGCTCGGTTCGCTTCCACCGGACACGAGGGGCGCGGGAACCACCGAGGCGGCCGGGGCGGCGGGCAGGACGGCGGTGGCCTCGGCCGCCGGCAGGACGGTCGTGGGGTCGGTGCCCACCGGGTCGTCAGGCCGGGCCTGGGCCGGGGCGGCCGCGGCGGGCAGGACGGCGGTCGCGTCCGGGTCGGCCTGCGGGCCCGGCGGAACGGCGGCCGGGGCGGCCGCGGCGGGTAGGACGGCGGTCCCGTCCGGGTCGGCCTGCGGGCCCGGCGGAACGGCGGCCGGGCCGACCGCGCCCAGGGGCAGGGTGGTCTCGGCCGGGGAAGGCCCCGGCATGCCGGCTGCCGCCCCCGCGGTCCGTGCGGAGCGCGAGGGCTCGCCCCCGGGCGCGTCTCCTGCGTGCTCCTGCGGAGGCTCGCCGGCCGAAACCGGCGCCACCGGGCGTGACGCGTCCTGGCGGCGCTTGCGTCCGGCTGCGGGGGAGAGCGGGAGGTTGCCGTCGGGTGGGTTCGCGGATGTGGGGGAGGGCGGGAGGGCGTCGTCTGCCGGGTCCGCGGGTGGTGGCGTGCTTCCTGTCACGGGAGGCACGGGTGCCTGCGCCACCGGGCGTGACGCGTCCTGGCGGCGCTTGCGTCCGGCTGCGGGGGAGAGGGGAGGGGCGTCAGCGGGATGGGGGGTGGTCGGCCTGCCGTCGGTCGCGGCCGCAACCGGTGGCTGTGCCGTCGGCCGGGCCGCACCCTGCCGCCGCTCGCGTCCGGCTGCCGGGGAGAGTGCGACCTGACCGGGTCCCGAAGCGGGTGGCGGGGTGGCCGTCCCGTCGTGGTGAGGAAGCGTTTCGCCGCTCTCCCGGTCCCCGGGCCCGGGCCCCTCGGGCCGCGCGCCGTCGAGCTCCACGTACGGGCGGATGCGGAGCGGGTCGAAGTCCTCCGCCGCTGCCGCCTCCGCCGTGCGGGCGTCGCGCAGGGCGTCCGCGACGCGGTCCGTGCAGGAGCAGGAAGGCGTGCTGTCCTGCCGTCTGGGTACCCCGCACTCCGGGCACGGGTGGCCTGCCGGAGATTCCACGCGTTCCTCCCTCCCCTCGCGAACTCCAGAGATTATCCAGATCTTCTCCACAGCGCGGCGGACGAGCCCCCGGAACCTCGGCTTCCAAAGGGGCCCGGCGGGCCATAACGGTCCACAGCGGTCACGATGGAAAATGTCACAGAGCCCGTGGGAGGTCGCATGGCCGGGGACGTGAACGCCGTCAAGCCCTCAGGCGCGGGCACCGCCGACCGGGAGCAGGTGCCCGGCAACGTGCTGGTGTCCATCGGCGCGCTGCTGCTCGGCATGCTGCTCGCCGCACTCGACCAGACCATCGTGTCGACCGCGCTGCCCACCATCGTCAGCGACCTCGGCGGCCTGGATCACCTGTCCTGGGTGGTCACGGCGTATCTGCTGGCCGCGACCGCCGCCACGCCCCTGTGGGGCAAGCTCGGCGACCAGTACGGCCGCAAGCGGCTGTTCCAGACGGCGATCGTGATCTTCCTGATCGGCTCCGCGCTGTGCGGGGCCGCGCAGGACATGGGCCAGCTGATCGCCTTCCGGGCGGTGCAGGGACTGGGCGGCGGTGGCCTGATCGTGCTGTCGATGGCGATCGTCGGCGACCTTGTGCCGCCGCGTGAACGCGGGCGCTACCAGGGCCTGTTCGGGGCCGTCTTCGGCGCGACCAGCGTGCTCGGGCCGCTGCTCGGCGGGGTGCTCACCCAGCACGCCAGCTGGCGCTGGGTGTTCTACATCAACCTGCCCGTGGGCGTGGTGGCACTCGCCGTGATCGCGGCCGTCCTGCACATCCCACGCAACCGGCAGCGGCACGTCATCGACTACCTCGGCACCTTCCTCATCGCCGCCGTCGCCACCTGCCTGGTGCTGGTGGCCTCGCTCGGCGGGACCACCTGGGGCTGGGGTTCCCCGCAGATCATCGGCCTCGCCGTCCTCGCGGTCCTGCTGGCCTGCGCGTTCGTCGTCGTGGAGCGACGGGCCGCCGAACCCGTGCTGCCGCTCAAGCTGTTCCGGGTGCGGACCTTCACGCTCTCCGCCGTGATCAGTTTCGTCGTCGGCTTCGCGATGTTCGGCGCGATGACGTACCTGCCGACCTTCCTCCAGGTCGTGCACGGCATCAGCCCCACCCTGTCGGGCGTGTACATGCTGCCCATGGTGGTCGGGCTGCTGCTGGCCTCCACGACGTCCGGGCAGATCGTCAGCCGGACCGGCCGCTGGAAGGTCTTCCCGATCGCCGGCACCGGCATCACCGCGCTGGGCCTGCTCCTGCTGCACCAGCTCGACGAGAACAGCTCCACGGCCGAGCTGAGCGGGTTCTTCTTCGTCTTCGGGCTCGGCCTCGGCCTGGTGATGCAGGTGCTCGTGCTCATCGTGCAGAACGCCGTCCCCTACGAGGACCTGGGCGTCGCCACCTCCGGGGCGACCTTCTTCCGTTCCATCGGCGCCTCGTTCGGCGTCGCCATCTTCGGCACCGTCTTCGCGGGCCGGCTCGGCGACCTGCTCGGCGACGCCTTCCGCGGCACCCCGCTCCCGGCCGGCGTCTCCGCGGGCTCGCTGGAGGCCGACCCGCGCGGCATCGCCGCCCTGCCGCCCGGCCTGCGTCCGGCGGCCCTGCACGCCTACGCCGTCGCCATCACGGACGTCTTCCTGTACGCCGCGCCCGTCGCGCTCGTCGGGTTCGTACTGGCCTGGTTCCTCAAGGAGGACCGGTTGCGCGCCTCGGTCACCGCGCCGGACATCTCCGAGACGCTGGCCAGCAACCCCGTCGAGCGGTCCTCGTACGACGAGGTGTGCCGCGCGCTGTCGGTGCTCGGCACCCGCGCGGGCCGCCGGGAGATCTACCGCCGGATCACCGAGCGGGCGGACTACGACCTGCTGCCCGCGGCGAGTTGGCTGCTGCTGCGCATCCGCAGGTACGGGAGGGTCGAGCCCGCCGCCCTGGCCGAGCGCATGCCCGTGCCGCTGCCCGTCGTCATGGAGGCCGTCCGTCAGGTCGAGGAGCGGCGGCTCGCCGTGCGCGATGGCGTCGACCTCGTCCTGACCGATCAGGGCCGCGTGCACGCCGAGCGGCTGGCCGAGGCCCGGGAGGAGTCCCTCGCCGAACTGCTGGGCGACTGGTGGGGTCCCGACCGGCCCACCGACCTGGTCGCGCTCGTCCGGGAGCTGAACGGCGAGCTGTGCGGATCCCGCAACGACCGTCCCCGCGAGGAGCGGCGGACCGAACAGCGGTCCGAGCAGCCGGTCTGAGCGACCGGTGTGAGCGGCCGTTCGAGCAGCCGGTGTGAGCTGCCGTCCGGGCCGCCGGTCCGGCCGCGTCAGACGAGCCGCTTGGTGAACCAGTGCTCGGCGTACGGGTCGTCGTTGTGCCGTCCGGTCTCCGTGTACCCGAGCCGGCCGTACAGGGCACGGGCCTCGACGAGGTCGCTGCGGGTGTCCAGGATCAGCCGTGCGGCGCCGAGCGCGCGTGCGGTGTCCTCGGCGGCGCCCACCAGGAGCGGGGCACCGCCCCTGCCGCGCATCGCGGGATGCACGAACACCCGCTTCAGCTCGGCGGTCACGCCGTCCAGCAGCCGCACCCCCGCCGTGCCGGCCGGCTCACCGCCGTACCGGGCGACGAGCAACTCCCCGCGCGGCGGGGCGAGATCGGCGCCGGGCTGGGCGGCGATCTCCCGCTCCAGCTCGTCCGGATCGGTGCGCCGCCCCTCGTGCAGCAGATACCAGCGGTCGCTGACCTCCGTGTAGTACGCCCGCCACAGCGCGGCGGCGACGGGGGAGTCGTACGGTTCCGGGGCCACGGTCCAGGTCATGGACCGCATTCTCCGCAGCCGCCCCACGGGCCCCGCAACCGGATAATCCCCGGGGCGCGCACGGGCCCCGTCCCGTGCGCGCGTCGTTTACGGCCGGACTTCCGGGCAACACGAACCGCGAACCGGCTCGCCAGGAGAGCCGGTTGGGCCCGAACCCCGGAAGGCATCCATGTCCACTGGCCTGATCATTGCATTGATCGTGATCGCGGCGGTCGTCGTCATCATCGCGGCCGCCCTGACCCTGCGTGCCCGCGGGACCGGACGCGGCCCGAACCTCAAGCGCCGCTTCGGACCCGAGTACGAGCGGGTCCTCGCCCGGCACGACGGCGACACCACGGCGGCCGAGCGCGAGCTGACCGAGCGTCTGGAGCGCCACGGCGACCTGCGCGTACGGCCGCTGGAGCCGGCGCAGCGCGAGCAGTACCAGGCGCGCTGGACCGCCGCCCAGGAGCGCTTCGTCGACTCGCCGCGCGACGCCGTCGCCGAGGCGGACGCGCTGATCGCCGAACTCGCCGGCGTGCGGGGCTTCCCGGACGGCGGGCAGTACGAGGAGCAGCTTGCCGCGCTGTCCGTGCACCACGCCCACCACGTCGACGGCTACCGGCGCGTGCACCGCGCGGCTCAGCTGCGCCCGCAGGACGCCCGGGACGGCGGCCAGGGCACCGAGGACATGCGCGAGGCCATGGTGGCCGCCCGCGCCCTGTTCGAGGAGCTGGTGCGGCCGGACCGTCACGACGACGGCCGCACGCACGGGCGGCACGAGACCGCGCGCCACGACGGCCGGGACCACGCCGTGCCGGCCGGCGATCGCAAGGCCTCCGGGCGCGGCAGCATGCCGTGGGCCCTCAACCGACGCCAGGCGAAGGAGAGCTGAGTCCGATGACCGACATGCCCCGACGGCCCGGCGACCACACGCCGGACACGCCGCACACACCCGCACCGGACGCCCGCGGCGAGACCGCCCCGGCCGCCGGACACGCTCCGGCGCACACCGGCACCGGCACACCCGCCGGTGACCCCCGTCTCGCCGACGCGGACCGCGCCACCGACGCCGGTGGTGCCACCGACGCCGGCCGCGTCGCCGCGCAGGGCACCGACGCCCACGGCACGGCGACGTCCGGGAACGCCACCCACGACACCGGCCTCCACGACACCCGCCCCCTCGGCACCGGCACCGGCACCGGCACTCAGGACACCACGATCCTCGGCACCGGCACCGGCACCGGCACCCAGGGTGGCGACGCGGCCCCCGGTGGCACGCGCGGCACCGACGCGGACCACGTCACCTCGACCGGCACCCACAAGCTCGGCACCGACAAGCTCGGCACCCACGCGCACGGCACCGACCGCGACGCCGGCCACGCGGGCGGCGCCACCGGTGCGCACCTCTTCCCGCACGACGCCTCCGACAAGCTCGGCGAGCGTCTGCGGCACGCCGTCGCCGGGTTCGTCGACGGGCCCCGCGCCTCCGTCGAGGAGGCCGACCAGGTACTGGAAGAGATCACGGCCCGGTTCACCGAGGTCGTGACGGAACGCCGCCGGACGCTGCGCCGGTCCTGGCAGACCGCCGAGAGCGGCGGCGACAAGACCGTCTCCGCCGCCGACACCGAGCAGCTCCGCCTGGCCCTGAAGGACTACCGGGAACTCGCGGAACGCCTGCTGCACGTCTGACCGGGCCGGCCGGCCCGCTCAGTGCTCCGCCCGGCGCTCCCGCCACTGCCGTACGACGTCCTCGACGTCGTACGGCTTCTTTCCGAGCGGGGGGCCGGGCGGCGGCTTGAACATCATGTCGCGGATCTTGTCGTTGACCTCGCCGATGATCTTCCGGACGATCCGCTCCGAGGGGGCCGCCAGCGCGGCCTCCAGCGCGTCCTCGGCCTCCTTGCGCAGGGCCAGCGCGGGCGGCAGGACGGAGAAGCCCTCGCGGGCCATCTTCCGCTTGACCCACCACAGTTCGTCGTAGGAGTTCTCCACGTCCGGCGGCAGGGGACGGCCCACCCCGGGCAGTCGCTCGAACTCCCCGCGCGCCTCCGCGTCACGGATCTGCCGGTCGACCCAGGACTCGAAGTCGACGCCGGGTGGCTTCCGCTCGGTCATGCACCCATTGTGCCGGACACCGCGCAGCCGGGCGTTCTATCATGCGGCGGGCTTACAGGCTCGTTTCGGACGTCCCAGGAGGAGCGCACGTGCTCGAACTCACCATGGCCGCCGTCTCCGCGGCGGAGGAGGGGGCCACGGCCGGCATGCTCATGGCCGAGGCGCCCAGCGAGCCGGGTGCGGTGCTGCGGGTGGGCCGCGACAAGTCCGTGTGCCGGCTGGGCACGCCGGACGACTGGCTGTTCGTCTCCCGCGTCCACCTGGAGTTCCTGTGCGGACCCGACGGCACCTGGCAGGTGACCTGGCTGCGCGGCTCCCAGCCCGACCCGTCCTCCGAGGTCCGGCTGACGGTCGGCGAGTACGCCCAGCCGCTCGCCTACGGCGGCACGGTCCCGCTGCCGAGGGGCGGCAGCGGCGAGATCGTCGTCCAGGACCGCACCGCCCCGCGCAGCGTCAACGTGGGCTTCTACCACGAGGTCTGACGCCCGGGGCGTGAGTGACGGAAGCCGCCCCGGGCGGACCGGGTCACGGCAGGACGCGTGCCAGGGCGAACCCGTCGTAGCCCTTGGTGCCGACCGTCTGGATCGCCGTGCCGGACAGTCTCGGGTGGCTGCCGATCAGATCGATGGCCGTGCGCGTACCGACCACGTCGGGGGCCGTGCTGGCCGCGTCGGTCACCCGGCCGCCGCGGACGACGTTGTCGAGGACGATCAGGGAGCCCGGCCCGGCCAGTTCGACCGCCCACTCCACGTAGTGGGGGTTGTTGACCTTGTCGGCGTCGATGAAGACCAGGTCGAACGGGGGCGGGTTCTCGGCGGCCAGCGCGGGCAGCGACTCCAGGGCCGGGCCGACCCGCACCTCGACGCGCTCGGCCAGTCCGGCACGGGCGAGGTTGCCGGCGGCGACCTCGGCGTGCCGCGGGTCGTACTCCAGGGAGACCAGGCGCCCGTCGGACGGGAGGGCGCGACCCAGCCAGATGCTGCTGTAGCCGCCGAGTGTGCCGATCTCCAGGATGTGCCGGGCGCCCTGGATCTGGGCGAGGAGCTGCAGGAGCTTGCCCTGGTTCGAGGAGACCGCGATGCGGGGGAGTCCGGCGGCGTCGCTGTCGCGCAGCGCGGCGGCCAGGACCTCGTCGTCCGGGGCGAGACGCTCGCTGAAGTAGGCGTCGACCTCGTCCCAGACATGCGACTCGCTCATACGGCTGCCCTTCTGTACCCGGCCGGAACGGTCCACCAACGGTGCACCAGCAGACGAACGATCACGACCGGCCGGGGGTTCCGCACAGCCGGACCGGGAGCGGCCGGAGCAGGGGCGGCCGGAGCACGGGTCCGTCGGGCCGCCCCTGGGCTCACCGCTCCTGCGGCGCCACCGAGGGGGCCGAGCCGGGCAGGGGGCGGCCGGCCGACTCCGTCATGCGCCACACGGCGAAACCGCCGATCACGGCCGCGGCCATCATGTAGTACGCGGGCATCATCATGTTCCCGGTCGCGCCGATCAGGGCCGTGACCACCAGCGGGGTCGTGCCGCCGAACAGGGACACCGAGACGTTGAAGCCGATCGACAGCGAGCCGTAGCGGACCCGGGTCGGGAACAGCGCGGGCAGGGCCGCGGGCATGGCCGCCGTGAAGCACACCAGCAGCAGGCCCAGGGCGCCCATGCCGAGCGCGACCGCGAGCAGGCTGCCGTCGCGGATCAGCAGCAGGGCGGGCACGGACAGCAGCAGGAAGCCCGCGCAGCCGGTGGCGATCACCGGGCGGCGGCCGACGCGGTCGGTCAGCGCGCCGACGAACGGCTGGGCGACCATCATCACGGCCATCACGCCGAGCACGACGAGCAGACCGTGGGTCTCGTCGTAGTGCAGCTCGCTGGTCAGGTAGCTGGGCATGTACGACAGCAGCATGTAGTCGGTGACGTTGAAGACCAGCACCAGGCCGACGCAGAGCAGCAGCGCGCGCCACTGGCCGGTGACCATCTCGCGCAGCGGCACCTTGGGCCGGTCCTTCTCGGCCTTGGCGACCTCGGCGGCGAACGCCGGGGTCTCCTCCAGGCGCATGCGCAGATAGAGGCCGATGATGCCCATCGGGCCCGCGATCAGGAACGGGATGCGCCAGCCCCACGAGGTGAGGTCGTCGGCGGACAGCAGGGCGGTCATCAGCGTGACCAGGCCCGCGCCGCCGATGTAGCCGGCGAGCGTGCCGAACTCCAGCCAGCTGCCGAGGAAGCCGCGCCGCTTGTCCGGGGCGTACTCGGCGATGAACGTCGAGGCACCGGCGTACTCGCCGCCGGTGGAGAAGCCCTGCACCAGGCGGGCCACGAGCAGCAGGATCGGCGCGCCGACACCGATCGTCGCGTACGACGGGATCAGACCGATCGCGAAGGTGCCCGCGGCCATCATGATCATCGTGAGGGCGAGGACCTTCTGGCGACCGACGCGGTCGCCGAGCGGGCCGAAGACCATGCCGCCCAGGGGGCGGACCAGGAAGGCCGCGGCGAAGGCGCCGAACGTGGAGAGCAGCTGGGCGGTGGGGTTGCCCGAGGGGAAGAAGACCTTGCCCAGCGTGACCGCGATGTAGCTGTAGACACCGAAGTCGAACCATTCCATCGCGTTGCCCAGCGCGGCCGCCTTCACGGCGCGCTTGACCAGTGCGGGGTCGGTGACGGTGGGGTCGGCGGCCTTCGCGCTGCGGGGCTTCGCCAGGGACGGGGAGGTGACGACTGAGGCAGTCGACAAGACTCGCTCGCCTACCTTTCGACGGGGACAGGGGCACGGTCCCGCGCGGCGGCGCTGTCGTACGGGCCGAAAAGCGACGATAGGCGGCTTTGGACCGCCTACGGGCGGTACGACCTTCGTTGCACAGTGCACGTAAACCGTGATTGCCCAGGGGCTTCTGCCCGTCCGCGCACGGTTCCCACCCGTGTCCCTTGTGATCCTTCTCGCGTTCACGAGAGGCGGCCGAAACGGGCGCGGACTATCGTCATCCGGACAAAAGGAGGACGGACGTCAGGTGAATCGGGGGTAACCCGCGTCTTCTTTCCCGTGGCGAGGCGAGCCCTCGTAGGGTTCGCGGAGGAATTCCCACATCCATGACATGTGGGATGAACTGGGGCGGGAGGCCGGCAAGGGCATGTCTCAGGCGAATCGTGACGGGCGACCGGCGGAATCCATCGGAGCGACAGCCGTCGGCCGGGACCACCCACGCCTGAGAGCGGCCCGCCTCGGCCTGTGGCTGGTCGTCGCCCTGCTCGCCGCCCGGCAGGTGGCCGTCGTCCTCGCCACCCCGCGCGGCGAGCGCCTCATCGACCTGGAGACCTGGGTCGGCCCGAACGGCGTGCTGCACGTCAACGGCTCGCTCTACGACTCGACCCGCTTCACCGGCACGCCCTTCAACGGCCTCGCCCTCAAGCCCCTCACCCGCTCCGCCGAGCAGGCCCTCGGCTGGGGGTGGACCTTCGGCACCCTGCTGCTGGTCGTGGCCCTGGGCGTGCTCGCCGCCCGGGCCCTGCCGCAGCCGGTCGGCCGCCGCACCGCCCTGCTGGCCACCCCCGTCGCCATCAGCCTGCTGATGATCTCCCTGCCGGTGCGCAACGCCCTGTGGCTCGGCCAGACCAGCATCATCCCGGTCCTGCTCGTCCTGCTGGGCTGCTTCGCCGCACACGGCCAGCGCACCAGCGGCGTGCTCATCGGCCTCGCCGCCGCGCTCCAGCCGACCCTGCTGCTGTTCACACCGCTGCTGTGGTGCACCGGCCGCCGCAGCGCGGCCCTGTCCGCCGGGGCCACTTTCGCCGCCTGCACCGGCCTGGCCTGGGCGGCCATGCCCGCCGACTCCTACCGCTACTGGGTGCACCACCTGGCGGGCGCCGGCCTCGGCGGCCCGGCCGACGACCTCGCCAACCAGTCCCTGCACGGCGCCCTGCTGCGCCTCGGCCTCAGCGGGCCGCTGGAGATCGCCCTGTTCCTCACCCTCGGCGCGGCCGTCGCCGTCCTGGCACTGCGCCGGGCCGTGCGCTACGCGCACGACGGCCAGCTGCTGCTCGCGGTCGCCGTCACCGGCTGCGCCGCGATCGCCGTCTCGCCCACGGCCTGGCAGCACCAGTTGCTGTGGGTGCTCCTCGCGGCCGTCGGCCGGGTCGGCACCCGCAGCTCCGACCGCTACGTCTGGCCCGTCGCCGTCGTGCTGGTCATGACCCTGCCGGCCAAGGTGCTGTTCCCGGACATGACGTCCCTGGACCCGCTGCGCACGAACGCCGTGCTGCTGGCCGCCCTCGCCGCCGCCGTCGCCCTGCCGTTCCTGCCCCGCACCTCGTCGTACTACCGCGAGCCGAAACCGGCCGCGTACGCGCCCGCCGTCCCCACCCGCTTCCGCCACGTGCCGCTCGTGCCGCCCCTGCGCCGGGTCCTCACCCGGCCGAACCTGCTGCTCGAACTGCTCCTCATCCGCGTCACCTACGCCGGGTACTCCGAGGTCAGGCTCGCCGCGACCGGCGGCAGCAACGCGGCGGGGCGGGCCGAGGCCGAGGAGCACGGGATGCAGGTGTACGACCTCGAACGCGCCCTGCACATCGACGTCGAGCGCTGGGTCAACCACACCGTCGCCGGTCTGGACCCGCTGCGGGAGTTCTTCGACTTCTACTACACCTCCTTCCACTTCGTCGTCCCGCTGACCGTCCTGGCCCTCCTCTACTGGCGCCGTCCCGCCCAGTACCGCTGGGCGCGCTCGGCCCTCGGCCTCGCCACCCTGCTCGCCCTGGCCGGCTTCTGGCTCTACCCGCTGGCCCCGCCGCGCCTGATGCCGACGCTGGGCTTCATCGACACCGTCCACGGCGTCCAGGACTTCGCCCAGCCGGACTACGGCACGCTCACCCACCTCACCAACCAGTACGCGGCGATGCCGTCCCTGCACTTCGGCTGGTCCCTGTGGTGCGGCGTGGTGATCGCGGTCCTGGCCCGCCGGTGGTGGGTGAAGGCCCTCGGCGCGCTGCACCCCCTGCTCACGGCGTCGGCGATCGTCGCCACGGGGAACCACTGGGTGCTGGACGCGGTGGGCGGAGCGGCCGTGGTGGCGGCCGGGTTCGGCCTGACGTACCTGCTGTCCGGACCGAGGCCACCGGTCGGCGTGGCGATCGAAGAGCCTGACCGGAAGCCGACCCTGGACCCCGCGCGCGGGTAAGGCCCAGCGCGAGGCTCAGTGAGCCCCGGTTCCGCACTCGAACCACACCGTCTTGCCGCCGTCCGCCCACAGGGACACGCCCCACTTGTCGGCCATCGCCTCCAGCAGGAGCAGGCCCCGGCCGCCCTCCGAGTCCTCGTCCAAGGACGGCGGTGTGCGCGGCAGTTCGGCGCTGCCGTCCGTGACCTCCACCCGTACGCCGCTCCGCTGCCGCAGCAGCAGAAGGGCGCAGCGCCGGTCCGGGACGTGCCGTACGACGTTGGCCAGCAGTTCCGTGACGCCCAGTTCCACGGCGTCCGACAGCTCGGGCGCGCCCCACTCCAGGAGGAACGAGCGGACGATACGGCGGACATGGCGGGGGGCGTGCGCGCCGACGGTGAGGCGCATCGAGTACTGCGCGGGAATGTATCCGTTCACGGGACGAGCCTGACGTGCGGTGACTACCCTCGGCTACGGATCGGATACAACGCGTCCCGTAGTGGACGGAGTTGCGTGAGAGGGGCTTCGCGCGTGACCCACATCAACGCCCTCGACCCGGGGGCCTCCCCGCTCGACTACTACGGCTACGAGTTGCGCCGGCACCGGGAGGCGGCCGGGCTGACGCAACGGCAGTTGGGGGACATCGTCAACTACACCGGCTCCTTGGTGGGCCAGATCGAGACGGCCAGGAAGGTGCCGACGCCGGAGTTCAGCGAGCGAGCGGATGCGGCACTGGGTACGGACGGTCTCTTCTCCCGGCTCGTCGAACTGGTGCTGCGCAGCCGGCTCCCGGCCTGGTTCCAGCAGGTCGCGGAGCTGGAGGTGCGGGCCACCGAGATCTGTTCCTTCCAGACCCACATGGTCCTCGGGCTGCTCCAGAGCCGGGGGTACGCGCAGGCCGTGCTCGGCGCGCTGGACAAGTCCGACCTCGAAGACCGGACGGCGGTACGCCTCGCCCGGCAGCGCGTCTTCGTGAAGCAGGAGCCGCCGATCTTCTGGGCGGTCCTCAGTGAGGCCGCGCTCCGCCTGGAGATCGGCGGACCTGAGGTGATGCGGGAGCAACTCGCCCATCTGTTGTCGTTCGAGGACGACCCGCGGATCAACATCCAGGTGCTGCCGCTGTCCGTCGGGGCCCATGCCGGACTGCAAGGCTCATTCGACGTCTACCGCTTCACGAGCGATCCCACCATCGTCTACACGGAGGGGTACGGCAGCGGTCATCCGACCGCCAACCCGGACACAGTCAGGGAGTGTTCGCTCCGTTACGATCACCTGCGGGCCGCCGCGCTGTCCCTCAACGACTCGGCGGAGCTTATCCGGCGCGTGATGGAGGAACGCTATGGAGATGCAGTGGCGTAAGTCGTCCTACAGCGGTGATCAAGGCGGCCAGTGCGTCGAATGCGCGCCGGTCGGAGCCCTGGCTTGGCGCAAGTCCAGCTACAGCAGCGATCAGGGCGGCGAGTGTGTGGAGGTCGCCGAAATTCCTGGGGCCACCGTCGCCGTGCGCGACTCCAAGGACCCCGCCGGGCCCGTTCTGACCCTGCGTCCCGCCCCGTTCACCGCGTTCGTCAACTGGGCCTCCGCCGCCGCCGAATGACCGTACGGCGAAGGCGGCGGCCCCGGGGATCAGGGGACCGCCGCCTCCGGTCGGAGGGAACCGGCTCGTGACCGGTTCCGGGCGCCGCGCACACTGCCGAACGCGGCGCGGTCGTCCACCGAAACAGGCCCAGCGGGTGCGTGCAACGAACCCCTCTACTAGGCCCGGCCGCATACCGGGCAGGATTCCCCCCGCGTCACCACGGCCTCGCGCTACGGCCCCGCTTCGTACGTGACGCCGGTCATGTGGGGGGTCTCACGCCCGGCGTCCGGCCTGGGTGCCTCGAAGGTGACCGGCGTCTCGAAGGCCGCCCGGCGTGTGGCCCGGCGCAGGGCCTTGAGGACCGGCTGGCCGAGCGCCAGGGTCAGGACGACCGTGACGACGGCACGGCCCAGGTCCCAGCCGAGTGAGGTCGCCACGCAGTAGGCGAAGAAGCGGGCCAGATTCGTGGCGACCGGCGCGCCGGGGTCGAAAGCCACGTTCGAGGCGAGCGTCCCCATGAAGGGCCACCCGGCCATGTTCATGAACAGGCCGTAGGCGAACGCGGCGACGAAGCCGTACCCGGCGAGCAGCGCGAGTTCGGCCCGGCCGCGCAGCCGGTCCGGCCCGGGCAGCAGTCCCGCGCCCATCGCGAACCATCCCATCGCCAGCATCTGGAACGGCAGCCACGGCCCGACCCCGCCCGTGAGCAGCGCCGACGCGAACATGGTCACCGAGCCCAGGACGAACCCGAAGCCCGGGCCGAGGACCCGGCCGCTGAGCACCATCAGGAAGAACATCGGCTCGATACCCGCCGTGCCGGCGCCGATCGGCCGCAGGGCCGCCCCCGTCGCGGCGAGCACCCCGAGCATCGCGACCGCCTTCGGGCCCAGGCCGGACTCGGAGATCGACGCGCCCACCACGGCCACCAGCAGCACCAGCAGTCCCGCGAACAGCCAGGGCGCGTCCTGGGAGTGGGCGCTGAGCCCCGAGGTGGGCGGGGCGAGGAAGGGCCAGCCGAAGGCGGCGACCCCCACGGCGCTGACCAGGATCAGTGCGGCGAGGGAGCGGGGGCCGAGGCGGACGGCCCGCGCCTGGCGCCGGCGCGTCGGCCGGGCGGGTGCGGTTGTGCCGGTGCGGGCGCTCATCGGCCGGTCCCGGCGAGGGCCGCGCGGACCTGCGAGACGGTGAGCCAGTGCTGCGGGGCGAGGATCTTCGTCACCTGCGGCGCGTAGGACGGCGACGACACCACCACGTCCGCGGTCGGGCCGTCGGCGATCACCTCGCCCTCCGCGAGCAGCACCACCCGGTGGGCGATCTCGGCGGCCAGTTCCACGTCATGGGTGGCCAGCACGATGGCGTGGCCCTCGGCGGCCAGGGTCCGCAGCACGGCGGCCAGCCGGGCCTTGGCCGCGTAGTCCAGGCCGCGGGTCGGCTCGTCCAGCAGCAGCAGCGGGGGCCGGGCGGTCAGCACGACGGCCAGGGCGAGCGCGAGCCGCTGCCCCTCGGACAGGTCCCGGGGGTGGGTGCCGTCGGCGACACCCGGAAGCAGGTCGCCGACCAGGGCGCGGCAGGTGCCGGGGTCCGCGCCCGCGTCCCGGTCGGCCGCCGCGCACTCGGCGGCGACGGTGTCGGCGTAGAGCAGGTCGCGCGGCTCCTGCGGCACCAGCCCGACCTTGCGGACGAGGTCCCTCGGGGCGGTGCGGTGGGGCGTGGCGCCGTCGACGAGGACCGTGCCCGAGGTGGGGGCGACCAGGCCGACGAGGGAATTGAGCAGCGTCGACTTCCCGGCGCCGTTGCGGCCCATGAGGGCGATCGTCTCGCCCGGGTCGACGGTGAGGTCGATGTGCCGCAGGGCCCGGACGCGGCCCCGGGTGACGGCCAGCGCCCGGACCTCGGCGGCGTGCACGGCGTCCTCGACGCCGGCGGGGGCGGTGCGGTCGCGGCGGAACCAGGGGCGGCGCCGGCCGGGGGCCGTGGGCTCGGTGGGACGGGTGACGGATTGGCGCCGGCCGTCCGGGCTGCCGTCCGCCTCCGGTGCGTCGGCGAGCCGGTCGCGGAGCGGGGCCGCCCGGCGTCGGGCGTCGCGGACCGTCAGGGGCAGCGGGGACCAGTCCGCGAGGCGACCGAGGGCCACCACCGGCGGGTACACCGGCGACACGGCCATCACCTCGGCCGGAGTGCCCAGCACGGGTGCGGCGCCCGGCCCCGGCAGCAGCACGACCCGGTCGGCGTACTGCACGACACGTTCCAGTCGGTGTTCCGCCATGAGGACGGTCGTGCCCAGGTCGTGCACCAGCCGTTGCAGGACGGCCAGCACCTCCTCGGCCGCGGCCGGGTCGAGCGCGGAGGTCGGCTCGTCCAGGACGAGGACGTCCGGGTGCGGGGTGAGCACCGAGCCGATCGCGACCCGCTGTTGCTGGCCGCCGGAGAGCGTGGCGATCGGGCGGTCGCGCAGACCGGCCAGGCCCAGGACGTCCAGGGTCTCCTCGACGCGGCGGCGCATCACGTCCGGGGCGAGGCCCAGCGACTCCATGCCGTAGGCGAGTTCGTCCTCGACGGTGTCCGTGACGAAGTGGGACAGCGGGTCCTGGCCGACCGTGCCGACCACGTCGGCCAGTTCGCGCGGCTTGTGGGTGCGGGTGTCGCGCCCGGCGACCGTGACCCGGCCGCGCAGCGTGCCGCCGGTGAAGTGCGGGACCAGTCCGCTGACCGCGCCGAGGACGGTCGACTTGCCGACTCCGGACGGGCCCGCCAGCAGGACCAGTTCGCCCTCCGGGACCTCGAAGTCGACGTCCCTGACCGTGGGTTCGGCGGCCCCGTCGTAGGTCACGGAGACGTCCTCGAAGCGGATCACGAAGGCTCCTTCGGGTCGGGGGCGACGAACGCGGGCAGCAGGCCGAGAAGGATCGCCGCGGCGGGCCAGAGGGGGAGCGTCGGCGCCACGAGCGGGACCACGCCGGGCTGCAGTGCCGCGGGATCGCGGACGGACGCGAGCGTGAGCAGGGCCGCGACGGCCACGCCGGAGGCCACGACCAGCCAGGCCCGCGCGTCCCAGCGGTCCGGGCGGTAGCGGGTGCGCAGGGAGCGGCGGCCGCCGAGCCGCAGGCCCGCCAGGGCGGCGGCGCAGCCGAGGACCAGGACGGGCACGCCGTAGGAGCCGCCCTCGGCGGTGAGCAGCCCGTACGTCCCGGCGCACACGCCGAGCAGCCCGCCCAGGGTCAGCGCGGCGGTGGTACGCCGGACCGCGGGCGGGACCTGCGCGGTGCGGCCGTAGCCGCGGGCGTCCATCGCGGCGGCCAGGGCGACCGAACGCTCCAGCGCGCCCTCCAGCACCGGCAGGCCCACCTGCAGCAGGCCCCGGACGCCCTTGTCCGGACGGCCGCGCAGCCTGCGGGCGGCGCGCAGCCGCTGCACGTCCGCGATGAGGTTCGGGGCGAAGGTGAGCGCGACGACGACCGCCACGCCCATCTCGTACAGCGCGCCCGGCACCGACTTCAGGAGACGGGCGGGGTTCGCGAGGGCGTTCGCGGCACCGACGCAGATCAGCAGGGTGGCCAGCCGCAGACCGTCGTACAGCGCGAAGACCAGGGCCTCCGCCGTCACCCTGCCGCCGAGGCGGATGCCCTGCGCCCAGTCGGGCAGACCGGCCTCGGGCAGCGTGAACAGGGTGTGCGTGCCCGGGATCGGGGAGCCGAGGACCGTCGCGAAGACCAGCCGGACCAGCAGCACGAGCAGGGCGAGTTTGACGAAGGCGCCGTAGGAGCGGGACCAGGGCGTGTCGGGCCGGCGGGCGGCCACGACGTAGGCGGAGACGGCGATGAGGAGGGCGAGCAGCAGGGGGTTGGTGGTGCGGGTGGCCGCGGTGCCCAGGGCGAGGGCCCACAGCCACCAGGCACCGGGGTGCAGGGTGGCCGGGCGCCCCTGCGGCGGGGTCGTGCTAGCCACGCCGCCGTACCTGCCAGACGGCTGCTCCCCCCAGGATCACCACCACCGCGATGCCGGCGACCAGCCCCAGGGCCGGGCCGTCGCCGGACGTGCCGCCCTCCGCCCCGTCCTCCTTCGACTCGTTCCCGTTCGCCGACGGTTCCGGGCGCTGCGCGACCTGCTCGCCGCAGCCCTTCTCCGGGTAGCCGGCGATGGCGCACAGCAGGGCGTCGCTGCCGTAGCGCAGCGGCCCGGCCACCGCGGCCAGGGCCTCGGCGGTGGTCGCGTCGGGGGAGATCCGGGCGCAGGCCGTTCGCGCGGGCGGCGGACGCTCGCCGTCGGGGGCGTCGGCGGCCGTGCCGAAGTCGAGGACGAGGGCGACGCGCTTGGTGCCCTCCTCGGCGGGCGTCCGCGCGCAGATCGTGTCGAAACGGGCCGCGCCGCGCGGCCGGGCCGCGTCCGCCGAGTCCTCGCTCACCGCGAAGCGGAAGCCCTGCACGTCGCCGTCCGAGGGGCGGGCCGTGGACGGCCCCTGGGTGGCGTACACCCAGCGGTCGCCGTCGCGCTCCCAGAACGACCAGTAGCGGTAGCCGGCGGCCTGCGCCTGACCGGCGCCCGCGAGCGGCAGGAGCGCGGCCACAAGCAACAGCAGGGCCCTGCGGATCACGGCTGCTGCTTCTTCCGGCGGCCGTTGCTGAACAGGAAGCCGATGCCGATGCCCGCGACCAGGCAGACGCCGACGTACCACCAGACGCCGAACACCGAGTCCGAGTCCTTCGAGTCCTGCTCCTCGTTCTCGCCCTGCCCGTCCGCCTTCGCGGCGGCGGCCTGCGGGGCCGGGCCGGTGGCGTTCAGCTGCTTCACCAGGTCGGCGCCGCCGAAGTCGCGCGGGTCCGTGCCCGTCGCGTGCGCGGCGAAGATCAGCTGGGCGTAGGCGGCGGGGCCGTTCTGCCGGGCCCAGGCGGCGGAGTTCTTCTCCAGCCACCGCACGGACTTCCCGGCCTGCCCGGTGTCGCCGTGCGCGGCGAGCGCCACGGCCGCGTCGGCGGTGTTGCCGAAGTCGGGCTGCGGTTCGGCGCCGGGCAGGGCGGACATCAGGTGGTCGCCGTCCGCGGCCAGCGCGGCGGTCAGGTAGCCGGCCCCGTTCGCCGCCGCCTGCCCGGGCGTGCCCGGCTTCGCGCAGTCCGTGCCGGGCTTCTTCTCACCGGCCTTCGCCGCCATGCCCTTGCCGAGCGCGCCGAGCACCCCGGCGGCCGTGGCGTCGGCGTTGGCGAACAGCTTGCCCTTCTTGTCCGGCTGGAACGCGAACGCCCCGTCCTCGTCCCCGCCGCACGGCAGGGCGAGCTTCAGCAGCGCGTCGTACGGCGACTTCCCGCCCTTCTCGACGCGGCCGGGCTGCTCGCCGGCGGCGGCCAGGGCGCCTATGACGACCGACGTCGAGTTGGTGTCGCTGGCGCCGCCGGGCGCGTAGCCCCAGCCGCCGTCCTCGTTCTGGACGGACTTCAGCCAGCCGACGGCCTTGCGGGTGACCTCGTCGTGCCCGCCGAGCGCGGCCAGGGCCTGCACGGCGGCGGAGGTGGCGTTGGTGTCGACCATCGTCCTGCCGTCGCACGCGGCGGCCGGGTCGGCGCGGTAGGCGGCGAAGGCGCCGTCCGCGCACTGCTGGCGCACCAGCCACCGCACCGAGCCGGCCGCGGGCTTCACCCCCACGGTGTCCTGCGCGAGCAGCGCGAGCGACTGGCGCCAGACACCGTCGTACTTCGGGTCCTTGTCGCCGTGGAGGGCGGACGGGAGCGCCGGGGACGGCGAGGGGGACGGGTCGGCGGCGGCCGGGGTGGCGGCGCCGATCACGGCGACGGCGGCCAGGACCGCGGCGCTGCGGCGGACGTTCATGATCGGCGGGTGCCTCTCCCTTGGGGGAGCCGGGCGGCACGGGACACCCCGGCGGCTCGGCTCCGTATACCTCGACGGTGCCGTGCACCGGCGGACTGCCGGGCACGCGAGCCGGTCACGAACCGTACGCGGCGATCCGGCTCACCGCCCCGGGGCGGCTCACGGTTGCGGGTCAGCGCCGGAATTGCACCGGCTTCCCCACGTACGGTGTGATGACGACCCGCTTACTGTACCCGCCCGTCAAAAGCGCCCCGCGGGGCGACGGACGTGGGGGCTCGCGTCAGGAGCGGCCCGGAGGCGCCGGGTCGATCAGGCGGCAGACCGTCTCGATGTCGACCCGGACCTGGGCGATGGACGCGCGGCCCGACAGCCAGGTGATCAGCGCCGAGTGCCAGGTGTGCTCGATGACGCGGACCACGCCGAGCTGCTCGGGCGTCGGATCCTCCTGGCCCATCGCGTCCAGGATGATCGCCGTGGTCTGCCGGGACACCTGGTCGACCTCGGGGCTCACGCTGCGGTCGGCGAAGGTGAGGGCCCGCACCATCGCGTCGGCCAGCTGCGGTTCGCGCTGGAGCGCGCGGAAGGCCCGCATCAGCGTCTCGGCGACCCGCTCGGCCGCCGTCTCGCCCCGCGGCGGCCTCTTCCGCAGCGTGCCGTGCATGTGCTCCAACTGGTCCTGCATCGTGGCGACCAGCAGATGGATCTTGGAGGGGAAGTACCGGTAGAGCGTGCCCAGCGCGACCTGCGAGGACTCCGCGACCTCCCGCATCTGGACGGCGTCGAAGCCGCCCCGGACGGCCAGTTGGGCGCTCGCGTGCAGGATGCGCCGGCGGCGGGCCTCCTGCCGCTCCGTCAGGGGCGGGGAGGCGAGGGCCGCGGCTGCTGCCGCGGATTCCGCCTTGGCCACCTTGTTCACCTGAGCGCTCACCTCGGCTCCTGCGGGCATGCGTCGATCCCGTTCCGTGACCGTCCGTGAGGACGGGTGATCACACAGCATGGCACGGCACCGGCCGTGGCGTGAATCACCTGATCCACTGCTCACAGCGCCCCTACCTGCCGGTAGATTCGGAGCCTCCGAACGATCAAGTCTGAAACTTGTTCTAGATTAGCGTCCCGGCGTAATCTCGCGGGACAATGCAGGGAGAAGGGGGCCCAGGGTGACCGCTGAGGCCAGTCAGGACGGGGCCCCGCAGGACCCGGCCGCCGACGGCTTGCGACCGCTCCGCATCGCGCTCCTCACCTACAAAGGAAACCCGTTCTGCGGTGGCCAGGGCGTCTACGTCCGCCACCTCTCGCGGGAACTGGCCCGCCTCGGCCACCGCGTCGAGGTCATCGGCTCCCAGCCCTACCCCGTCCTGGACGAGGGATACGACGGCCTGAGCCTCACCGAGCTGCCCAGCCTCGACCTGTACCGCCAGCCGGACCCCTTCCGCACCCCGGGCCGCGACGAGTACCGCGACTGGATCGACGCCCTCGAGGTCGGCACCATGTGGACCGGCGGCTTCCCCGAGCCCCTGACGTTCTCGCTGCGCGCCCGCCGCCATCTGCGCGCCCGCCGCGGCGCGTTCGACGTCGTGCACGACAACCAGACGCTCGGCTACGGCCTGCTGGGCGACGTCGGCGCACCCCTGGTGACCACCATCCACCACCCCATCACCGTCGACCGGCAGTTGGAGCTGGACGCGGCCGACGGCTTCAAGCGCCGTCTGTCGGTGCGGCGCTGGTACGCCTTCACGCGCATGCAGAAGCGCGTGGCGCGGCGCCTGCCGTCCGTGCTGACCGTCTCCGGCACCTCCCGCCAGGAGATCGTCGACCACCTCGGCGTCCGCCCGGACCGGATCCACGTCGTGCACATCGGCGCCGACACCGACCTGTTCTCGCCCGACCCGTCCGTGCCGGTCGTCCCGGGCCGGATCGTGACCACCTCCAGCGCGGACGTGCCGCTGAAGGGCCTGGTGCACCTCGTCGAGGCGCTGGCCAAGGTGCGCACCGAGCACCCGCAGGCGCATCTCGTCGTCGTCGGCAAGCGCCCCGCCGAGGGCCCCGTCGCCCAGGCCATGGAGCGCTACGGCCTCGACGGCGCCGTCGAGTTCGTCAAGGGCATCTCCGACGCGGAACTCGTCGACCTCGTGCGCTCGGCGCAGGTCGCGTGCGTCCCGTCGCTCTACGAGGGCTTCTCGCTCCCGGCCGCCGAGGCCATGGCGACCGGCACCCCGCTGCTCGCCACCACCGGCGGGGCCATCCCCGAGGTGGCCGGCCGCGACGGGGAGACCTGCCTGGCGGTACCGCCCGGCGACGCGGGCGCGCTGGCCGCCGGACTCGTCCGCCTGCTGGGCGACGCGGACCTGCGGGCCCGCCTCGGCGCCGCCGGACGTGACCGCGTGCTCCGCCACTTCACCTGGGCCAGGGCCGCACAGGGCACGGTGACCCGTTACCGCGAGGCCATCGACCGCACCGGCGCCACCGGCCGCCCCGCTGCGGGCGCCGCCCGGTCCGCCCCGGCCGCGGCCGGGAACAGCGCCGCCACGGGGCCCGTGCCCGCGGCGGCGGCAGATGTAGCAGGCGTCAACTCCGAAAGCAGGGCCACGTGCTGACCGTCGACTTCTCCCGGTTCCCGCTCGCCCCGGGCGACCGCGTCCTGGACCTCGGCTGCGGGGCCGGCCGGCACGCGTTCGAGTGCTACCGGCGCGGCGCGCAGGTCGTAGCGCTCGACCAGAACGCCGAGGAGATCCGCGAGGTCGCCAAGTGGTTCGCGGCGATGAAGGAGGCCGGCGAGGCCCCCGAGGGCGCCACCGCCACGGCCATGGAGGGCGACGCCCTCGCCCTGCCCTTCCCCGACGAGTCCTTCGACGTCGTCATCATCTCCGAGGTGATGGAGCACATCCCCGACGACAAGGGCGTCCTCGCCGAGATGGTGCGCGTGCTCAAGCCCGGCGGCCGCATCGCCGTCACCGTCCCGCGCTACGGCCCCGAGAAGGTCTGCTGGACCCTGTCCGACGCCTACCACGAGGTCGAGGGCGGCCACATCCGCATCTACCGCGCGGACGAACTGCTGCGGAAGATCCGCGAGGCCGGCCTGAAGCCCTACGGCACCCACCACGCCCACGCCCTGCACTCGCCCTACTGGTGGCTGAAGTGCGCGTTCGGCGTCGACAACGACAAGGCGCTGCCGGTGCGGGCGTACCACAAGCTGCTGGTCTGGGACATCATGAAGAAGCCGCTGGCCACCCGGGTCGCCGAGCAGGCGCTGAACCCGCTGATCGGCAAGAGCTTCGTGGCCTACGCGACCAAGCCGCACCTGCCGCGCACGGCCGCCACGGGGGCGGACGCCACGTGACCACTCCCCGGACGGAACACCTGGTCCTGCCCGGGGTCCTCACCGCGGGGGAGGCCGCCGCGACCGTCGCCGGCGTTCTCGCCGTGCAGCGCGAGGACGGCGCGATCCCCTGGTTCCGCGGCCACCACCTGGACCCCTGGGACCACGTCGAGGCCGCCATGGCGCTGGACACGGCCGGTGAGCACGAGGCCGCCGAGCGCGCCTACCTGTGGCTCGCCCGGCACCAGAACGACGACGGCTCCTGGTACGCGGCCTACGCCGACGGCGACTTCGCCGACGTCACCGACCGGGGCCGGGAGACCAACTTCGTCGCCTACATAGCGGTCGGCGTCTGGCACCACTACCTCTCCACCGGCGACGACACGTTCCTGGAGCGGATGTGGCCGTCGGTGTACGCCGCGATGGAGTTCGTGCTGCGCCTGCAGCAGCCGGGCGGGCAGATCGGCTGGCGGCGCGACGACGACGGCACGCCCACGGCCGACGCCCTCCTGACGGGCTGCGCCTCCATCCACCACGCCCTGCGCTGCGCCCTGGCCATGGCCGAGCAGCGCGAGGAGGCCCAACCGGACTGGGAGTTGGCCGTCGGGGCGTTGCGCCACGCCCTGCGGCACCACCCCGAACGGTTCCTGGACAAGAACCGCTACTCGATGGACTGGTACTACCCCGTACTGGGCGGCGCGCTGACCGGCGCCGAGGCCAAGGCCCGTATCGAGGAGGGCTGGGAGCGGTTCGTCGTCCCCGGACTGGGGGTGCGCTGCGTGGTGCCCAACCCGTGGGTGACCGGCGGCGAGTCCGCCGAACTGGCGCTCGCGCTGTGGGCGATGGGGGAGTCCGACCGGGCCCTGGAGATCCTGCAGTCCATCCAGCACCTGCGGGACGCGGACAGCGGCCTGTACTGGACCGGGTACGTCTTCGACGACGACGCGGTCTGGCCGCGCGAACTCACCACCTGGACGGCCGGGTCACTGCTGCTCGCCGTGGCCGCGCTGGGCGGACACGAGGCGACCTGCCAGGTGTTCGGGGGCACGGAACTGCCGGTCGGTCTCGAGTCGGACTGCTGCACCTGACAGGCCGGGTCCGCCGTTGCCGAGGGCGCGGGTCGTGTGCGGCTTCGCCGCGCGGTCCCCGCGCCCCTGAGGGCGTCAGTGCCGGTGCACCCGGTTGGCGATGGCGTGGCCCACGAACAGGTAGACCACGGCCGCCAGCCCGTAACCCGCCACGACCCGGGCCCAGGCCTCGTCGAACGTGAAGAGGTCGTGGGACCAGCCCGCCAGAACACGGGCGCAGTCGTGGATGAACTGGACGAAACTGTTGCCCTGGTTGGCGTCCAGGAGATACATCAGGATCCACAGGCCCAGGATGAGGGCCATGATGTCGGCGACGACCGCGATGGCCGTGCCGGCGCTCGAGCCGTTGCGATATCGAGGGGACATGACTCCCGTCTTGCCCCCGAACCATGGATGAAACCCGGGGATTCGCTCAGCAGTTCAGACGCGAGACGCGAGACGCGAGACGCGAGACGCGAGACGCGAGACGCGAGACGCGAGACGCGTGCCGGGCAACGGCGACGGCCCCCCGCCCGGAAGGGCGAGGGGCCGTGCGCGGTCCGTGCGGCTCAGCCGCGCTGGATGCCCGAGGTGTCCTGCAGGACGCCCCGGCGGCCGTCCTGCGTCTGGGCGACGAGGGCCTGACCGCGCTGCTCGACCGCCAGGTACCAGGTACCGGGCGCGAGTTCGGCGATCGGCGACGGGGAACCGTCCTCGGCGAACAGCGGCCGCGGCACCGGAACGGCGAACCAGAACGGCGAGAAGTCCCCGGCCGGGGGCTGCGGCTGGGCCTGTGCCTGCTGGGGCTGGCCGCCGAACGGCTGCCCGGGCTGCGGCTGCCCCGGCTGCGGGTGGCCCGGCTGGGGGTGGCCGTAGCCGCCCGGCTGCTGCGCGCCCGGGTAGCCGTAACCACCGGACGGCTGGGCGCCGTAGGGCTGCGGGGCGGCCGGGCGCGGGGCCGGCACGAGCGAGCCCTTGAGGGCCGGCACCAGCGGCGTGGCGACGGCGGCGGCGGCCAGCAGCAGCGTCGCGATCAGGGCGAGGATCATGCCGATGCCGGGGCTGGGGGCGTTGCGGTCCCCGAAGTCGCCGATGTTGTCGTAGCCGCCCGGCACGTCGAAGATGTTGCCGAGCGCGCACCACGCGGCGAACACCGTGAAGGCGATGCCGAACTGGCCGAGGTCCAGACCCGCGACCTTCGGCGCCTGCGGCAGGCCCCGGGCCACGACGACGAGCGCGGCACCGATGATCCCGGCCAGCACGACGCCGAACACGACCGGGCCGCTGCCCCACAGGCTCGGAAGGTCGACGCTGTCGGGGACATTGTCGAAGGAGTAGAGGTCGAGGAACGACGCGATCAACAGCAACACCGCTGCTCCGATCACCACGCCGTCGCCCCGAGTGAGGGAGCGGATATTCACTTCAGGTCCTTCGCAGGTCGTCTCGTCGTCAATAGAGGCGTCGCCGTCACCGGGCCGTCGTCGGGCCCCGGTAGGCAGCGCAGGGGTGGCCCCTCATCGTAAGAGGGACCCTATCGCCCGCCCGGTCGGCGTGTCCGCCGGGATCTTCCGGTCCGCGCCTACCCGCGCAGGAAACCCACGATTCCTTCGGAGATCCCCCGCGCGGCCTTCTGCCGCCAGGCGCCGCTGGTGAGCAGCGCCGCATCCTTGCTATCGCGCATGTTGCCGCACTCGATGAACACCTTGGGAACCGTTGACAGATTGAGACCGCCGAGGTCCTTGCGCGTGACGAGACCGCCGCCGTCGCCGATGTAGTTGGAGGGCGCGGTGCCCGTGACCGCCACGAAGCGGCCCGCGACCCGCTCGCCGAGATCGCGGGAGGGGGCGACGATCGCCCGGGTGTCCGCGGCGCCCGCGTGGACCGAGCCGGGCAGGATCACGTGGAAGCCGCGGTTCCCGGCGCCCGAGCCGTCCGCGTGGATCGAGACCACCGCGTCGGCCTTCGCCTCGTTGCCGATCCGGGCCCGTTCGTCCACGCACGGCCCGAACGGCCGGTCCCCGTCCTGCGTCAGCTTCACCGTGGCGCCCTGCTCCTGGAGCAGCGTGCGCATCCGGTGCGCCACGTCGAGGGTGAACTCGGCCTCGGTGTAACCCGCGTTGGTGGAGGTGCCGGTGGTGTCGCACTCCTTGCGGTTGGTGCCGATGTCCACTTGGCGGTTGATCTCGGCGGCGTGCCGGAAGTTGCCCGGGTTGTGGCCCGGGTCGATGACGACGACCTTGCCCTTGAGCGGCCCGGAGGCGGCGGGGGCGGACGCCGTGGCGGACTTCGTGGCTGACGGCGAGGCGCCCGGCTCCTTCGAGGCGCCCGGCCCCTTGGCGTCGTCGGCGGGCGCTCGCGACTCGGCGGGGGAGGAGGACCGCACGTCGGCACGCCCCGGGTCGTCACCGCCCCCGGAGCCGCCGACCGTCTCGTAGACCAGCCAGCCGAGCAACGCCCCCGGCACCAGCGCGGCGAGCGCCACGGTCAGGGGGCCGCGACGGGGGCGGCGGGGCGGGGACGGTTCGAATTCCGGGCCTGCGTACGACACGCTGCCACCCTAGCGGCCGTGCGCCGGGGCGGGCGGACGGAAGGCGGCCCGACGGGTGGCGGCTAGCCGGAGCCGGCGCCCTCGTCCCCGTGCCGTACCGCCTCCTTCACCCGTGCCTCGATCTCCGTGCGCGCGGTGTCCTCCTGTCGGGCGTACGCGGTCACCGCCGCCTGCACGTCCCGGGCGAGGTCGCGCCAGGCGCGCCAGGCCGTCTCCCAGGTGGTGTTCTGCTGCTCGCTCCACTTGGTCTGGGTGGGCGGGCCGTACGCGTCCTGCAGCTGACGCACGAGGGCGTACGCCTCGTCCGCCGCGCGCTGCTTCTCCACGAGCTCTTCGAAGGTGTGGGCCACGCGCCCGGATCCTTGGGCAGCGGCGGCCGGGCGCCGACGCGCCACGCCGCCCGTGGGCCGACCGGGCGGGGCCCCACCGGGGGCGATTCACCCGCCCAGCCGTTCCCTCACACGCCCGGGCCGGTGCGCCGCAGGACCCGCAGCGAATCCGTCGCCGAGACCTCGGTGAACGCGCCCGAGGCCAGCGCCCGCAGGTAGACGCGGTAGGGCGCCTGGCCGGTGAACTCGTCCTCCGGCTCGGGGAACACGTCGTGGATGAGGAGCAGTCCGCCCTCGGCGACGTGCGGGGCCCAGCCCTCGTAGTCGGCGGTGGCGTGCTCGTCGGTGTGGCCGCCGTCGATGAAGACGAACCCCAGCGGCGTCCGCCAGAACGCGGCGATCTGCGGGGAGCGCCCCACCAGCGCCACCACGTGCTCCTCCAGGCCCGCCCGGTGCAGCGTCCGGCGGAACGTGGGCAGCGTGTCCATCAGGCCGATCTCGGGGTCGACCGTCTCCGGGTCGTGGTACTCCCAGCCCGGCTGCTGCTCCTCGCTGCCGCGGTGGTGGTCCACCGTCAGCGCGCTGACCCCGGCCTGCCGGGCCGCGTCGGCGAGCAGGACCGTGGAGCGCCCGCAGTACGTGCCGACCTCCAGCAGCGGCAGTCCCAGCCGCCCGGCCTCGACGGCAGCCGCGTACAGGGCCAGGCCCTCGGCGGCGGGCATGAACCCCTTCGCCGCCTCGAACGCGGCCAGGATCTCGGGCTTCGGGGCCGCGGGCATGGGGTTCCTCTCGGTCGTACGACGGTCCGGGCGCCCATCGTGCCGTACCCCCTGCCGCGTGCCGACAGGGGGTACGGGGAGGCGCCGGTCAGGCGGAGACCGTCTCGCCCGGCAGGGACAGGTCGAGGTCGACGGCCCGGTCGTCGCCCGCGTGGGTGGCGGACGAGGCGTGCGGGCCGTGCCCGGCGGCCCGGGCGGCGACGACGTAGGCACCGGGGGCCGGGACGCCCAGCGTGTAGCTGCCGTCCTCGGCGGAGAGGGTGGCGCCGGCCTGCCGGCCGTGGCGGTCGATCAGCGTGACCTTGGCGCGGGCCACCGGGGAGCCGTCGGGGGCGAGCACACGGCCCCGGAAGCCGCGCAGGGCCCGCTCGGCGCGCTCCAGGTTGGCGTCCTCCTCGCTGCTGGCCCGCAACTGCGGCGTGCCCGAGGGCCGGTTCCCCGGCAGGAACAAGGCCAGGACCAGGCCCACGGCCACCGCGGCCGTGGCGATCAGGAAGGAGATCCGGAAGCCGTGCATGGTGGGGATCTCGACACCGCCGACGGTGTCCGCGGTGTTCGCCAGCACCATGCCGATCACCGCGCTGGAGACCGACGTGCCGATGGAGCGCATCAGCGTGTTCAGCCCGTTCGCGGCGCCCGTCTCCGAGGCCGGGACCGCGCCCACGATCAACGCGGGCAGCGAGGAGTAGGCCAGGCCGATGCCCGCGCCCAGCAGTACCGAGATGACCAGGCTCTGCCAGGCGGCGCTCATCAGGCCGAGGCCCGCGCCGTAGCCGACCGCGATGATCGTCAGGCCGAGGATCAGGGTGACCTTGGGGCCGTACCTGGCGGACAGCCGGGCGTACACGGGAGCGGTGACCATCATCGTCAGGCCCAGCGGCGCGACCAGCAGGCCCGCGACGACCATCGACTGGCCGAGGCCGTAGCCGGTGGACTCCGGCAGCTGCAGCAGCTGGGGCAGGACGAGGGAGACGACGTAGAAGGAGACGCCGACCATGATCGAGGCGAGGTTGGTGAAGAGCACGGCCGGGCGGGCGGTGGTGCGCAGGTCCACCAGCGGCGCCTTGACGCGCAGCTCCATCACGCCCCACAGCACGAGCACCACCGCCGCCGCGGCGAACAGGCCGAGGGTGGTGGAGGAGGTCCAGCCCCAGTCGCTGCCCTTGGTGATCGGCAGCAGGAACAGCACCAGGCCGGCCGACAGGCCGAGCGCGCCCGGCAGGTCGAAGGAGCCCGCGGCGCGCATCGGGGACTCCGGCACGACGAGGAGGGTGAGGGCGATGGACAGGACGCCCAGGCCGGCGGCGCCGTAGAACAGGGCGTGCCAGTCGCTGTGCTGGGCGACCAGGGCGGCGGCGGGCAGGGCGAGGCCGCCGCCGACGCCTATGGAGGAGCTCATCAGGGCCATCGCCGAGCCGAGCCGCTCGCGGGGCAGCATGTCCCGCATCAGGCCGATGCCGAGCGGGATCGCGCCCATCGCGAAGCCCTGGAGCGTGCGGCCGGCGATCATCGCCTGCAGGTCGCTGGTGAGCGCGCTGAGCAGGGCGCCGACGACCATCACGGCGAGGCTGAGGATCAGCATGCGGCGCTTGCCGTAGAGGTCGCCGAGGCGGCCCATGATCGGGGTCGCCACCGCGCCCGAGAGCAGGGTCGAGGTCAGGACCCAGGTGGCGTTGCCGGGAGTGGTGTCCAGCAGGCGCGGCAGATCCTTGATCACCGGGACGAGCAGGGTCTGCATCACCGCGACAACGATGCCCGCGAAAGCGAGCACCGGCACCACGGTCCCGCTCGCCCTGCCGGCGGGACGGTCTGTCGTCGTCTGCGTCATCGAGGAGGGCCTCCAGGCCGGGAACTGCGCGGGGGACAAGGGTCGAGCGGTTGCATGGAGTGCGAACCTCGTTCGTCCGGGCAACTATTCCGTTGCTTTGGCACTCTAACGAATTCTTGACCTTCCCTTGGGGCTCGGCGGTCGGCGGACCTAGGGCCCCGGACCGAGACCCCGGCCCGGCGAAATCCCGATGCAAGGGGCGCAAGCGGGTTGAGAGCATGACACCCATGCTCGAATCCGCCCGCCCCGCCACCGACCACCCGCCTCGCCCGCGCCCGCGCGGTACGCCGCCGACCTGGCTCGTGGTGGCGCTGACCTGCGCCGGGCAGTTCCTCGTCGTGCTGGACGTGTCCGTGGTCAACGTGGCGCTGCCGTCGATGCGCACCGGTCTCGGACTGAGCGAGCAGGGCCTGCAGTGGGTGGTCAACGCCTACGCCATCGCCTTCGCCGGCTTCATGCTGCTCGGCGGCCGGGCCGGTGACCTCTACGGCCGCAAGCGGATGTTCCTCGTCGGGCTCGGTCTGTTCACCCTCGCCTCGCTGGCCGGGGGGTTCGCCCAGCAGGAGTGGCACCTGCTGCTCGCGCGGGCCGTGCAGGGACTGGGCGCCGCGGTGCTGGCACCCTCGACGCTGACCATCCTCACCGCCTCCGTGCCGGAGGGGGCCGCGCGGGCCAGGGCGATAGGCACCTGGACGGCGGTCGGCGCCGGCGGCGGAGCGGCGGGCGGCCTCGTCGGCGGAGCGCTCGTGGAGACGCTGTCCTGGCGGTGGGTGCTGCTCATCAACGTGCCCGTGGGAGCGGTGGTGCTGGGTGCCGCCGCCTGGTTCCTCGTCGAGGGCCGGGCCGGGGACGGGCGGCGCCTGGACCTGCCCGGCGCCCTCCTCGTCACCGCCGGGCTCGGCACCCTCGCCTACGGCATCTCCCAGACGGAGGCGGCGGGCTGGACGGCCGAGGCCACCCTGGTCCCGCTGCTCGCCGGGCTGGTCCTGCTCGCCGCGTTCCTCGCCGTCGAGGCCCGCACCGCGAGCCCGCTGATGCCGCTGAGCCTGCTGCGCCTGCGGTCGGTGTCCTCCGCCAACGCCGCGATGTTCCTGAGCGGTTCGGCGATGTTCTGCATGTGGTTCTTCATGACCCTCTACGCCCAGAACGTCCTCGGCTACGGCCCGCTGAAGGCCGGACTCGCACTGGTCCCCAGCTCGCTCGCCGTCGTCCTCGGCTCCAAGCTCGCACCCCGGCTGATGCGCACGGCCGGACCGCGCGCGGTGGCGGTGCTCGGCACGCTGATCGCCGTGGCGGGCTTCGCCTGGCAGTCCACCCTGACCCCGGGCAGCCCCTACGTCACCGGGATCCTCGTCCCCGGTGTCCTGATGATGCTCGGCGCGGGCCTGGCGGGGACCCCGCTGGCCTCCCTGGCCACGTCCGGGGCGGCGCCCGAGGAGGCCGGACTGGTCTCCGGCCTCGTCAACACCTCCCGCACGATGGGCGGTTCGCTGGGCCTGGCCGTCCTGTCGACCCTGGCTGCCGCCCGCTCGGGCGGCAGCGCGACCCCGCAGGCCCTGACGGAGGGCTACGCCCTGGCGTTCCGGGTCGGCGCGGCGGTGCTGGCGGCCGGAGTGGTGCTGATGTGGGTGTGGCTGCCCCGGCCGGGGCGGGAGCCGCGGACCGGGTGAGGCCCTTCGGGCGCCACCCTGTGGAACGGCGGCGGTGGGGTGCTCCGCGACCGGCCCGTGCGGGCCCTTCGCGGGCACGCCACCGCTGTTTCGGCCCCGGGCCGGACCCACGTGCCGAGGGCCTGCCCGCGCGTGCCCCGCAGGCCCGGGGAGCACTTCTCTGACGCTGCGTCAGAAGCGTGCTGACCTGGCCATTCCTCCTCTCCGCGCCTAGCGTGGGCGGCTCGGGAAAGGGGGACCGGATGGACCGGACCATACGCACCGCCGACGACGTACTCGCCCTCCTCGACGGCCTGTTCGCGCCGGAGGCCGACCGCTGGTCGGGACGGGGCGCGGACTGGTGGGACGGCTTCTACGCCGACCGTTCGCGACCGGTGCCGTTCTTCGTGGCGAAGCCCGACGAGAACCTCGTGCGCTGCCTGGAGCGGTACGGCACCGGCCGGGGGCGCGCGCTCGACCTGGGCTGCGGACCGGGCCGCAACGCCCTGTACCTCGCCGGGCAGGGCTTCGAGGTCGACGCGGTCGACCTGTCACCGCAGGCCCTCGCCTGGGCCCGGGAGCGGGTGCGCGAGGTCGGGGCGGACGGCGTGCGGTTCCACTGCGGCGACGCCTTCGCCCTCGCCGCCACCGAACTGACCGGCCCGTACGACCTGATCTACGACTCCGGCTGTTTCCACCACCTGGCGCCGCACCGCCGGGTCAGCCACCTGGCCCTGCTGGAGCGGCTGCTGGCGCCGGGCGGCCTGTTCGGGCTCACCTGCTTCGCCGCCGGGGAGGGCGGGATGGGCTCGGAGGTGTCCGACGCCGGCTTCTACCGCGAGGGCGGCGGGCTGCTCGGCGGTCTCGCGTACACGCCGGAGTCCCTGCGGCACGTCTTCTCCGGCCTGACCGAGCTGGAACTGCGGCGCATGCGGGACGAGCCGGAGGAGTCGGAGCACTTCGGGGAGCCCTTCCTGTGGACGGCCCTGTTCCGGCGCGACCCGAACTGACGCCGGGCGCCCCGCCGTCGGCCCCCGTCAGGCGCCGGGGCGGGGCGTGTCCAGCAGTGAGGTCAGGGTGCTGAGGAACGACGTCGCCGAGTACTCGGCGTGGTCGCGCACGCGTGCCGCCACCGCCGCGGCCCCGCCGCCCTCGACCAGCCGGACGATGCGCTCGGCGTCGCCCCCGTACCCCCGCTGGGTCGACAGGTAGAAGTCCGTCGCGTCGTACGCCATGTGGAAGACGTGCTTCTTCACGTCGCTCAGCGTCAGGTAGTCGTCGTGCGTCTTGGGCGTCGGCTCGGGGGCGCCGACGCACACCGCCGGGGTGCCGGCGCCCCAGGCGTTGACGGCCAGGTGGTAGGTGTCGGTGATGACGAGCCGGTAGCGGGGGAGGACCCCGAGGAGGTCGCCGACGGTGTGCTCGCCCGGGCGCCGCGGGATGTGCGCGAGGGCGGCGGGGACGTCCCGGTCGAACCAGGGCAGCCACTCCAACGGGGCGCCCAGCCGGTCGGACAGTTCGCCGCAGGTGGCCGGCAGCCAGTCCGGAACCGGTGTGCGGGCACCGAGGAACACGCCGATCGCACCGCCGTCCGGGACGGAGGTCGACCAGTCCGTGACGGGCAGGTGGCCGAAGTCGCCCGGACGGTTCAGCAGGGCCGCGTCCGAACCGAAGTGGTCCGTGGTGCGGTCGCCGCGCAGGTGCGTGATCTTCGCCGCCGAGAGCGGGTCGCGCACCCAGACCCGGTGAGCGCGCCGCACCAGGCGGGTGAACAGCGGGCCGTACTCCTTGTCCTCGTAGTCGGACTGGGTGTTGTGCAGGATCGTCCCGCCGTAGCTGAGGGTCCGGGCGAGGAGCGCGTCCGGCTGGTCCGCCAGCAGCAGCGTCCGGTTGAGCAGGGCGCGGGCCGCGTCCCGGTCCGCGGCGATCCCGAAGTCCGTCAGGCGGTTCGTCGCGTCCTGCGCCAGGTAATGGCGCGTGTGGAGGAAGTCGCCCCAGAAGACGACCGCGTCGTGGTCGCCGAGGTCGTCCAGGTGCTCGGCCAGCGGAAGGAAGTCGAACGGCATCCGCGTCCCGCGCGCGCAGTCGCGCAGCGGCACGGTGTCCGGGGTGTGCAGCGTGTACCAGGTGGCGTCGAACGCGCCGCCCGCCCGTCGCCGCAGGGACTCGAACGCCAAGTCCACGGTCAGCATGCCCGTGTTGCGGTACCCGATGTTCGGCGCGGTGATGACGGCGACGCGTGCCATGTGCCCCTTGATCCCCTGGTCCTCGTTCCCCTGGCCGTGCGGGCCGTCCGGGCCGTGCGGGCCGTCCGGGCCGTGCGGGCGCTCGGCGGCGCCCTCGGCATGGCGCCCGGCCCCCGGCCAACGTACACGCCGGCGTCGCCCCACAGGGCCGCGGGCCCGAACGGCGCAGGGCCGGCGAAGCGACACGGCAACGGCCCTTCCCGGCGTATGTCGTACGCCGGGAAGGGCCGTTGCGCCGGGTGGTGGCCGACGGTCCGTCAGGCCGCCGTCCCGGCCGGCTCGCTCTCCGCCACCGGCTTGCGGTGACGGCCGCGCGGAGCCGTCTCACTGTCCTGCGTGGACACCTCACCACGGTGCCGGCCGTGACCGGCGGAGGTCTCCTGCACGTCGGCGATACGCTGGTTCGTGCTGGCGTCGCTCATCGGATGGAATTCACCCCGTCAACATCATCTTCTTTACAGCCGGGCGAGTGTAACCGGCCCGCCGCACCCCGATTCCAGGTGGCCACGCCGACCGGCACTAGCTCGTTACAAGGCGTCCCAACGGTGCCTGCGCGAGCGGAACGGGGCGGGCGGCGGCGGGCGCCGGAGCCCGGTCGGGCGGGGGTACCGAGGACGTCCCCCGGGGGTCCGGGAGGGGCCCGGGGAGCTCCGCACCCGGCGCGTCCGGCTCCGCGTCCGGCTCCGCGTCCGGCTCCGCGTCCGGCACCGGAACGCGCTCCGCTGCGGCCGGTCCCGCCGCTGCCGCCGGTCCCCCCGCTGCGGCCGGTGGCGGACTCACCTGCGCCACCCCGCACGGCACGGCCTCCGTCGCGTACGGCAGCCGCAGCACCCCCTCCGCCGTCCACAGTCCCGTGCCCGCCAACCACCCCCGCGGCGCCGGGAGATGGTGCACCCGCCGCTCCGCCGGACGCCACACCCCGACCCAGCTGCCCGCCGGCCCGTCCACCCGCAGGGCCACCGCGCAGCTCTCCGGTGTCAGCACCTGCCCCGGCTGGATGGCGAACGGCGTCACCGAACAGTCCCGCAACCGCAGGCACTCGGGGAACCGCACCGGCAGCGTGCTGCCCAGCACCCCCCAGCCCAACCGCTCCTGTCCGGGAGAGGGAGCGTCCGAGCGGACGATCAGCAGGCCGCTGTCGTGGTCGGCGAGCAGCACCCGGTCCTCGCTGTCGGCGGCGATCTGCAGCAGCGGCGACACCTCGCCGCCGCACCCCAGGTCCACCACGACCGCCTTGGTGCGCCCCCCGGTCTCCCGGTCCAGGGCCAGCAGCCGCCCCGCGCGGTCCAGCCACACCCCGCCCGAGCAGCGGCCCGGAAGCTCCGCCAGCCGCTCGGGCCCGAACGCGCCGCCGGCCACCAGCCACACCGACGTGGACCGCTGCCCGACGGCCAGCGCGTACGCCCTCTCCCCGCCCGGGGCGGGCGGCAGCAGCCGTAGCCGGGCGGTGCCGTCGCGGCACTCGACCGCGCCCAGGGGCAGCTCGCCCGTCCCGGGGCCGGTCGGATAGAGCAGGGAGAAGGCGTGCCGCCCGGCCACCAGCCGGTGGATCAGCACCCGTCCGTCGCCCATCGGCTGCACCTCGGTGCCCGGCTCCTCCGGCTGGTTGCGGGGCAGCGGGACCGCGTAGGGCTCGGGACCGTCCAGGGTCCAGCGCTCGGGGAACCAGGAGTCACCGGCCGACGCCAGACGGGCGGCGTAGGCGCCGTCCGCGGTGAGGGTGCAGCCTGCCGGCGCGGGACCGTCCCGGTACCCGTCCCGGTCCCGGTCCTGGCACCCGTCCTGGTACCCGCCCTGACCCCGGTCCTGGTACGCGTCCCGGTCCCCGTCCTCGCGTCCCGCCGAAGGCTCGATCGCACAGGCCGTCATCGTTCGGTCACCTCCAGTGACGAACGTAGTTATCGCACGCACGGGCGGGGAATTCCTCGGACCCCGACTTCACACATAAGGGTGTTCCAGGAACGATTCGCCTGAGGAGAGTGGGGCAACTGTGCTGCGCGTCGCGCCGCGGGACCGGCCTCGCCCATGGCGGTGCAACGCCACAGATCAGGCGGGTAGCCTTGCTCCCGTGCCCCGTCTGTCTGAAGTCATCGCCGCGCTGGAGACCCTGTGGCCCGCCGAGCGGGCCGAGTCCTGGGACGCGGTCGGCACCGTCGCGGGCGACCCGGACCAGCAGGTCACGCGCGTCCTGTTCGCCGTCGACCCGGTCCAGGAGATCGTCGACGAGGCGGTGAAGCTGGGCGCCGACCTGCTCGTCACCCACCACCCGCTCTACCTGCGCGGCACGACGACCGTGGCGGCCTCGCACTTCAAAGGCCGCGTCGTGCACACCCTCATCAAGAACGACATCGCGCTGCACGTCGCCCACACCAACGCCGACACCGCCGACCCGGGCGTCTCCGATGCCCTCGCGGGCGCCCTCGGCCTGCGGGTCACCGGGCCGCTCGTACCGGACCCGGCGGATCCCGCGGGCCGCCGCGGCCTGGGCCGCGTCTGCGCCCTGGACCACCCGCTGACCGTCCGGGAGTTCGCCGCGCTCGCCGCCGAGCGGCTGCCCGCCACCGCGCAGGGCATCCGCGTCGCCGGCGACCCCGGGGCGACCGTGCGCACGGTCGCCGTCAGCGGCGGCTCCGGCGACAGCCTCTTCGACCAGGTCCGCGCGGCCGGGGTCGACGCCTTCCTCACGGCCGACCTGCGCCACCACCCGGCGTCGGAGGCCGTCGCCCACAGCCCCCTCGCGCTGCTCGACGCGGCGCACTGGGCCACCGAGTGGCCCTGGTGCGAACTGGCCGCGAGCCAGCTCGACGAGATCTCCGACCGGCACGGATGGGACCTGCGCGTCCACGTCTCGAAGACGGTCACCGACCCCTGGACCGCCCACGCGGCCTCGACCACCTCTGAATCCCCTGGAGCCCCGAACTGAACGCCGCGCCCGCCGACCAGATCCGACTCCTCGACGTCCAGGACCTCGACGTCCGTCTCCAGCAGCTCGCGCACAAGCGGAAGTCGCTGCCCGAGCACGCCGAGATCGAGACGCTGACCAAGGACCACACGCAGCTGCGCGACCTGCTCGTCGCCGCGCAGACCGAGGAGAGCGACACCGCCCGCGAGCAGACCAAGGCCGAGCAGGACGTGGACCAGGTGCGCCAGCGCGCCACCCGCGACCAGCAGCGCCTGGACTCCGGCGCCGTCACCTCGCCCAAGGACCTGGAGAACCTCCAGCGCGAGATCGCCTCCCTCGCCAGGCGGCAGGGCGATCTGGAGGACGTGGTGCTGGAGGTCATGGAGCGCCGGGAGTCCGCGCAGGAGCGGGTGGCCGAGCTGACCGAGCGCGTGTCCGCCGTCCAGGCGAAGGTCGACGACGCGACCGCGCGCCGCGACGCCGCGGTCGAGCAGATCGACGCCGAGGTCGCCCAGGTCACCAAGGAGCGCGAGGTGGTCGCCGGTTCCGTCCCGGCGGACCTGCTCAAGCTGTACGACAAGCTCCGCGAGCAGCAGGGCGGTATCGGCGCGGCGAAGCTGTACGCGCGCTCCTGCCAGGGCTGCCGGCAGGAGCTGGCCATCACCGAGCTGAACGAGATCCGGCGGGCGGCGTCCGACACGGTCATCCGCTGCGAGAACTGCCGCCGCATCCTGGTGCGCACGTCCGAGTCCGGCCTCTAGGTCGGGGGAGCGGTGCCGGTGCGGGAGTTCATCGTCGAGGCCGACGGCGGATCGCGGGGCAACCCGGGGCCCGCCGGCTACGGTGCCGTCGTCAGCGACGCCGCGACGGGGGAGACGCTGCGGGAGACCGCCGAGTACATCGGCGTCGCCACGAACAACGTCGCCGAGTACCGCGGACTCCTCGCCGGCCTGCGCGCCGCCCGCGAACTGGACCCGGCCGCGACGGTCCACGTCCGGATGGACTCCAAGCTCGTCGTCGAGCAGATGTCGGGCCGCTGGAAGATCAAGCACCCCGACATGAAGCCCCTGGCGGCGCAGGCCGCCCGCGTCTTCCCGCCCGGCAGCGTCACCTACGAGTGGATCCCGCGGGAGCGCAACAAGCACGCGGACCGCCTGGCCAACGAGGCGATGGACGCGGGCGCCAAGGGGCAGCAGTGGTCGGAGTCCGCGTCGACGGCCGAACTGGACGCGGCACCCCGAGCGGCGGCGCCGCAGCCGCCCGGCGATGCGGCCGCGGGCGCGGCCCGGGTGCGCGACGCCCTGGCCGCCGGCCGCGCGGCCGGGTCGGCGGGGGCGGGTACCGTGCCGCCTTCCGCAGGTGCGGCGGGTCCTTCGGCCGGGGACCCCGCGCAGGGCGAGACGGACCTGGAGCCGTCGTCGCCGGGGGTCGCCCCTACGGAGGCTGACACCGACGCGCAGGCCGTCGCAGGCGGCGGGGCCGCGCGGACCGGCGCCTCGAACACCGGGACCGGGGCCGGGCCCACCGACGGGGCCTTCGTCGCAGACGCGGAGACACCCGCGCCGAGGGGCGAGAATCCCGCGGAGGCCGCCGGTGGCGATGCCCCCGCTGGTGATGCGGAGGCCGGTGCCGATGCCCCGGCCGGTGAGGCCGAGGAGGGCGCCGGTGCCGACGCCGAGGGCGCTACCGGTGCCCGGGCCGCTCAGGCCGTGGCGAGTCCCGGGTGGGCTCCCGCCGACATGGGCGCCCCGGCCACGTTCGTCCTGCTCCGGCACGGCGAGACCCCGCTGACCCCGCAGAAGCGGTTCTCGGGCAGCGGCGGAACCGACCCCTCCCTCTCCGGCGTCGGCCGGGAGCAGGCCGAGCGGGCCGCCGCGATGCTGGCCCGGCGCGGCACGATCCAGGCCGTCGTGTCCTCGCCCCTGGCCCGCACGCGCGAGACCGCCGGGATCGTCGCGGCCCGCCTCGGCCTCGACGTACAGATCGAGGACGGCCTGCGCGAGACCGACTTCGGCGCCTGGGAGGGACTGACCTTCGCCGAGGTGCGCGAACGCCACCCCGACGACCTGGACGCCTGGCTGGCCTCCCCGGACGCCCGGCCCACCGGCGGCGGCGAGAGCTTCGCCGAGACGGCCACCCGGCTCGCCGCCACCCGCGACGAGCTGCTCGCGGCGTACGCGGGCCGCACGGTCCTGCTCGTCACGCACGTGACCCCGATCAAGACGCTGGTGCGCCTGGCCCTCGGCGCCCCGCCGGAGTCCCTCTTCCGCATGGAACTGTCCGCCGCGTCCCTGTCGGTCGTCGCCTACTACGCCGACGGCAACGCCAGCGTCCGCCTCCTCAACGACACGTCGTACCTGCGCTGAGCCCCGCCGCCGACCGGGCCAGCTTCTCGACGCGCCCCCAGTCGCGGGCGGCGACCGCCTCCGACGGCAGCATCCAACTGCCGCCCACGCAGCCCACGTTGGGCAGGGCCAGATAGTCCGGGGCGCAGTCCGGGCCGATCCCGCCCGTCGGGCAGAACCGCGCCTGCGGCAACGGCCCCGCCAGCGACCGCAGATACGCCGTACCGCCCGCCGCCTCGGCCGGGAAGAACTTCATCTCCCGCACGCCGCGCTCCAGCAGCGCCACCACCTCGGACGTGGTCGACACCCCCGGCAGGAACGGCACCCCGGAAGCCCGCATCGCGTCCAGCAGCAGGTCCGTCCAGCCCGGGCTCACCAGGAACCGCGCGCCGGCGGCCACGGCGTCGGCCACCTGGCCGGGGCCGATGACCGTCCCCGCGCCGACCACCGCCTCCGGCACCTCCCGGGCGATCTCCCGGATCGCGTCCAGGGCCACGGGCGTGCGCAGGGTGACCTCGATCGCCGGGAGCCCTCCCGCGACCAGCGCCCGCGCCAGCGGCACGGCGTCATCGACGTCCTCGACGACCACGACGGGAAGGACGGGCGCGAGATCCAGCACGGAGGCAGGCGGAGGCGAGGAGGAGACCATGGGCCTCATCCTGCCGTCGGTGATGCGCGGTGCGCAAAGGTCGTTGCATCCAGCGCAACAGCCGTGGATCGGCCTCTAGTGCACCTCGTCCACCAGCACGTCCAGCGACCACGGCTGCCCCGCCTTCGCGGGCGCCTCCGCCTCCACGACGTAGCCGAGATCCCGCAGCGCCTCGACCAGCGCGGCGGGCGACTGCGGCACCGCCCCCGAGGTCAGCAGGCTCCGTACGATCCGCCCCTTCGTCGCCTTGTTGAAGTGGCTGACGACCTTGCGGGTCGGCGCGTGCAGTACCCGCACGGACGCCGTCCGCCCCGCGACCTCGCCCTTCGGCTTCCACGCGGCGGCGTACGCGGCGGACCGCAGGTCCAGCACCAGCCCCTGCCCGGCCACCTCCGGCAGCACCGACGCCATCGGCGCCCGCCAGTGCGCGCCGAGCGCGCCCAGACCCGGCAGCCTCACGCCCATCGAGCAGCGGTAGGACGGGATCCGGTCCGTCACCCGCACCGCCCCCCACAGCCCCGAGAACACCAGCAGCGACCGCGACGCGCGGCGCTTGGCCGCCGTGTCGAGGGTGGCCAGGCCGAGGGCGTCGTACAGCACGCCGGTGTAGATCTCCCCGGCCGGCCGGGTCCCGGCAGTGCGCAGCGCGGCGTTCTTGGCGACCTCGCCCCGCAGGCCCTCGCTCAGCCCCAGCACCTCGCGTGCCTTCTCCTCGTCGCCGGAGCACAGCTCGACCAGCTCGGTGAGCACGGCCTCGCGCGCACCGGCCAGCCCCGGCAGGGACAGCGACTCGGGCTTCAGCGGGGCACCGCGGCCGGAAGCGGCCTTCCCCTCGGACGGCGGCAGCAGGACGAGCACGGGTACTCCTTCGATCGAACTCCGCCGCCAGCGTACGGGGGCGTCAGACCAGGGCCCGCCCGAGGGCGCGGACCAGGCCGTCGGCGTCGTCGGCGTGGAAGCGGACGACCCGCACCGCGCGACGGCGGCCGAGGAAGGTCACGTGCGTGACCGGCTCGGTCAGTTCGAGCGTGACGGTGGTCTGCGAGCCGACCTCCACATCGAGCTCGCCGTCGGCCCGTCCGTGCGTCATCCGCAGCTCCCGCCGTACCGAGGCGATCCGCTCCAGCGGCACCTCCAGGTCGACGTGGACGTACCGCCGGATCCGCAGCGCGCCCGCGCCGGTGTCCAGCACGTGCGGGCGCACGACGGACGAGGCGTGCAGGGCGACGACCAGCACGATCGTGTACACGTCCAGGAAGAGGACCACGGCGTGCACGGTCGGCCAGTCCTCCAGCAGCACGGACATCGCCACCGTCTCGACCAGGCACACGAATGCGAACCCGGCCATCATGGCGCCCTGCCCGCGCGCGTACCCGAAGGTCTGCCCGCCCGCCGCCGCACCCTGGTGCCGCCGGGCCGCCCACAGCACCAGGCTCCACAGCAGCCGCAGCTCGTGCCCGGCCAGCCGCCGCACGGTCCTCATCGCAGCTCCTCGCCGAGCAGCCGCATGGTGCGGCGGACGGCCTCCGCCTGGGCCGGGGCGAGGTCGGCGTAGAGCGCCCGCACCACACCGTCGTTCTCGTCGACCTCCCCGGCCTGCGGGAACAGGCCCGGCGGGATGCAGCCGGCCAGCGCCCGGGCCGCCTCCTCGACCCCCGGGTCGTCCGGCTCGGCACCGGCGAGCGCGTCGAGGAGCGCGTACGCGGCCGCCACCCGCTGCACAGCCCCCGGAGCGCCGAGGGCCTCCCCGATGGACGCGACCATCCGCTCCCGGTCCGCGGCCGGCATGGCGGTCTCCAGGAAGGCGATGATCTCGCGGTCCTTGGCGGCCATCGGCGAGTGCACGGACAGATGCGCCGTCCCGGCGAACAGCGCCGCCAGCTCCGGTGAGACCGGCCCCTCGGCGGGCAGCCCGCCCTCCGCCTCCAGCAACGTCCGGAGCCGGGCCCGCCGCTCCCGCAGCTCCTCCTCCTGCCGCGCCAGATCCTCGTCCAGCTCGGTGAGCACCTCGGCGAGGTCCTTGCCCTCCTCGTCGGCCAGTACGTCCCGCACCTCCGCGAGCCCCAGCCCCAGCTCCGTCAGCCGCCGGATCCGCGCCAGCACGACGGCGTGCCGCAGGGTGTACTCCCGGTACCCGTTCGCCCGCCGCTCGGGCTCGGGCAGCAGCCCCAGATGGTGGTAGTGCCGCACGGCCCGCGTGGTGACGCCGACGACCCGGGCGAGTTCTCCGATCCGCATGCCACCAGTGAAGACGCTGACGCTGCGGCAAGGTCAAGCAGCGGGTCCCCGGGCTTCTGACGGGGACGGCGGGCGTGTGCCACGATCGAGGGAACGGTTCCCGATCTCACGGGCGGGTGGTTCGGCGATGTCCCAGTCTGGCGAGCGACACAAGGAGGGGCGTGACATGACTGCCATGGCCCACGAGCCGCTCTCGCAGGAAGACGTCCTGCTGGAGGGCTTTCTCGCCCTGGACACACCGGAGGGTTTCCGGGCCGAACTGATCGAGGGGGAGATCGTTGTGACGCCGCCGCCGGACGGGGATCACGAGGACTACGTCGGGCTGATCGTGAACCAGGTGATCAGGAATTCCCGTACCGACATGCAGTTCTCGGGGAACAAGGGGCTGAAACTCCGCAGCGGAGGCCGTTGCCCGAAGGACCACGTCATTCCCGACGGCACGTTTGCCCCCATGGAACGGCGTCTCTACCGGGGAGCCGACCCCTGGATGCCCTGCGACGGCATCGCCCTGGTCCTGGAGGTGACCTCCACCAAACCGCAGGCCGACCGCGAGACCAAGCGCCGCTGCTACGCCCGCGCGGGCATCCCGCTCTATCTGCTCGTCGACCGCGACACCGCGCAGGTCACCGTGTTCAGCGAACCCAAGGACGACGACTACCGCGAGCACTGCGCCCGCCCCTTCGGCAAGACCGTCACCCTGCCCGACCCCTTCGCCTTCGACCTGGACACCGTCGACCTCCTCTGATCCCCTGGGGACGGGGGGTACGACATGGCGACACCACGGGAGCGGGCCAGCTGGACCAGGGCGCGGCTGGGGCGGGACGGCCCGGCCCTCGACCTGCTCACCGCCTGCTTCGACCGGCACGTCTACGCGCCCCACGCCCACGACGAGTTCACGATCGGCGTGACCGTCGGCGGGTCCGAACGCATCGCCTACCGCGGCGGGCACATCCACTCCTACCCCGGGTCGATCGTCGTGCTGGAGCCGGGCGAGATGCACACCGGCGGACCCGCCGCCTGTGACGGCTACGCCTACCAGGCCCTCTACGCCGGGACCGCCCTGCTCCGCGACGGCACGCTCGGCGGCCTGCCCCACTTCCGCGACCCCGTCCTGCACGACCCGGAACTCGCCGCCGCCCTGCGCGCCGCGCACACCGACATCAGCGCCTGCCCCGACCCCCTCGAAGCCGAGTCGCGGCTGCCCTGGCTGCTCACCGCCCTGGCCCGCCGCCACTCCACCGCCCGCGCGGCGGACGACACCGTGCCCGGGGCCGCCGCCCTCGCCCGGACCGTCCGCGACCGCCTCGCCGACGAGCTGCTGGACCCGCCGTCCCTGGCCGCCCTCGCCACCGAGCTGGGCCTGTCCCGCTACCAGCTCCTGCGTGCCTTCCGCACGGCGGTGGGCGTCCCGCCGTACGCCTGGCTCGCGCAGCACCGCGTGGCCCGGGCCCGGGGCCTGCTGGAGGCCGGCCTGCGCCCGGCGGAGGCCGCCGCGCTCGTGGGCTTCGCCGACCAGGCGCACCTCACCCGCTGGTTCCGCCGGGTGCTGGGCGTGACCCCGGCGGCGTACCGCAACAGCGTTCAAGACGCGGTCCGGTGACGCGACCGAGAATCACCGCATGACTGCACGCGGCTGGTTCCTGTTCTCCCTGATGGGAGTGGTCTGGGGCATCCCCTACCTGATGATCAAGGTGGCGGTGGACGACCTGTCCCCGTCCGTGGTGGTGTTCGCGCGGTGCGCGCTCGGTGCCGCGCTGCTGCTCCCGTTCGCCCTCCGCCAGGGCGGACTCGGCCGTACCGTCCGGACGCACTGGAAGCCGATGCTGGCCTTCGCCGTCATCGAGATCATCGGCCCCTGGTGGACCCTGACCGACGCCGAACGCCACTTGTCCAGCTCCACCGCGGGACTCCTCATCGCGGGCGTGCCGATCGTCGCGATCCTCCTCGCCCGCTTCTTCGGCGCGGGGGAGCGGGTGGGAGCCCGTCGTGTCGCGGGGCTCGCCCTCGGTCTCGCGGGCGTCACCGTCCTCACCCTGCCGCACCTCACCGGCGGAGACGCCCGCTCCCTGGCCGAGGTGCTGGTGACGGTCGTCGGCTACGCCACCGCCCCGCTGATCGCCGCCCGGCACCTCAAGGACGTGCCGACGCTGCAGCTGATCACGCCCTGCCTGACGCTGGCGGCCGTCGTCTACGCACCGGCCGCCTTCCTCACCCGCCCCGACGCCATGCCCTCCGGCGAGGTCCTGGCGGCGCTCGCCGGGCTCGGTGTCGTCTGCACGGCGGTGGCGTTCGTGGCCTTCCTGGAGCTGATCAAGGAGATCGGCCCGACCCGGGCCGGGGTGATCACGTACGTCAACCCGGCGGTGGCGGTGGCCGCGGGCGCGCTCCTCCTGGACGAGGAGCTGACCCTGGGCATCGGTGTCGCCTTCACGCTGATCCTGGCGGGTTCGGTCCTCGCCACGGCCGCGGCACCGAAGCGGGACGCGCCCCGGGTACCATGGTCGGCACGGCAGACGAGCCGGGCGGACGGCCGCGTGGAGTCCCCGTGAGGGGGCTTCCCGAGGAACGTCCGGGCTCCACAGGGCAGGGTGGTGGCTAACGGCCACCCGGGGTGACCCGCGGGACAGTGCCACAGAAAGCAGACCGCCGGGGATCTCGGTCCTCGGTAAGGGTGAAACGGTGGTGTAAGAGACCACCAGTGCCTGAGGTGACTCAGGCAGCTAGGTAAACCCCACCCGGAGCAAGGTCAAGAGGGAGCACCTCGGTGCTCCTGCGCGGACGTTCGAGGGCTGCCCGCCCGAGTCCGCGGGTAGACCGCACGAGGCCGGCGGCAACGCCGGCCCTAGATGGATGGCCGTCACCCCGACGACCGCGAGGTCCCGGGGTACAGAACCCGGCGTACAGCCCGACTCGTCTGCCGCTCACCACCCGCCCCGCCTGGTGCGGAACGAGGTGCGCCCGTTTCGCCGGACCATCGCGATGGTCGCCGCGATGCTGCCGCGATTCAGGTCGGGGTCCAGGCCGTTCCCGAGCCGATGGATCTGGTCGGTGTGCCAGCTCATGTCCATGACCCCGTCCAGGGTTCTGAGGTCGGCGATCCTGCCCAGCAGGGTTCTCATGCCGTAGCGCACCTGGCGTGTCGTGAGTGCCTCGGTCTGCCCTTCGAGGATGAGCCGGGCCGCGTCCGGCGTGGTGATCGCCGGCCGGCCGATGCCGACCACGTCGCATTCGCCGGCCTCCACGGCACGCCGCATGGCGTCGCGGGTGCGGAATCCCCCGGTGACGGCGAGTGGGATGCCGCCCACGAGCGTGCGAACGGTACGGGCGTATTCCAGGAAGTACGCCTCGCGTGCCCTCGTACTGGGGGCCGCCGTGCCGCTCATCGCCATGGACTCGTAGGTACCGCCGCTGACCTCGACGAGGTCGATGCCTTCGTCGGCGAGCGCGACCAGCACGGCCTGGGACTCGTCCTCGGTGAATCCGCCGCGCTGGAAGTCCGCCGAGTTGAGTTTGACGCCCACTGCGAAGCCGGGTCCGACGCGGCCGCGGACGCGGCGGACGACCTCGAGGACGAACCGCATCCGCCGCTCCGGATCGCCGCCCCAGTCGTCCTCGCGCCGGTTCGCCAGCGGTGACAGGAACTGCGAGATGAGATACCCGTGAGCCCCATGCACCTGTACGCCGTCGAAGCCGGCCGCCTCGCACACGGCCGCGGCCGTGGCGAAGCGCTCGATGATCTCCTCGATCTCCGCCGGTCGCAGTTCACGCGGCGTCTTGGCGCCGGGCAGTTGTGCCGGGATCGGGCTGGGGGCCACCGGCGTGTGTCCGAGGGCAAAGGGATTGGCCTGGCGTCCGGGGTGGTTGAGCTGTGCCCAGATCGCACCGCCCGAGTCCTGGGCCGACGTGGCCCAGCGCGAGAGCGCGTCGAGATCACGTTCGTCCTCGATGACGATGTTGCCCGGTTCGCCGAGCTGTTCGCGGTCGATCATGACATTGCCGGTGATCATGAGGCCGTAGCCGCCTCGGCTCCATGTGGAGTACAGACGGCCGAGGCGCTCGTCGGGTGCGTTGTTCTTGTCGCCCAGCGACTCGCTGAGCGCCGACTTCATCAGGCGGTTGGCCAGTACCTGGCCGTTCGGGAGAGTGAGGGGGGTGTCCAGCGTGTTCATACGGGCTCTTCCTCGGTGTGGGACGCCAGCGCCCTCTCCCGCACCCGGTCCAGGTGTGCCCCGAACACCTCCCGCGCCTCCGGCGTCAGCGTCCGCAGCGCCATCAGCGCCGTGACGACCACATCGCACAGCTCCGCCTGCACGTCCTCCCACGTGTGCGTGACGCCCTTGCGCGGGTTCTGGCCCGTCGCCCCGATCACCGCCTGCGCGACCTCGCCGACCTCCTCGGACAGTTTCAGGATGCGCAGGAGCAGGCCCTCGCGGCCCTCGACCGGGCGGTGGCCGTCGAGCCACTCGGACAAGGTCTCGATCGTGGCCCACAGGTCGGGCTCGGGCGGCGTGTGATCAGTCATGGGCGGCAGCCTGCCACGAGGGCCTGACAACCCCCAGAGGGCTGCTACTCCAGGTACTCCTCCTCGAAGAGCGGGTCCTGCTCGCCCTCCTTCGCCTTCCTCAGGCGCCTCGCCCGCGCGCCGACCACCAGCACCGTGCCCGCCGCCGTCGCCGCGAACGCCGCCGGGATCATCCAGCCGCGGTTCACCGCGTGACCGAGGACGTGGTCCAGGGAGAGGCGGCCCGGGCCGGTGACGGCCAGGCCCGCCGCCGTGAGGGCCAGCGTCGCCGCGTACTCGTAGCCGCCCTCCTGGTTGAAGAAGCCGTTCGGGGTGTGGACCGCCGCCGCCCCCGCCATCGCGCCGGCCGCCGCCGCCCCGGCCGCCGGGGTCGCCAGGCCGAGCGCCAGCAGCGTGCCGCCGCCCGTCTCCGCCAGGCCCGCCGCCGTCGCGCTCGCCTTGCCGGGGACGTAGCCGATGGACTCCATGAACTGGCCGGTGCCCTCGATGCCGTGGCCGCCGAACCAGCCGAACAGCTTCTGCGCGCCGTGGGCCGCGAGGACACCGCCCGTCCCCAGTCGCAGGAGCAGCAGTCCCAGATCACGTCGGTCGTAGCGCGTCACGTCGTCTCCCGGAGCGGGCAGCAGGAACGGAAAGGGCCTCGTGCGAAGGCGCGCTTCCACCGTGGCACCGACGGCTCCGGGAGACATCCGGCGGCGGCGCCGGGAGCGCCGTTCGGGTGGTACGGGTGGCGGGGCCCGGCCGGCGGGACCACGCTGCTCGTATGACGATCCAGACCACGCGGCTCAGCGACCCGGCCGTCCGGGCCTTCGTGGCGGCCGTGAACAACCACGACCGCGACGCCTTCATGGCGCTCCTCGCGCCCGGCGCCACCATGGCCGACGACGGCACGGACCGGGACCTCACCGAGTGGGTCGACCGGGAGATCTTCTCCTCGCGCGGCCACATGGAGGTCGACAACGAGTCCAACGGCGGCCGTTCGCTCGTCGCCCGCTACAGCAACGACACGTGGGGCGAGATGCGCACCCGCTGGAGCTTCACCGTGGACGACGACGGCCGCATCTCCCGCTTCGAGACCGGCCAGGCCTGACAGCCGGGCCTGACGGCCGCCCCGTCACGGGGCCTCGGCCCGCCGGGGCCGACGTCCCCTCCCGCAAGGCCTGCGCCCCTCAGGCCTTGAGCGGCAGTCGTTCCACGCGTACCGGTGCGTACTCCGCGATCCCACGCGGGGTCCACCCCCACCCGGTGCCGTGGAACGACTGCCGCCTCCCCCCTGGATGTGGCCAGTGGAAGCCCTCTGCTCCAAGTGTGAAGCTTTGGTGTAGGAGAGTTGAGCATAAGCGCCCGACCGGCCGCAATAGTTCGGACGTTCATATTCCGGATGTGCATGTTGACGCGTTGACTTTCCGCGCCCGTCCTCAGCCGCGCCCGACGAACGGCATCGTCGTCGCCAGCACCGTCGCGAACTGCACGTTCGCCTCCAGCGGCAGCTCCGCCATGTGCCGCACCGTGCGCGCCACGTCCGCCACGTCCATCACCGGTTCCGGGGCTACTTCCCCGTTTGCCTGGAGCACTCCCGCCTGCATGCCGGCCGTCATGTCGGTCGCCGCGTTGCCGATGTCGATCTGACCGACCGCGATCCCGTACGGACGCCCGTCCAGGGAGAGGGACTTGGTCAGACCCGTCAGGGCGTGCTTGGTCGCCGAGTAGGCCACCGAGTGCGGACGAGGGGTGTGCGCGGAGATCGAGCCGTTGTTGATGATCCGGCCGCCCTGCGGGTCCTGCTCCTTCATCTGCCGGTACGCCGCCTGCGCGCACAGGAACGCCCCGTTGAGGTTGGTGTCCACCACGTGCCGCCACGCGTCGTAGGGCAGCTCCTCGACGGGCACGCCGCCCGGCCCGAACGTGCCGGCGTTGTTGAACAGCAGGTCCACCCGGCCGAAGTGCTCGACCGTGGCGTCGAACAGGGCGGTGACGTCCTCGGGGCGTGAGACGTCCGTCGGTACCGCGAGAGCCGCTCCCTCGGGCACCAGGGCCGCCGTCTCCTCCAGCGTCTCCGCGCGCCGGCCCGCCAGCGCCACCGACCAGCCGGCGCGCAGCAGTTCCACCGCGACCGCCCGCCCGATGCCCGAGCCCGCACCCGTCACCACCGCGACTGCATTTTGCTTGGCGTTCATGGGCCCGCAGCGTACGGGAGGGCCCGTCACCCGGAACTCCCCCGCCCGCCATGTGGGTGCCGTGTACGCGTCAATCAGGAGTCGTCCCCGGCCACTGCAATGCCCCTTGCAGCCATTCGCCAGGGGAGGACCGGATGACACCCGTAGCACACCCGTCGCATCACGCACCCGAACTCCGCGCCGCCGCCCGCCACATCGGCCGCCGCCGCTTCCTCACCACCACCGGCGCCGCCGCCGCGCTGGCCTTCGCGACCAACGTGCCCGCCTCCGGGGTCGCGGCCGCCGCCGAACTCGACGCCGCGCGGATCACCGCCGACCCCTTCACGCTGGGCGTCGCCTCCGGCGACCCGCAGCCCGGTTCCGTGATCCTCTGGACCCGCCTCGCGCCCGTCCCCTTCCAGGCCGACAGCGGCCTGCCCGCCGAACGCGTCACCGTGCACTGGGAACTGGCCCACGACGAGCGCTTCCGCCGCATCGTCCGGCGCGGCACCGCCACCGCCCACCCCGAGTTCCACCACACCGTCCATGTCGAGGTGGACCACCTCGCCCCCGGCCGGGTCTACCACTACCGCTTCCGCACGGGCCGTTGGACCAGCCCGGCCGGCCGCACCCGCACCGCCCCCGCGCCCGGCAGCCGCGTCCCGTCCCTCACCCTGGCCGCCGTCTCCTGTCAGGCCTACCACGACGGCTACTACACCCCGTACGCCCATCTCGCCGCCGAGGACGTCGACCTCGTCCTCCACCTCGGCGACTACCTCTACGAGTACGCCGTCGACGCGACGGGCGGGCAGCGCAAGTACACCGACCGCACCCTGCCCGGCCTGTTCAACCGCGAGACGCTGACGCTGGAGGACTACCGGCTGCGCTACGCCCTCTACAAGTCCGACCCGGACCTGAGCGCCGCCCACGCCGCCCACCCGTTCGTCGTCACCTGGGACGACCACGAGACCGAGAACAACTACGCCGACGACACCCCGGAGAACGGCGTCCCGCCGGAGGAGTTCCTGCTGCGCCGCGCCTCCGCCTACCGCGCCTACTGGGAGAACCAGCCGCTGCGGCGGCCCCAGCGCCCCTCCGGACCCGACATGCGGCTCTACCGCCGCCTGACCTGGGGCCGGCTCGCCCAGTTCGACGTCCTCGACACCCGCCAGTACCGCTCCGACCAGGCCTACGGCGACACCGCGCACGTCCCCGGCCCCGAGTCCGACGATCCCGCACGCACCATGACCGGCGCCACGCAGGAGCGGTGGCTGCTCGACGGCTGGCGCTCCTCACGGGCGCTGTGGAACGTCGTACCGCAGCAAGTCCTGTTCGCCCGGCGGAACATGGACGTCACCCGCCCCGCACGGGTGTCGATGGACGCCTGGGACGGCTACAGCGCCTCCCGCCGCCGCGTGCTCGACGGGGCGAAGGCCGCCGGAGTCGAGAACCTGATGGTGCTCAGCGGCGACGTGCACTCCGCCTACGCCTTCGACATCAAGGACGACTTCGACGACCCGGCCTCCGCCACGCTCGGCACCGAGATCGTGACGACGTCGGTCTCCAGCGGCCGGGACGGCGCCGACAAGCCCGCCACCTGGGACACCTACATGTCCGCCAACCCGCACCTGAAGTTCTTCAACGGACGGCGCGGCTACGCCACCGTCACCCTCGGGCAGCGCTCCGCGCGCGCCGACTTCAAGACCGTGCCGTACGTGACCAGGCAGGGGGCGCCGGTCACGACGGCCGCGTCGTTCGTCACGGAGGTGGGGGAGCAGGGGCTCAAGCCGGCGTGAGGTCCGGTGCCGCTTCCCCCGCCGGGGTCTCACCGGGGTAGCGGACGCCGACGCGGTCGCGGATCGTGTCGAGCGTCCGCATCACCGCGAGCGTGCCGTCGAGCGGGACCAGCGGGGACTCCGTCTCGCCGGCGCGCAGGGCCCGCATGACCTCCAGCGCCTCGTGGCGCATGGTGTTGCGCGGGCCGTCCAGCGGGTCGGCCGTGAACTCCTCGGCGTCCCGGCCGTCCCGGTGCAGCACGAACCGCTCCGGGAAGAAGAACCCGTGCGGGATGTCGATGCGGCCCCGGGAGCCGGTGATCGAGGCGGAGTTGGGCGTACCGCCCACGATGGAGCAGTGCACCGAGGCCAGAGCGCCGCTCTCCCAGGAGAGCACCGCCGCCGTCTGGAGGTCGACGCCCTCCTCCGAGAGCATCGCCCGCGCCGCGACGTCCGACGGCTCACCGAGCAGCAACTGCGCGAACGACACCGGGTACACGCCCAGATCGAGCAGCGCGCCCCCGCCCAGCTCCGGGCTGCGCAGCCGGTGCGAGGGCGGGAAGGGGCCCGCCAGCCCGAAGTCGGCCTGCACACTGCGCACCTCGCCGATCGCCCCGTCGTCGACCAGCGCCTTCATCCGCCGCACGAGCGGATTGCAGTACATCCACATCGCCTCCATCAGGAAGCGCCCGTGTTCCCGTGCCAGCGCGACGAGTTCCTCCGCCTCGCGCAGGTTCAGCGTGAACGGCTTCTCGCACAGCACGTGCCGCCCGGCCGACAGGCACAGACCGGCCGCGGCCCGGTGCGCGGTGTGCGGGGTGGCGACGTAGACGACATCGATGTCCTCGTCCTGGGCGAGCGCGTTCCAGTCGCCGTAGGCCCGGGGTATCCCGAACCGCTCCGCGAACGCCTTCGCCGGCTCCGGCGACCGCGACGCCACCGCCACGACCTCGGCGTCCGGCAGGTCGATCAGATCCGCGGTGAACGCCGCCGCGATCCCCCCGGTCGCCAGGATCCCCCACCGCACCGTGTCCGCCGTCATACCGCCCCGCCTCCACCTCGTGACCCCGAGCACTGCGTACGAGCTGAGAGCATAGGTGGCGATCGACGTATCGAGGGAGGGACTCATGCCCGAGGGTGGGGCGTCCATATCCAAGACCGCGCAGGAGGCCGCAGCCGGGACGGAGCGGCCCGACCGCGCACCGCACCGCCGCACCGGGCTCCTGGTCACCTTCCTCCTCGGAAGCCTGACCGCCGTACCGCCTCTGGCCATGGACATGTACCTCCCGTCCCTGCCGGAGGTCACCCGCTCCCTGCACGCGCCCGCCGCGACCGTCCAGCTCACCCTCACCGCCTGCCTCGCCGGCATGGCGCTCGGGCAGCTCGTCGTGGGGCCGATGAGCGACCGGTGGGGACGCCGCCGGCCGCTGCTCGCCGGGCTCGCGGTCTTCGTCGTCGCCACCGTCCTGTGCGCGCTCGCGCCCACCGTCGAGACCCTGGTCGCCTTCCGGCTCGCCCAGGGCCTCGCGGGCGCCGCCGCGATCGTCATCGCCCGCGCCGTCGTCCGCGACCTCTACGACGGCATGGCCATGGCCCGCTTCTTCTCCACCCTCATGCTCATCTCCGGCGTCGCCCCGATCGTGGCGCCGCTGATCGGCGGTCAGGTCCTGCGCGTCACGAACTGGCGCGGCGTGTTCGTGGTCCTCACCGTCATCGGCGTGCTGATCGGGGTCCTGGTCTGGACGCGGCTGCCGGAGACCCTGGAGCCCGGCCGACGGCACAGCGGCGGCGTCGGCGAGGCCCTGCACGCCATGCGGGGCCTGCTCGCCGACCGCGCCTTCACCGGCTACATGCTCACCGGCGGCTTCGCCTTCGCCGCCCTCTTCGCCTACATCTCCGCGTCCCCCTTCGTCGTCCAGGAGATCTACGGCGCCTCCCCGCAGACCTTCAGCCTGCTGTTCGGCGTCAACTCGGTCGGACTGGTCATCGTCGGCCAGATCAACGGCAAGATCCTGGTCGGCCGGGTCAGCCTGGACCGGGTGCTGGGCATCGGCCTCGCCGTCGTCATCACCGCGGCCGGCGCGCTGCTGCTGATGTCCCTGGGGGTGTTCGGCGAGGTCGGCCTCGCGCCCGTCGCCGTCGCGCTGTTCGTGCTGATGTCCGCCATGGGCATCACCATGCCCAACACCCAGGCGCTCGCCCTGATGCGCACCAGGCACGCCGCCGGCTCGGCGTCCGCCCTGCTCGGCACGGCCTCGTTCCTCGTCGGCGCGATCGCCTCCCCGCTCGTCGGTGTCGCCGGCGAGGACACCGCCGTCCCGATGGCCGTCGTCCAACTGGCCTCCGCCCTGGTGGCGCTGGCCTGCTTCATGGGAATGTGCCGACCCTGGAAGACGGGAGGCCGGCGCGCGAGCGCGGCGGCAGCGGCACCGGCGGAGGGGGCGGAGAGCTGAGCGCACCGAGACTGCGCGACGGCACGCCGGAACGCGCCGGACTCGACCCCGCGGAGCTGCGTCACCTCGTCCGGGAGATCAACGTCCTCACCACGGGGCAGCGTCCCTGGGCGCCGGGCGCGGTCCTGGTCGTCGGACGCGGCGCCGTGATCGCCGTCGAGGAGGCGGCGGGCTGGGCCGTCCGCTACGCCGCCTACGACCCGGCCACCGACGCCGGTGTGGAACTGCCGCCCGGGGAACGGGTCCCCATGACCGTCGGCACGCCCTTCGACCTTGCCTCCCTGACCAAGCTGTTCACCTCCGTGGCCGCCGTGCAGCAGATCGAGCGCGGCACTCTGGGCATCGACGCGAAGGCCGGGGCGTACCTGCCCGACTTCACCGCGGCGGCCCGGCACGGCATCACCGTCCGGCAGTTGCTCACCCACACGTCCGGGCTGCGGCCCGAACTCCCGCTGTACGACTGCGCCGACGACGGGCAGCGGCTCGCCCTGCTCCAGGCCGAGGCGCCGGTCGGCGCGCCCGGCACCTACTGCTACTCCGACCTGAACATGCTGCTCCTGCAGCACCTCCTGGAACGCCTCACCGGCCGCACGCTGGACGTCCTCGTCCGCGACGGCATCACCCGGCCGCTGGGCATGACCGCGACGGGTTTCGGGCCGTGCCCGGGCGCGGCGGCGACGGAGGACCAGCGGCGCCCCTGGGCCAAGGCGGACCGGGGCATGGTGCGGGGCGAGGTGCACGACGAGAACGCCTGGGCGCTCGGGGGAGTGGCGGGCCACGCCGGCCTGTTCTCCACCGGCCGGGACCTGGCGGTGTTCTGCCGCACCCTGCTCGCCGGGGGTTCCTACGGTCCCGCCCGCATCCTCGGCCCCGACTTCGTCGACCTCCTCTTCACCCCGCCGGGGCTGGGTTTCTCGCTCGACCAGCCGTGGTTCATGGGCGATCTGGCCGGGCGCGGGGCGGCCGGGCACACGGGCTTCACGGGCACGTCCCTCGTCCTGGACCGGGCGACCGACACGTTCCTGATCCTTCTCACCAACGCGGTCCACCCCCGCAGGCGCCGCCCGGACAGCGCGCCCCGGGCGGCGGCGGGATCGAGGCTGGCCCGGGCGGTACGGTGATCCGCCGACCGGTGCTGGTCCCGCTGTGGAGTGCCGCTCCGGCCCCCCGCCGCGCCTCGTAGAATCGCCGGGTGAACGTCCCCGTACTCCCGGCCGAGAATCTCCGCGCCGCCCTTGCCGGCCTGCTCGACGGTCTTCCGCCCCGGCAGGCCGCGCAGGCCGTGGAGCGGCTGATCGCCAACTACCGCGGGGCCACCCCGACCGACGCCCCCATCCTCCGCGACCGGGCCGACGTCGCCGCCTACGCCGCCTACCGGATGCCCGCGACCTTCGAAGCGGTGCGCTCCGCGCTGGAGGCGTTCGCGCAGGCCGTGCCCTCCTGGGCGCCGGGCGGGCACACCGACGTCGGCGGCGGGACCGGGGCCGCCGCGTGGGCGGTGAGCGCGACCTGGGACGGGGAGCGGCCCGTCACCGTGCTCGACTGGGCCGAGCCCGCCCTCGCCCTCGGGCGGGAGATCGCGGGGGCCAACCCCGCCCTGCGGAACGCACACTGGCAGCGCTCCCGGATCGGAGCGGCGCTCACCCTGGAGAGCACCGACCTCGTCACGGTCTCCTACGTCCTCAACGAGCTGACGCCCGCCGACCGCACCGCCCTCGTCGACGCCGCCGCGGCCGCCGCCGGGGCCGTCGTGATCGTCGAACCCGGCACCCCGGACGGTTACGCCCGTGTCATCGAGGCCCGGGACCGCCTGATCGCCGCCGGTTTCCACATCGCCGCGCCCTGCCCGCACAGCGCCGCCTGCCCCATCGTCCCCGGCACGGACTGGTGCCACTTCTCCGCCCGGGTCAGCCGTTCCTCCCTGCACCGCCAGGTCAAGGGCGGTTCGCTCGCGTACGAGGACGAGAAGTTCAGCTACGTCGCCGCGAGCCGCCTCCCCGCCGCACCGGCGCCCTCCCGCATCGTCCGGCGCCCGCAGATCCGCAAGGGCCAGGTGCTGCTCGACCTGTGCGAGAAGGAACCGTCCCTGCGCCGCGCCACCGTCACCAAGCGGCACGGCGACCTCTACAAGGCCGCCCGCGACGCCGACTGGGGCGACCCCTGGCCCGCTGCCGCCCCCACCTCGCCCTCCGGCCCGACCGACTGACCCGGCGCTGCCCGGCTCCCTGATCTGGTGCCATCCGGCTCCCTGACCCCGAGCCATCCGGCTGTCTGGAGGGGTCCCGCCCGGTCCGGCCGGCGGCCGGGGACGCCCTCCGCTCGGCCCACCCCCGGCCCGTCCAACACCGCAGCGTCTACTCCGCCGAGGTCCGATCCCCGGTGGCCCGGTCCGTAGCGGCGTCGCCCTCCCCTCGCTGCTGTCGCCTCTCCTGCAGCTTGCGCAGCAGTTCGCGCTTCTGGGCCTGCGCGTCGCGTCCAGCGCCGACCCGGCCCGCCCTGCCCGCGCCCCGCAGGGCCTCGCGGCCGAGGTTCCTGCGCGCACCGCCGACCCCCAGCATGTTTCCGGCCCCGCCTCGGGACATGTCGGACTCCCCTCTCGCTCCAGTGAACGAGACGTATCGTCTCGCAATCGATGTGTTCCACTGTCGGCGAGACGGACCGTCTTGTCAACTGATAAGTTCGGGCCATGGCCGCCCAGAACCCGACCCAGCCCGTTCCCCGCAAGCCCGGCCACCCCGCCGCCGGCAAGCCCGCCCCCGACTCCACCCGCCGCAGCGAGCGGTCCCGTCGTGCCATCTACGACGCCGCCCTCGCGCTCGTCGTCGAGGCCGGCTACCCGAAGACCACCATCGAGGGCATCGCCGCCCGGGCCGGGGTCGGCAAGCAGACGATCTACCGGTGGTGGCCGTCCAAGGCGGACGTGCTGATGGAGGCCTTCCTCGACCTCGCCGAGCGGTCCACCGAGGAGGCCGGGACCGCGCCCCACACCTTCCCCGACACCGGGGACGTCGCCGCCGACCTCAAGGCGGTCCTGCGCGCCACCGTCGACGAACTGCGCGACCCCCGCTTCGAGGCGCCCTCGCGGGCGCTCGCCGCCGAAGGCGTCGTCAACGAGCAGCTCGGGCGGGAACTGGTGGCCAAGCTCCTGCAGCCCTCACTCGACCTCTACATCGGCCGGCTGCGCGCCGCGCAGGACGCCGGGCAGATCCGCGACGACATCGACCCGCGCATCGCCCTGGAGTTCTTCGTCTCCCCGCTCGCCCAGCGCTGGCTCCAGCACACCGGCCCGATCTCCCACGCGTACACGGACACGCTCGTCGACTACGCCCTTCACGGCCTCGCGCCCCGCTGAGAGACCCGCTGAGAGACCCGCCGGGCGGCCCGGGCCAGCCGCCCCGGGGCGTCCGTGATGACGCCGTCGCAGCCCAGCCGGAGCACCCGGTCGCGCTGCGCGTCCGTCACCACCGTGTGCGCCCACACCCGCGGAATGCCCGACCGCACCGCCCGCAGCAGGTCCGCGTCGCGCGCCCGGTGGTCCACGTCCAGCAGGTCCACGAACGACCGCCAGCGCTCGGGCCGGTCGGTGCGCAACTGCTGCGCCGAGCGCCACAGCTGCGTCAGCAGACCGAGCCGGTGCACCCGCAGTGCGACCGCCGGGTCGTTGGAGTTCACGAACACCGAGCGGGTCAGTTCGCGGGCCTTGATGAGACCGGCCAGCCGGTCCAGGCTGCGCGGGTCCTTCGCCTCCAGCATCAGCACGATCCGCCCGCCGAAACGATCCAGCACCTCGGCGACCGTCGGCGGCCGCTCCGGGCGCCAGCTCCCCGGCAGCCGGTCCCTCGGGCGCAGCCGGACGCCCTGCCACTCCCCGGCGTCCAGGCCGCGCACCTCGCCGCCGAGGGCGGTGGTGCGGTTCAGCGTCTCGTCGTGGAACACCACGGGTGTGCCGTCGCGCAGCATCCGGGTGTCGAAGTCCAGCACCTGCGCCGTCCCCCGGGCGTAGGCGGCCATCAGGCCCGTCATGCTGTTCTCCGGTACCTCCCGGGCGCCGCCGCGATGGGCGACGTACGTGATCCGGGGCAGTGCCGCGGCCGTGAGGTGGCCCGTGCCCCATTCCAGCGGGACCGGGGCGGCGCCGGCGGGTCCCGTCAGGGTCAGCGAGACCATGGATGCCGCGGAGGCCAGACCCGTCAGCGCGATCCAAGTGACCATGGCGTTACGGTAGGGCGCCATGTCCTGGCAAAGCGGGCAATGACACCGGATCATATGAGGAGTGCCGATCATCCCGGCGGCATATGCCTCGTCCCACCGGTACCCGTCTCGGCCGTCCTGCCCCGGATGTGGGCTCTGGGCCCCCGGTGCGCGCAAAGATGGGACGATGAGGCATGCTGTTCGGCACGACGGCGAGGCGAGGAGATAGATGAGCGCGGAGTTCGGCGGCCGGAGCGGCCTGCAGGGCAAACTCACCCAGTGGCTGCGCGCCGGGCGCCGGCCGAAGGAGGCCGCCGGGGACGGCGGCCGTGAGGACCTGCTGCTCGCCGCCGCCGATGCGGGACTGCCCCTGGCGCCCGCCGCGCATCCGGCCGGATACCGCTGCTCCTGCGACCGCGTGGGGTGTCCCACCCCGGCCCGTCACCCGGTGTCCTTCGCCTGGCAGACGCAGTCCACCACCGACCGCGGCCAGATCGAGCGCTGGGCCCGCCATCAGCCGCAGGCCAACTTCATCACCGCGACCGGCATGGTGCACGACGTCCTCGACGTGCCCCTCGACGCCGGTCGCGACGCGTTGGAGCGGCTGCTCGCCGAGGGCGTCGAGGTCGGACCGGTCGCCGAGAGCGACGACGGGCGCATGCTGTTCTTCACCCTCACCCGCGGCACGCCCGAGGACGAGGACGAGTGGTGGCCCTGCGAACTGGACTGCCACCCCGAGACGGCGGACGAGCACCCCGGGCTGCGCTGGCACTGCCGCGGCTCCTACGTGCTCATCCCGCCGGCGCGGCTGCCCGGCGAGGGGCAGGCCGTGCGGTGGGTGCGCGGCCCGGAGCACGCGCTGCCCGACCCGCTGAGCCTGCTGGAGGTGCTCACGGAGGTCTGCACCCGCTACGCCGGCCAGGAGAGCGACCCCGCCGGTACGGCCTGGCCCCTGCGGCACTAAGGCGCCCGACCTCGCCGACCCCTGCGTCGCATGCCCCGGGGGACGTCTTCTAGGAGCCCTGTGCCGCCGTCAGGCCCTGGATGCGTCCCAGGACCGTCACCTTGCCCGGGCCCTTCGGGTCCAGCGCGACCTCGTTGGAGACGAACTCCATCGTCAGGGTCTGCTTGATCTCGCCCTTGGTCAGCGCCTGGACGGCCTTGTTGGGCGTCGGCACCGACGTGCCCGCGTGCGCCGTCTGCTTCTCGTAGTGCCGCGTGGCGAAGAACACCAGCGCACCGCCGTCCTCCGTGCGCAGCCCCAGCGGCGTGTAGTCGCCGCCGGCGAGCGGCTCGTCGATGTACTGCGTGACCATGCCCGGCCGCTTGCCGTTCTTCTCCCGCAGGGCCCGCCACCGGCTGGTGTGCGGCCCCTCGGTGAACGCCTTCCCGCCGCTCTTGAGGTACGTGGTGTACGTCCGGCTCAGCTCGCCGGGCGCCGTCGCGAGGTCCTTCGCCCCCACGGGCACGGACTCGGCCCAGCCGTCCGCGTCCTGTGCGAACCGCGGGACGGCGGCCGGGGCGACGAGCGTCAGGTACGCCACCTGGAAGGGGTCGTCGAGGCTGCTGCGGGTGAACACCAGGAGCCAGCGGGCGGATCCGCCCTTGTTGCCGGCGGCGTCGGCGAGGAACCAGCGGGGCCAGCCGGCCTTCTTCGGGATCGTGAACTTCGCGTCCGTCAGCTTCAGCGGCGTGTGGTTCGGGTTGCCGTCCGGGTTGTTCACCTTGCCGGCCTCGAGCCGGGCCGCGTCGATGTCGGCGAGGGCTCCGGTGGTGCGGTCGGCGTCCAGGGAAGCGTCGTAGGCCGCGTCGGCCTCGTTGTACGCGGCGGTGAACTCCCGCAGCGCCTCGGCCGCTTCGGCCCGGGTGGTGGACGGCAGGACCTCCCGTTCGCCGTGCACGACGACGCATCCGCTCGCCGTCAGTGACAAAGCGGTCAGCGAGGCTGCTATGAGGGCGCTCCGGGCGGGCCTGCGGAGCGTTCGAGGGTCGCGATCCCTGCTCATCGGGTTCCTTCACCTTCCCCTTTCCGGAGGCGAACCCTACCGGGTGCCCTCCGGCGGTTCGGCGGGGGCGGGGCACTGCTATACGTGGACGATGACCGCCTTCCGTGATTTCAACTTCAAGCTGCTCGTGGTCGAGAAGCTCATGTACTGGGACGAGACGCTGACACCGGCGTTCAGTCTGAGGGAGCACATGCGGGCTCGCGGGGTTCAGGACCTCGACGCGTACGTCCGGGACAACGCTCTGGAGTACACCGTGCTCGACGAACCGCGCGCCTACTTCTCGCAGTTGGAGATCCCGGAGGAACTTCTCGCCACTGTCGATGAGTTGACCTTCGACGGCGGGCACCAGGTCTTCATGGAATGCGCGCCGGTCTGGGACGGCGAGGACGACCTCTTCGACCTGCGTAGCCTCGACGACCTGGACCTGCTGCCCAACCTCAAGCTCTTCACCGGGGGCAGCGCGCTGGAGTACATGATGCCCGGCTCCCTCGAGGTCCTGGCGGCCAGGGGCATCACCGCGCGCTTCTGAACGCGGGCCCGGCGCGGCCGGGGTGGGCCGCGGGCGCGGGCCCGCCCCGGTCATGCCGCCCGGTCCGCCACCGGCTCCTTGGCCGTCCTGGCCGGTGCCAGGAACAGGGCCAGGGTCGGGATCAGGTACAGCAGCCAGGCGGCGACCTGGAGGGTGGTGGGATCGGGCTGGAAGTTGAAGACGCCCTTCAGCAGGGTGCCGTACCAGCTGTCCGGCGGGATCGTGCCGGAGATGTCGAAGGCCTTGTCGGTGAGGCCGGGCAGGAAGTCGGCCTCCTGCAGGTCGTGGAAGCCGTAGGCCAGGACGCCCGCCGCGACGACGACCAGCATGCCGCCGGTGTACGTGAAGAACTTCGCCAGGTTGATGCGCAGGGCGCCCCGGTAGAACAGCCAGCCCAGCAGGACCGCCGTCAGCAGGCCGAGGGCGACGCCCAGCAGCGGCCTGGGGGTGCCGTCGCTCGCGGCGTGCACCGAGGCCCAGACGAACAGGGCCGTCTCCAGGCCCTCCCGGCCGACCGCGAGGAACGCGGTGGCGACCAGCGCGCCGGTGCCCATCGCCAGGGCGGCGTCCAGCCGGCCGTGCAGTTCCGACTTCAGGTGCCGGGCGGTGCGCCGCATCCAGAACACCATCCACGTCACCAGGCCCACGGCGAGGATCGACAGGGAACCGCCGAGCGCCTCCTGCGCCTGGAACGTCAGCTCCTGGGAGCCGAATTCGAGGGCGCAGCCGAAGCCGAGCGCGAGCGCCACGGCGACGCCGATGCCCGCCCAGATCGGCTTCAGGGCGTCCCTGCGGCCGGTCTTGACCAGGTAGGCGATGAGGATGCAGACGACGAGGCTCGCCTCCAGACCCTCGCGCAGGCCTATCAGGTAGTTGGAGAACATGCCCTACGCCTCCTCGGAGAACAGCGCCCGGCCCCACCAGTCGTCCCGGTCGCGGACGCCCGGCGGGACGGCGAACAGCGCCGAACCCACGTGCTGGATGTATTCGTTGAGCGCGTCCGTGGCCAGGTTGCGCTGGATCGGGATGAAGCCCTTGCGCACGTCGCGCTGGTAGGCCAGGAAGAACAGGCCCGCGTCCAGGCGGCCCAGTCCGTCGGTGCCGTCGGTGAAGGAGTAGCCGCGGCGCAGGATCGTCGCCCCGTGGTTGGCGTCGGGGTGCGCGAGCCGCACGTGCGCGTCGGGCTTCATCGCCTTCAGGAACGGCTCGTCGCGCTCCTTGGCCTTGCCGACCGGCGCCCCCTCGCCCTTGTCGCGGCCGAAGATGTCCTCCTGCTCCTGCAGGGAGGTGCGGTCCCAGGTCTCGATGTGCATGCGGATGCGGCGGGCGACGAGGTAGCTGCCGCCCGCCATCCAGGCCGGGCCGTCCTTCTCGCCGACCCAGACGTGCTCGCGCAGGCGGTCCGTCTCGGTGCCCGCGATGTTGCGCGTGCCGTCCTTGAAGCCGAAGAGGTTGCGCGGGGTGTGCCCCTCGGGCGTCGTCGAGGACGTCTTGCCGAAGCCGAGCTGCGACCAGCGGATGACGACCTTGCCGAAGCCGATGCGGGCCAGGTTGCGGATCGCGTGGACCGCCACCTGGGGGTCGTCGGAGCAGGCCTGGATGCACAGGTCGCCGCCGCTGCGGGCCCGGTCGAGGTTGTCGCCCGCGAACTTGGGCAGGTCGACCAGGGCCTCGGGCCGCCGGTCCGCCAGGTCGAACCGGTCGAACAGGGAGGGACCGAAGCCGATCGTCAGGGTGAGACGGGACGCGTGCAGGCCGAGGGCCTCGCCCGTGTCGTCCGGGGGTGCCTCGGGCAGGCCGCCGTAGGCGCCCTCGCCGACCGGGTGCCCGGCGGTCATGCGGCGGGCCGCCTCCGTCCAGTCCTTGAGGAGCTGGACGAAGGACGCCCGGTCGTCCGTCGTCACGTCGAACGCGGCGAAGTGCAGGCGGTCCTGGACCGGGGTGGCGATGCCCGCCTGGTGGGGGCCGTGGAAGGCGACCGCCGTGCCGGCCTGCGGCGCCGGTTCCTCGTCCGTGCGGGCCATCGCCACGGCGCCGCCCGCCGCGGCGGCGCCGAGCGCCAGGCCCGCGCCGCCCCAGCCGAGCAGGGAACGGCGGCTGGGGGAGGGCGCGTTGCTGTCCGTCATGGCGGGTCCCGTTACTTCACGACCGCGGCGGCGAGCTTCGACAGCGGCTCCGCCAGGGCGTTGACCGCGTCCGACAGCTCCTTGCGGTCGGCCTTGCCGACCTTGTCGTAGGAGGTGAACGCGTAGGAGCCGCTGTCGGGGCGGTACTTGTCGAGCAGGGCGTTCAGGGCCGCGAACTGCTTGTCCAGCTCGGTGGCCAGTGCCGGGTCGTTCTCCTTGGCGACCGGCTTGAGCAGGTCGTAGGACTTCTGCGCGCCCTCGACGTTGGCCTTGAAGTCGACCAGGTCGGTGTGCGAGTAGCGCTCCTCCTCGCCGGTGACCTTGCCGGTGGCGACCTCGTCGAGGAGCTCCTTGGCGCCGTTGGCCATGGAGGTGGGGGTGATCTCGGCCTTGCCGACCCGGTTCTGCCAGTCCTTCAGGTCCTTGATCAGCAGCCCGGCGAGGTCCTTCTCGCGGTCGCCGATCTTCTTCTCCTGCCACAGCGCCTTCTCCAGGCGGTGCCAGCCGGTCCAGTCGGTGGCCGGGTCCTGGCCGTCCTCCAGCCCGTCCTCGCGGACGTCGACCTTGGGGTCGATGTCGCCGAAGGACTCCGCGACGGGCTCGGTGCGCTCCCAGCCGATGCGGGAGGGGGCGTAGGCCTTCCTCGCGGCGTCGAGGTCACCGTCCTGGACGGCCTCGGCGAAGGCTTCCACCTTCGGCAGGGTCTCGTCGGCCTGCTGCTGCACGTAGGACCGGTACGCGGCCACGGCCTGGTCCAGGCGCGGGTCGCGCTTGACGGCCTTGCCGCCGGTGGCCTTCACGGACTGGCGGATGCCGTCGCCCTTCATGCCGGGCTTGCAGGCGATCTGGTAGTCGCCGGCCTTCACCTCGGCGGTGACGCGCTGCTTGGTGCCGGGGCCTATGTTCTCCCGTTCGGTGACCACGCGGTCGTCGGGGAAGAGGACGTAGACCTCGGTGACCTTGGAGCCCTTGTTCTCGACGGCCAGCTCGATGTGCCCGGCCGGGAACTCCTTCTTCGACACCTCGCACGAGTCGTCGGTCGCGGTCACGTTGATCACGCGGTCGCCGCCCTTGGCGTCGCTCTTCTCGGTGCAGCCGGTGACGGCGGTCAGAGCCGCCACCGCGACGGCGGTGAGGGCGAGGGAAGGTCTCGCGGATCGCATGAGGGCTCCAGTGCGTGGCCGAAACATGAGTGCGGTGAGCCTCAGTCTGGGAAGGTGAGGCTCACCTAACGCATAAGAATCGCGTAAGCGTCTTCAAATCCACCTCACGAATCGGTCAAGGAGCGGTCAAGACTGCGGCGCCGGGTTGCGCAACCGCTCGTTCTCCCCGTCCCCGCCCCGGACCGCCGGGGTGATCGCCCGGTGCTTGAATGCCCCCGTGACTGACTACGACGTGCTCCGCGTCTTCTGCGGGCCGAACGGCGGATACGGCAACGAGCTCGCGGTCGTGCGCGAGGGCTCCGTGCTGCCGGAGCGGGAGGACCGGCAGGCGTTCGCCGCGAAGGTCGGGTTCAGCGAGACGGTGTTCGTCGACGACCCCGAGCGCGGGGTGATCGACATCTACACGCCCACCGTACGGCTGCCCTTCGCCGGGCACCCCTGCGTCGGCGCGGCCTGGCTGCTCGACGTGCCGGAACTGGTCACCCCGGCCGGGGTCGCCGGGGCGCGGCAGGACGGGGAGTTCTGCTGGATCGAGGCACGGGCGGACTGGGTCCCGCCGCGCACCCTGCGCCAGTACGGCAGCGCCGCGGAGGTCGAGGATCTGGACGTGCCACCCGTCGGGGAGTGGGTGTATGCCTGGGCCTGGGAGGACGAGCCTGCCGGGCGGATCCGGGCCCGGGCCTTCCCCGGCCGGGGCGACGGCATCGACGAGGACGAGGCGACCGGAGCGGCGGCCCTGCTGCTCACGGACCGGCTGGGCCGGGCCCTCAACATCACCCAGGGGGCCGGGTCCCAGATCCTCGCCGCCCCCCAGCCGGGCGGCTGGACCGAGGTCGGCGGCCGGGTGCTTCTGGAACGCTGACCCGGGTGGCGCGCGCCCGTACGGGTGGAACAGCGTGTGTGGGCGGCGGTGAGCGGGGACCACTGGGCGTGACCGAGCACCACCGCGAGAGGATTCCCATGCGCATTCGTTCCGCTCTGGCCGTCATCGCCCTGACCGCCGCCGTGACCGCCACGGGTGCGGCGACCGCCGCGGCCAACGACGAGGGCCCGGACTACCGCGACCACGTGGCGTGCAGCCCGTACTTCGGTGAGCTCGAGGCCGAGACCGCCGAGATCGAGTGGGGCGGCGCCGTCTGCCACAACGGCCCGTTCGACATCTGAGTCGGCCGAGCTCCGAACGGACCGGGGCCCCTCGCCGTGCGCGAGGGGCCCCGGTCCGTTCACGCACGTGTCACGCCGACAGCGGGAACTCCTCGCCCAGGGCGCGGAAAACCGCGTTGTTCAGCTCGTACGCCCGCTTGCACTCGGCCACGACGCGCTGGCGCTCCAGCTCGTCCGCGGGCACCGCGTCCAGCAGCTCCCAGTAGTCCCGCTTGAAGGCGGCCGGGTTGGGGACCTGTTCGAACACGTAGAAGCGGACCCCGTCCCCCCTGCTCGCGAAGCCCCACGTCTTCTCGGCCGCGGCGCGGATGATCTGGCCGCCCGAGAGGTCGCCGAGGTAGCGGATGTAGTGGTGGGCGACGTAGCCGGCCGGCCAGGTGTGCGCGCACTCGGCGATCCGCCCGGCGTACGCGCGCGTCGCCGGCAGTGCTTCGGCCGCCGCGCGCCAGCCGGGGCCGCGCAGGTGCTCCAGGTCCCGCTCCAGCGCCCCCCTGCGGAACAGCTCCGGGCGGACGAAGGGGCCGGCCACCGGGTCCCCGGCCAGCCGCCCGGCGGCGGACTCCAGGGCGTCGTACACGAACCACAGCTGCTCGGTGTAGCGGGCGAACGCCTCGACCCCCAGCCTGCCTCCCAGCAGGTCGCCGAGGAAGGCCGACCCCCTGACCTCCTCGTGCTGCTCGCGGGAGGCGCTCCGGATCACGGTCGAGAAGGATTCCATGGGCCCACTCTCTGTGGTTAGGGCACCCTAAGTCAATGGGTTGCCGACGGGTTGTCGGTAAACTTCCCGACGCGGCGTCGGAAAAAACCGCTGCGCACATGCCGACGGCCCGCCCTCCGGGGAGAGCGGGCCGCGGCCTGGTCCGTGAGCGCGCTACGGCAGCGTGAGGATCTCCGCGCCGGTGTCCGTGACGACCAGCGTGTGCTCGAACTGCGCCGTGCGCTTGCGGTCCTTGGTCACGACGGTCCAGCCGTCGTCCCACATGTCGTACTCGTGCGTCCCGAGGGTCAGCATCGGCTCGATCGTGAACGTCATCCCGGGCTGGATGACCGTGGTCGCGTGCGGGCTGTCGTAGTGCGGGACGATCAGGCCCGAGTGGAACGACGAGTTGATGCCGTGGCCGGTGAAGTCCCGCACCACCCCGTACCCGAAGCGCTTGGCGTACGACTCGATGACGCGGCCGATGATGTTGATCTGCCGGCCGGGCCTGACCGCCTTGATCGCCCGCTCCAGGGACTCCCGGGTCCGCTCGACCAGCAGCCGCGACTCCTCGTCGACGTCACCCACCAGGTACGTGGCGTTGTTGTCGCCGTGCACCCCGCCGATGTACGCCGTGACGTCCAGGTTGACGATGTCGCCGTCGCGCAGCACGGTCGAGTCCGGGATGCCGTGGCAGATGACCTCGTTCACGCTCGTGCACAGCGACTTGGGGAAGCCGCGGTAGCCGAGCGTCGAGGGATAGGCGCCGTGGTCGCACATGTACGCGTGCGCCACCTTGTCGAGCTCGTCGGTCGTCACGCCGGGGGCGATGAGCTTCGCGGCCTCCGCCATCGCCCGGGCCGCGATCCGGCCGGCGACGCGCATCGCCTCGATCGTCTCGGGCGTCTGCACCTCCGGTCCGGTGTACGGCTTCGGCGCGGGCTTGCCCACGTACTCGGGGCGGCGGATGTTTCCGGGCACGGAACGGGTGGGGGACAGCTCCCCGGGGACGAGCAGCGACTGGCCAGACATGCCAGCGAGTCTAACCAGCGGCGACGGGGGAACATGTCGGTGGCGAGAGGAGCTGGTCATGGCCCTGTTCAAGAAGCGGACGGTCGGCAAGCCGGGCGAGTGGTACTACTGCCTGGAGCACAAGAAGGTCGAGGAGGGGCCCGAGTGCCCCAACAAGGACCGCTTCGGCCCGTACACGAGTCGTACGGAGGCCGAACACGCGATGGCGACCGCCCGCGAGCGCAACCTCCAGTGGGAGAACGACCCGAAGTGGCACGACGCCCCGGCGGGCGGCCGGGAGGACGGCTGACCCGTCACGACACGACGCCCGGGACCGCGGCCCACGCCGCCCCGGGCGTCCGTCGTGTTCCCGGGGGCGCCGGTCCGTCGGGGGGTGTCGGCCGGGGCGTGGTGTCGGGTCGCGCGGTGCGTCCTTCACGTCACCAGCGTGCCGGGGGCGGTGCCGTCAGGTGTTCCGCCAGCCTCGACACCCGGTCCCGCAGCCGGCGCCGGCCGCGCGGAGCCGGCAGCGCGTTCTCGCCCGCCGCGGCGCTGACCAGGTGCTGCACGGTGTCGAGGTCCAGCTCCGCCCCGTCGGGGACCGCCAGGACCTCGTGCGACATCGACGGCAGTTCGTCCCCGCCCTGACCGAGGGCCAGGATCGTCGCCCCGGCGCGGCGGGCGTCGAAGACGCGCTCCAGCAGCGCGGCGGCCGGGGCTCCCGGGGTCACCACCAGCAGGGTCTCGCCGCGCCGGGCCGCCTCCAGCCGGCCGAGACCGACCGCGAGGTGCGCCGGGTCCGAGGGGCGGGCGTCGTGCCGCACCAGCGTCGGGGCCAGCTCCGGCGTGCCCGACCAGGCGGCCTCGTCCACCAGGTGCGCCGCCAGGTGCCAGGGCTCGTACTCCGGCGTGCCGACCAGCAGCAGTCCGCCGCCGTGCGACACCACCGACCCCCGCAGGGCCCCGGCGAACCGCCGGGTGGCCCCCAGCCACTCCGTCCCGGCGAGCACTTCCCGCAGCAGCGCGACCCGTACGGCATCCATGTCCGCGATCCTGCCCCGGTGCTTCGCGGCGTGGACGCGCTTCCCTGCGGATTCGCCCGGCCCGGGCACGCGCCCCGGACGCCCGTTCCGCCGTCGAACGAGTGGGGGAGTGGTCGGGAGGTACGTCGTCCCCCTGCCCGGCCGGCCGGACGCCGGGCACCCGCACCTGGAACGGTCGTGTCCGCGGCGCGGCCGTAGAGTCGGGGCCATGACCTCTACCGACAGTGCCGCCACCGGAACCGCGCAGAAGGCGCCCGCCAAGGACCCCTGGGACCTGCCCGACGTCTCCGGACTCGTCGTCGGCGTGCTCGGCGGGACCGGCCCCCAGGGCAAGGGCCTCGCGAACCGGCTCGCCCAGGCCGGGCAGAAGGTGATCATCGGCTCCCGGGCCGCCGACCGCGCGCAGGCCGCCGCCGAAGAGATCGGCCACGGCGTCGAGGGCGCGGACAACGCCGAGACCGCGCGCCGCAGCGACATCGTGATCGTCGCCGTGCCGTGGGACGGCCACGGCGCGACCCTGGAGTCCCTGCGCGCGGAACTCGCCGGCAAGCTCGTCGTCGACTGCGTCAACCCGCTCGGCTTCGACAAGAAGGGCGCCTACGCCCTCAAGCCGGAGGAGGGCAGCGCCGCCGAGCAGGCCGCCGCCCTGCTGCCGGACTCCCGTGTCACGGCCGCCTTCCACCACCTGTCGGCCGTCCTGCTGCAGGACCCGGAGATCGACCGGATCGACACGGACGTCATGGTGCTCGGGGAGGAGCGGGCGGACGTGGAGATCGTGCAGGCCCTGGCCGGCCGCATCCCCGGCATGCGCGGCGTCTTCGCCGGGCGGCTGCGCAACGCCCACCAGGTGGAGTCCCTGGTCGCGAACCTGATCTCGGTCAACCGCCGCTACAAGGCCCACGCCGGGCTCCGCGTCACGGACGTATGACCGCATGGGGGACACTGGAAGGCGCCCGCAGTGCCCGCAGTGTCCCCCGACAGGAGCCACCCGACATGCCCCGCCTCGCCCTCTACGCCCTCATCGTCTGCCTTCTGTCCGTGACCGCGGCCGTCGTCTCCTTCGTGGAGGGCAGCTGGCTGGGCATCGTGTGGGTGCTGCTGGCGGGCCTGTCGTCCAACATGTGCTGGTACTACGTCAAGCGCTCCCGGCAGCAGAAGTCCGTCACCGGCTGACACCGCAACCCGTCAGGGCGCCACCGAGCAGTACTCGTTCGAGCCCTGCCAGAAGCGGTACAGCTCCTGCCCGCAGTACGTCTCGAAGTCGCTGATCCCGAGGGACTTCAGGATCGCGTCGACCACGTCGAAGAAGACGCCGTTCACCGCGGGCAGCCACAGCAGCGCGAACACGAACAGCAGGCCGAACGGCGCGAACGGCTCCACCTGCCGCCGGACGCCGTACGACAGCCACGGTTCGATCACTCCGTAGCCGTCCAGGCCCGGCACCGGCAGGAAGTTCAGCAGCGCGGCCGTCACCTGGAGCAGCGCCAGGAACGCCAGCGCGAACCGGAAGTCGACCGGCACGCCGTCCAGCGCGCCCAGCCAGAAGGGGGCGGTGCACACGACGGCGAACAGCACGTTCGTCAGCGGGCCCGCCGCGGAGATCAGACTGTGCTTCCAGCGCCCGTGGATCCGCCCCCGCTCGATGAACACGGCACCGCCGGGCAGACCGATCCCGCCCATGATCACGAAGATCACCGGCAGGACGATGCTGAGCAGCGCGTGCGTGTACTTCAGCGGATTCAGGGTCAGATAGCCCTTCGCGCCGATCGAGATGTCGCCGCTGTGCAGGGCGGTGCGGGCGTGCGCGTACTCGTGCAGGCACAGCGAGACGATCCACGCCGCCGTCACGAACAGGAACACGGCGACCCCGGGCTGCTCCGCGAACCCGGTCCAGGTCGCCCATCCCGTGACCGCCGTCACGGCCAGGATCCCGACGAAGACGGGACTGATCCGCCGCTCGCTGTGGCGGCTGGTGGCGGTGGTCATCGGACTCCCTGCTCTCGAACACCCGGTAGGACGGCCCGACGCTACCGGGCGCACACGGAAAACGCCTCGCGCGGGGCGGCCGGTTCCGCAAGGGTGGTGCGGTCCGGCGCCCGGTGAGCGGGCCGGGACGCAAGAACCCGACCGGCATCCCGCATCCGGCCGCGGAACCGCCGCCGCGCCGGGCACCGCCGTGCCCCGCCCCCGTACCACCGGAGACAATGGACCCCGTGCGCTACCGCATCCTCGGCACCACCCAGGCGCTCCGCACCGACGGCTCGGCCGTCCCGGTGGGCGGGGCGCGGTTGCGTGCGCTGCTCACCGTGCTGGCCCTCCGGGCCGGGCGGACCGTGTCCGTGGGCCTGCTCGTCGACGAGGTGTGGGGCGCCGAGCCCCCCGCCGACGCCCCGGGCGCCCTGCAGGCGCTCGTCGGCCGGCTGCGGCGGGCCCTGGGCGCCGACGCCGTGGCCTCCGCCGAGGGCGGCTACCGCCTCACAGCCGCGCCCGACGACATCGACCTGCACCGCTTCGAACGGCTGGCCGGCGAGGGGCTGCGCGCCCTGGCCGACGACGACCCCGCCAAGGCCGCCGCCGTCCTCGACGACGCCCTCGCCCTGTGGCGCGACCCCGCCCTCGCCGACCTGCCCGAGCGCACCGCCGAGGCGGCCCGCGTCGAGGCCCGCCGCCTGGACGTGCTGCGGGCCCGCCACACCGCCGCCCTCGCGCTGGGCCGGGCCGAGCAGGCCCTGCCGGAGCTGACCGCCCTGTGCGACGGCCACCCCCTGGACGAGCCGCTCCAGGCGCTCCGGCTGCGCGCCCTGCGTGAGGCGGGCCGCACCGCGGAGGCGCTGGACGCCTACGACGAGGTGCGGCGGCTGCTCGCCGACCGTCTGGGCACGGACCCGGGCCTCGAACTGCGGTCCCTGCACGCGGAGTTGCTGCGAGCCGGTGACGATCCCGGGCCCGTACCCGCCGCCGTACGGCCGGGCAGGCCGGCCGGGAACCTCCGGGCCCGTCTGACCTCCTTCATCGGCCGCGAGGCCGACATCGACACCCTCCGCAGGGACCTCAAGGCGGCCCGCCTGGTGACGCTGCTCGGCCCCGGCGGCGCCGGGAAGACCCGCCTGTCGCAGGAGGCCGCCGAGACCGTGCGGGGCAGCATGCCCGGCGGGGTGTGGCTGGCGGAACTCGCCCCGGTCGACGACCCGGCCGCCGTGCCGGAGGCCGTGCTCACCGCCGTCGGCGCCCGCGAGACCGTGCTGTACGGCGCCGGCGCCGAGGGCATCCGCGCCGCCGTGGCCGAACGGCTCGACGACCCCGTCGAACGTCTCGCGGAGCACTGCTCGCGCCCCGGCATGCTGCTCATCCTGGACAACTGCGAGCACGTCGCCGCCGCGGCCGCCCGGCTCGCCGAGGAACTGCTCCAGCGCTGCCCCGGTCTCACCGTCCTGGCCACCAGCCGCGAACCCCTGGGCGTCGCGGGCGAGTTGCTGCGCCCGGTGGAGCCGCTGCCCGAGCCGGTCGCCCTGCGCCTGTTCGCCGAGCGGGGCGCGGCCGCCCGGCCCGGATTCCGCGTCGAGGACGACCCCGAGGCGTGCGCCGAGATCTGCCGGCGGCTGGACGGACTGCCGCTCGCCATCGAACTCGCCGCCGCCCGGCTGCGGATGCTCACCCCCCGCCAGATCGCCGACCGGCTCGACGACCGCTTCCGCCTGCTCACCTCCGGCAGCCGCACGGTCCTGCCCCGCCAGCAGACCCTGCGGGCCGTCGTCGACTGGTCCTGGGAACTCCTCGACGAGGACGAACGCGACGTCCTGCGGCGGCTGTCGGTGTTCGCGGGCGGCTGCGACCTGCCCGCCGCCGAGGCCGTGTGCGGACCGGCCGCCCTGGAAGCGCTCGGCTCACTCGTCGACCGCTCCCTGGTCGTGGCCGCACCGGCCGACGGTGAGATGCGCTACCGGCTGCTGGAGACCGTGGCCGAGTACGCGGCCGAGCGGCTGGACGAGTCCGGTCAGCGCGCCGCAGCCGAGCGGGCCCACCTGACCTGGTTCCGTGAACTCGCGCGCCGCACGGACCCGTTGCTGCGCGGCCCGGAGCAGAGCGGGGCCATCCGGCGGCTGGAGCGCGAGTACGAGAACCTGCGCACCGCCCTGCGGCACGCCGTCGCCCTGCGCGACGAACAGGAGGCGCTGTGCCTGGCCCTGTCGCTGGTCTGGTACTGGCAGATGCGCGATCTGCGCATCGAGGCCCGCAACTGGTGCCGCGAGGTCATGGCCCTCGGGCCGGACCCGTTCGCCGAGCCGGTCCGCCCCGCCGCCCCCGTCTGGCAGCGCTGCACCGACGCCCCGCCGCCGATGACCGGCGAGGTCCTGTGGGAGGCCCGGCGCGGCATCCACCTGGCGCACCTGGCGTGCATGGACACCGAACTGGACGCCTGGGAGAACCCGCGCGCCCAGCAGAAGCTGCGGACCATCGCCGCCACCTACGAGCCGGGCCTGCCGCAGAACTGCCGCCTGCCCGGCCTGCTGTGGTTCTTCGCCGTGATGCTGACCGGCGACATGGACCGGCTGCGGACCATCATGGACGCCTCCATCCGCACCTGCCGCGCCACCCCCGGCTTCGACTGGGAGCTGGCCTCCGGTCTGCAGATGCGGGCCAACTTCCTCGCCAACCGCACCGACTGGGCCGGTGACGCCGGGCGCGACGCCGACGAGTCGCTGGAGATCTACCGCCGCCTCGGCGACTCCTGGGGCACCGCCGAAGCCCTGTCCGCCCGAGCCGAGGCCCATGAACGCAAGGGCCACCACGCCCTGGCCGCCGCCGACTACGAGGCCGCCATCGCCCACGCCGAACGGCTCGGCGCCCGGGCCCAGGCGGCCGTCCTCACCGCCCGGCTCGGCAGCGCGCTGCTGGAGTCCGGCGAGGACGAACGCGGCGAGCGGCTGCTGCGCGAGGTGATCGCCCAGCACGAGGACTCGCACAGCGAGGCCATGCCCGCCGCGCGGCTGTTCCTCGCGGGGCGGCTCGGACTGACCGGCCGTTTTCCCGAGGCGCGCGAGCAACTGCGGCGGCTGCGCGAGGACTTCCGGATCTCCCACTTCATCGTCTTCGACGCGTTCATCCTCGGCGCGGAGGCCTGGCTGGACGCCATGGAGGGCCGCCACGAGGACTGTCTGGACCGGACCCGCAGGGCACTGGAGCGGGCGGGCGACCCCGTCTCCGAGGCCATCGCGCCGCACATGCGGGCGGTGTACCTGATCACCGGCGCCAGGGCCCTGTCCGCTCTGGACGGGGGACGGCGCGCCGCGGACGCGGCCCGCTGCCTCGGCGCCGCCGACGCCCTGCTGCCACCCGGCCACCTCGCCCAGCGGCAGGAGCGCGAGACCCGCGAGGCGGCGGAACGGCAGGCCCGGGCGGTGCTCGGCGACACAGCGTACGAGGCCGCGTACGCGCGGGGCGACGGCCTCACGGTCGAGGAGGCCGCCGCCCTGCTCTGACGGCGCCCGGCCGCGCCCGGTCAGTTCTTGGTGCGGAACTTGTGGATGGCGACGGGCGCCATCACGGCCGTGATCGCCGCCGACCAGCCGAGCGTCACCCACAGGTCGTGGGCGACCGGCCCCCCGATCATCAGGCCGCGTGCGGCGTCCGCAAGCGTCGACAGCGGGTTGTAGTCGGTGAACGCCTGGAGCCAGCCCGGCATCGACGTGGTCGGTGCGAAGATCGACGAGCCGAACTGCAGCGGGAACAGCACCAGGAAGCCCATCGCCTGCACGGACTGCGCGTTCTTCAGGATCACGCCCAGGGTGAGGAACACCCACATGATCGACGAGGCGAACGCGGTGGACAGCGCCACGGTCGCGAGCAGCCCCGGCCAGTTGGTGATCTCGAAGCCGACGACGACGGCGACGACCATCAGCACGGCGGTCGCGAACAGCATCCGCAGCAGCTCCACCGAGATCTTGGCGAACAGCACCGAGCCCCGCCCGATAGGCATGGACCGGAAACGGTCCATGACACCGGAGTTGAAGTCCTGGCTGAAGCCCGTGCCGACGCCCTGGGACAGCGTCATGCTCATCATCGCGATCATGCCCGGGATCACGTACTGCACGTACCGCTCCTGCCCGCCGCCCAGGGCCTGCCCGATCGAGCCGCCGAAGACGAACACGAACAGCAGGGTGAAGATGACCGGCATCAGCAGCGCGTCGGCCATCGACTCCGGGTCCTTGCGGATCCACAGCAGGTTGCGCCGGATCAGGGCGCCGGTGTGGCGCAGATGGCCGCGCAGCGGGATACGGGCGTCAGTCACGGTGTCGTCGAGGGTGACGGCGCTCATACGGCGGCCTCCTGAAGGTCTTCGGCGGGCACGGCGTCCTGCGGTGCACTGGCGCGGTGGCCGGTGAGGGACAGGAACACCTCGTCCAGGCTGGGCAGTTCGGTGGTGAGGGAGGCGAGGGTGATGCCGCGCGCACTGACCGCGCCGACCACCGCGGTCAGCTGCTCGTCGCTGAGGATCGGCACCAGCACGTCACCGCGGTCGCTGTCCACGGTCGTGGTGGCGAGGCCGGTGATGCCGAGGTCGTCGAGCGCGGCGGCGAGCGGCCGCAGGTGCGCCGGATCGGCCGGGCGGATCCGCAGCGCACGGCCGCCGACCTTCGCCTTCAGCTCCTCGATGGCCCCGCCCGCGATGACCTGGCCGCGGTCCACGACGGTCAGCTCCGAGGCGAGCTGCTCGGCCTCCTCCATGTACTGCGTGGTGAGCAGCACGGTCACCCCGTCGCCGACCATGCGCTTGACCTCGTCCCACACCTCGTTGCGGGTGCGCGGGTCGAGCCCGGTGGTGGGCTCGTCCAGGAAGAGCACGGCCGGCCGGCCGATCATCGACGCGGCCAGGTCCAGCCGCCGCCGCATGCCGCCGGAGTACGTGCCGGCGTGCCGCTTGGCCGCCTCGGTGAGCGAGAAGCGCTCCAGCAGCTCGTCGGCCCGGGCGCGCGAGTCCTTGCGGGACAGGTCGAGCAGCCGCCCGATCATGTACAGGTTCTCCCAGCCGGAGAGCTTCTCGTCCACGGAGGCGTACTGCCCGGTCAGGCCGATCACCCGGCGCAGCTGCCGGGGCTGCCGTACGGCGTCGTAGCCGGCCACGATGGCCCGTCCCGCGTCGGGCGCGAGCAGGGTGGACAGGATGCGTACCAGGGTCGTCTTCCCGGCCCCGTTCGGTCCGAGCACCCCCATCACGGTGCCCTCCCGCACGTCCAGGTCGACCCCGTCCAGGGCCTTCGTCTCCCCGTAGTGCTTGACCAGCCCCCGCACGGTGACAGCGGCGCCGCTGGTTCGTTCGTCGATGCGCGTCATGGCACAGACGGTGCCAGGCCCCACCGACACATCACCGACAAGCCGCCGACACCGCCCCGACAGGCACCGATCCGCGGGGAAGAAGGGGACAGCCCGTCGACGGGGGAAGATCGACGGGCTGTCCGGGGGTGGTGCGGCAGTGGCTAGTGGACGGAGTGCTCCTCCTGCGGGAAGGTGCCGCCGACGACGTCCTCGGCGAACGCCTTCACCGCGTTCCCCATGACCTCACGCAGGTTCGCGTAGCTCTTCACGAACTTCGGCACGCGCCCGCCGGTCAGCCCCAGCATGTCGGTCCACACCAGGACCTGGGCGTCCGTCTCCGGGCCCGCCCCGATACCCACCGTCGGGATGTGCAGCACGCGCGTCACCTCAGCGGCGAGCTCGGCCGGGACCAGCTCCAGGACCACCGCGAAGGCCCCGGCGTCCTGCACGGCCTTGGCGTCGCGCAGCAGCTGCTGGGCCGCCTCCTCGCCGCGCCCCTGCACCCGGTAGCCCATCGAGTTGACCGACTGCGGGGTCAGGCCGATGTGGGCCATCACCGGGATGCCGGACTCGACGAGCAGCCGGATCTGCTCGTGCGAGCGCTCGCCGCCCTCCAGCTTCACGGCCTGCACGCCGGCCTCCTTCACCAGCCGGGTGGCCGAGCGCAGCGCCTGCACCGGGCCTTCCTGGTAGGAGCCGAAGGGCAGGTCGCCGACGATCAGGGCGCGCGAGGTGCCCCGTACGACCGCGGCCGACAGCATGGTCATCTCGTCGAGGGTGACGGGTACGGTCGTCTCGTAGCCGAGGTGGCAGTTGCCCGCCGAGTCGCCGACGAGCATCACCGGGATCCCGGCCTCGTCGAACACGGATGCGGTCATCGCGTCGTACGCGGTCAGCATCGGCCACTTCTCGCCGCGCTCCTTCGCTGCGGCGATGTCGCGGACGGTGATGCGCCGATTCCCCTTGCCCCCGTACAGCGTCTTCCCGCCGTCGGCGGCGGGTGCAGTCTGGGCAGCCGGAAGCTGCGTCATGGCACGGCTCCTAACACGTCATCTCGAGGCGCCCTGACGGCGTCCCCGGACCACGTCCATGGTGGCACTTCGTGCCGGGTTGGGCTAGAGGAGCCCCTGTGAGGTGCGCCCCGGCCCACAAGCGGAATCGGCGGTAAGAGCGCGGTAAGAGTATTCCGATACGAGACGGTCTCGTATCGAATATGCCCTACGCTGGACACATGACCTCACCTGCCGACCAGGCCGCCCCCACCGGCCCCCGCGTACCGGAAGCGGTGCACCGGCGCCGCTGGGCGATCCTCGGCGTGCTGATGCTGAGCCTGCTGATCGTCGTTCTCGACAACTCCATCCTCAACGTCGCCATCAAGACGATCTCCACCCCGGCCCCCACCGGCCTGGGCGCCACCCAGAGCGAGCTGGAGTGGGCGATCAACGCCTACACCCTCGTCTTCGCCGGCCTGCTGTTCACCGCCGGGCTGCTCGGCGACCGGCTGGGCCGCAAGAAGGTCCTGCTCGGCGGTCTCGCCGTGTTCGGCATCGGGTCGGCGCTCGCCGCGTTCTCCGGCTCACCCGGTCAGCTGATCACCTTCCGCGCCGTGATGGGCCTGGGCGCCGCGTTCGTCATGCCCGCCACCCTCGCCGTCCTCATGAACGTCTTCGAGCGCGACGAGCAGCCGAAGGCCATCGGCATCTGGGCGGGCGGCGTCGGGATCGCCATCGCGATCGGCCCGATCACCGGCGGGCTGCTGCTCGACCACTTCTGGTGGGGCTCGGTCTTCCTCGTCAACGTGCCGATCGTGCTGCTCGCCCTCGCCCTGATGCTGTGGCTCGTGCCCGACTCCCGCGACCCGAACCCGGGCCGCGTCGACCCCGTCGGCGTCGTGCTGTCCGTCGTCGGCCTGGTACTGCTCGTCTACGGCATCATCAAGGGCGGTCAGCTCGCCGACTTCACCGACGCCACCGTGCTGTCGACGATCGGCGCCGGTCTCGCCGTGCTGGTGGCCTTCGTGGTGTTCGAGAAGCGCAGCGACCACCCGTCGATCGACGTCACGTACTTCAAGAACAAGGTCTTCTCGGCCGCCATCGCCGCCATAGCGCTGGTGTTCTTCGCCCTGATGGGCGTGACCTTCTTCGCCGTCTTCTACACGCAGAGCGTGCGCGGGTACTCCCCGCTGCAGACCGGTCTGCTGATGCTGCCGCTGGCCGCCGCCCAGCTGTTCTTCGCGCCGCGCGCCCGGCTGGTGGTCGACCGCTTCGGCAACCGGGCCACCACCACGGCCGGCATGCTCGTCCTCGCCGCGATGCTGGCTGCCTTCGCCGCCCTGGACGCGGACACGCCCATCTGGCTCCTGGAAGTGATCTTCTTCCTCATGGGCGCCGGCATGGCGCACATCATGACGCCGGTCAGCGTCGTCATCATGCAGGCCCTGCCCCGCGAGAAGGCCGGCTCGGCCTCCGCCCTCAGCAACACCTTCCGTCAGGTCGGCGGCGCCCTCGGCATCGCCGTCCTCGGCTCGGTGCTGTCCACCGCGTACCGCAACAGCATCGAGGGCGACCTGGGGCAGCTGCCGCCCGGCCTGCGCCACACCGCGGGAGAGTCCATCGAGGCCACCCTCGGTGTCGCCGCGAAGCTGGGCCCCGAGGGCAGGGCCCTGGTCACCCCGGCCTACGACGCCTTCCTGCACGCCATGCACGTCACGGCCCTGTGGGGCGCGGGCATCGCCGTGCTCGGCGCGGTCGTCGTGGCGCTGTTCCTGCCCGGCAGGCCGCAGGCCCCCCAGCGGCCCGGCCGGGAGCAGGAGTTGTCGCACACCGGGTCCTGACCCTGCGGGACAATGCAGCCCGCGGCGAGGAGCCGTCCCCACCCGGTGTCAGCAACGCACCCGGTGCCCCAGAGCACCCGGTGCCAGGAAAGGACGCAGCGACGTGAGCCTCGCCGAACGGCAGACCCCGCACGACGGACCCGCTCGGGGCCGCCCCCGGAGCGAGGCCGCCGAACGCGCCATCATCGAGGGCGTGATGAGGCTGCTGGAGGAGGGCGTGCCCCTCGCGGAGCTGTCCATCGAGCGCATCGCCCGCACCGCCGGGGTCGGCAAGGCCACGATCTACCGGCGCTGGAGCGGCAAGGAGGAGCTGTTCGTCGACATCGTGCGCGGCGCCGAACTCCCCGACCCGGAGCTGCCCGGCACCTCCCTGCGCGACGACCTCGTGGTGCTGCTGGAGCAGGTGCGCCGGCGCGGCCTGGCCCAGCGCTCCTCGGCGATCCTGCACAGCGTGCAGGCCCAGATGAAGAGCAGCCCCAAGCTCTGGGCGGCCTACCACGCCACCGTCGTCGCCCCGCGCCGCCGGCTCGGCCTGGAGGTGCTGCGCCGCGGGCAGGACAGCGGCGAACTGCGCACCGACGTCGACCTGGAGCTGCTCAACGACCTGTTCGTCGGCCCGGTCCTGGTCCGTTCCGTCCTGAGCCCGGACGCCGACCTCCCCGAGGACCTCGCCGAACGGATCGTCGACACCCTGCTGCAGGGCTTGCGCCCGCCCGGTCCGCCTCCCGGCGAGGCCGTGGCCGGTTCCGACCGGCCGTAATGTGCGCGTTTCGTCACAGACCACACGATCGGCGGGTGTGCTCGGAACTCCCCGGAGGAACTCGAACGTCCTCGCTCCCGTACGGCCGTCGACGGACGGCGGGAACGGAACGGATCATCCCCTAGGGTCGTGAGGCACGGGGGCGATGGTGTGCACGGCAGGCAGTGAGGCGACGGTATGGCGCAGCAGGCGTACATGACGGAGACGGACAACGGCGGCTCGGGACCCGAGCACCGGGGAACCCGGCTTCGGCGCCTGTTCGGACGGCTGGCGCGGGGCTGGCGGGGAGATCCCCGCGTCTGGCGGCGCGGGCTCGTCGTCGCCGGGTGCGCGGTGCTCCTCGGTGTGGTCATGGCGCTGCACGCGCAGATCCCCAACAGCATCGGCAACCTGGGCAGCCTCACCGAGACCTTCCTGCCCTGGCTGGGGCTGTGCATCCCGGTGCTGCTCCTGCTGGCGGTGTGGCGCAGGTCCGCGAGCGCGCTGATCGCCGTGGTGCTGCCCTCGGTGATCTGGCTGAACCTCTTCGGCGGCCAGCTCAGCGACAAGACGGCCGGCGGCGGCGACCTGACCGTGGTCACGCACAACGTCAACGCCGAGAACCCCGACCCGCAGGGCACCGCCCGTGGCGTGGCCGCCTCCGGCGCGGACGTCCTCGCCCTGGAGGAACTGACCCCGGCCGCGGTCCCGGTGTACGAGAAGGCGCTGGCGTCGACGTACCGCTACCACTCCGTGCAGGGCACGGTGGGCGTGTGGAGCAAGTACCCGCTGAGCGGGGTGCGGGCCGTCGACCTCGACATGGGCTGGACGCGGGCGATGCGCGCCACGGTGACCGCGCCGACCGGGCGGCTCGCCGTCTACGTCGCCCATCTGCCGTCCGTGCGCGTGAAGATGGAGGCCGGCTTCACGGCCCGTCAGCGCGACCGCAGCGCCGACTACCTCGGCGAGGCCATCGCGCACGAGCCGCTGCCCGACGTCGTCCTGCTCGGCGACCTGAACGGCACCATGAACGACCGCGCGCTCAACGCGGTGACCTCCCAGATGCGCTCCACGCAGGGCGCGGCCGGCAGCGGCTTCGGGTTCAGCTGGCCCGCGTCGTTCCCGATGGCGCGCATCGACCAGATCATGGTCCGCGGTCTGACGCCGCAGAGTTCCTGGACCCTGCCGGAGACCGGAAGCGACCATCTGCCGGTCGCCGCCCGTGTGAAGGTCACCACAGGCGGATCCTGAACCCGCAGGTCAGGGGCGTCTCGACGGAAGAGCGACACCTGGGCTTCAGCCGCTGGAATGCTGCGCCTGCGAGACTTTGTTCCGTACTTGAACATAAGCGTACGGATCCCAAGCACGTCTCGAAAGGTTCTTCATGCCCCTGGCCCTGCTCGCCCTCGCCGTGGGTGCCTTCGGCATCGGCACGACCGAGTTCGTGATGATGGGGCTGCTGCCCGATGTCGCGGACGACCTGAACATCTCCATCCCCAGCGCCGGCCACCTGGTGTCGGCGTACGCGCTGGGCGTGGTCATCGGCGCCCCGCTGCTGGCTGCCGTCACCGCGAAGATGTCCCGCCGCACGGTCCTGATCGGCCTGATGGGACTCTTCGTCGCGGGCAACGCCCTGTCGGCGCTCGCGCCCGGCAACGGCTGGCTGCTGGCCGCCCGCTTCCTGAGCGGGCTGCCCCACGGCGCCTTCTTCGGGGTAGGGGCCGTCGTGGCCACGAACATGGTCGCCCCCGAACGCAAGGCGCGCTCGGTGTCCCTGATGTTCCTCGGCCTGACGGTCGCGAACGTCGCCGGGGTGCCGGTCGCGACCCTCATGGGCCAGCACCTCGGCTGGCGCGCGACCTTCCTCGGCGTCAGCGCCATCGGTCTCGTCGCGATCGCCGCGCTCGCGGCGCTCATCCCGCACGACCACGAGCACGCCACCGCCCGGGGCCTGCGCGGCGAACTCGCCGCCCTGCGCTCCCTGCCGGTCTGGCTGTCGCTCGGTACGACCGTCGCGGGCTTCGGCGCCCTGTTCGCGGCCTACAGCTACATCACCCCGATGCTCACGGACGCCGCCGGGTACGCCGGTGCCAGCGTCACCCTGCTGCTCGCGCTGTTCGGCGTCGGCGCCACCGCCGGCAACCTGCTCGGCGGCCGCCTGGCCGACCACTCGCTGCGCGGCACGCTGTTCGGCGGTCTGGCCTCACTGGTGGTGGTCCTGGCGCTGTTCCCGCTGCTGATGCGCTCGGAGGTGACGGCCGCCGTGGCGGTGACGCTGCTGGGCATGGCGGCCTTCGCCACCGGATCGCCGCTGCAGCTGATGGTCATGGAGAAGGCCTCCTCGGCCCCGTCCCTGGCCTCCTCGGCCAACCAGGCCGCCTTCAACCTGGCCAACGCGGGCGGCGCCTGGATCGGCGGCCTCGCCCTGGCCGCGGGCTTCGGCGTCACGTCCCCGGCCCTGACGGGAGCGGCCCTGGCCGTCCTCGGCCTGGGGGTGGCCGCGCTGGCCGCGGCGGTGGACCGCCGCCGGGCGCCGGCGCCCGGCCGCGAACGGGTCGTGGCGAGCCACGTCCCGCAGGAGGCGGAGGCCCTCCACCACTGACGCCTCCGGCTGGATGGCGGTACGGCAGCCCCCGGGACCACTCCCGGGGGCTGCCGTTCTGCATGTCCGTCGCGGGCCGTCGGGAACCCCGGCCTCACGTGCGCGACGGCCTGCCCCCTGCAGCCGGGCGGGATGCGCGCGCGTCGCATCCCGGCCGGGAGTACAGCCTCGGGAGTACTGCCGGGGCGGCACAGGTCGTCCGCGTACTCGACGAGGGCCCGGAAAGGAATCCTCGCCGCCATGCCGAGGTGTCCACGCACGAGCCGGAACGGCGCACGGCGCGCTCCTTGTCGCCGGGTGGCATGCGGGGGACCTTCCGGAAACGGCGGAAAAGGGGGCGGGCCGACGGGCCAGATGGCCGTCGGCCCGCCGACGGGGCCGGGGCGAAAACCCCGGCCCCTCCTCACAGCACCGGCAGGCTCTTGCGGAGCTCGAACGCCGTGACCTCGCTGCGGTACTCCTCCCATTCCGACTTCTTGTTGCGCAGGAAGAAGTCGAAGACGTGCTCGCCGAGGGTCTCGGCGACGAGGTCGCTGCGTTCCATCAGGGTCAGGGCCTCGCCCAGGTTCTGGGGGAGCGGCTCGATGCCCATCGCGCGGCGCTCCGCGTCGGACAGCGCCCAGACGTCGTCCTCGGCGCCCGGCGGGAGTTCGTAGCCCTCCTCGATGCCCTTCAGGCCGGCGGCCAGCAGGACCGCGTACGCCAGGTACGGGTTCGCGCCGGAGTCGAGGGAGCGGACCTCGACGCGGGCCGAACCCGTCTTGCCGGGCTTGTACATCGGGACCCGGACCAGGGCCGAGCGGTTGTTGTGGCCCCAGCAGATGTACGACGGCGCCTCGCCGCCCGCGCCCGCCGTGCGCTCCGCGCCGCCCCAGATGCGCTTGTAGGAGTTGACCCACTGGTTGGTGACCGCGGAGATCTCCGCCGCGTGCCGCAGCAGGCCCGCGATGAAGGAGCGGCCCACCTTGGACAGCTGGTACTCCGAGCCCGACTCGTAGAAGGCGTTGCGGTCGCCCTCGAAGAGGGAGAGGTGGGTGTGCATGCCGGAGCCGGGGTGCTCCGAGAACGGCTTCGGCATGAACGTGGCCTGCACGCCCTGCTCCAGCGCCACCTGCTTCATGACCAGACGGAACGTCATGACGTTGTCGGCCGTGGACAGCGCGTCGGCGTACCGCAGGTCGATCTCCTGCTGGCCGGGCGCGCCCTCGTGGTGGGAGAACTCGACCGAGATGCCCATCGACTCCAGCATGGTGATCGCCTGGCGGCGGAAGTCCATGCCGACGTTGGTCGGGGTGTGGTCGAAGTAGCCGGAGTTGTCGGCCGGGGTGGGGCGGGAGCCGTCCAGCGGGCGGTCCTTCAGCAGGAAGAACTCGATCTCCGGGTGGGTGTAGAAGGTGAACCCCAGGTCGGAGGCGCGGGCCAGGGCACGCTTGAGCACGTAGCGGGGGTCGGCGAAGGAGGGGGAGCCGTCCGGCATGAGGATGTCGCAGAACATGCGGGCCGTGCCGGGGGCCTCCGCACGCCAGGGCAGGATCTGGAACGTCGACGGATCCGGCTTGGCGATCATGTCGGACTCGTAGACCCGGGCGAAGCCCTCGATCGCGGAGCCGTCGAAGCCGATGCCCTCGTCGAAGGCCTGCTCCAGCTCGGCCGGGGCCACGGCGACGGACTTGAGGAAGCCCAGCACGTCCGTGAACCACAGGCGTACGAACCGGATGTCGCGCTCCTCCAGAGTCCGGAGCACGAACTCCTGCTGCTTGTCCATCTTCCGCTTCCCCATCCTTGCTGGTCAGGCCGCCTTCTCTTCCGTACCACGGGAGGCGGTCGGGCACCTGAGCATCCCACCACACGACCATTTCGTACGCGTTGCGGACCATGATCGCCCGACCGGCGGTGACCGGACGACCCGCGTACGCCGGGTGGACTGCTCCGAAGCCCATAGTGCCTGCTCGCACCGGCGCCCGTAACGGCCGGTCCGCTTCCGGTGCCGCGCGGGCGTCACCCCGAGCGGTACGTGATCACCCACGAGTACCCGTTCGCCGCCGTCGCCTACGTGCCGGGCTGTCGGTCCGCTGTCGGTGCCGTATCGATTCGGCCCATTCCCGCCACCGCCCTACGGCACGCCCCTTCCTCCCCCTTACGATCAGCCCACCCGACCGTCACTTTTTCCGAAGGACACCCCATGGGCTCCGCCAAGAAGAGCAGCACCGGACGCCAGGCGCGCATAGAGGAGATGCGGCGCGCGGAGCGGGCACGCGAGCGCCGCAACCGGATCCTCGCCGCCGTGGCCGGTGTGGTGGTCGTCGGCGGACTGGTCGCGGGCGGCGTGGTGCTCGTGCGCTCCCAGGACGACGGCGGAAGCAGCACCGCGGCGAGCGACTCCTCCGGCAAGGGCAAGTTCGTCAGCGGCAAGGACGGGGTGAGGACGTGGCAGGGCAAGCTGTCGCGCAACCACGTCACGAAGGCCGTCGAGTACGCCTCCGAGCCGCCCGTCGGCGGTGACCACAACCAGGTCTGGATGAACTGCAACGGCGACGTCTACACCAAGGAACTGAACAACACCAACGCCGTGCACTCCCTGGAGCACGGCGCGGTGTGGGTGACGTACAACGCCGACGCGAAGAAGGCCGACGTCGACGCGCTCGCGGCGAAGGTGAAGAAGACCCCGTACACGCTGATGAGCCCGATGGACGACCAGAAGGACCCGATCATGCTCTCGGCATGGGGGCACCAGCGCACGGTGACGGGCGCCGACGACCCGGACGTCGACACGTTCTTCGAGAAGTTCGTCCAGGGTGAGCAGACCCCCGAGCCGGGTGCCGCCTGCACCAACGGGCTGGCGCAGTGAGGCACGTGCCCTTGGTGGCCGCGGCCGCGGCGACGGCGCTCGTCGCGGCCGGAGCGATCACCTACGCCGTCGCCGGTGACGACGGCGGCACCACCGTCCCGTCGGTGGAGTCCGCGGACGCCGGGTTCGCCCGGGACATGGCGGTGCACCACCAGCAGGCCGTGGAGATGTCGTACATCGTGCGCGACCGCACGAAGGACGAGGAGGTGCGGCGCCTGGCCTACGACATCGCGCAGACGCAGGCCAACCAGCGCGGCATGATGCTCGGCTGGCTCGACCTGTGGGGCCTGCCGAAGTTCACCTCCGAACCGCCCATGACCTGGATGGACATGGGCGGCATGGCCTCGGGCGAGGACGGCGCGCTGATGCCCGGCATGGCGACGAACGCCGAGATGGCACGGCTCGGGAAACTCGACGGCGAGCAGGCCGAGATCTACTACCTGCAACTGATGACGGACCACCACCGCGGTGGCGTCCACATGGCCGAGGCGTGCGTGCGCGCCTGCACGGTCGGCGTGGAGAAGCGGCTCGCCCAGGGCATGGTGGACGCCCAGCGGTCCGAGATCGGGCTGATGGCGGACCTGCTCAGGGAGCGCGGAGCGGCACCCCGTCCGTAGGGCCCGCGCCGCGGGTACGGAGTGCCCCGCCACCCTATTGCGTCGCTCTGACGATTACACTGGTCCCGTGCCTCAACTACGTCTCGCCCTGAACCAGATCGACGCCCGCGTCGGCGACCTCGCCGGCAACACCGAGTCGATCGTCCGCTGGACCCGGCACTCCGCCGAGCAGGGAGCGCACCTCGTGGCGTTCCCGGAGATGGTGCTGACCGGGTATCCCGTCGAGGACCTCGCCCTGAGGTCGTCCTTCGTGGAGGCCTCCCGGTCGGCCCTGCGCGCCCTCGCCGCCCGGCTGGCCGACGAGGGCTTCGGGGAGCTGCCGGTGGTCGTCGGCTATCTCGACCGCAGCGAGACCGCCCAGCCGAAGTACGGCCAGCCGGCCGGCGCGCCCCAGAACGCCGGAGCGGTGCTGTACGGCGGCGAGGTGGTCCTCCACTACGCCAAGCACCACCTGCCGAACTACGGCGTCTTCGACGAGTTCCGCTACTTCGTGCCCGGCGACAGCATGCCCGTCCTGCGCGTCCACGGCGTGGACGTGGCCCTGGCCATCTGCGAGGACCTCTGGCAGGACGGCGGACGCGTCCCCGCCGCCCGCTCCGCGCAGGCGGGGCTGCTGCTGTCCGTCAACGCCTCCCCGTACGAGCGCAACAAGGACGACACCCGCCTGGAGCTGGTCCGCAAGCGCGCCCAGGAAGCCGGCTGCACGACCGCGTACCTCGCCATGATGGGCGGCCAGGACGACCTGGTCTTCGACGGCGACTCGATCGTCGTCGACAAGGACGGCACCGTCGTCGCGCGGGCGCCGCAGTTCTCCGAGTGCTGCGTGGTCGTCGACCTGGACCTGCCGGCCGCGTCCCCCGACGCCCCCACGGGCGTGGTCGACGACGGTCTGCGCATCGACCGGGTCGTCCTCTCCGAGGACCCGCTGCCCCGGTACGAGCCGGAGCACACCGGCGGCTACGCGGACCGCCTCGACGACGACGAGGAGGTCTACTCGGCCCTCGTCGTGGGCCTGCGCGCGTACGTCGCGAAGAACGGCTTCGAGTCGGTCCTCATCGGCCTGTCCGGCGGCATCGACTCCGCGCTGGTCGCGGCGATCGCCTGCGACGCGCTGGGCGCGCAGAACGTGTACGGCGTGTCCATGCCGTCGAAGTACTCCTCGGACCACTCCAAGGACGACGCGGCCGAACTCGCCCGCCGCACGGGCCTGAACTACCGCACGGTCGCCATCGAGCCGATGTTCGACGCGTACATGGGTTCCGTGAACCTCACCGGCCTGGCGGAGGAGAACCTCCAGTCCCGGCTGCGCGGCACGCTGCTCATGGCCCTGTCCAACCAGGAGGGCCACATCGTCCTGGCCCCCGGCAACAAGTCGGAGCTGGCGGTCGGCTACTCCACGCTCTACGGCGACTCCGTCGGCGCGTACGGCCCCATCAAGGACGTCTACAAGACGTCGGTGTTCCGGCTGGCCGAGTGGCGCAACCGCGCCGCACGGGAACGCGGCCAGACCCCGCCGATCCCGGAGAACTCGATCAGCAAGCCCCCGAGCGCCGAGCTGCGCCCGGGCCAGGTCGACACCGACTCCCTGCCGGACTACCCGGTGCTGGACGCGATCCTGGAGCTGTACGTCGACCGCGACCGGGGCGCCGACGAGATCGTCGAGGCCGGCTTCGACGCCGGGCTCGTCGCGAAGACGCTGCGCATGGTCGACACGGCCGAGTACAAGCGCCGGCAGTACCCGCCGGGCACGAAGATCTCCCCGAAGGGCTTCGGCAAGGACCGGCGGCTGCCCATCACCAACGGGTGGCGCGAGTCGCTCTGACGGCCGTGGCGCGGGGGCCGGTGCGGTGCCCCCGCGCCGGTCACCGCGACGCGGCCTCCGCGGCGGCCGTCCAGGCGAACCCGTCGGGGTCGGTGAACGGTCCGGCGTCGCTGCCGATCAGGAGCCGGTGCGAGCCGCTCCCCTCGGGGGAGACGCCGGCGACCTTGGCCAGACCCCGCCGCTTGTACAGGGCGAGCTTGACCGGACCCGTCCCGGTGGCGAACTCGACGTACTTGGAGCCGAAGCTCTTGGCGACCGCGAGCCCGCGCCCGGTGTAGAACTGCTTGGCGGCCTTCACGTCCTCCACGCCCAGCAGGAGCACGAACTCCTCCACGTTCCGGGACGCCGGGCCGGTGTTCTTCTTCGCCGACGAGGCGAGCTGCCAGACGGTCCCGTCCGGGGCCTGCACGACGCCGCCGTAGCCCCACAGGGACTTCGCCGGGGGCTTCAGCGTGTCGGCACCGGCGGCGACGGCGGCCTCCGCGAGGGCGTCGACGTCGGCCGGCTGCGCCACCACCAGCGACAGCGTGAAGCCGCGGAAGCCGGCGGACGGCGCGTCGGAGACCGCCGCCAGGCGCAGCCGTCCGTCCAGGCCGAAGGCGGTGCGGTAGAAGCGCTCGGCGGCGTCGACGTCGGTCACTTCGAGGGTGACGTGTGCGAGAGAGGTCATGGGGACGACGCTAATCGCGGCGTCGCGCGCGGGCTTCTCGATTCCTGACCGGATCGCCCGGGCCCGGCCCGGCCCGGCCTGGACCGGGCCCGAGCTGGACCGGGCCGGTGTGCTGGGGTCTCAGCCCAGCTGCTGCCGCTTCGCCTTCGCCAGCAGCTGGTGCAGCGGCTCCGTGGCCCTCCGGCGGTACTCCTGCACCGCCCACCCGTTGCCGTCCGGGTCCTGGAAGTGCATGAACGTGGCGCCGTCGTCCGGGGCGTACTGCACCGGCTCGGACACCTCCAGGCCGCGCGCGACCAGCTCCGCGTGCGCCGCCTTGATGTCGGCCACGCACAGCTGCAGGCCCTGGTAGCTGCCCGGGGCGGGGGTGGGGCCCGGGGTCATCTGCCAGATGGACTCGCCCAGGGCGATCGAGCAACCCGACCCGGGCGGGGTCAGCTGGACGATGCGCATCCCGGGCATGACCTCCTGGTCGATGTCCACGTGAAAGCCGACCTTGTCCCGGTAGAAGTCCCGGGCGCGGTCGACGTCGGTCACGGGCAGCGGGATGACTTCGAGGGTGATGTCCACGGCGAGACTCCTTCGTCCGGCGTTCGGCGTCCGACGAACCGCCGCCCCGTCCGGCGGAGCGGCTCCTCCTCACCGAAGCGGAAATCCGGGCGCGGCGCCACCGAATCGAACCGGCCCGCCCCACCCACGGACGAACGGAGCACCGCCCTCCGGGTCACCCGGCCCCCACCAGGACGTCCCCGCCCATCCGGGGCCGGCCGACCGGGCCGTCCGCCTGCCGAACTCGGCGGCGCCCGACCGGGCCCGTGCGGTTAGGCTCAAAGCCGTACGACCTTGATCCGATGGATGTCCGAGGAACAGTGCGAGGGAGGCCCGGATGACGGCGGTGCCGGGGCGCAGGAGCAGTACCTTCACACGCCTGCTGCGGCACGGTTTCACCGACGCCTCCGCTGCCGAGCGCCTGCTGGACAGCCCCGAGCTCGCCCCCCTGCGCGACGACCCCGTGCTGCTGGCCGCGCTGGGCGGCACCGCCGACCCCGACCTCGCCCTGCTGGGTCTGGTCCGCCTGCTGGAGGCCCAGCCGGACCCCGGCGCCCGGCAGGAACTGCTCGACACGCTGATCGCGGCCAAACCGCTGCGCGACCGGCTCCTCGGTGTGCTCGGCGCCTCCACCGCCCTGGCCGACCACCTCGTCCGCCACCCGGGTGACTGGCAGGCCCTGGTGACGTACGAGTCGCGGGACCTGCACCCCGGCGTGGAGGAGTTCGAGGCGGGCCTCGCCGAGGCGGACGACCCCGTCTCCCTGCGCGTGGCCTACCGGCGCTGCCTGCTGTCCATCGCCGCCCGGGACGTGTGCGGCACGACCGGCATCGCGGAGTCCGCCGCCGAGCTGGCCGACCTCGCCACCGCCACCCTGCGGGCCGCACTCGGCCTCGCGCGGGCCGCCGCACCCGAGGACGACGCCCAGTGCCGGCTCGCCGTGATCGCGATGGGCAAGTGCGGCGGACACGAGCTGAACTACGTCTCCGACGTGGACGTCATCTTCGTGGGGGAGGCCGTCGAGGGCGCCGACGAGACCGAGGCCGTGCGGGCCGCGACCCGGCTCGCCTCCCACCTGATGCGGATCTGCTCGGAGACCACGGTCGAGGGCTCCATCTGGCCGGTCGACGCCAACCTGCGCCCCGAGGGCCGCAACGGCCCGCTCGTGCGGACCCTGGCCAGCCACCTCGCCTACTACCAGCGCTGGGCCAAGACCTGGGAGTTCCAGGCCCTGCTCAAGGCCCGTCCGGTGGCCGGCGACCTCGACCTCGGCGCGGAGTACGTGGCCGCCGTTCAGCCGCTGGTGTGGAAGGCGGCCGAGCGGGAGAACTTCGTCGCCGACGTGCAGAAGATGCGCCGCCGGGTCGTGGAGAACATCCCCGCCGCCGAGGTCGACCGCCAGCTGAAACTGGGCCCGGGCGGCCTGCGGGACGTCGAGTTCGCCGTGCAACTGCTCCAGCTGGTGCACGGCAGGGCCGACACCTCCCTGCGCAGCGGCACCACCCTCGACGCCCTCCAGGCCCTCGCCGCCGGCGGCTACGTGGGCCGGGCCGACGCCGCCCAGCTGGACGAGGCCTACCGCTTCCTGCGCCTCATGGAGCACCGCATCCAGCTGTTCCGGCTGCGGCGCACCCATCTGGTGCCCGAGGACGAGGCCGAGCTGCGCCGCATCGGCCGCTCCCTCGGCCTGCGCACCGACCCGGTCGCCGGCCTGCACCGCGAGTGGCGCCGGCACGCCACGGTCGTACGCCGGCTGCACGAGAAGCTGTTCTACCGGCCGCTGCTGGACGCCGTGGCCCAGCTCGCCCCCGGCGAGGCCCGGCTGAGCACCGAGGCGGCGCGCGAGCGCATGGTCGCCCTCGGTTACGCCGATCCCGCCGCCGCGCTGCGCCACCTGGAGGCGCTCGCCTCGGGCGTCACCCGCAAGGCCGCCATCCAGCGCACCCTGCTGCCCGTGCTGCTCGGCTGGTTCGCCGACTCCGCCGAACCGGACGCGGGCCTGCTGAACTTCCGCAAGGTCTCCGACGCCCTGGGCAAGACCCCCTGGTACCTGAGGCTGCTGCGGGACGAGGGCGCCGCCGCGCAGAACCTGGCCCGCGTGCTGTCCGCCGGCCGGCTCGCGCCCGACCTGCTGATGCGCGCCCCGGAGGCGGTGGCGCTGCTCGGCGACGGGGACGGCGGCGGACTGGAGCCGCGCCCCCGGGCGCACCTGGAGCAGGAGATACTCGCCGCGGTGCGGCGGGCGGACGGCGCCGCCCAGGCGGTCACGGCCGCCCGCGGGGTGCGCCGCCGGGAACTGTTCCGCACGGCCGCCGCCGACATCGTCGGCTCCTACGGCACCGAGGAGCAGCCCGCCGAGGCCGACCAGGGCGCCCTGGTGGACCTCGTCGGGGCAGCGGTGTCCGACCTGACCGCCGCCACCCTCGCGGGCACCCTGCGGGCCGTCGTCCGTGAGGGCTGGGGCGACGATCTGCCCACCCGGTTCGCGATCATCGGCATGGGCCGCTTCGGCGGTCACGAACTGGGCTACGGCTCCGACGCGGACGTGCTGTTCGTGCACGAACCCCGCGAGGGCGCCGACGAGGCGGAGGCCTCCAAAGCGGCCGGCAAGGTCGTCTCGGAGATGCGCCGCCTGCTGCAGATCCCCAGCGCCGACCCGCCCCTGCTCATCGACGCCGACCTGCGCCCGGAGGGCAAGTCCGGCCCTCTCGTGCGGACCCTGAAGTCCTACGGGGCGTACTACCGCCGGTGGTCGCTGACCTGGGAGTCGCACGCGCTGCTGCGGGCCGAACCGGTCGCCGGGGACGAGGACCTGGGCCGCCGCTTCATCGAGCTGATCGACCCGCTGCGCTATCCGGCCGACGGGCTGAGCGAGGAGGCCGTCCGCGAGATCCGGCGGCTGAAGGCCCGGATGGAGTCCGAGCGGCTGCCGCGCGGCGCCGACCCCAAGCTGCACGCCAAGCTCGGCCCGGGCGGCCTGTCCGACGTCGAGTGGACCGTGCAGCTGGCGCAGCTGCGGCACGGCGCCGAGGAGGCCGGGCTGCGCACGACCCGGACACGGCAGGCCCTGGCCGCCGCCCGCACGGCCGGTCTGATCGGCGAGGAGGAGGCGGAGATCCTGGACGAGGCCTGGGTGCTCGCCACCCGCGTGCGCAACGCGGTGATGCTGGTCCGCGGCCGGGCCGGCGACACCTTCCCCTCGGACCCGAGGGAACTGGCAGCGGTGGGCCGCTACTTGGGGTACGGGCCCGGTCACGTCGGGGACATGCTCGACGCCTACCGGCGCACGGCACGCAGGGCGCGCGGGGTCGTGGAGGAGCTGTTCTACGGGGCGGGAGAGCGGTAGACACCCCGCCGGCCCGGCCCGACGCCCAGCCCCTCCCGCGCGGACCCGCCGCCCGCGTGCCGCCCGCCTGCGCGACGCCGGCCCGCGAGTCGTCCGACCGTGGGCATCATCGGCCCGAGCGGCGTCCGCCCGCGTGTGGCCCGACGGTGCGGCGCCGGCCGGTGAGCGACCCGGACGGGGGAGGTCCGCCTGTGAGTCGTCCGGCCGTGGGCATCATCGGCCCGAGCGGCGTCCGCCCGCTGTGGCCCGGCCGTGCGGCGCCGGTCCGTGAGCGGCCCGGACGGGGGAGGTCCGCCGGTGAGACGTCCGGCGGCGGGCATCCGCCCGCGTGGCGCCTGGCCGTGCCGCGCCGGCTCGTGAGCCGTCCGTCCGGCGACCTGGCGCGACCGGACGTCACCCGCCGTGTCTGGAAACGCTCAGCCTTTTCCGGGCGGGGCATCCGCCCGCGCGGCGCCCGCCCGCGACTCGCGCTCCCGCGCGGCGCCCGCTCGCGTGTCACCCGGCCGTGCCGCGCCGGCCCGTGAACCGCCCGGCCGCGGAACGTCCGCCTGCGAGACGTCCGGGCGCGGAGCAACCCCCTGCGAGACGTCCGGCCGCGGAGCAACCCCCTGCGAGGCGTCCGCCCGCGGGACATCCGCCCAAGAGCCGCCCGCCAGTGAGCCGCCCGCCCGGGGTGAGCCGCCCGCCCGTGCGGCGCCCGTCCGTGCGGCGCCCGCCCGTGCGGCGGCCCGGTGGGCGGCTTGCGCGCGGGGCGGGGCCGTCGGTTCGGGTCGTCGTGCGCGTCCCACCGTCCGCGGCAGCGCGTACGGCTGCCTGCCGTACCACAGGCGGGCCACCGCGAAGCCGAACGCCAGGCACAGCAGGCCGCCCACCGCGTCCAGCCAGAAGTGGTTGGCCGTGGCTACGATGACCACCAGCGTCAGCGCCGGGTACAGCAGGCCCAGCACCCGCACCCACGGCACACTCGCCAGGGCGAAGATCGTCAGCCCGCACCACAGGGACCAGCCGATGTGCATCGACGGCATCGCCGCGTACTGGTTGGACATGTCCTTCAGGTCGCCGGACGCCATGGAGCCCCAGGTCTGGTGGACCATGACCGTGTCGATGAAGTCCCCGCCGTTCATCAGCCGAGGGGGCGCCAGCGGGTACAGGTAGTAGCCGACCAGGGCGACGGCGGTGGTCGCGAACAGCACCAGGCGGGTCGCCGCGTAGCGGCCGGGGTGGCGGCGGAAGAGCCAGACGAGCACACCCAGCGTGACCACGAAGTGCAGCGTGGCGTAGTAGTAGTTCATCCCGATGATGAGCCAAGTTACCGAGTCGACCGCGTGGTTGACCGACTCCTCGACGGCGATGCCCAGCTGGTGCTCCACCTGCCAGATCCAGTCGGCGTTGCGCAGCGCCTGCGTCTTCTGTTCGGGAACCGCGTTGCGGACGAGTGAGTACACCCAGTAACTCACCGCGATCAGCAGGATCTCGAACCAGAACCGGGGTCTGCGCGGGGCGCGCAGCCGGTGCAGCGGGCCCGGCCGGGTTTTGGCCGCAACGGGGTTCGGGAGGGCCGCTTCCCTGCCCTCCGGCTGCGTCACGGTCGTGTCACCCATAGGCACAAAGTCTGCCAGAAAAGGACTTCCCCACCGATGATCCCGCGGCCCGGTCCGAGCCGCATGTTCTACGGCGAAATCGGGCCGTACGCCTCAGGAGCGGGCGCGGTCCCCGGGAGCCGACGCGGTCGAGCCGCGCACCACCAGTTCCGGCATGAACACGAACTCGCTGTGCGGGGCGGGCGTTCCGCCGATCTCCTCCAGCAGCGTGCGCACGGCGGCCTGGCCCATCGCCGGGACCGGCTTGCGGATCGTGGTCAGCGGCGGGTCGGTGAAGGCGATCAGCGGGGAGTCGTCGAAGCCGACCACGGAGATGTCCTTCGGCACGTCCAGACCGCGTTGCCGGGCCGCCCGGATCGCCCCCAGGGCCATCATGTCGCTGGCGCACACCACGGCCGTGCAGTCCCGCTCCATCAGGGCGACGGCGGCGGCCTGTCCGCCTTCCAGCGTGTACAGCGAGTGCTGGACCAGTTCGTTCTCGACGACCTCGGCGGCCAGCCCCAGCTGGTCCTGCACCGCCCGCACGAACCCCTCGATCTTGCGCTGCACCGGCACGAACCGCTTCGGCCCGAGCGCCAGGCCGATCCGGGTGTGCCCCAGGGACGCCAGGTGCGTCACCGCCAGGCTCATCGCCGCGCGGTCGTCGGGGGAGATGAACGGCGCCTGCACCTTCGGCGAGAAACCGTCGACGAGCACGTAGGGCACGCCCTGTGCGCGCAGCCGGTCGTAGCGCTGCATGTCGGCGGTGGTGTCGGCGTGCAGTCCGGAGACGTAGATGATGCCGGCGACGCCCCGGTCCACGAGCATCTCGGTCAGCTCGTCCTCGGTCGAGCCGCCCGGGGTCTGGGTGGCCAGCACCGGCGTATAGCCCTGCCGTGTCAGCGCCTGGCCGATGACCTGGGCCAGGGCCGGGAAGATCGGGTTCTCCAGCTCCGGGGTGATCAGGCCGACCAGTCCCTCGCTGCGCTGGCGCAGCCGCACCGGACGCTCGTAGCCGAGGACGTCGAGGGCGGCCAGCACGGACTGGCGGGTGGTGGCGGCGACGCCCGGCTTCCCGTTGAGGACCCGGCTGACGGTCGCCTCGCTCACCCCCGCTTGCAACGCGATGTCCGCAAGCCGTGTGGTCACAGCACCGGACTGTAGCGGCCGGATCTCCGCTTGCACACCGACGGGACGCCTGGTGCGCGCGGTCGCGCGGCCCACTGCGGGTGGCTTGGTCATCGCGGTCCCTCAACTCGTGGTCGGCGTCCGCTCCGCAACGGATGATTCCCCCGACGGAAACGGATGGCAAGTGCTTGCAGAGTCTTGCACAACTGTCCGAGTCCCCGCCGAACAGCCGGAAATCGGGGCCTCGAAGCGGTCGAGGAGAGGTCACGGCGGGATAACCATCCCCACCTCTTGCAACTTTTTGCTGCAAGGTCTTTCGCAACGCCTTGCAGCGGGGCTAATGTCACCGACGCCCGGCGGCCAACGGCGCAGTCGGCAGCACGAAACGGGCTTCACCCTCAAGGAGAACTCATGCGGCGTGGCATAGCGGCCACCGCGCTGGTGGCGTCCCTCGCCCTGGCAGCGACGGCGTGCGGCGGAAGCGACAGCGGCGACAAGGCCGACGGTCCCGTCACCCTCACCTGGTGGGACACCTCCAACGCCACCAACGAGGCGCCGACCTACAAGGCCCTCGTCAAGGAGTTCGAGGCCGCCAACAAGGACGTCAAGGTCAAGTACGTCAACGTCCCCTTCGACCAGGCGCAGAACAAGTTCGACACCGCCGCCGGTTCCAAGGGTGCCCCCGACGTGCTGCGCTCCGAGGTCGGCTGGACCCCGGCCTTCGCCAAGAAGGGCTTCTTCCTGCCGCTGGACGGCACGGACGCCCTCGCCGAGCAGGACAAGTTCAAGTCCAACCTGATCAAGCAGGCTCAGTACGAGGGCAAGACCTACGGCGTCCCGTTCACCACGGACACCCTCGCCCTCGTCTACAACAAGGCCCTGTTCGAGAAGGCCGGCGTCGAGGCCCCCAAGACCTGGGACGACCTGAAGAAGGCCGCGGCCACGATCAAGGACAAGACCGGCGTCGACGGCTACTGGGGCTCGACCCAGTCCTACTACGCCCACTCCTTCCTCTACGGCGAGGGCGCCGACACCGTCGACGTCGACGCCAAGAAGATCACCGTCACCTCGCCCGCGGCCGAGAAGGCCTACGGCACCTGGCTGAGCCTGTTCAAGGGCAAGGGCCTGCACAAGGCCGACACCACCGCCGACGCCTACGCCCACATCCAGGAGGCGTTCGTCAGCGGCAAGGTCGCCTCGATCATCCAGGGCCCGTGGGAGATCACCAACTTCTACAAGGGCTCGGCGTTCAAGGACAAGGCCAACCTGGGCATCGCCACCGTCCCGGCCGGCTCCTCCGGCAAGGCCGGCGCCCCGACCGGCGGCCACAACCTCTCGGTGTACGCGGGCTCGGACAAGGCCCACCAGGAGGCCTCGCTGAAGTTCGTGAAGTTCATGACCTCGGCCAAGGCCCAGGAGACCATCGCGCTCAAGAACAACACGCTGCCGACGCGCGACGACGCCTACACCGCCGACGTCAAGGCCGACCCGGGCATCGCCGGCTACCAGGGCGTGCTCGCCGCCGCCCAGCCGCGCCCGGAGCTGCCCGAGTACAGCTCGCTGTGGACGCCGCTGGACGACGAGCTGCTCGCGATCGCGGGTGGCAAGAAGTCCCTGGACGCGGGGCTGAAGAGCGCCGAGACCTCCATCGCCAAGCTGCTGCCGGACTACAGCAAGTAGGCCCCTTCGGCCGCCGGATCCTCCAGACAGAGGGGGAAGGATCCGGCGGCCATCGGCCTGTGTGCCGTATCCCCTGATCTCCAGCTGATCTCCAGTTCGCGAAGAAGGTTGTCGAACATGACAGTCGCCATCGACCGAGCGACCGGCAAGCGGAGCGGTGACCGCGGTCCCCGGTCCGGGCTGGGCCGGCGCCTCAAGCACAGCTACCAGAAGCACTGGTACGCCTACGCGATGATCGCGCCCGTGGCCGTCGTGCTCGGCGTCCTCGTGCTGTACCCCCTGGCCTACGGCTTCTATCTGACGCTGACCGACGCGACCAGCCTCAACACGGCCCGGACGATCGGCGTCAACGAGATCGAGGCCACCTACAAGTTCATCGGCTTCGACAACTACGCCGACATCCTGTGGGGGGAGACGGCCTACGACCGCTTCTGGTCCCACTTCATCTGGACGATCGTGTGGACGGCCCTGTGCGTCGCCCTGCACTACTCCATCGGCCTGGGCCTGGCGCTGCTGCTCAACCAGAAGCTGCGCGGGCGTACCTTCTACCGGCTGATCCTCATCCTGCCGTGGGCCGTGCCGACCTTCGTCACCGTCTTCGGCTGGCGCTTCATGCTCGCCGACTCCGGCATCATCAACTCCGGCCTGGAGATGCTGCACCTGCCCGGCCCGTCGTGGCTGGAGGACACCTTCTGGCAGCGCTTCGCCGCGATCATGGTCAACACCTGGTGCGGCGTGCCGTTCATGATGGTCTCCCTGCTCGGCGGCCTGCAGTCCATCGACTCCTCCCTCTACGAGGCCGCCGAGATGGACGGCGCCAGCCGCTGGCAGCAGTTCCGCTACGTCACCCTGCCGGGCCTGAGGTCGGTCAGCTCCACCGTGGTGCTGCTCGGCGTGATCTGGACGTTCAACCAGTTCGCCATCATCTTCCTGCTGTTCGGCAACACCGCCCCGGACGCGCAGATCCTCGTCACCTGGGCCTACCAGCTCGGCTTCGGACAGCAGCCACGTGACTTCGCGCAGTCGGCCGCCTACGGCATCCTGCTGCTGGCCATCCTGATCGTCTTCACCTCCTTCTACCGCCGCTGGCTGAACCGCGATGAGCAGCAGCTCGCGATCTGAGGCAGGAGTCCCCATGAGCACCACGACCGTCCAGCAGTCCGCGGGCGGGGCTCCGGTCCCCGCCGTCGCCCCCGCCGCCGCCCCCGCGCGCCCGCGCGGCCGGCGCGGCACGGCCGGGAGCCTCCTCTCCCACGGCCTGCTGATCATCGCGAGCCTGATCGCGATCTTCCCGATCGCCTGGCTGGTCTTCCTGTCCCTCGGCCCGGACAAGGACGACTACCTGCACCCCGGGGGCATCTGGTCGAAGATGACCCTGGACAACTACAGCTTCGTGCTCCAGGAGACCGCGTTCTTCCACTGGCTCCAGAGCACGCTGATCGTGTCGCTGGGAACCACGGTCATCGGAGTGGTCATCGCCGCCACGACCGGTTACGCGGTGTCCCGCATGCGCTTCCCGGGCTACAAGAAGTTCATGTGGGTCCTGCTGTGCACGCAGATGTTCCCCATCGCCGTGCTGATCGTGCCGATGTACCAGATCCTGTCGAGCCTGCAGCTCGTCGACACCTACTTCGGCCTGATCCTGGTCTACTGCTCGACCGCGGTGCCCTACTGCGCCTGGCTGCTGAAGGGCTACTTCGACACCATCCCGTTCGAGATCGACGAGGCCGGCCGCGTCGACGGGCTCACCCCCTTCGGCACCTTCTTCCGGCTGATCCTGCCGCTCGCCCGGCCGGGCCTGGCGGTGGCCGCCTTCTACAGCTTCATCACCGCCTTCGGCGAGGTCGCCTTCGCCACCGTGTTCATGCTGGACGACGAGAAGTACACCTTCGCCGTCGGCCTGCAGAGCTTCATCAGCGAGCACGACGCCCAGCGCAACCTGATGGCCGCCACCGCGGTGCTCATCGCGATACCCGTCTCCGGGTTCTTCTACCTCGTGCAGAAGAACCTGGTGACCGGGCTCACCGCCGGCGGCACCAAGGGCTGACGCCCCCTTCGCGGGCCGTCACCGGGCGGCCCCCACCAGCCCGAGGCGGCCGCGGCGCCCATCCGACCCCGCTGCGCCGCGGCCGCCTCGCACCACCTCACGTCCCATGACCACACCCTCGTTACGCCTCAAGGACGACATGAGCCAGCACTCAGCTGCACCTGCCCCCAGCCCCACGTCCGCCCTGGCCGTCGCCAAGCGCCGCGACTGGTGGCGGGACGCGGTGATCTACCAGGTGTACCCGCGCAGCTTCGCCGACAGCAACGGCGACGGCATGGGCGACCTGGAGGGTGTCCGCACCCGTCTTCCCTACCTGCGCGACCTCGGCGTGGACGCCGTGTGGCTCAGCCCCTTCTACGCCTCGCCGCAGGCCGACGCCGGCTACGACGTCGCCGACTACCGGGCCGTGGACCCGATGTTCGGCAACCTGCTGGACGCCGACGCCCTGATCCGTGACGCCCACCACCTGGGCCTGCGCGTCATCGTGGACCTCGTGCCCAACCACTCCTCCGACCAGCACGAGTGGTTCAAGCGTGCCGTCGCCGAGGGGCCGGGCTCCCCGCTGCGTGAGCGTTACCACTTCCGCCCGGGCAAGGGCGCCGACGGCGAACTGCCGCCCAACGACTGGGAGTCCATCTTCGGCGGCCCGGCCTGGACCCGGATCACCGAACCGGACGGCACCCCCGGCGAGTGGTACCTGCACCTCTTCGCCCCGGAGCAGCCCGACTTCAACTGGGACCACCCGGCGGTCGGCGACGAGTTCCGCTCGATCCTGCGCTTCTGGCTGGACATGGGCGTCGACGGCTTCCGTATCGACGTCGCCCATGGCCTGGTGAAGGCGGAAGGGCTGCCCGACCTGGGATCCCACGACCAGGTGAAGCTGCTGGGCAACGATGTCATGCCGTTCTTCGACCAGGAGGGCGTGCACGAGATCTACCGGCAGTGGCGGTTGGTCCTCGACGAGTACGCGGGCGAGCGCATCTTCGTGGCCGAGGCGTGGACGCCGACCATCGAGCGCACGGCGCACTACGTCCGTCCCGACGAGCTGCACCAGGCCTTCAACTTCCAGTACCTGAGCACCCACTGGGACGCCGCCGAGATGCGCGAGGTCATCGACCGGACGCTGGAGGCCATGCGCCCGGTCGGCGCCCCCGCCACCTGGGTGCTGTCCAACCACGACGTGACCCGGCACGCCACCCGCTTCGCCAACCCGCCCGGCCTCGGCACCCAGATCCGCCTGGCCGGTGACCGGGAGCTGGGCCTGCGCCGTGCCCGTGCCGCGAGCCTGCTGATGCTGGCCCTGCCCGGCTCGGCCTACGTCTACCAGGGTGAGGAACTCGGCCTGCCCGACGTCGTCGACCTGCCCGACGAGGTGCGCCAGGACCCGGCGTACTTCCGGGGGGCCGGCCAGGACGGCTTCCGTGACGGGTGCCGGGTGCCGATCCCGTGGACCCGGACCGGGACGTCGTACGGCTTCGGTGACGGGGGCAGCTGGCTGCCGCAGCCGGACAGCTGGGGTGAGTTGAGCGTCGAGGCGCAGACCGGGGTGCCCGGTTCGACGCTGGAGCTGTACCGCGCCGCGCTCGCCGTCCGGCGCGAGCACCCCGACCTGGGTGCGGGCACGGCCGTGGAGTGGCTGCGGGCGCCCGCGGGCGTACTCGCCTTCCGGCGCGGGGAGTTCGTCTGCGTCGCCAACACCACGGGCGAGTCCGTGGCGCTGCCGGCCTACGGCCGGGTGCTGGTGGCGAGCGGGGAGGTCGTGCTCGCGGACGACGAGGCGAAGGTGCCCGCCGACACCACGGTGTGGTGGACCACCGCGCAGGCCGACTAGTTTCTCCCGTCAATTTCGTACGGCCCGCTGCCCTTTCGGGCGGCGGGCCTTTACCATCTGCGTCACCGCAAGGTTTCTGAACCTTGCAGCAAGAGCCTTCAACGGAGAAGGAAACCCCACATGGCACGCAGACACCTCTCCGCCGCCGTCGCCCTCGCCGCGGCTGCGGTTGTCATGAACCCGACTCTCGCCCAGGCCTCCCCGCCGGGCACCAAGGACGTCACCGCCGTCCTCTTCGAGTGGAAGTTCGCCTCCGTCGCCCGCGAGTGCACCACCACCCTCGGCCCCGCGGGGTACGGGTACGTGCAGGTCTCCCCGCCTGCCGAGCACATACAGGGCCCGCAGTGGTGGACCTCGTACCAGCCGGTCAGCTACAGGATCGCCGGACGGCTGGGCGACCGGGCCGCCTTCCAGAACATGGTGAACACCTGCCACGCGGCGGGGGTGAAGGTCGTCGTCGACACCGTCATCAACCACATGTCGGCGGGCAGCGGCACCGGCACCGGCGGCTCGTCGTACACGAAGTACAACTACCCCGGCCTGTACTCCTCCTACGACTTCGACAACTGCACCTCGCAGATCACCAACTACCAGGACCGCGGTAACGTCCAGAACTGCGAACTGGTCGGTCTCGCCGACCTCGACACCGGCGAGGACTACGTCCGCCGGACCATCGCCGGGTACATGAACGACCTGCTCTCCCTCGGCGTGGACGGCTTCCGCGTGGACGCGGCCAAGCACATGCCGGCCGCCGACCTCGCGAACATCAAGTCCCGGCTGAGCAACCCGTCGGTGTACTGGAAGCAGGAGGCCATCTACGGCGCCGGCGAGGCCGTGCAGCCCACCGAGTACACGGGCAACGGCGACGTCCAGGAGTTCCGCTACGCCTACGACCTCAAGCGGGTCTTCACCAACGAGAACCTCGCCTACCTGAAGAACTACGGCGAGGGCTGGGGTTATGTGAACAGCGGCGTCTCCGGCGTCTTCGTCGACAACCACGACACCGAGCGCAACGGCTCCACGCTCACCTACAAGTCCGGCGCCGACTACACCCTGGCCAACGTCTTCATGCTGGCCTGGCCCTACGGCGCCCCCGACGTCAACTCCGGTTACGAGTTCACCGACCCCGACGCCGGGCCGCCCAACGGCGGTCAGGTGAACGCCTGCTGGCAGGACGGCTGGAAGTGCCAGCACAACTGGCCGGAGATCAAGTCCATGGTCGGCTTCCGCAACGCCACGCGCGGCCAGGCCGTCACCAACTGGTGGGACAACGGCGGTGACGCCATCGCCTTCGGCCGCGGCAGCAAGGGTTTCGTGGCCATCAACCACGAGTCCGGCTCCCTGACCCGGACCTACCAGACCTCGCTGCCCGCGGGAACGTACTGCAACGTGCAGAACAGCACGCCGGTGACGGTCAACTCGGCCGGGCAGTTCACGGCCACCCTCGGCTCGAACACGGCTCTGGCGATCCACGCCGGCAAGTCCTCCTGCTAGACGCGCACGTCCGTGTGCGGTGCGCCCGGTCCCGGCCGCCCCCTCGGGTCGGCCGGGACCGCTGTGCCGGGCCACGCCCGGTGGTTGAAAGTTCTTTCCAATGCTTTCAGGACTCTTGCTGTAAGGGTTTCGGCGGCGATACGGTCGCGCGGGGTCGGACCCGAGAGAGCCGCAATCGCTAGGAGCCCATCTGTGATACCGAGATGGCCGGTGCCGTCCAGGCGCCGAACCGCCCGTGCCGGACGGGTCGCCGCGGTCACCGCAGCGGCGCTGGCCGCCACACTCGTCCAGCCGCTCGCCGCCGGGGCGGCCACCCCGCCGGCGCCGCCGTCCGATGCCGCGCTGGCCGCCCAGCCGGCCCGGCACGACGCCACCCGTGAGCAGTTCTACTTCGTCCTGCCCGACCGCTTCGCCAACGGCGACCCGCGCAACGACAAGGGCGGCCTGACCGGTTCACGCCTGTCGACCGGCTACGACCCGACCGACAAGGGCTTCTACCAGGGCGGCGACCTCAAGGGCCTGACCAAGAGGCTCGACTACATCAAGGGCCTGGGCACCACCGCCCTGTGGATGGCCCCCATCTTCAAGAACCAGCCCGTGCAGGGCACGGGGGAGAACGCCTCCGCCGGCTACCACGGCTACTGGATCACCGACTTCACCCAGGTCGACCCGCACTTCGGCACCAACGAGGACCTCGAGAAGCTCATCGACAAGGCCCACGACAAGGGCATGAAGGTCTTCTTCGACGTCATCACCAACCACACCGCGGACGTCGTCGACTACGAGGAGAAGTCCTACGACTACCTCTCCAAGGGCGCGTTCCCGTACCTGACCGAGGACGGCGTGCCCTTCGACGACGCCGACTACGCCGACGGGCGGCGCCGCTTCCCCGCCGTCGACCGGGACTCCTTCCCGCGCACCCCCGTGGTCACCAGGAAGAACAAGGTGCCGTCGTGGCTCAACGACCCGACGATGTACCACAACCGGGGCGACTCCACCTTCGCCGGTGAGAGCTCCACGCACGGCGACTTCTCCGGCCTCGACGACCTGTGGACCGAGCGCCCCGAAGTCGTCGACGGCATGGAGAAGATCTACCAGCGCTGGGTGCGCGACTTCGACATCGACGGCTTCCGGATCGACACCGTGAAGCACGTCAACATGGAGTTCTGGACCCAGTGGGCCACCGCCCTCGACGCCTACGCCGCGAAACGCGGCCGCGACGACTTCTTCATGTTCGGCGAGGTCTACTCGGCCGACACGAACGTCACCGCCCCGTACGTCACCCAGGGCCGGCTCGACGCCACCCTCGACTTCCCCTTCCAGGAGGCGGCCCGCCAGTACGCCTCCCAGGGCGGCAGCGCCCGCAAGCTCGCCGGCGTCTTCGGTGACGACTACAAGTACACGACCGGCAAGGCCAACGCGTACGAGCAGGTCACCTTCCTCGGCAACCACGACATGGGCCGCATCGGGTCGTTCCTGAAGCAGGACAACCCCAAGGCCACCGACGCCGAGATCCTCGCCAAGGACAAGCTCGCCAACGAGCTGATGTTCCTCAGCCGCGGCAACCCGGTCGTCTACTACGGCGACGAGCAGGGCTTCACCGGCCCGGGCGGCGACAAGGACGCCCGGCAGCCCCTGTTCGCCTCGCGCACCGCCGACTACCTCGACGACGACCGCATCGGCACCGACGCCACGCACGCCGAGGACGCCTACGACACCAAGGCGCCCCTCTACCGGCAGATCAGCGCCCTCGCCAAGCTTCGCAAGGCGAACCCGGCGCTGACCGACGGCGTCCAGCAGGAGCGGTACGCGGCCGACGGCCCGGGCGTCTACGCCTTCTCCCGCACGGACGCGAAGACCGGCACCGAGTACGTCGTCGCCTTCAACAACGCCGGCGAGAAGAAGACCGCGACCTTCCCGACGGGCTCGGCCGGCATGACCTTCCGGGGCATCCACGGCACCGACGCGCGCCCGAAGAGCGACGGCGACCGCAAGCTCACCGTCACCGTCCCGGCCGGCTCGGCGATCGTCCTGAAGGCCGCCGCCAGGCTCGCCAAGCCCGTCACCGCGCCCACGCTCGCCCTGAAGGCCCCCGCGGCGGGCGCCACCGGCACCGTCGAGGTCACCGCCGACGTCGACGGCGGGCAGCTGAACCGGGTCGTCTTCGCCGCGCAGACCGGCAACGGCAAGTGGCGGGTCCTCGGCTCCGCCGACCACGCCCCGTACAAGGTCACCCACACCATCGGCAAGGACGTGGCACCCGGCACGGCCCTGCGCTACAAGGCCGTCGTCGTCGACTCGGCCGGCCGCACCGCGAGCGCCCGGGCCGCCTCCACCACCGGCACCCCGCCCGCCCCCGAGCCGCCCACCGCCTCCTCCCGCGACTACGCGATCGTGCACTACAAGCGCGCGGACGGCGACTACGCCGACTGGGGCCTGTACGCCTGGGGCGACCTCGCCGAGGGCGAGGCCACCGAATGGCCGAAGAGCCACCCCTTCACCGGCCGGGACGCCTACGGCGCCTTCGCCTGGGTCAAGCTCAAGCCCGGTGCCTCGAACGTCGGCTTCCTCGTCATCGACAAGGACGGCACCAAGGACGTCTCCACCGACCGCACGATCGACGTCACCAAGACCGGTGAGATCTGGATCGAGCAGGGCAAGGACACCGTCACCACCGAGCGGCCCGACTACCCGGCCCCCGACAAGGACAAGGCCGTCCTGCACTACCACCGGGCCGACGGGAACCACGACGGCTGGGGCCTGCACGTCTGGACCGGCGCCGCGAACCCCACCGACTGGTCGAACCCGCTGAAGCCGGTGAAGACTGACTCCTATGGCGCAGTCTTCGAGGTGCCGCTCACCGAGGGTGCCACCAGCCTCAGCTACATCCTCCACAAGGGCGACGAGAAGGACCTGCCCACCGACCAGTCGCTCGACCTCAAGGCGAACGGCCCCGAGGTGTGGCTGGTGAGCGGCCAGGAGAAGTACCTGCTCCCGCAGCCCGCGGGCAGTGCCGCCGCCCTCGACCTGACCACCTCCAAGGCGGTCTGGATCGACCGGAACACCCTCGCCTGGAACGGCTCCGACGCCGCCGCCTCCACCCAGCTGCTGTACTCCCGCGACGGCTCCGTCAAGGCCGAGAACGGCACCCTCACCGGCGACGCCACGTGGCTGCGCCTGGCGAAGGGCGAGCTGACCGACGCCCAGAAGGCGAAGTTCCCGCACCTGAAGGAGTACGACGCCTGGACCGTCGACCCCCGTGACCGGGACCGGGTCCGCGAGGCCCTGCGCGGCCAGGTCGTCGCCACCCAGCGCGCGGCCAACGGCGCGGTACTCGCCGCGACCGGCGTCCAGATCGCCGGAGTCCTCGACGACCTGTACCCGGGCGCCACGAAGGCCGACCTCGGTCCCACCTTCTCCAAGGGCCGCCCCACCCTGTCCGTGTGGGCGCCGACCGCGCAGTCCGTCGCCCTGGAACTCGACGGCAAGGCCGTCCCCATGCGTCGCGACAGCACGACCGGCGTCTGGTCCGTCACCGGCCCGGCCTCCTGGAAGGGCAAGCCCTACCGCTACGCCGTGAAGGTGTGGGCGCCCAGCGTCCGCAAGGTCGTCACCAACAAGGTCACCGACCCCTACGCCGTCGCCCTCACCACCGACTCCAGGCGCAGCCTGGTCGTCGACCTGGACGACAAGGCGCTGAAGCCCGCCGGCTGGTCCTCGTACACCAAGCCCAGGGCCGTGCCGCTGCGGGACGCCCAGATCCAGGAGCTGCACGTCCGGGACTTCTCCGTCGAGGACCGCACGGCGAAGCACCCCGGCACCTACCTCGCCTTCACCGACAAGGCGAGCGACGGCAGCAAGCACCTGCGCGAGCTGGCGAAGGCCGGCACCTCCTACGTCCACCTGCTGCCCGCGTTCGACATCGCCACCATCCCCGAGCGCAAGGCCGACCAGGCGAGGACCGACTGCGACCTGGCGTCCTTCCCGGCCGACTCCGACAAGCAGCAGGAGTGCGTCGGCAGGATCGCCGCGAAGGACGCCTACAACTGGGGCTACGACCCGTACCACTACACGGTCCCCGAGGGCTCCTACGCCACCGACCCGGACGGCACCGCCCGCACGGTCGAGTTCCGCAGAATGGTCAAGGCCCTCAACGACGACGGACTGCGGGTCGTCATGGACGTCGTCTACAACCACACCGCCGCCAGCGGCCAGGCCGGCACCTCCGTCCTGGACCGGATCGTGCCCGGCTACTACCAGCGGCTCCTCGCCGACGGCTCGGTCGCCGACAGCACCTGCTGCGCCAACACGGCCACCGAGAACGCCATGATGGGCAAGCTGGTCGTCGACTCGATCGTCACCTGGGCCAAGGAGTACAAGGTCGACGGCTTCCGCTTCGACCTCATGGGCCACCACCCGAAGGCCAACATCCTGGCCGTGCGCGAGGCCCTGGACGAGCTGACCCTCGCGAAGGACGGCGTCGACGGCAAGAAGATCATCCTGTACGGCGAGGGCTGGAACTTCGGCGAGGTCGCCGACGACGCCCGCTTCGTCCAGGCCACGCAGAAGAACATGGCCGGCACCGGCATCGCCACCTTCTCCGACCGGGCGCGTGACGCCGTGCGCGGCGGCGGCCCCTTCGACGAGGACCCCGGCGTCCAGGGCTTCGCGTCCGGCCTGTACACGGACCCCAACTCCTCGAAGAACAACGGCACCCAGGCCGAGCAGAAGGCCCGCCTGCTGCACTACCAGGACCTCGTCAAGGTCGGTCTGTCCGGAAACCTGAGCGCCTACACGTTCACCGACACCAGCGGCAAGGAGGTCAAGGGCTCCCAGGTCGACTACAACGGCGCCCCCGCCGGATACGCCGACGCCCCGGGCGACGCCCTCGCCTACGCCGACGCGCACGACAACGAGTCCCTGTTCGACGCGCTCGCCTTCAAACTCCCGGCGGGCACCACGGCGTCCGACCGGGCCAGGATGCAGGTCCTCGCCATGGCGACGGCCACCCTCTCGCAGGGCCCGGCCCTCTCCCAGGCGGGCACCGACCTGCTGCGCTCCAAGTCCCTGGACCGCAACTCCTACGACAGCGGTGACTGGTTCAACGCCATCCACTGGAACTGCGCCGACGGCAACGGCTTCGGCCGCGGACTGCCCATGGCCGCCGACAACACCGACAAGTGGCCCTACGCCAAGCCGCTGCTGACCCAGGTCGGGGTGGGCTGCGAGCAGATCCGGGGCGCCTCCGCCGCCTACCGCGACCTGCTGCGGATCCGCAGCACCGAGAAGGACTTCTCCCTCGCCACGGCCGCGCGGGTGCAGTCCCGGCTGTCCTTCCCGCTCTCCGGCAAGGACGAGACGCCCGGCGTGATCACCATGCGCCTCGGTGACCTCGTCGTCGTCTTCAACGCCACGCCCGAACAGCAGGAGCAGCGCGTGGCCGCGCTCGCCGGGAGCGGCTACCGACTGCACCCGGTGCAGGCGGCGGGCGCCGACGCCACCGTGAAGTCGGCCGCCTACGCGCGGGCGTCCGGCACCTTCACCGTGCCGGCGCGCACGGTCGCGGTCTTCACCAAGGCGGCGGGATAGCGCACCCCGGGGGCGGGGCGGGCCGCGACCGGCGGCCCGCCCCGCCCGCCGTTAGGGTGAGGACACCCACCGGGAACAGGAGTGCTGATGCCGCAGATCACCGTCGACTATTCCGCCGACCTCGCGGACGCTTTCGACCGGCCCGGGTTCGCCAGGGCGCTGCACGAGGCGACGGTCGAGATCGCGGCCGCGCGACCGCCCGCGTGCAAGACCCGCTTCCGCCGCACCGAGGACATCGTGGTCGGCCCCGAGAGCGAGGGCCACGCCCACGTCCACGTGCACATCGCGCTGCTCGCCGGCCGCACCGACGAGACCAAGGCGCGGCTCACCGAGGCCGCGCTGGAGGCGCTGCGGACACATCTGAAGCAGCCCGAGGGCCTCGCCCTGCACGCTTCCGCCGAGGTCCGCGACCTCGACCCGTCCTACGCCAAGTACGAGAGCTGAGCCCGCTCAGCCCGCCAGGGCGATGAGCCGGCCGACCAGGTGCGCGAACGGGCCGTCGGCCGGCTCGTCCTTGAGGGCGGTGCGCAGCAGCTGCGTCATCTCCTCGTCGTAGGCGGCGCTGACGGCGGCGAGCGCGGCGAAGTCGTTGACCAGCTGCGGCTCCAGCTCCTCGCGCGGGATGCGCCGCCCGTCCAGCCAGATCAGGGCCGTCGACTCGGCCAGCGAGATCCACGACCGCACCACCAGTTCCAGCCGTGCGGGCGGATCCGTCACGCCCAGGTGCGAAAGGATCTGGACATACGCGGCCTGCCGCACGGAGTCGACGAGCGCGTTGGTCGTCGACGAGCCGACAGCCGGGCCACCGCGCATCAGGGCCGAGAAACCGGGCCCGTGCTCGTCCACGAAGTCGAAGTAGCGGCGCATCACGCGCAGCAGCCGGGCCCCGAGCGGACCCTCGTGCGGCTCCACGAACCGGCCCGCGAGATCGTCCGACGCCCGCTTCAACGCGGCCTCGTACAGGCTGAGTTTGCCGGGGAAGTAGTGGTAGACCAGCGGCCGCGAGATGCCCGCGGCCGACGCTATCTCGTCGATGGAGACATCGTCGGGCGAGCGGCGGCTGAACAGTTCGAGGGCGACGCCGATCAACTGCTGCCGCCGCTCCTCGACTCCCATCCTGCGGCGAACCCCGGTAGTCATACGAACACCTTACCGATCGAATCCGGCCTCGAACGGGCCGGACCGAGCGCGGATGTCCGCCGACGTGCCGCCTACGCCCGCGAGAAGCCGCTCGTCAGCGCAGTCCGCCGACGGAACGACCGTCCTTCAGCGTCCCCTTGAGCTCGGCCTGCGCCCCCTGTTCGGCGGGCACGGTCAGCGAACTGCCGCGCGCCGCGCCCTCGACCCCGCCCGCGGCCCGGATCGACGCCGTGTCCCGGCTGCCGGCGGCCAGCAGGTACCAGTCACCCGCCTCGGACTTCCACAGCACCCCGGCCAGCACGTGCGGGTCGCGCGCCCCGCAGGCCGGGACGTTCTCGGCCTTGGCCGTGACCGCCCCGTACGCCCCGCCGGGCGTGTGGAACTGGGCCAGCACCCGGGCGCCGCCCCCGCGCCAGGTCTCGGCCCGGGTGCACACCCACACCGCCGAGCCGCTCCCGTCGGGCAGCCGCTGCTCGTTGAACGCCCAGGCGTTGACGCCGCGCACACCGGCGGACCGCAGCGTGCCCAGCGAGCAGGCGAAGGGCGCCCAGCCGTGCAGGGCGGCGGGCCGGGACGCCTCACCCGGGGAGCCCGGCCGCCCGGCGGTGAGCCGCGCCGGGACCAGCTCGCCGAGGTCGGTCAGCAGCCGGGTGCCGGTGCCGTCGGCCAGCTGCAGCACGTTCCACGACGTGCACGGGCCCGACCGCAGCGCCGGGCTGGCCAGCGGCGCGGTCACCCCGTCGGTCAGGGGCAGGTCCATGGCCCCGGAGGCGGGCTTCATCAGATCCCGCTCGCCGGCCTTCTTCACCCAGGGGGCCGTCAGATAGCGGACGTTGCCGTCGGCCCGGCCCAGGACCACCGCGCCCGACTCGGCCCGGCCCGCGCCGTCGACCCGGGCGAAGTCGAGGGCCGCGCCCTGGGTGCCGTCCTTCGGCTCGGCGTACCGGGCGATGCGCAGCCCGTCGTGGAGGATCACCACGCGGGCCGCGTCGACCGTCCCCGCGAACAGCAACTGAGGGGGACCGGCCGGGCCGCCGGACGGGGTGCCCGGTGTCGCCGAGACCTGCACCGTCCCGCCCGGGCGGGCCCACACGGCCAGGGCGCGGCGCAGCAGGGCCTCGTCGCCGGTGAGGTCGCCGCGCGCGGGCCACACGGAGAAGTCGGTGCGCGCCGAACTGCGCCACGCGTCGGGGGAGACCCGGGTCAGCTTCGCCGGGTCGAGGGCGGCCTGGGCGGCCGGGTTGCGCGCGTACGGCGGCGCCGCGGCGCCGTCGGGGCCCCAGCCCTCACCGGGCAGCCCGAGCAGCGCCCCGCAGACCAGCAGGGCCGCACCGGCGGCCAGCGCGGCCTTCAGATGCTGGCGGCGGCGCATCAGATCGGTGGGGCGGGCCTGCAACGAGCAGGGGTCGAACTCGGGCGACTCGAGCAGGCCGTACTGTGCCGGTACCGCGTCCGCCTCGCGCAGGGCGCCCTCGGGGTCGGCGGCGCCGGCCGCCGCGAGGACCTCGCACACGCCGTCGTCGGTCAGCCGCTCCAGACCGCGCAGCGCGTACACCGCCCGGGCCGGTCCGGACAGGCTGGACAGCCGCTGGTCCAGGGCGAGTTCGTCGGCCCCGCCGGAGCGCGGGAACAGCTTCAGGCCCCACACCTGCGGCAGCAGCGCGGGCAGCTGCGCACGCTTGGGCCACGCCCCGAACCGCAGCGGCAGCCCTGCCTCCAGCGCCGTGCGCAGCACCTGGAGCCGGACGAGGGCGTAGCCCGGGTCGCCGTCCCGGCCGCCCGCCCGGCGTTCGGCTCCGCTCACGGCCGCGGCGCCCGCGGACTGGGCCGGGATCACCGGCGAGGCCGTGCGGTTGCGGGGCAGCGCACGCTGGGTGAGGGCGTGCGCGGTCAGGACGCGCCTGCTGCGGCCCAGGCGCGGAGGCAGCACCAGATAGGCCAGGCGGACCAGTCGCGGGTAGTGCTCGACGAGGGCGGCCTCGGCCTGCTCGACGTCGACGACCGGGCCGGCGGGGGAGGAGGGTGCGGGGCGCTGGGCGACATCCTGTGACTGCACGTTCAGCAGAACGAGCGAATCGGCGGTTGGTCACCTGACTGCGGAGCGTCACACCCCGGGGGGCTCCGCGGGCTCCACGAGCAGCCGGGCGTAGTTCGCCATCGACCGCTGGTAGCGCGGCAGGTGCGGGGCGAGCGCGCCCAGCACCAGCGACAGCGCCTCGCGGTCACGGCCCAGACTCGACAGGCACAGGGCGAGCGTGGCCCGCACCGCATCGTCCAGTTCGTCGCGGGGCGCGTCCAGTTCCGGCGTCAGCAGCGCGACGCCCTCCTCGGCGTGCCCGGTGTTGCGCAGGGAGCTGGCCAATTGGATCTTCGTCCGCCGGGTCTTGTAGCGGCTGACGCCGGACAGGCCGCGCCGCAGCGCCTCCCGGTACAGCGGCACCGCCAGGTCCGAGCGGCCGGTGGAGTCCCACGCGCAGGCCTGCTCGAACGGCCCGAGCGGGCTGTCCGCGGGCAGTTCGGCGACGAGGGCGTCCACGTCGGCGCGGAAGCGGGCCTCGTCCTCCTCCGTCTCGGCGTAGTCGTCGAAACGGTCCCACAGGGCGCTCACGCGATCTTCCCAGTCCTGGTCCACCGGGCCACCCTCGCACAGGAGTACCCCCGCGGGCAGGCGGATTTGAGTGCTTCGGGCTCCGCGGCCGTATCGAAGGCGAGAGCCTCGTGCCGGGGCTCCGTGCGGCATGTGTCCGGACCGTGCCGTGACCAGGACCGTGCCGTCACAAGGACCGGAGGAACAGATGAGGGTGACCCGACCGATGCTCGCGCTGAGCGGCGCGGTGGCGATACTGGCGCTGGCCGGCTGCGGAACCGGCGGCGAGGACGAGGCGGCCGTCCCGGAGGCGGTGACCGGCAGCCTGGAGCACATCGCGGCCGAGGCCAAGTGCAGGCCGAACATGCAGACCGACGCGGACACCATCCGCCAGGCCCTGTGCAGGAAGGGCAAGGAGAAGTACGTCCTCGCCACCTTCGCCACCGACCGGGGCCAGCGCGAGTGGCTGAACAGCGCCAAGGACTACGGCGGCTACTACCTCGTCGGCCGCAAGTGGGTCGCCGTGGGCCAGGAGAAGACGGTCATGGCGCTGCAGGGCACCCTCGGCGGCACGATGGAGGAGGGCTCGGCGCACATGAACCCCGGCGGCAGCCACAACAGCGGTGGCCACCACGGCTGACGACGCGGGACGCGGCCGGAACGAGCGAAAGCCGGCGGTGGGAATTCCCACCGCCGGCTTTCCGCGTGGCCGGGGACTACTGGCAGTCCTCACCGCTGTTGATGCACTCGACCATCTCGTTCATCAGGTCCTCGTCGAAGAAGTTGATGAAGTCGTTGTGGTCGGTGATCGGCTTGTGCAGCTGCTCCGGGAAGGAGTCCACCGCGAAGGCGTTCTGCACCTGGCCGTTGTCGATCTGCGGTGCCTGGACGTCGTAGACCAGGCGGACCTGGAGCTGGGGGATGGCCTGGAAGCCGTTCGAGCAGCTGCCGTCCGCTTCCACGAAGTCGACGTGGGTGCGGTGGTTGGCGCTGTCGATGTTCTGGCCGTCCCAGCAGCTCTGGAAGTTGGACGTGCGCACCACGGAGCTGCCGTCGGGGCAGATCGGGTACTTGTCCGTCACCTGCCGGTCCTCGAAGCCGGTGCAGCTCCAGGCCGTGTTGGCGTTGGCCAGGCCGTTGGTGAGGGACTTGGCGTCACCGGTGATGATCCGCAGCGCCTTCGGCATGGCGACGACGTCGCTCGTGCGGTTGCCGACGAACTTCAGCTGGGCCTCGGCCGGCTCGACGATCTTGCCGACGTTGCCGTCCTGGCCACCGCCGGGCTGACCCTGGTCGATGTCCTGCGACCCGTCCTGGATGCGCAGCACCGGCCAGAAGTACGAGGACTTGTCGCCCTGGTTCTGGCAGGTGGTCTGGGCGTTGGCCAGGTCCTCGTCGCTCGCGAAGGCGTTGTTGCTCTGGTTGCCGACGTAGTCGTGCTGGTGCTTGGCGCCGTTGGAGACACCGGGCGCCACGATCACGTTGTCCGAGTTGCGGTTCTCGTTCTGGTTGGTGCCGCAGGACGTGGTGAAGGTGCCGGTGGAGCCGCTGTCGCCGTTCGCGGGCAGGCCGTTGGGCAGGTTGCGGCTGTTCGGCTGGACGTCCTCGATCTTGATGAAGTCGTCGGCCGCGGGACCGTTGCCGCCCTGGCCGCCGTTGTTGTTCTGGCCGCCGTTCTGGCCGCCGTTGTTCTGACCGCCGTCGTTCTGGCCGCCGTTGTTCTGGCCCTGGTCCTGGGCGCCGTCGTTGTTCTGCCCGCCGCCGTTCTGCCCGCCGTCGTTGGTGTTGACGTCGGCGGCCATGCCGCGGCACTTGGCCAGCTGGCCGAGGTTGCGCGGGGCCTTGCCGCCCACCCGCCGGATGTTGATGCCGATACGGTCCAGGGCCGCGGTCCGCTTCGACCTGAGCGGGCCCAGGATGGCGTTGTCGACGAAGCCCGGGTCACCGGCCTGCGCCCGGCGCGTGGAGGCGAGCCGGGAGTACGCCTCGCTGATCTGCTTGTCGAGGTTCGCCAGCTCCTTGTCCACCCCCCGGCGGGCGCGGTTGGGCACCGACGTCAGTTTCTGGCCGACGTCCGGGCACTGGATCGTGGCGATCTGCCAGCCCGCGGACTTCGTCCGGTTCGCCGAGTTCGACTCGTGCGCCGATGCGTAGAAGTTCGCCCAGATCAGCCCGCCCCCACCGAGCGCTAGGGCCGCCGATGCGGCAATGGCCTTGGTGGCCAGCGGCGTACGGCGTTTTCTTGTGTTGCGTCCCATGGAACTCCTCTGACTTCCTTTTTCGGGGGCATCGAGGCGCCCGACAGGAGTGAAGCGGCCCCCTTCCATACGGAGGCCGCCCCCGAGGTGTTCAGGGGTCCTGAGAATTGATGCGAGATTCGTGAGGACTGTGTGCCCTCAACAACCCTTGTAAAACCGGGAGTTGCTGATCCCGCACCGAGGGTGAGCGGACTGGTCCGGCGTCACCGGCCGTGGTCGAGATACGCGAGGACCGCCAGCACGCGCCGGTTGTCGTCGTCCGAGACCTCCAGGCCCAGCTTGGCGAAGATGTTCGCGGTGTGCTTGGCGATGGCCCGCTCGGTCACGACCAGCCTGCCGGCGATCGCCGCGTTGGACCGGCCCTGCGCCATCAGCTCCAGCACCTCCCGCTCCCGCGGCGTCAGCCGCGCCAGCGGCCGGTCCTCGCCCGACTGCCGCGCCAGCAGCTGCTGGATGACCTGCGGATCCATCGCCGTCCCCCCGGCGGCCACGCGCCGCACCGCGTCCACGAACTGCTCCGCGTCGAAGACCCGGTCCTTCAGCAGATAGCCGACCCCGCCCCCGCCGTCGGCGAGCAGTTCGCGGGCGTACAGCTGCTCCACGTGCTGGGAGAGCACCAGCACCGGCAGCCCGGGTCGCCTGCGGCGGGCGTCGAGTGCGCACTGCAGGCCCTCGTCGGTGTGCGTCGGCGGCAGACGTACGTCCACCACGGCGACGTCCGGGTCGAGTCCCGCCAGCGCGGCGGCCAGTTCGGGCCCCGACTCGACGGCCGCCGCGATCTCGAAGCCGTGCGCCTGCAGCAACCGCACCAGGCCGTCGCGCAGCAGGAACAGGTCTTCGGCCAGGACTACGCGCAAGGCATCTCCATGGTGACCATGGTGGGGCCGCCCACGGGACTGCTGACGGCCAGGACGCCGTCGAATGTACCCAGTCGCCGTTCCACCCCGGCCAGCCCCGAACCGGCCCCGACCACCGCCCCGCCCCTGCCGTTGTCCGTGACGGTCGCCCGCAGCATGCCGTCGGCCCGGTGCAGGTCGATCCAGATCCGGTCGGCGCCCGAGTGCTTCACCGCGTTGGCGAGGACCTCGCTCACCGCGAAGTACGCGGCCGACTCCACGGGTGCCTCCGCCCGCACCGGCAGGTCCACGCTCACCTCGGTGGCCACCGGCAGCCGCAGCGCCAGCGCCCGCACCGCGTCGCCCAGCCCGCGTTCGGCGAGGACCGGCGGGTGGATGCCGCGCACCAGCTCGCGCAGTTCGGCCAGGGCCTCGACGGAGGAGGCGCGGGCCTGCGCGACGAGCAGCCGGGCCTGGGCCGGGTCCTTGTCCAGCAGGGCCTCGATGGTGCCCAGGTCCATGCCGACGGCGACCAGACGCGCCTGGGCCCCGTCGTGCAGGTCCCGCTCGATGCGCCGCAGCTCGGCGGCGGAGGCGTCGACCGCGTCGCGCCGGGACTCGGTCAGCACCCGCACCCGCTCGGCCAGTTCCTCCTGGTTGCCGCCGAGCACGGCCCGGGTCAGCCGGAAGTGCACGTCCAGCAGGCGCGGTGTGCACAAGTGCGCGAGGAACAGCAGGACCAGGGCCAGGGCCGCCGCACCGAAGGCCGACGCCTGCCCCGTCACCGGCACGAACCCGTACCAGTACCCGTCGGGGAAGACCCGCCACAGGCCGACGGCGAGCGCGAACCCCTCCAGGGGGTACAGCAGCAGCACCGCCGGGAGCAACGCGGTGACGAACCCCGCCGTCATGTCCACCGGCAGCCACCACAGGTCCCGCCAGGTCGCCGGGTCGCGCAGCATCCCGAAGGTGCGCGCCCACGGGTTGGCGTCCTTCGGCAGCGGCCGGTACGCCGGCGGGATCCGCACCCCGCCCCACTCGGCCGCGAGCACCCGCCGCCAGTTCGCGAACGTGCGGACGCCCGTCAGCACGTAGGGCGTCGTGACGATCCCGACGCCGATCGGGATGAGCGCGATCGAGAGCAGGGACAGGGTGAAGCACAGCACCGCCCCCGGCAGGCCGACGAGGGCCAGCACCAGCCCGCGCACCGCGGCGAGCCCGATGCGCCGCCCGTCGATCCGCCCGTTGCCGTTCTTCGTGTCGGTGGTCATGGCGTCAGTCTGGCCGAGCCCGGCGGCCCGGTCACGGGGCCGGGCCACCGGCTCGGGGGTGGTGCTACCTACACCCCCGGGCCGGTGGCGGCGGGTCGGCTCACCTGCTCCCGAGCACCTTCGCCTCCACCTCGGGGTCGAGACCCGGGCGGGGACGGTCGGGGCGCTGAGGTGCCGTGCCCCCGCGCTCCCGGAGCCACCGCCAGGTGTCCGCCACCGTCTCCTCCACGGGCCGGCACACCAGCCCCGCCCCGACCGCCCGGGAGACGTCCGCGCAGTGCAGCGCGTCGTGCAGGTCGCTGCCCGGCGGCACCCACACCGGCAGCTGCGTCCACGGCTCGACGCCGGCGTCGAGGATCACCCCGGGCTCGGTCCAGCGCAGCTCGGCCCGCCCGCCGGTGACGCGCGCGCAGGCCTCCAGCAGGCGGCCCATGGTGGTGTGACCCTGCGGGGACACCAGGTTGTACGGCCCGCTCAGCCGCCGCTGCGCCGCGTGCAGGATCCACGCGGCCAGGTCGCGGACGTCCACGTACTGCAGCGGCAGCTCCCGCGGACCCGGGGCCAGGACGGGGCCGCCGCGCGCGGTCCTGTCCAGCCACCAGGGGAGCCGGCCGATGTTCTCGTACGGGCCGAGGATCAGGCCCGACCGCACGAGCACCGACCGGTCCTCGCCGAACGCGTCCAGCACGGCCAGTTCACCGCCGCGCTTGTCCCGCGCGTAGTCCGTCTGCTCCGCCTCGGCCGAGGCGCCCGGCACCAGGGGAGCGTCCTCGCCGTACCCGGCGGGCGGGGACCAGGCGTACACCGAGCAGCTCGACACGTACACGTACCGGCCGGCGCGGCCCCGCAGCAGCCGCGCCGCGTCCGCCACCGCGCGGGGCGCCGCCGACCAGGTGTCGACGACGGCGTCCCACTCGCCGGGGTCCCCGGCCAGGGCGGCCAGGCCTCCGGGCGCGGTCCGGTCGCCGAGCAGCGTCCGTGCCCCCGGCGGGGCGTCGTGCCGTCCCCGGTGGAACACGGTCACGTCCCAGCCCCGCTCCAGGGCCCTCTCCACGACGGCCCGCCCCACGAACTCCGTCCCACCCAGCATCAGCAGTCTCATGCCGTGCACTGTGCCCGCGGGGACGGCCGCAGGGAACGGTCATCTGCTCTCGGCAGAGGCGGGAACGACCGGTCGCCCGGCCGGGCGCGGCGCGGGAGGGGCCGTCAACGGCCGGTCGGGGGCACGTACTTGTAGCCCACGCGCCGCACGGTGCGGATCGTGTCGCGGTGCTCCGCGCCCAGCTTGCGGCGCAGCCGCGCGACATGGACGTCGACCGTGCGGCCGTCGCCCACGTGCCCGTAGCCCCACACCGTGCCGACCAGCTGGTCACGGGTGTGCACCCGGCCCGGGTGGGCGACGAGATGGGCCAGCAGCTCGAACTCCAGGTAGGTGAGGTCCAGCGGACGTCCGGCCACCTGCGCGGTGCGCTGCACGGTGTCGACGCGGATCAGCGCGTCACGGTCCGGCCCCGGGGCCGGACCGGGCTCCGCCGCGACGGGCCGGTCCGGCACGGCCACCGGGAACGGCGGCTGCTGGTCGGCCGGGACGAGCACCAGGTAGCCGACCATCGGCGGCTGTCCCGGCAGGGAGGGCAGGGTGTGCTGCGGTGCCGGCAGCCAGGTGGCTCCCGGGGGCAGCAGGTCCGCCACGGTCAGTACCTCGTCGCGGTCGACGGCGCGCAGCCGGTGCCGGGGGCCGTGGCCCGCGGGGGCGGTGAAGGGGGCGGCGGGGGACAGGGAACGAGTGGTCGCCATGAGAGGTCAGCTCTTTCGCGCGAGGAGTTCGCCGGGGAGACGGCGGCCGCGAGTTCGTGGTCGGGCTCGCCGAGGGACGTACGCGGTTCGCGCTGGCCGAAGGCCGGATGTGGACGGCTTCAGAAGGCCTGCGCGGTCGTCGCGCGGCAACACACCCGGTCGAAGTCGTGGTCCTGGCGGGACGGCCAGAAGGGCTCGAGGTCGTGGCGACCCGTCGCGGCGTTCTTCCGGTAGCTGGCCATGGGCCCATTGAAGCAGACGTCCCCGGGATGCAGGGACCTTCTCTCACCACTCGGACACCCGCCGGACGGCCGAGGGGGCGCCCACCGCGCGGGTGGGCGCCCCCGGGGGAGCCGGATGACGGGCGGGGTCAGACCTGGCCGGCCTTCTCCAGCGCCGCACAGCACGTGTCCACCAGCAGACGCGTCACCACGTACGGGTCGACGTTGGCGTTGGGGCGGCGATCCTCGATGTAGCCCTTGCCGTCCTTCTCGACCTGCCAGGGGATGCGCACCGAGGCGCCGCGGTCCGAGACACCGTAGGAGAACTTGTCCCAGGGGGCGGTCTCGTGCAGACCGGTCAGGCGGTCGTCGATGCCGGCGCCGTAGTTCTTGACGTGGTCGAGCGGCTTGGAGCCCTCGCCGAGCGACTCGCAGGCGGTGATGATCGCGTCGTAGGACTCGCGCATCGCCCTGGTGGAGAAGTTGGTGTGCGCGCCGGCGCCGTTCCAGTCGCCCTTGACCGGCTTGGGGTCCAGGGTGGCGGCGACGTCGAAGTCCTCGGCCGTGCGGTAGAGCAGCCAGCGGGCCACCCACAGCTGGTCGGAGACCTCCAGCGGCGCCAGCGGGCCGACCTGGAACTCCCACTGGCCGGGCATGACCTCGGCGTTGATGCCGGACAGGCCGAGGCCGGCCTTGAGGCAGTGGTCGAGGTGGGCCTCGACGACGTCGCGGCCGAAGATCTCGTCGGCGCCGACCCCGCAGTAGTAGCCGCCCTGCGGGGCCGGGAAGCCGCCCTTGGGGAAGCCGAGCGGGTAGCCGTCCTTGAAGAACGTGTACTCCTGCTCGATGCCGAAGATCGGTTCCTGCGCCGCGAACCTCTCGGCCACCTCGGCCAGCGCCGCCCGGGTGTTGGTGGGGTGCGGGGTGAGGTCGATGTTCAGCACCTCGCACAGGACCAGCACGTCGTCGCCGCCGCGGATCGGGTCGGGACACGTGAAGACCGGCTGCAGGACGCAGTCCGAGGAGTGGCCCTCGGCCTGGTTGGTGGAGGACCCGTCGAAGCCCCAGACCGGCAGCGCGTCCAGACCGGCGGGCGACCCCGGGATGATCCTGGTCTTGGAACGCAGCTTGGCCGTCGGTTCGGTGCCGTCGATCCAGATGTACTCGGCCTTGAAGGTCACGGGCCACTTCCTTCGGGGTGTGTCCGGGCGCGTATCGCGGGTGCTGCGGCGCTGCCGCACTGAGGCGCCGCGAGGTGCTGCCCGGCAGCCTGGCAACCGGCGATTACCCGGCCGTTGCCCGGGTGTGAACCCCGTGTTACCGGGTCGGCCCGGTCGACCCGGAGGTGCCGTGCACCGGCTCCCCTCCGTCGAGCCGGTGCACGGGCCGCGCGGGCCGCAGGGTCCGCACGCGCGCCGGTCCTGCCACCCCTGGCCGGGGGTGGCAGGACCGGTGACACGTACGAGGGGCGGCCGAGGGGTGGGCCGCCGCCTCAGGGACTCATCCGGTCGTCCGGCCTCACCCCACCTTCTCGATCACGGCCCGGCGGATCAGGAACTTGCCGGACTCACGGACCTGTTCGAAGGCCGCGTTGTTCAGCAGGACGCAGCTGCCGGAGACCGAAGTGACCTCCACCGTCGTGGACTTGTTGTTGTCCAGGTTGGTGACCTTCAGCTTCGTGCCGGCCGGGAACTGGTTGCTGGACGCGGCGGGCGCACCACCCTCGCCGGAGAGCGTGACCGTGGAGCCGTTGCACACCTGCCGGCCGGCCGCGGCGCCGCCGCCGGGGTTCGCCGCGGGTGCGGAGGCGGCCGGCTGCGAGGGCTGAGCGCCCCCGGCCTGCTGACCGCCGCCGGCCTGCTGACCGCCCTGAGCGGGCTGCGAGGGCTGCGCGGCTTGGGAGTCCTGAGCCGACTCCCCGACCGCGCACCCCGACGCCTCCTGCTTCCGCTTGATCTCCGCGACGACCGCCTCGCGGTTGGCGATCCGCGCCTCGGACTGGGCGTCCGGGTTGGCCCGCTGGTCCGCGATGAACTTCTGGTTGTTGCCCAGGGCGGTGGCCAGGCCCAGGCAGACCGTCGACTCCGACGCGGACTTGGGGGTCGGCGCGGCGTTCGACGTGCTCGCCATGACGAAGGCCCCGCCTCCCGCCACCGTCGCCGCGCCGACCAGCAGCGCGATCGTCTTCTTCGTGCCGAGAGTTCTCCTGCGCGACATGCGCGCCTCCTGAAGAGGTAGGGGAGCGTACGCCGCTATGTACGAGATACCGAACGGGGTTACTCAGCGGTCGCAGGAGTCGGCTGAGTGACCTGCACCACACCCGATGGGCGGGGTCAGCGCGCCAGGGCCTCCCGCACGGCCTCGTCGGTCCGGCCCACCACCGCCGTGCCGTCGTCCGCGGTGATGATCGGACGCTGGATCAGCTTGGGGTGCTCGGCGAGCGCCGCGATCCACCGGTCCCGTGCACCGGCCTCGCGGGGCCAGTCCTTGAGGCCGAGCTCCTTGGCGGCAGCCTCCTGGGTGCGGGTGATGTCCCACGGTTCGAGTCCGAGGCGCGTCAGCACCTCGCGGATCTCGTCCTCGCTCGGCACGTCCTCCAGGTAGCGGCGGACGGTGTAGTCGGCGCCCTCGGCGTCGAGCAGCTGCACGGCACTGCGGCACTTCGAGCAGGCCGGGTTGATCCAGATCTCCATGGGGAGCACAGTACGCGGACCGGCTTCTGTTCGAATTTCTGACGCCTCAGCGGCCCCTCCCGGATCTGCCGTTCCACGGCCCCAATTCCCGCTTTCACCTGCGTATTTGACGGGCTGTGCGCACTCCCCGTTGTCAGTGCCCGGCGGTACACTGGAAGCAGTGTTCGAGGGTGGCGCCGGGGTGTGGAAATGCCCCGGGTCGCCCGACCGCGACAGGAGGATGCCTGTGCCCGCTGCCGCTCTGAAGCCGAAGCCGCTGCCCACCCAGTCCACCGCGAAGCGTCCCGTCCTGCTCGACCTGCCGTACGCGCCCGTGGAGAAGCGGCCGTTGCCGCCCGGCCGGCCGCGGGAGTGGTACGTGGCGCACAACCGCCGCCTGAAGGCGATGCGGCTGGCCATCGCCCTGCTCGACTCCGGCGTCCACATGCCGGGCCAGGCGCGCAACGAGACGATCCGCGACACGGCGGAACTGATCGGCGTGCACCCGCCGTCGGACACGACGTGCCACATGGTGCGCGCGCTCATGCGCTACGCCCGCTGAACCGCCGCGATCCGGGCGCCGGGAACCCCGAGCCGGGGGTGTCCGGCGCCCGCTCCTGCACGTGGAACCGGCAGGGCCGACGCCCGCTCCCGCCCCTGGAGCCGAGGGGGCCGGCGACCGCTCGTACGCCCGCACACCCCGGACCACGGGTCCGGGTGCGCGCTCACGCGGCCCGGTCCGGCGCCGCGATCACCGGCGGGTTCAGCCGGGCGAAACCCTCCTGGCGCTCGTAGGGGAAGTACGGGTAGGGCGCCGGCCGGTGGCTCACCGCGTCGAGCCGTGCCACCTGCTCGGGCGTCAGGCTCCAGCCGACGGCTCCGAGGTTCTGCCGCAACTGCCGCTCGTCACGGGCGCCGATGATGACGGAGGACACCGTCGGCCGGCCGAGCAGCCAGTTGAGGGCGATCTGCGGGACCGCCTTCCCCGTCTCCTCGGCGATCTCGTCCAGGACGTCGACCACGTCGTAGAGGTGCTCCGCGCTGACCGGCGGGCCGAAGTCGGCGGTGCGGTGCAGCCGGCTGCCGGGCGGCAGCGGGCTGCCGCGGCGGATGCGGCCGGTGAGGCGGCCCCAGCCCAGCGGGCTCCAGACGATCGCGCCCAGACCCTGGTCGAGCGCGAGCGGCATCAGCTCCCACTCGTAGTCGCGGCCGATCAGCGAGTAGTACACCTGGTGGGCCACGTGGCGCGGGTGTCCGTGCCGTTCCGCGACGGCCAGGGACTTCATCACCTGCCAGCCGGAGAAGTTGGAGACGCCGGTGTAGCGCACCTTGCCCGCCCGCACCAGCGAGGCGAGCGCGTCCATCACCTCCTCCACCGGCGTCCCGGCGTCGAAGGCGTGCAGCTGGAACAGGTCGATGCGGTCGGTGCGCAGCCTGCGCAGGGCGTCCTCGCAGGCGCGGATCAGCCGGGAGCGCGAGGAGCCCGCGTCGGTGGGCCCGTCACCCATCGGCAGACTCGTCTTCGTGGAGATGATCACCTCGTCCCGGCGGCCCTCGAGCGCCGCCCCGAGCACCTCCTCGGAGGCGCCGGCGGAGTAGACGTCGGCCGTGTCGAACATCGTGATGCCCGCCTCCAGGCAGATGTCCACCATCCGGCGCGCCTCCCGCGCGTCGGTCGTGCCCCACGCGCCGAACAGCGGGCCGCTCCCGCCGAAGGTGCCCGCCCCGAAGCTCAGCGCCGGGACCATGAGCCCGGACGCGCCCAGTCTCCTGTGTTCCATGTCGGCCCCTCTCGCTGCAGATCCGTGCTAACGGTTCTGCGGTTCCATTAGTAGTCACTAAGGTAACAGGGGGAGTCGACTAATGGAACAGGAGTACCGTTATGGCTGACGGGGGTGAACCGGGGACCGTGCGGCCCGGCGGACGCACCGCGCGGGTCCGGGAATCGGTGCTGCGGGCCGCGGAGGACGCCCTCACCGAGCAGGGCTTCACCGGGCTGGACCTGGCCGACATCGCCCGCCGCGCCGGAGTGGGCAAGACGACCGTGTACCGCCGGTGGGGCACGGTGACCGGGCTGGTGGCGGACCTCCTGGCGGACATGGCCGAGCAGTCGGCCCCGCGCACCGAGACCGGGACCCTGCTCGGCGACCTCACCGCCAACGCCCGGCTGGTGCAGCGCACCCTGACGGACCCCCGGCAAGGGCCCCTGTTCAAGGCGCTGATCGCCGCGGCGACCGGTGACACGAAGACGGCCGCCGCACTGCACCGTTTCTACGACGTCCGCGTCCGGGAGTGGGCCCCCTGCGTCCGGCAGGCCGCAGACCGGGGCGAGGTGCCCGAGGGCACCGACCCGCACGAGGTGATCCGCGCGGTGTCCGCCCCGCTCTACTACCACCTGCTGATCAGCGGAGGCCGGCTGGACGAGGCGACGGCCGTCCGGGCGGCCGAGGCGGCGGCCACGGCGGCCCGGGCCGGGGTGTTCGTACGCCCCTGAGCGACGCGGCCCCGCCGGCGCCGACTACCCCACCAGCTCCTTCTCCAGAGGTGTGCGGAAACGCGGGGTGACCCTGGTCGTCCCGAGCCAGCCGTGCAGCCGCTCCGCCTCCTGCTCGACGGCCGCGCGGGCCTCCCGGCCCACTCCCACCTCGTCGAGGATCCGCCACACGATCTCGCCGTCCGGGCGCTGGGCCCAGCCGCCGATCACCCGGCCGTCCCACCACACCGTCGGGCCGACGTTGCCGCTGCGGTCGAACAACGGGGGCCGCACCCCGGGCGCGAGGTACCAGTCGCGCTGCTGCCATCCCATGGCGGTCGGGTCGAGAGCGGGCAGCAGCGCGGCCCAGGGGCCCTCGGGCCCGGGCGCCGGTTCCGCGTCACCCCGCGCCACGAAGCCCGTGCCCTCGTCCAGCTCCACCGGCTCCGCCCCGATCGCCGTCAGCGCGCGGCGGACCTCCGTCACCCGCCAGCCCGTCCACCACTTCAGGTCCGCCTCGGTGGCGGGACCGCACGCCGTGAGCCACCGCCCGAGCAGTTCGGCCTGCGCCGCGGCCGTGTCCAGCTCCTCGTGCTCGGGTGCGAGGGCCCAGCGGAACTGACTGGACGTCCAGGAGCCGAGCGGCCGGCCCCGCACCACCTTGCCCTCCACGCCCAGCACCTTCAGCAGCCGGGTCGAGACGCGGTGCACCCCCTCGTAGCTCTTCCCGGCCCCGTATACGAACTGCTCGCGCAAGCGCGGCTCGTCCCGGGCCAGTTCGGCTGCCGTCGCCTGGCCGCGCCGGGCGAGGGCCGCCAGCGTCGACTCCTCGACCTCGCGCAGCCAGGCCGCGTCCGGCGCCCCCGCCACCGCCATGTGCGCGAGCAGCGCGGCCCGCTCACGCGCGGCGACCGCCAGGCCCGTCGAGGCGTGCACGACCGCCGTCAGGGCCGTGGGGAACACGAAGACCGTGTGCCGCATGCCGTGCATCCGCACCAGGGTCCGGTCCTCGTACAGCGCGCGCTCGGTCTGCGGCACCGTCTTCGCCGGGTCCGCCAGCCGCGCGCCCACGGCCAGGTACACCGTCGCCGGGTCCGTGCCGTGCAGCGCTACCAGGGAATCGGCGACCTGCTCGGGCGTGGCCGCCCGGGCCTGCCCGGCCAGCCGCTGCCGCGACGCGAGCCGGGCCCGCCGCTCCGCCCCGCCGATGTACCGCCGCGCCTCCATACCGGCCTCCCCGGCTCCGCACCGCCTGCCCGGCGGCATTCGCTCACCCCGGACGGCGCACCGCCGCCCGGCAGCATCATCGCGCCCCCCACTGACAGCGCGCCCGCGACCGCCCGCCGCCGCTCAGCCGTACCGCTCCAGCAGCCCCGCCACATACGCCTCCAGCCGCTCGCCCAGCACCCGCGGCGTCAGGTCCGTCCGGCCCAGCTCGCGCCACGGCCCGGCCAGTTTCGCCGCGTCCGGGACGTAGGCCAGCGCGTCGAGCAGCCGCCAGTACAGATGGGCGGACCCGTCCGCCGCACACCGGCCGCCCCGCTCCTCGTAGGCACCCCGGAACGCGAGACCGTGCTCGGGCCCGTACAGCAGCGCCAGCGCCGTCGCACAGTGGGCCACGTCCAGGTCGGCGGGCCCCCACGAGGTCTCCACCCAGTCGACGACGCCACTGATCCGCAGGCCGGCCCCGGAGCCCGTGAACAGCACGTTCCCGGGGTGGAAGTCCCGGTGCAGGAAACAGCCCTCGTACGGCGGCGGCTCCCGGCGGATCACCTCCACGGCCCGCTCCCACACCGCGCCCGCCGGCGCCTCCACCCGCTCCGGGGACGTCCACGCCTGGTACGTGCGGGGCCGCTCGGCGGGGACGACCCGGTGGATCCGGGCCAGCTGGGCCGCGAGCAGGTCCACCCTCGGGCCGACGTCGTCCTCGTCGACCCGGACCCGGCCCGGCACAAGCGTCATTAGCAGGGACGGGTGATCGCAGTGCTCGCCCGTCGCGTCCACACCGACCAGGGCGGGGGCCGGCACGCCCTCCTCACCTGCCAGCAGGGTCAGGATCTCCGCCTCGCGGCCCAGGAGCCCGCCCGCGTGCCGGCGGAAGAACGGCTTCACGAACGACCGCAGGGCGAGTGCGCGGCCGTCGTCCAGCGTGAGCCGCCGCATCTGGGCGCTCCAGCCACCGCTCAGGAAGGCCGAGCCGGTCACCGTGCGGCCCTCGGGCAGCTGCTTGGCCACCCACGCGCGCGTGGCCGTCCAGCCCCTCTCGCCGAGCCCGGCCAGCACGGCGGTGACGAACTCCCGCCGGTCGGCGGCGTGGTCGCGGAACCACAGCCCCAGCCGGTGCCGTGCCCCGGGGATCTCCCGGTGGGTGAACTGCGCCCGCCGGGCCAGCGCCTCCGAGACGGCCTGCGTCACGGCCGCCGGGATGACCTCGTCCCGGCCCGGCACCGCGAGCACGGCCCGCCCCTCGTACGCCCGCAGCACCTCCAGCGCGGGCGCCTCGCGCCAGCTCCCCTCCGCGCGGATGATCTCGCTGAACCGCCCGTCACCCGAGCCGAAGGGCACGTCCCAGGCCTCGGCCGCGTACACCGCCGGCGCGCACAGTCCCAGGGCCGCCACCCGGTCCCCGTAGTGCCCGGCGAGATCCGCCACCGTCTGCCCGCTCATGCTGAACCCGACGAGCACCAGCGGCCCGTCCACGCGCGCGTGCGCGTCGATCACGGACACGGCCTGCTCGAAACGCCGGCGCAGGCTCAGCTCCCGCAGCAGGCCGGTGCTGCGGCCGTGGCCGGAGAAGTCGAAGGCGAGAGCGCGGCAGCCGTGCGCGGCGAACTCCTCCAGCAGCGGCACGAGCCGGTCCGCGCTGCCGTTTCCCGCGCCGTGCAGCAGCACGACGGTCGCCCCACCGGGCCGGTCCGCACCGCGGCTCAGCCCGGCGAGCCGCTCGCCGTCGGCCGTGTGCGTGAAGGGGGTCGGCTCACTCATGCGGTCATTCACTCACGCGGACCGCTGCTCGCGGGGCGGTTCACAGACCCGGCGCCCCCCACACGGGGAACCAGCGGCCCAGGTCCTGCTCGACGGGCAGTTCGTCGCGGAGTGCGGAACGCACCTGGAGTTCCAGGGCGTTGTCCCGCCGCTCCACCCCGCCCGGCAGGGGCGCGAACGGGTAGAACGTGCCCCGTTTGTAGAGGTACACCAGGGCAAGACGCCGTCCGGAGCGGTCCTCGAAGCCGGCCAGCGCGCACAGCAGTTGCGGGCCGAACCCGTTGACCTCCATCTGGCTGCTGACGGCGTGCAGGTCGTTCACCAGAGCCGGCAACTGACCGGGGGAGCGGCGGGACACCAGCCAGGAGTAGCCGTAGCCGTCCCGGCGCAGCTCCACCGGCGGGCCGTCACGGTCGATGTCGGCGTCCAGCAGCGCCTGCACCTCCCGGTGGGTCTGTTCGAAGACGGCGCCCTCCACCGTGGAGAAGCAGACCGCGCCCTGTCCCGTGGGCGTGAAGCCGACGGCCGCTTCCAGGGCCACGGCCGCGGACGGCAGTGCGAAGAGCCGGTCGAGATCCGGGACGACCGGCCTGGTCCGGCCGAGCAGGATGTCCAGCAGGCCCATGTGCCGCTCACACTCCCCCGGGCGCGGTCGCCTCACCCAGCTCGGCGGAGATCCGGCCCAGCTGGTCGATGCGCTGCTCCAGGCTCGGGTGGGTCGAGAACAGCCGGGCGATCCGCGGCTCGCGGCCCGGCGCGGGCGAGAACCAGAAGGCGTTGAACGCCTGGGCCGTGCGCAGGTCCTTCGCCGGGATGCGGGCCAGCTCGCCGGAGACCTTGGTGAGCGCGGAGGCCAGCGCCGAGGGCCGCCCGGTGAGCTGCGCGGCCGCCCGGTCCGCGGCCAGCTCGCGGTAGCGGGACAGCGCCCGGATCAGCAGGAAGCTGATCGCGTACACGGCCGCGGCCACGCCCATCACCGCGGCGAACACCGCCGCCGTGTTCTGGTCCCGCCGGGCCCCGCCGAACAGTTGCGAGTAGAAGGCGAACCGCACGATCAGTCCCGCGAGCACCCCCAGGAACGAGGCGACGGTGATCACCGCGACGTCCTTGTGCGCCACGTGCGACAGCTCGTGCGCGAGCACGCCCTCCAGCTCGGCCGGCTCAAGCCGCCGCAGCAGCCCGGTCGTCACACACACCACGGCGTGATCGGGGCTCCGCCCGGTCGCGAAGGCGTTGGGCATGTCCATCCCGGACACGGCGACCACGGGCTTCGGCAGGTCGGCCAGGGCGCACAGCCGGTCCACCACCGCGTGCAGCTCCGGGTACTCCGCACGCTCCACGACCCGGCCCCGCATGGCGTACAGCGCGATCCGGTCCGAGAACCAGTACTGCGCGCCGAGCAGCGCCGCCGCGACCACGACGACCAGCACCCACGACTTCAGCAGCACGACCAGCGCGGCGACGAACCCCACGTACAGCAGTCCCAGCAGGAACAGCGTGACCCCCATCCGGGTGGTCAGCCGCCGGTCGGCCCGCACACGGCTGTGCATCCGCCTCACCTCGCGCAGTCAGGCACTCGTTCCACAGCCAGTGTGCGCCGCACTTCCCCATGAGCGGGTCGCGAGCACCCCCACTCCGGGCAAAGGCACCACCCACCGAAGCCGCACGCCCCACCGCCGGCCCCGGGCATGGCCCCGCCACCGCCCTCGCGCATGGCCGTCGGCACGGCCCGGGGACGGCCGTCAGCCGGCGGACCCCACCGCGTACCCGGGGACCGACGGCCACCGCACGGTCAGCACCACCGACTCCTCCTCCGCGCGCCAGGAATGGTCGACGCCCCGCCCCCACACCACGTAGTCACCCTGCCGCCGCAGCAGCACGCTGCGCCCCGGCAGTTCGACGCGGAAACGCCCGCTGATCAGGACCAGCAGTGCCGTGCGCTGCTCGCCGCGCACCCACTCGGCCCGCTCGTCGCCCGGGGGGTGGACCCCCCACTTGATCTCGACGTCCTCGCTGTGCCGAGGGTCCCCGGCGGCCTTGAAGTGCCCGAGGATCCATCCCCGGTCCAGCGCGGCGTCCTCGCCGGCGTTGCCCGTGTACACGCTGTCGTTCACGGCCGGACGTTAACAGGACGGCCGGCTAGAACGGGGGACGGAAGTCCAGGTACCCGAGCAGGACGATCACCGCGGCCAGGCAGCCGAGCACCACGGCCGTCGACACCCACGGGGACCGGCGGCGCGCGCGGCCCACGTGCCGGGGTTCGGGACGGAACGGCACCGGCCCGGGCGGGTCGTGCTTCCAGCGGGCGGCGAGCATGCGGGCCCGCGCGGACGGCTCCTTGTGCTCGGCGCCGTCGGCCCACCCGATGTCGAACTCGCGCTCCTCGTCGTCCCGTCCCGGCATCCCCGCATCCCTTCTCGAACAACCGTCCTCATCGAATGGTCCCTCTCGCGCGCCCGCCTGGGAAGCGCGGACCGGGCGCGGACGACGGTGCCCCCGCCTCCACTGCGGGAGACGGGGGCACCGTACGGGCGACGGGAGCGTCGATCACACGTCGAAGTACAGCTCGAACTCGTGCGGGTGCGGACGCAGCTGCAGCGGCGCGATCTCGTTGGCGCGCTTGAAGTCGATCCACGTCTCGATCAGGTCCGGGGTGAACACGTCACCCTGGAGCAGGAACTCGTGGTCGGCCTCCAGGCGGTCCAGGACCGCGCCGAGGGAGGTCGGGACCTGGGCGACGTTCGCGTGCTCCTCGGGAGCCAGCTCGTACAGGTCCTTGTCGATCGGCTCGGCCGGCTCGATCTTGTTCTTGATGCCGTCCAGGCCCGCGAGCAGCAGCGCCGAGAAGGCCAGGTACGGGTTGCCGGAGGCGTCCGGGGCGCGGAACTCCACGCGCTTGGCCTTCGGGTTGGAGCCGGTGATCGGGATGCGCATGGCCGCGGAGCGGTTGCGCTGCGAGTACACCAGGTTCACCGGCGCCTCGAAGCCCGGCACCAGGCGGTGGTAGGAGTTCACCGTCGGGTTGGTGAAGGCCAGCAGCGACGGGGCGTGCTTGAGGATGCCGCCGATGTAGTAGCGGGCGGTGTCCGACAGGCCCGCGTAACCGGCCTCGTCGTAGAACAGCGGCTGGCCGCCGGTCCACAGCGACTGGTGGACGTGCATGCCCGAGCCGTTGTCACCGAAGATCGGCTTCGGCATGAAGGTGGCCGTCTTGCCGTTCTTCCACGCCACGTTCTTCACGATGTACTTGAAGAGCTGGAGGTCGTCGGCGGCGGCGAGCAGCGTGTTGAACTTGTAGTTGATCTCGGCCTGGCCGGCGGTGCCCACCTCGTGGTGCTGGCGCTCGACCTTCAGGCCGGACCGCTCCAGCTCCAGGGAGATCTCGGCGCGCAGGTCGGCGAAGTGGTCGACCGGCGGGACCGGGAAGTAGCCGCCCTTGTAGCGGACCTTGTAACCGCGGTTGTCCTCCAGCGCACCGGTGTTCCAGGCGCCGGCCTCGGAGTCGATGTGGTAGAAGGACTCGTTCGCGCTGGTGGCGAAGCGGACGGAGTCGAAGACGTAGAACTCCGCCTCGGGACCGAAGTACGCCGTGTCGGCGATGCCGGTGGAGGCGAGGTAGGCCTCGGCCTTCTTGGCCACGTTGCGCGGGTCGCGGGAGTACTGCTCGCCCGTGATCGGGTCGTGGATGAAGAAGTTGATGTTCAGCGTCTTGTCACGGCGGAACGGGTCGACCCGGGCGGTCGACAGGTCCGCGCGCAGGGCCATGTCGGACTCGTGAATGGCCTGGAAACCCCGGATCGAGGAGCCGTCGAAGGCCAGCTCCTCGTCGGCGTCGAACGCCTCCGCAGGCACCGTGAAGTGCTGCATCACGCCCGGGAGGTCGCAGAAGCGGACGTCGACGAACTTGACGTCCTCGTCCGCGATGAACTTCTTGGCCTCGTCGGCGTTCTGGAACATCCAGCTCCTCCTACTCCCGACCGTCCCGCCGGGGTGGTAGTTCGTTCGTGCGGCCAGTGCGGGTGGCACACGCTGTCCTCGACCCTAGGGACGGGTGATTTCTCGGGCGTGACCCGTTTGTTTCGCACAAGTTAACCGGCTCACCCTCCACCGTAGCCCCGACGCACCCCGCCGTGCCCCGGTCATATGGGGGCGCAGTACCGTGGACGGGTGGACAACAGGCAAGCAATCGGATCGTGGCTCTCCGGGCCCCGCGCGGCCGCGGAAGAGGCCGGTGTCGACTTCGGATACCGGGGCGAGCAGCTCGGTCTGCCCGAGGAGGGCTCCGGCTCGATCGCCCGCCCGGGCCGGCGGATCGGCGCCCTGGCCGTCGACTGGGGGCTGAGCCTGCTGATCGCGTACGGCCTGATCGCCGACAGCTACAACGAGGCGGCCCAGGTCTGGGCGCCGCTGATCATGTTCGCGCTGATGGTGCTGACGGTCGGCACGGTCGGCTTCACGCCGGGCAAGCGCCTCTTCGGCATCCGGGTGCTCGCCCTGGACACCGGCCGGGTCAGCCCCTGGCGGGCCGTCGTGCGCACGGTCCTGCTGTTCCTGGCGATCCCCGCCCTGATCTGGGACCGCGACGGCCGCGGCCTGCACGACCGGCTGGCCGGCACGGTGGAGGTCCGCATCTGACGCACATCGAGCATCCGCCGCTCGATCGCCCGCCGCGTGCGACGGATCCGTACGACGAAGGGGCGCCCGGAGTGGTCCGGGCGCCCCTTCGTCGTACGGGTGCGGGTCAGCGGGCCTTCGGCCCGCCCTTCGGCAGGCGCATGCCCTTGGGCATCGGGCCCTTCGGCAGCGGCATGTTGCTCATCAGGTCACCCAGGGCGCGCAGCCGGTCGTTGGTGGCCGTGACCTGCGGGCCGGTCAGCACGCGCGGGAGCTTGAGCATGGTCGTGCGCAGCTTCTTCAGCTCGACCTGGCCCTCGCCGGTGCCCACCACCAGGTCGTGCACCGGAACGTCCGCGACGATGCGGTTCATCTTGCGCTTCTCGGCGGCGAGCAGGGTCTTCACCCGGTTCGGGTTGCCCTCGGCCACCAGCACGATGCCGGCCTTGCCGACCGCGCGGTGCACCACGTCCTGGTTGCGGTTCATCGCCACCGCGGGGGTCGTCGTCCACCCCCGGCCGATGTTGTCGAGCACCGCCGCCGCGGCGCCGGGCTGGCCCTCCATCTGCCCGAAGGCGGCCCGCTCGGCCCGGCGCCCGAACACGATCGCCGTCGCGAGGAAGGCGAGCAGGAGGCCCAGGATGCCGAGATAGATGGGGTGACCGATCAAGAAACCGATCGCGAGGAAGACACCGAAGGTGACGATTCCGACAGCCGCGAGTACAAGACCGATCTTCTTGTCGGCCTTGCGGGTCATCTTGTAGGTCAGGGCGATCTGCTTCAGTCGCCCGGGATTCGCAGCGTCCGCTGCAGGTTCCTTCCTCGCCATGCCCCGAAGTCTACGTGTCCGCACGAGCGCCGACGACGGCAGTGCCGCCCGGGGCCCGCGCAGCGCGGTCCGGGCCTCAGGGGCGGGCGGACAGGGAGCGCGAGAGGGACTGCTCCAGCACGCGCTGCGCCTCGACCCGGTCCTTGGCGCGACGGCGGTCCTCCAGCACGGAGGTCCAGGCGTTGCGCCGGGCGGTGCGCTGGCCGCTGCTCATCAGCAGCGCCTCGACCGCGCGCAGGGCGGTCGTGAACGACGGGATCGCGGTGGCGCGGACGGGCGCGGCCTGCATGGGTGAGGTCCCCCCTCGAAACGGGTGTACGTGCTGTGAGTTCAGCGTCACTGATTGGTGTTACCAGGGCGTGACCGGCCGGTCAAACACCCGTGAAGCCCGGCAGGGGAGCAGTGGAACGCCGACGCGGTCCTGACGTACGCCCTCATCTGCGAGGACGGTCAGGACCGCGTCGAACCGGTCACTACCGGTCGGTAGTATCACGTGCGCGAATTCACACGATTGTCTCGTCCCGTACCGGGAAGAGGTGGTGACGCTCCGTCAGACGGCCTGGGCCGCGACGCGCGCGTCCCGCTGCTCCATCGCCATCCGGTACAGCCGCCCGGCGCGGTACGAGGAGCGCACCAGCGGACCGGACATCACGCCGGAGAAGCCGATCTGCTCGGCCTCCTGCTGCAGCTCCACGAACTCGTGCGGCTTGACCCAGCGCTCCACGGGGTGATGGCGCACGGAGGGGCGCAGGTACTGCGTGATGGTGACCAGCTCGCAGCCCGCCTCGTGCAGCTGCTTCAGCGCGTCGCTGACCTCCTCGCGGGTCTCGCCCATGCCGAGGATCAGGTTCGACTTGGTGACCAGGCCGTAGTCGCGGGCCTCGGTGATCACCTTCAGCGAGCGCTCGTAGCGGAAGCCGGGGCGGATGCGCTTGAAGATCCGCGGGACGGTCTCGACGTTGTGCGCGAAGACCTCGGGGCGGGAGGAGAAGACCTCCTCGAGCTGCTCGGGGATCGCGTTGAAGTCGGGGGCCAGCAGCTCGACCTTGGTGTGGCCGCCTTCGCGGCCGGCCGTCTGCCGGTGGATCTGGCGGACCGTCTCGGCGTACAGCCAGGCGCCGCCGTCCTCCAGGTCGTCGCGGGCGACGCCGGTGATCGTGGCGTAGTTCAGGTCCATCGTGACCACGGACTCACCCACGCGGCGGGGCTCGTCGCGGTCCAGCGCCTCAGGCTTGCCGGTGTCGATCTGGCAGAAGTCGCAGCGCCGGGTGCACTGGTCGCCGCCGATGAGGAAGGTCGCCTCGCGGTCCTCCCAGCACTCGTAGATGTTCGGGCAGCCGGCTTCCTGGCAGACCGTGTGCAGGCCCTCGCTCTTCACGAGGTTCTGCATCTTGGTGTACTCGGGGCCCATTTTCGCCCGGGTCTTGATCCACTCGGGCTTGCGCTCGATGGGGGTCTGGCTGTTGCGGACCTCCAGGCGCAGCATCTTGCGTCCGTCGGGTGCGACTGCGGACACGACCGGCTCCCTAGCGTTGATTCTTCGGCGTCCTCAAGGGTACGCCCGTGGATTTGAATGCCTGTGTGTGGTGTCAGCCCCTCCCCGCGGGCGTTTATGCCGCCGGTGTCCGCTCGATCTCCCGGGGCTTGAGGTCGGCGTTCTCCAGGACGTCCCTCAGGTGGCGCTCCACCACGGGCAGGACCTCCTCGATCGTCACGTCGCGGCCCAGCTCGGCGGCTAGGGAGGCCACGCCCGCGTCGCGGATGCCGCAGGGGATGATCCGGTCGAACCACTTGTTGTCGGGGTTCACGTTCAGTGCGAAGCCGTGCATCGTGACGCCCTTGGCGACGCGGATGCCGATCGCGGCGATCTTGCGGTCCTCGCGGCGCTGGCCCGCGTTGGAGGGGGCGTACTCCGGTCCGTTCAGCCGCGGGTCGAACTCCTCGTCCTGCAGCCGCGGGTCGAAGTCCAGCGACAGGCCTCCGAGCGCGGGCCGCTGCTCGACCGGGTCGCCCAGGACCCACACGCCGCTGCGGCCCTCGACCCGGGTCGTCTCCAGCCCGAAGTCGGCGCAGGTGCGGATCAGGGCCTCCTCCAGGCGCCGGACGTGGGCCACCACGTCCACCGGGCGCGGGAGCTTCTGGATCGGGTAGCCGACCAGCTGTCCGGGGCCGTGCCAGGTGATCTTGCCGCCGCGGTCCACGTCGATGACCGGCGTGCCGTCGAGGGGGCGCTCGTTGTCCGCCGTGCGCCGCCCGGCCGTGTAGACCGGCGGGTGCTCCAGGAGCAGTACGGTGTCGGGGACCTCGTCGGTGAAGCGCGCCGCGTGCACCCGGCGCTGTTCGTCCCAGGCCTCCTGGTACTCGACGGCCTCGTCACCGAACCCCATGCGGACGAACCGCAACTCACTCACGGCAAGCGCCTCCCTCGGACGGGTGTGTCAGGCACGTAACGCGCCCAAGCCACTGTACGTCCGGCCCGGACACGTCAGTCCCGGGGTCAATCCTCACACGATCGGATGAATGTCCGGGAAAATGTGTGATGGGGTGCTTACTCTCCGCTACATTCGCGCCGTCCAGCAAGGCGTAAGGCCAGCTCACAGGCAATCCGCGCACATCACGAAGGCCGGAAGGCAGGAGACCGCACCGCAGATGACGGAACGACCCGCGCAGCGCACCCCCAACCGACAGCTCGCCGCGCTCATCGCAGAAGCGGGGTTCTCCAACGCGGGACTCGCCCGTCGCGTGGACCAGCTCGGGCTGGAACACGGTCTCGACCTGAGATACGACAAGACCTCCGTCACCCGGTGGCTGCGCGGCCAGCAGCCCCGGGGGACCACGCCCGCCCTGATCGCCGAGGTGTTCACCCGGCGCCTGGGCCGCCGCCTCACCGCCCAGGACCTGGGGCTGGACGCCTGCGCGCCGGTCTACGCGGGGCTGGAGTTCGCCGCCACCCCGGAGGAGGCCGTCGACATCGTCAGCGGGCTGTGGCGCAAGGACTCCGGCAGCCACGCCGAGCTGCGCAAGATCGCCTTCACCCCGGCCGGGCTCGTCGTGCCCAGCCGGGACTGGCTGATCGGCCGCGCCGACGAGAAGGTCGCCCGGGGCGAGCCCCACCCCGCCCGCATCCCCGCACAGGGCCGCCCCGCCCTGAGGCTCCCGGCCGAGCAGGGCGTGCCGTCCCTGCCCCGCCAGCGCGGCGGGGCCGAGCGCGGCCCCGGCCAGAAGGTCACCGCCGGGGACATCGCCGCCCTGCGCTCGGTCGGCGAGCTGTTCCGCACCCTCGACGACGCCTACGGCGGCGGCCACGCCCGCCAGGCCCTCGTGCGCTACCTGGAGCACGAGTGCGAGCCCATGCTGCGCGGCACCTACGGCGAGCAGACCGGACGCCGGCTGTTCGCCGCCGCCGCCGACCTGACCCGGCTCGCCGGCTGGACCTCGTACGACATCGCCGCGCACGGACTGGCCCAGCGCTACTTCGTGCAGGCACTCCGGCTGGCGCAGGCCGCCGGGGACCGGGCGTTCGGGGCCTATGTGCTGGTCACCATGAGCCGCCAGGCCGTCTACCTGGGGCACGGGCGGGAGGCCGTGCAGCTCGCCCGGGTGGCCCAGCAGGGCGTGGGCACCTCCGGGCCGCCCGTCCTGCAGGCCCTGCTGCACGCGTCCGAGGCGCGCGGGCACGGGGTGCTCGGTGAGGTCCGGGCCTGCACCGCGGCCCTGGTCCGCGCCGAGCGGGCCCTGGAGACGGCCCGCCCCGGAGACGACGTGCCGCAGTGGGCGAGGTTCTTCGACGAGGCCCAGCTGGCCGACGAGTTCGGCCACTGCCACCGCGACCTGCAGCAGTTCCGCGCCGCCGCCCAGCACGCGGAACGCTCGCTGCAGTTGCGGGCCCCGTCCTACGCCCGCAGCCGGCTGTTCTGCCGTGTCGTCCTCGCCACCGCCCGCCTGGGGCTGGGCGAGCTCGACCAGGCCTGCCAGCTGGCCGCGGAGGCCGCGGGCCAGGCCGCCGAGATGCGCTCGGTGCGGGCGGTGGAGTACGTGCGGGACTTCGAGCGGCGGCTGGAGCCGTACAAGGACGCGGCGCCGGTGCGGACCTACCGCGACAAGGTGGCGGCCCTCGGCTGAGCTGCCTCAGGGGTGCGTGGGGACTGCGCGATCGGCCCCCACGCACCCGCACCCGAGGCATCACTCAGGCGGCGCGCGGCACGGTCGGCAGCGGATCGGCGGCATGCATCGACCGCCCCGCCCCCAGGTCCGCCAGGATCGCCGCCGACGCCCGGTGCCCGGAGTGCAGAGCACCCTGGACGGTGCTGGTGTCCCGGTGGTCCCCGCACACGTACAGGCCCGCGAGCAAGCGCACCGGCCGCCGCAGATCGTGCGGCGGCCGCATGGCGGGCACCGCCTCGGTCGTGTGGTGCACCGCCAGCGTCTCCCACCGCGCCGTCGACGTCCCGTACAGCCGTGCCAGGTGCCTCCGCACGGCCGTGTCGACGTCGCCCGGCGGCCGGCCCAGCACCGTCGACGACACCAGGGCCCGGCCGACGGGGGCCCGGGACGGATCGACGTGGCTGAGTACCGCCGTGTGGGCCACCGGACCGCCGAGGTCGGCGTCCAGCAGCAGGGACGCGCCCGTCCCCGGCGGCTCGTCGGTGGTGTGGTGCACCACCGTCACCGGGTGGAAGTCCGGTACCCGCAGCCCGGGCAGGAGCACGGCCGCCGCCCGGGCGTCCGTCGCCACCAGCACGGCACGGCAGCGGATCACCCCGTGCTCCGCGGTGGTCACCGAGGTGGTGGAGACGGAGGTGACGCGCACGCCGGTGTGCACCGACCCCTCCGGCAGGGTCCGCGCCAGCAGCTCCGGCAGGGCCTCCGACCCGCCCTCCGGCACGCACAGCCGGCCGCTCGCGAAGGCCCGCAGCGCGAGGTCGGCGCACCGGCTCGACGTCGTCAGGTCCGGGTCGCACAGCAGGGCCGCGAGCAGCGGCCGCAGGAAGCCGTCGATGGTCCGCGCGGGCAGCCCCCGTGCGGCGAGGGCCTGGCCCGCGGGCAACTCCGGTCGGGCCAGCAGCCGTTCGGCGGGGGTGCCGGCCAGCCGGGTCAGGGCCGCGCCCAGCCGGGCCTGGTCGACGGCCGTGCCGAGCGGGGCGCCGGACCGGCTGCGGGGCACGGAGACCTGCCGGCCGGGCACGGCCACCGGCCTGCGCGGTACGCGGGGAGCGGCCGGCGGCCGGGGCGCACTCGCCAGCGCACGGACCGCGTGCAGTGCGCCCCGTGCGCCCCGCACGCCGGGCTGGACGCCCGCGCGGTGGTGGCGTCCGTCGCCGTGCAGCAGGACGCCCGGTGCGAAGGGGCGCAGCACCAGCCCGCCCAGCCCCGGGGTCCGGTGTAGTTCGGGATACGCCGTGGACAGCAACTGGCCGACCCGGTCGAGCCGGAAGCCGTCGACCTTCTCCGTCGCCATCCGGCCGCCGACGTGATGGGCGGCCTCCAGGACCATGGTCGTCACTCCTGCGCTGGTCAGCCGATGCGCGGCCGAGAGGCCGGCGACCCCGGCCCCCACGACGACCACGTCCGCCTGGTACGCGGGCTCAAGCACGTGCCCCTCCTCGAGGTTGCGCGGGCGCTGGAGACGTCATGCCCTCAACAGGCCCCAGGGATACGCGAGTTCCGGTCGAGCGTAGGACTGCGATCGGTCAGGGGGAGTCGCGCATGGACAGGGCACGGTCGCACGGCGGTCGCATAGCGATGCCATGTGGACACGGGCCGGCACTCCCGGGGCCTACAGTGCCGCGCGGATCGCTCCCTCGATGTCCGGGAAGGCGAACCGGAAGCCCGACTCCAGCAGCCGCGTCGGCAGGACGCGGGCGCTGCCGAGGACGTCGCCAGCCATCTCGCCCAGCACGGACCGCAGAACGGGCGCGGGCACGGCGAACACCGTGGGCCGGCGCAGCACCCGCCCCATCGCCGCGGTGATCTCACTGTTCGTCAGGGGGTTCGGGGCGGTGATGTTGAACGGACCCGACAGGCCGTCGGTGTCGAGGAGGTGGCGGATCGCGGCGACCTCGTCGTGCAGCGCGACGAACGACCAGTACTGCCGGCCGTCGCCCATGCGCCCGCCCAGCCCGGCCCGGAACAGCGGGAAGAGCCGCCCCCACGCCCCGCCCTCACGGGAGACGACCAGCCCGGTCCGGGTGAACGCGGTGCGGACACCTGCCTGGCGGGCGGGCGCCGCGGCCTCCTCCCACTCCACGCACACCTCGGGCAGGAAGCCGGAGCCCGCCGGGGCGCTCTCGTCGACGGCACGGTCCCCGGTCTCGCCGTAGTAGCCGATGGCGCTGCCGTTCACGAAGACCCGCGGCCGTTCCGCGTCGTCCAGCGAGGCCACCGCCCGCGCCAGCGCGGCCGTGCCGTTCACCCGGCTGTCGCGGATCCGCTGCTTGTAGGCGTCCGTCCAGCGCCGGTCGCCGACCCCGGCACCCGCCAGATTGACCACCGCGGCGCACCCGGCCAGCCCAGCCGCCTCCACGTGCCCGCCCTCCGGGTCCCAGCGGACCTCGTCCGTGCCCCGGGGCTCCCGGCGCACCAGGCGCACCACCTCGTGCCCGTCCGAGGCCAGTGACCGCACCAGGGCGCCGCCGATGAGACCGGACGCGCCGGCCACTGCGATACGTGAGCGTTCCATCCCCCCATCCTGCCCCCGGACCCCGGATATCCACTGTCGGACCACGGGCCCCGCGGCCTAGGGTGACGCCCATGCCCGACCATCCCGACGTGCGCGTCCGCGTCGCCGTGCCCGAGGACGAGGCGGAACTGGCCCTGCTGGACCGGCGCGCCTGGTCGCCCCTGCACGCCGTGACGCCCGAGCCGCGCCCGCCTTACCCGCCGTTCTTCAGCGACCGGCACCCGCCGCGGGACTGTCTCGTCGCCGAGGACGACGGCCGCCCGGCCGGTTACGTGCACCTCGGTCTCCCGACCCCCGTCGCCGCGAACCGGCACGTGCTCCAGATCCAGGGCCTCGCCGTCGCCCAGGAGGCACGCGGCCGGGGGGCCGGCCGGGCCCTGGTCCGGGCCGCCGTCGCGGAGGCCCGCCGGCGCGGCGCCCGGCGCCTGACCCTGCGCGTCCTCGGCCACAACACCCCCGCGCGCAGGCTCTACGAGTCCGAGGGGTTCGTGATGGAGGGCGTCCTGCCCGAGGAGTTCCTCCTCGACGGGCGGTACGTCGACGACGTCCTCATGGGGCGCTTCCTCTGAGCCGCACCCGGCGCGCTCACGACCCGGTGGGCTCGCCGGTGTCCACCGGCGCCGTCGCCCGCGCCGCGCGCCCGGCCTCCGGGGCGACCTCGTCGGCCGTCAGCACGTACCCCGTCTCGGCGTCCGAGGTGGAGCGGGCGAAGACCACGCCGAACACCCGGCCGTCCGTGGTGAGCAGCGGGCCGCCGGAGTTGCCCGGGCGGACCGTGGAGCGGATCGAGTAGATCTCGCGGACGGCCGTCCCTTCGTTGTAGATGTCCTGGCCGGTCGCCCGGACCCGGTTCGCGACCGTGGCCGCCTGCAGGTCCAGGTCGCCGTCCTGCGGATAGCCCGCCACCACCGCCGCGTCCCCGCGCCCGGCGTCGTCGTCGAAACGCAGGACCGGCGCCCGCAGCTCCGGCACGTACAGCACGGCCACGTCCTTCTCCGGGTCGAACAGCACCACCCGCGCCCCGTACGTCCGCCCGACGCCGCCGATCTGCACGGTCGGCTCGTCGATGCCCGCCACCACATGGGCGTTGGTCATCACGTGCCGCGGTGCGTACACGAACCCGCTGCCCTCGCGCCCCTGGGTGCCCGCGACGCCCTCCACCTTCACCGTGCTGCGCTGGGCTGCGCGCGTGGCGGCCCGCGTCACGTTGTCGCCGGTGGGCTCGGCGACCTCCGCCGCCGACTCGCTCTCGAACGGGTTGAAGACCTGCGGGAAGCCTGCCTGGGTCAGCGCGGACGTGGCCTCCGAGAACCAGGCCGGGGTCGTGTCCGGCATCGTCCGCTGCACGGCACCCAGCAGCCGCGAGTCGCGGATCGCCGAGGTGACCGTGGGCGAGGACGAGGCACCCAGGACGCTCGCGGCCACCCACGCCACGATCAGCACCGCGACCGCGTTGGCCACGGCCCCGCCCACCCCGTCCGCCACCCTGAGCGGCCCGCGGTCCAGCTCCCGCCGCAGCCGCAGCGCCAGCCGGCCCGCCAGCTCGTGCACCAGGACCGCCGGCAGCAGCACCGTGAGCACCGCGGTGAGCGTCGCCCGGGTCGTCCCCGGCTCGACCAGGTCCATCACCCACGGCAGGATCCACACGCCGACGACCGCGCCGCCGACGAAACCCGCCAGGGACACGCAGCCGGCCACCAGGCCACGGCGGTACCCGGACGCCGCGTAGGCCAGGACGACCAGCAACAGCAGGATGTCGAGCAGGTCCACGCAACGCCGCCTCTCTCTGGGAACCCCTAGTACGTGCGGGAACGCCCCGTTGATCAGTCGCACCCCGCGCGGCGGAGGAGACCCGCCCCGCACGCGTGCACCCGGAAAAACGGCGCGGACCGTGACGATGGTTCCACCGGGTGGCACATCACACATCGCGGACGGAGCGGAACAGGCCGACAGTGGGACCATGCGTGCCTTCGGAGGTCGGCCAGGGACGCGCAGGCACCGCGCCGCCGGGACGCCCGGCCGGGCGGGCCTGCCGCGCGCGGCCCGGGTGCTGCTCGGCTGCCTGCCGGGCACCGCCGCCGTCGTGGCCCTGGTGCTGTGCGCGCACGGCGTCGAGACGGCCGCCGAGGCCGGCGGCGCGGCCGCGCACCGGCCCGCCACCACCCCTTACGCCGCTCCCCGCCCGCCCATCGTGCCGCGCTCGCAGTGGCTGGGCGGGGCCGCCCGCGCCCAGCCCCGCCCCCGCTACGACGACCGGGTCGCGGCCGTCTTCGTGCACCACACCGACTCGCCCAACGGCTACGACTGCGCCGACGCGCCCCGCATCATCCGCGACGTGTACTCCGGCCAGCGGGGCACCCGCGACTGGGACGACATCGGCTACAACTTCGTCGTCGACCGCTGCGGCACCATCTACGAGGGCCGGGCCGGGGGTGTCGAACGCGCCGTCACCGGCGCCCACACCCAGGGCTTCAACCACCGCACCTCCGGCGTCGCCGCCCTCGGCACCTTCACCGAGGGCATGCCCGTCCCGCAGCCGATGATCCGGTCCATCGCCGCGCTGGCCGCCTGGAAACTCGGCCTGAGCGGCACCGACCCGCGCGCGCACGTCCGCCTGGTCTCCAGCAACGGCCTGAGCCGGTACGCGGCCGGCACCACCGCCACCCTGCCCGCCCTGGCCGGCCACAACGACGGCTACATGACCAGCTGCCCCGGCGCCGCCCTGCACGCCCGGTTGCCGCAGATCCGCGACATGGCGGCCCGGATGCAGGGCAGACCGGCCGCCACGGGGGAGGGCCACAGCCGCCGCGCGGCGTCCTGAGCCCCCGGCCCGCCGCACACGGAGCGGGCTCCGGTCAGTCCCTGAACCGCTCCCACAGCCGGGGGTAGCGCTCGGCCAGCAGCCGCTCGTTCTCGAAGTCCAGCGGCGTGCCCTGCGGCTCCGGGGGCGGCGGCGCGATCTCCAGATCGGGGGCGACCACCCCGGTGAGCTGCTCGTACGCCTCGTCCGCCGCGTAGCCGAGATCCTCGCCGTCGCCGTCGATCTCCTCGTCGAAGTCGTCCAGCAGCCCGGCGAGCGCGTCCGGGTCGTGCAGCGCCCCCTCGAAGACCTCCCGGCCCTGGCCGATCAGCCAGCAGCGGAAGAAGTCGAAGGCGTCGTCGCTGGCGCCGTCCAGCAGCACCCAGGCCGCGCCCCACAGGTCCCAGCGGTAGGCGCGGTTGTAACGGGACTCGAAGTGACGGGCGAAGTCCAGCACCGAGTCCGGGTCCAGCCGGGCGAGCCGTTCCACGAGCAGATCCGCCTGCTCCTCCGGGTCGCCCTCGGCGGCCTCACGGGCGTCGTCCACCAGCTCCCAGAACTCCGTCTCGTCCATCACGGGTCAAGCATCGGCCCTGGGGCACAGGGGCGCACCCGGAGTGGACGGGATCGTTATGCGCCGTCCGTCCGTCGGTACAGGCGCGCCAGCCGTGCGGCGTCCGCGGCGAACCGCTCGCGCAGGCCCGCCGGTTCCAGCACCTCCACCTCGGGGCCCAGCGCCGCGAGCTGGCTGTGCGCCACCTCCTCGGACTCCACCGGGAGGTCCACCCGCACCCAGCCCTCGCCGTCCGGGGCGCCCGCCCCGGCCAGAGCCTCCCGGGCGGTGAACGGGTCGAGGGCGTACGGCAGGGCGCGGACGCCGGCCGGCGACAGCCGCACCACCACCCGCGCCCGCAGGATGGACCGCGCGAACTGCTCGGCCCGCTCCTCCCAGAACGCGGGCAGGTCGAACTCCGGCACCCGCTCGAAGCGCTCCTCGCCCGGTTCCACCGCCGTGAACCGGTCGATCCGGTACACCCGGAAGGACGCGCCCCCGGCCACCCGGGCGCACAGGTACCAGACGCCCGCCTTCAGCACGAGCCCGTAGGGCTCCAGCTCCCGGACGACCTCGTCCTCGCCGCGCCGGTAGCGGGCGCCGATCCGCCGGTCGTCCCACACCGCGTCCGCGACCGCCGGCAGCAGCGCGGGCGTCTCGGGCTCCCGGAACCAGTTCGGCGCGTCCAGGTGGAAGCGCTGCGCGGCCGTCCGGGAGGCGTCCCGGAGGGACGGCAGCAGCGCCGCCGACACCTTCAGCCGGGCCGCCGAGGCCGCGTCCTCCAGACCCATCTCCCGCAGGGCCCCGGGCACCCCGGACAGGAACAGCGCCTCCGCCTCGCCGCGGTGCAGCCCGGTCAGCCGCGTCCGGTACCCGCCGACCAGCCGGTAGCCACCGGCCCGGCCCCGGTCCGCGTAGACCGGCACGCCCGCCTCCGACAGCGCCTGCGCGTCGCGGGTCACCGTCCGCTCCGACACCTCCAGCTCCCGGGCGAGCTCGGCGGCCGTCATGGAGGGCCGGGACTGGAGCAGCAGCACCATCTTGATCAGCCGGGCAGCACGCATAGGGCCATCATGGTGCGTGTTCGGGTGCGGGTGTGCGTGGGGGCCCGCTCCGGCACGCCCCTTCCCCGGGGCGTGGGGGAACAGCGCGACAGGCCCCCACCGGCCCGCGGCCGACGAACGACCGGGACCGATGAGGGCCGCAGAACCTACAGACCGTACTTCTCGCGCGCTTCCTTCACGGACGCCGCCTTGACCTCGCCGCGCCGGGCGAGCTGGGCCAGGGCCGCGACCACGATCGACTCGGCGTCGACACCGAAGTGGCGGCGGGCCGCGTCACGGGTGTCCGACAGGCCGAAGCCGTCGGCGCCCAGCGAGGACCAGTCCTGCTCGACCCACTGCGCGATCTGGTCCGGGACCTGGCGCATGTAGTCGGAGACCGCCAGCACCGGGCCCTCGGCGCCCTGGAGCGCCCGCCGCACGAACGGCACCCGCTCCTCGCCGCGCAGCAGCGCCTCGTCCGCCTCCAGGGCGTCCCGGCGCAGCTCGCTCCACGACGTCGCCGACCACACGTCGGCCGCCACGCCCCACTCCTCGGCCAGCAGCTGCTGCGCCTTGAGCGCCCAGTGGATCGCCGTACCGGAGCCGAGCAGCTGGATCCGAGGGGCGTTCGCCGGGACGGTCACGCCCGCCGACTCCGCCGTGTTGAAGCGGTACAGGCCCTTGACGATGCCCTCGTCGATCCCGGCGACGGACGGCTTCGCCGGCTGCGGCAGCGGCTCGTTGTAGACGGTCAGGTAGTAGAAGACGTCCTGGTCCTCGCCCGGCGCGGCCTCGCCGTACATCCGGCGCAGACCCTCCTTGACGATGGCCGCGACCTCGTAGGCGAACGCCGGGTCGTACGTCAGCGCCGCCGGGTTGGTCGCGGCGATGACGGGGGAGTGGCCGTCGGCGTGCTGCAGGCCCTCGCCGGTGAGCGTGGTGCGGCCGGCCGTGGCGCCGACCAGGAAGCCGCGGCCGAGCTGGTCGCCGAGCTGCCACATCTGGTCGGCCGTGCGCTGCCAGCCGAACATCGAGTAGAAGATGTAGAACGGGATCATCGTCTCGCCGTGCGTCGCGTACGACGTCGAAGCGGCGATGAAGTCGGCCATCGAACCGGCCTCGGTGATCCCCTCGTTGAGGATCTGGCCGTTCTTGGCCTCCTTGTAGTACATCAGCTGGTCGCGGTCGACCGGCTCGTACGTCTGGCCCTTGGGCGAGTAGATGCCGAGGGACGGGAAGAGGCTCTCCATACCGAAGGTGCGCGCCTCGTCCGGGACGATCGGCACCCAGCGCTTGCCGGTCTCCTTGTCACGGACCAGGTCCTTGACGAGACGGACGAACGCCATGGTGGTGGCCACGTTCTGCGAGCCGGAGCCCTTGTCGAAGGACGCGAACGCCTTCTCCGCGGGGGCGGGCAGCGGGGCGACCGGGTGGACGCGCCGGGCCGGGGCCGGACCGCCCAGGGCGGCACGCCGCTCCTGGAGGTAGCGCACCTCGGGAGAGTCGGCGCCGGGGTGGCCGTAGGGGACCACGCCGTCGACGAACGCGCTGTCGGAGATCGGCAGCTCCAGCAGGTCGCGCATGTTCTTGAACTCGTCCACCGAGAGCTTCTTCATCTGGTGGTTGGCGTTCTTCGACGCGAAGCCCTCGCCCAGGGTGTGGCCCTTGACCGTCTGGGCCAGGATCACGGTCGGCGCGCCCTTGTGCTCGACGGCCGCCTTGTACGCGGCGAACACCTTGCGGGACTCGTGACCGCCGCGCGAGAGGTGGAAGCACTCGAGGATCTTGTCGTCGCTCAGCAGCTTCGCCATCTCCACGAGCGCCGGGTCGGCGCCGAAGAAGTTTTGGCGGATGTAGGCCGCGTCGCGCGTCTGGTACGTCTGGATCTGCGCGTCCGGTACCTGGCGCAGGCGGCGTACCAGCGCGCCGGTGGTGTCGAGCTGGAACAGCTCGTCCCAGGCGGTGCCCCACAGCGTCTTGACGACGTTCCAGCCGGCGCCGCGGAACTGGGCCTCCAGCTCCTGCACGATCTTGAAGTTGGCGCGGACCGGGCCGTCCAGGCGCTGCAGGTTGCAGTTGATGACGAACGTGAGGTTGTCGAGCTCCTCACGGGCCGCCAGCGCGAGGGCCGCCGTCGACTCGGGCTCGTCCATCTCGCCGTCGCCGAGGAACGCCCAGACGTGCGAGGCGGAGGTGTCCTTGATGCCGCGGTTGGCCAGGTAGCGGTTGAAGCGCGCCTGGTAGATCGCCGACAGCGGGCCGAGGCCCATGGAGACCGTCGGGAACTCCCACAGCCACGGCAGACGGCGCGGGTGCGGGTAGGAGGGCAGGCCGTTGCCGCCCGCCTCCCGGCGGAAGTTGTCGAGCTGCTCCTCGTTCAGCCGGCCGTCGAGGAACGCGCGGGCGTAGATGCCGGGGGAGGCGTGGCCCTGGATGTAGAGCTGGTCGCCGGAGCCGTCGGCCTCCTTGCCCTTGAAGAAGTGGTTGAAGCCGGTCTCGTAGAGCCAGGCGGCGGAGGCGAAGGTGGCGATGTGGCCGCCGACGCCGTACTTGCTGCCGCGGGTGACCATCGCGGCCGCGTTCCAGCGGTTCCACGCGGTGATCCGCTGCTCCATCGCCTCGTCACCGGGCACGGCCGGCTCGGCGGAGGTGGGGATGGAGTTGACGTAGTCGGTCTCGAGGAGCTTCGGCAGCGCGATGCCGGCGCCCTCGGCGCGCTCCAGCGTGCGGCGCATCAGGTATGCGGCACGGTGCGGCCCGGCAGCCTGGGTGACCGCGTCCAGGGAGGCCTGCCACTCGGCGGTCTCCTCCGGGTCCCGGTCGGGGAGCTGGTCGAGCTCGCTCGGCTGGATGGCGTTGGGGTCGGTCATGTCGCCGCCTTCCTCAGTCGAAGGGGGTTCCCTCACGTAAGGGGATCGGGGGTGCCCTTGGTCTTTGGCAGGACAGGGCGGAGGCTTCGGTGGAAGCCCGTCGGCGACTGTAACTCCCTGATCGATGATCGATCAAAGGGTTGAGGGGCAAAACCTCTTGATCACGAGAAAGTAGGCACGCGGTGCCTCCGGCGGTGGCACGCGGTGACTGCCTTTCGCACGGTTTTCGCAGGTCGGAGGCGATTGAGCGGACCCGCGCTCGGGTGTCACGCCCGGGGCGCGCAGCCCAGGACGTGGGCCTTCACCAGCTCGGCGATCCGGGGGTCGCGGCGCTTGAATGCGGCGACCAGCTCCTCGTGCTCCTCGGCGTACGACTGCTGCCGCGTGCCCAGCCAGCGGATCGACAGGGCCGTGAACACCTCGATGCCCAGGCCCTCCCAGGTGTGCAGCAGGACCGAGTTCCCGGCGGCGCGGACCAGTTCGCGGTGGAAGGCGACGGTGTGGCGGACCTGGGCGGTGCCGTCGGAGACGCGGTCGGCCTCGTGCAGGGCGCTGACGTGGGGCTCCAGCGCCGAGCAGTCCTCCGCGAGGCCCTCGGCGGCCAGCTCCGCCGCGATGGCCTCCAGACCGGCCCGGACCGGATAGCTCTCCTCCAGGTCGGCGGCGGTCAGGTTCCGCACCCGGACGCCCTTGTTGGGAGCCGACTCGATCAGGCGCAGCGACTCCAGCTCGCGCAGGGCCTCGCGGACCGGGGTCTGGCTGACCTCCAGCTCGGTGGCGATCCGGCGCTCGACGATCCGCTCGCCCGGCTGCCAGCGTCCGCTGATGATCCCTTCCAGGATGTGCTCGCGGATCTGTTCGCGCAGCGAGTGGATGACGGGCGCGGTCATGAGGGCTCCTCGGTCGGGATCGACGCTTAGACAATACGGCCGGTTCGCTCCGCGGGTGGGGCCGACGAGCGTGCTTGCACGCAGGTGAGACATGTTGCACACGGTGCGTGCGGCGCCCGGGATCCCGGCTGCTGCGCGCGTGGGCGGCTGCCGGTCGCCGGTGGCTCGCCGCGCCCACGCGGCGGAGCCGCACATGTCACGGCCCCGCGCCCCTCGGGTACGACGATGCCCCGCCCGGGAGATCCGAGCGGGGCACCGCGCAACCGTGGAACCGAAGGTCAGAGACCGAGCTCGACCTCGAACTCGCCGGCCTCCAGGATGGCCTTGACCGCCGTCAGGTAGCGGGCGGCGTCGGCGCCGTCCACCAGACGGTGGTCGTAGGACAGGGTCAGGTACGTCATGTCCCGGACGCCGATGACGGGGCCGTCCTCGGTGTCGATCACGGCGGGGCGCTTGACCGTGGCGCCGATGCCGAGGATCGCGACCTGGCCCGGCGGCACGATGATCGTGTCGAAGAGCGCGCCGCGCGACCCGGTGTTGGAGATGGTGAAGGTCGCACCGGACAGCTCGTCCGGGGTGATCTTGCTGGCGCGGACCTTGCCCGCCAGGTCGGCCGTGGCCTTGGCGATACCGGCGAGGTTGAGGTCGCCGGCGTTCTTGATGACCGGGGTCATCAGGCCCTTCTCGGAGTCCACCGCGATACCGATGTGCTCGGTGTCGAAGTAGGTGATGGTCCCCTCGGCCTCGTTGATCCGGGCGTTGACCGGCGCGTGCGCCTTCAGCGCCTGGGCGGCGGCCTTGACGAAGAACGGCATCGGGGAGAGCTTGACGCCCTCACGGGCCGCGAACGCGTCCTTGGCACGGGCGCGCAGCTTCATCAGGCGGGTGACGTCGACCTCGACGACCGAGGACAGCTGCGCCTGCTCGTGCAGGGCCTTGACCATGTTGTCGCCGATGACCTTGCGGATGCGCGGCATCTTGACGGTCTGGCCGCGCAGCGGGGAGGCCTCCAGCACCGGGGCCTTCTTCGCGGCCGACGGGGCGGCAGCGGCGGGGGCCGGGGTGGCGGCGGCGCTCTTGGCGGCCTCGGCGGCGGCGACGACGTCCTGCTTGCGGATACGCCCGCCGACGCCGGTGCCCTTGACGGTGGACAGGTCGACGCCCTGCTCGGCGGCGAGCTTGCGCACCAGCGGGGTGACGTAGGCGCCGTCGTCGGCCGGCTTGGCGGCGGCCGGAGCCGGGGCCTGGGCCGGAGCCGGCGCCGGAGCGGACGGGACCGGGTCAGGGGCCGGGGTGGTCTGCTGCTGCGGGGCCGGGGCCGAGGGGGCCTGCGGAGCCGGGGCCTGCTGGGCCGGGGCGGCCTGCTGCGGAGCCGGGGCCTGGGCGGGCTCGGGCTGGGCCGGAGCGGGCTGCGCCGGGGCGGGCTCGGGCTGCGCCGGGGCGGCCGGGGCCTCCTGCGCGGGGGCGGCGGCCGGAGCGGCACCCGCCTCGCCGATGACGGCGAGCTTGGCGCCCACCTCGGCGGTCTCGTCCTCGCCCACCACGATCTCCAGCAGCGTGCCGGAGGTCGGGGCGGGGATCTCGGTGTCGACCTTGTCCGTCGACACCTCCAGCAGCGGCTCGTCGGCCTCGACCGTGTCGCCGACCGACTTCAGCCAGCGGGTGACGGTGCCCTCGGTGACGGACTCGCCGAGCGCGGGCAGGACGACGTCCGTGCCCTCGGCGGAGCCGCCGCCGCCGGCGGCGGCGTCGGCGGTCGGGGCGGGCGCCGGGGCGGACTGCTCGGTGGAGGGGGCGGCCGCGGCCGGCTCCGGGGCGGGCTCGGCGACCTGCTCGGCCTGCGGGGCCTGCTCGGCGGCCGGGGCCTCCTGGGCGGCGGGGGCGCCGGAACCGTCGTCGATGAGCGCCAGCTCGGCGCCGACCTCGACGGTCTCGTCCTCGGCGACCTTGATGGAGGACAGCACGCCGGAGGCGGGGGAGGGGATCTCGGTGTCGACCTTGTCGGTGGAGACCTCGAGCAGGGGCTCGTCGGCCTCGACGCGCTCACCCTCGGCCTTCAGCCAGCGGGTGACGGTGCCCTCGGTGACGCTCTCGCCGAGCGCCGGAAGGGTTACGGAAACCGCCATGGTTTCGGTTGCTCCTTACGGAAAGTGCGGAAGTCTGTGTCGTCGCGTTCGTCGACCGAGGGTCAGTCGTGCGCGTGGAGGGGCTTGCCGGCCAGGGCCAGGTGGGCCTCGCCGAGCGCCTCGTTCTGCGTCGGGTGGGCGTGGATGAGCTGCGCGACCTCGGCGGGCAGCGCCTCCCAGTTGTAGATCAGCTGGGCTTCGCCGACCTGCTCGCCCATGCGGTCGCCGACCATGTGGACGCCGACGACGGCACCGTCCTTGACCTGGACGAGCTTGATCTCGCCCGCGGTGTTCAGGATCTTGCTCCTGCCGTTGCCCGCGAGGTTGTACTTCAGAGCGACGACCTTGTCCGCACCGTAGATCTCCTTGGCCTTGGCCTCGGTGATGCCGACGGAGGCGACCTCGGGGTGGCAGTACGTCACCCGCGGGACACCGTCGTAGTCGATCGGGACGGTCTTCAGACCGGCCAGACGCTCCGCCACCAGGATGCCCTCCGCGAAGCCGACGTGCGCGAGCTGGAGGGTCGGGACCAGGTCACCGACGGCGGAGATGGTCGGCACGTTCGTGCGCATGTACTCGTCGACCAGGACGTAGCCGCGGTCCATCGCGACGCCCTGCTCCTCGTAGCCCAGGCCCTGGGAGACCGGGCCGCGGCCGATGGCCACCAGCAGGATCTCGGCCTCGAACTGCTTGCCGTCGGCCAGGGTGACCTTGACACCGTCCTGGGTGTACTCGGCGCTCTGGAAGAACGTGCCCAGGTTGAACTTGATGCCGCGCTTGCGGAAGGCGCGCTCCAGCAGCTTGGAGGAGTTCTCGTCCTCGACCGGGACGAGGTGCTTCAGGCCCTCGACGATCGTGACCTCGGTGCCGAAGGACTTCCACGCGGAGGCAAACTCGACGCCGATGACGCCGCCGCCCAGGATGATCGCGGACTTCGGCACGCGGTCCAGGACGAGGGCGTGGTCGGAGGAGATGATCCGGTTGCCGTCGATCTCCAGGCCCGGCAGCGACTTCGGCACGGAGCCGGTCGCGAGCAGGACGTGGCGGCCCTCCACGCGGCGGCCGTCGACGTCGACGGAGGTGGGGGAGGACAGCCGGCCCTCACCCTCGATGTAGGTCACCTTGCGGGAGGCGACCAGACCCTGCAGGCCCTTGTACAGGCCCGCGACCACGCCGTCCTTGTACTTGTGGACACCGGCGATGTCGATGCCCTCGAGGGTGGCCTTGACACCGAACTGCTCGCTCTCGCGGGCCTGGTCGGCGATCTCGCCCGCGTGCAGCAGGGCCTTGGTGGGGATGCATCCCCGGTGCAGGCAGGTGCCGCCGACCTTGTCCTTCTCGATCAGGGCGACGTCCAGGCCCAGCTGCGCCCCGCGCAGGGCCGCGGCGTAACCACCGCTGCCACCGCCGAGGATCACTAGGTCGAAAACGGTGCTGGCGTCGTTCGCCACGTCACGTCCTCCATGCATGTGCGCCGTGAGCCGGTCGTCAGTGACCGGCAGGCGGCTGGTGTCCGGCCGCTCGTTCTTCGGCCCTTCGGTGGGGCCCTGTCCTGCCGAGCCCCATCTTCGCACTTGTCGGCACACAAGGAGACGCCGGGCTGCGGTGTGAGACACCCCACGTTCAATTGAGCCACCCCACGAGATGCCGGAGGGCAGCGCCCAAGGGGCGCGGGGAACTGCGCGAACAGCCCCCACGCCCCCGCACTCGCCGCACGACGGGCGAGACCGAGCTAAGAGGCGAACTCAGCCAAGGTCGCCGGCAGCCGTCAGCTCCGCCAGCCGCACCAGCGTCCGCACGGCCGTCCCCGTGCCACCCTTCGGCGTGTAACCGAACGGCCCGCCCTCGTTGAAGGCCGGCCCGGCGATGTCCAGGTGCGCCCAGGTGATGCCCTCGCCCACGAACTCGCGCAGGAACAGACCGGCGACCAGGCCGCCGCCCATCCGCTCACCCATGTTCGCGATGTCGGCCGTCGGCGAGTCCATGCCCTTGCGCAGGTGCTCCGGCAGCGGCATCGGCCACGCCGGCTCCCCGACCTCCTCGGCGGCCTCCAGCACCGCCGTGCGGAAGGCGTCGTCGTTGCCCATGATCCCGAACGTCCGGTTGCCCAGCGCCAGCACCATCGCCCCGGTCAGGGTCGCCACGTCGATGATCGCGTCCGGCTTCTCCTGCGACGCGGCCCACAGCGCGTCGGCCAGCACCAGGCGGCCCTCCGCGTCCGTGTTGAGGACCTCGACGGTCTTGCCGCTGTACATGCGCAGCACGTCACCCGGACGGGTCGCGGACCCGGAGGGCATGTTCTCGGCGAGCGCCAGCCAGCCGGTGACGTTGACCTCCAGGCCGAGGCGCGCGGCGGCGACGACCGCGGCGAACACCGCGGCGGCGCCGCTCATGTCGCACTTCATCGTCTCGTTGTGGCCGGCCGGCTTCAGCGAGATGCCGCCCGAGTCGTAGGTGATCCCCTTGCCGACGAGAGCGAGGTGCTTCTTGGCCTTGGAGGAGGTGTAGGACAGCTTCACCAGGCGCGGACCGGACGCGGAGCCCGCCCCGACGCCGAGGATGCCGCCGTAGCCGCCCTTGACGAGGGCCTTCTCGTCGAGCACCTGCACCTTGATGCCGTGTTCCTTGGCCGCGGCCTGGGCGATCGCGGCGAACGCCTCGGGGTTGAGGTCGTTCGGCGGGGTGTTGATGAGGTCGCGGGCGCGGTTCAGCTCCTCGGCCACGGCGACGGCCCGCTCGACGGCCGCCTTGTGGGCCTTGTCGCGGGGCTTGCCGCCGAGCAGCGTGGCCTCGGCGAGGGGCGCCTTGCCGTTCCCGGACCGGGCGTCCTTGCCGTTCTCCTTGTACGCGTCGAAGGAGTACGCGCCGAGCAGCGCGCCCTCGCCGATCGCGGCCACGTCGGCGGCGTCGGTCAGGGGCAGGGCGAAGGCGGCCTTCTTGAGACCGGCCAGGGCGCGGGCGGCGACGCCGGCGGCCTTGCGCAGGGCCTCGGCGGCGTAGTCGGCGTCCTTCTCGGGCACCGCGCCCAGGCCCACCGCCAGCACGAGCGGGGCCTTGAAGCCGGACGGCGCCGGCAGCTTCGTCGACTCGCCCTCGGCACCGGAGGCGCCGAGAGTCTCCAGGACGCCGGCGAGCCTGCCGTCGTACGCCTTGTCCACGGCCTCGGCGCCCGGCGCGACGACCGGTCCCTTGGCACCCTTGGCCACACCGATCACGATGGCGTCGGCCCGCAGACCGGGCGCCGCGGCGGTGCTGAGAGTGAGAGCAGTCACGGTGGTGAAATCTCGCTTCCGATGTGAAGTTGCGGTGGTCGAACGGTGTGGGTCGACCGGGCCCGAGCCGACCCTAGTCCGGCCCCTGGGGCCGGTGGTCACGGGGCCTTCCCCGGTACGGCGAACACTCGACGACGAGACTACGCGCGTGGCCCGCCCGGCTCATGCCCCGCGTGCGTTCACCTGCCCGTGGCCCGGCGGCCATGCCCGGTTCCCCGCACCGGTGAACCGGGCCCGGCGGGGCGGGGGATGATCGTCGGGGACACCCCCGCCCCGCCCCGAACCCCCCTGCGGAGAACGCCTCGTGAGACGCCCGTCCCTGCTCCTGGTCCTGCTCGCCCTGCTGCTCGCGGGCTGTTCGGGGCCCCCGGACGACGGGTCCGGCCCGCGCTGGCAGCCCCGCCCCGGCACCGACTGGCAGTGGCAGCTCAGCGGACGCCTGGACACCTCCGTCGACGTGCCGGTCTACGACATCGACGGCTACGACCACTCCGCGGACACGGTCGCCCGGCTGCACGACGACGGCCGCAAGGTCATCTGCTACCTCTCCACCGGCGCCTGGGAGGAGTTCCGGCCGGACGCGAAGAAGTTCCCGGCGTCCGTGCTGGGCCGCGGCAACGGCTGGAAGGGCGAGCGCTGGCTCGACATCCGCCGCACCGACGTCCTGCGGCCGCTGATGGCCGCCCGGATCGACATGTGCCGGGACAAGGGCTTCGACGCGGTGGAACCGGACAACATGGACGGCTACCGGAACGACACCGGCTTCCCCCTCACCGCCGCGGACCAGCTCCGCTACAACCGCCTGATCGCCCGCCTGGCCCACGAGCGCGGTCTGGCCGTCGGGCTGAAGAACGACCTGGACCAGATCCCGGAGCTCGTCGGGGACTTCGACTTCGCGGTCAACGAGCAGTGCGCCCAGTACGGGGAGTGCGCGGCGCTGAAGCCGTTCGTCGACGCGGACAAGGCCGTCTTCCACGTCGAGTACGAGCTGCCCACCGGCCGCTTCTGCCCCGACTCCCGCCGCATGCGGCTGAGTTCGCTGCTCAAGAAGTACGAACTGGGGGTGTGGCGCCGGGCGTGCTGAAGCCGGTGCCGGTCACCGAGGTGCCCGCGAGCCGGTCCGCGAGCGACCGGCGCCCGGGGGAGCGACACGGAGAGGTCCACGACCGTGGTGACGGCAGGAGGACGGCGGGGAGATCGTTTCAGCCCAGTGAGACAACGACCAGCGCCGTGGTCGCGGCCGTCTCCGCCAGCCCGCCGAAGACGTCCCCGGTGATCCCGCCGAGACGGCGGATGCAGTGCCGCAGGAGTGCCTCGGCGGCGACCAGGGCCAGGACCACCGCGAGGACGGCCCGCAGCGCCCCGTACGGTCCGCAGGCGCCGCCCGCCGCTGCCGCCGCCAGCGCCACCAGGAGTCCGGCGGCCGCGGCCGCCCGCACCGGCACCACGCCCGCCACCGCCGCCCCGAGCCCCTCCGGCCGGGCCGCGGGGACACCGGACCGGGCCGCCAGCGTCAGCGCAAGCCGGGCCACCGTCGCCGACAGGACCGCGGCGCAGGCGCCCCGGGTCCAGGAGTCCTCGTAGGACTGGGCGAGCGCGGCGGCCTGGCCGAGCAGGACCAGGACCAGGGTGATCACGCCGAACGGCCCGATGTCCGACTGCTTCATGATCCGCAGGGCGCCCTCCGCGGGCTTGCCGCTGCCCAGCCCGTCCGCGGTGTCCGCGAGCCCGTCGAGGTGCAGGCCCCGGGTGAGGGCCGCCGGCACGGCGACCGTCGCCACCGCGGCGAGCGGCGTGCCCGCGCCCAGGACCAGCAGCAGCAGTCCGAGGCCGGCCGCGGCCGCGCCCACGGCCAGGCCGGCGAGCGGGGCGCACAGCATGCCGCCGCGGGCCGCCTCGCGATCCCACCGGGTCACCCGGACCGGGAACACCGTCAGGGTGCCGAAGGCGAAACGGAGGCCGTCGAGGGGCGAGGTTCTGGGCACCGGCGCAGGCTACCGGCCGGTCAGGAGAGCGGTGACGGCAGGCGAGGATAAAGTTCACATATGGGATGGCTGTCGCGGAACATCATCGAACCCGGCAAGCTTCCGCTGCTCCTCGCCCTCGTCGCCTTCGTACTGACCTTCGTGATCACCCGGGGCATCACCCGACTGATCCGGGCCGGCAAGGGCCCCTTCGGCAACATCAGCAGCGGAGGCGTCCACGTCCACCACGTGGTCCCCGGGGTCATCCTGACGCTCGTCGGCGGCTTCGGCGCGGTCGCGGGCGGGCAGCACGGCTTCGGCTCGTGCCTGGCGGCGGTGCTGTTCGGCATCGGCGCGGGCCTCGTGCTGGACGAGTTCGCCCTCGTGCTGCACCTGGCCGACGTCTACTGGACCCCGGACGGACGCAAGAGCGTGGAGATGGTGGTGCTCACCGCCGCCCTCGTCGGGCTGCTCCTGATCGGCTTCTCGCCCCTCGGGGTGGACGACCTCACCGAGGACCAGCAGCAGAACCGCGCCGCCGTCCTCGCCAACGTCCTGGTGAACTTCGGCTTCGCCCTCATCGCCCTGTTCAAGGGCAAGGTCCGCATGGCCGTCCTGGGCGTGATCGTCCCGCTCGTGGCGCTGGTCGGCGCCGTACGGCTGGCCCGCCCGGCCTCCCCGTGGGCCAAGCGGTTCTACCGCAACCGCCCCCGTGCCCGGGCCAAGTCCGGCCTGCGCGCCTATCACCACGACCGTCGCTGGGTGGGCCCCCGGCGCGCCTTTCAGGACTGGATCGGCGGCGCCCCGGACCCCGAGCCCGCCCGCGCCCTCGAACGCCGCTGACGCACCTCGCCGGCCGCGCACAGCACCAGTACGGCCGCGATCGCGGCGAGGTGCTCCTTGCCCGCTAGGTTCGCCTTCAGCGCGACCTCGGCCACCATCGCCGCGATCACCAGCCCGGCGGTGACGAAGGCGCGCAGGCGCCAGCCGACGAAGACGGCCAGGCCCACCACGGCCGCCGACGGCCCGGTGTCCACCACCCGCGCGTCCGAGGCGGGCAGGCCGAGCGGCGAGTCCGGTCCCAGCCAGATGCCCAGCCGGGCGTAGAGGGTGCCGGCGAGCGTGGCGACGTAGGCGATCGCCAGGGTCCGCCGGCGGCCCAGGCACAGCTCCGCGATCCCGAACACCAGCAGCAGCTGCACGAGCGCACCCCAGACCGGCAGGTCCAGCGCGGGCACGAACAGGGACAGCGGCGTGCGCAGCAGCGCCAGCCACAACGGGTCCTCGGCCCGCACGCCCCCGGCGTTCTGCACGAACCGGTGGCCCCACTCCCGGCCGTCCGCGAAGTGCAGCGCCGCCGTGAGGCACACGGACGTGACCGCCAGCGGCACGGCCCGCCACCGCCGCCGCGCCAGCGGCCCGCGCACCGCGGCGGCCAACGGCCCCCATTCGGCGCGGGCCCAGCGGGCGAGCGTGCTCATCGGGCCGTCCTCGTCGGTGCGGTGGTCCGGGTGCGGGTGCGGTTGTCCGTGAATCAGTCAAACCGACACCGTGTTCCAAGACCGACCGGAACGGGACGACGTTGAGCCGGGCGTGCGTGACCTGGATCTCCGGCGTGCCTACGACTCGGCGGGAACCTCCGGGGCGGGCGACGCGTCGGCCGCCTCGGACTCCTTCGGCCGCTCGGGCAGTTCCGCGGCCAGCGCGGCCGCCGCCTGCACCAGCGGCAGGGCCAGCAGCCCGCCGGTGCCCTCCCCGACGGTCACGCCGTGGCCGAGCAGCGGCTCCAGCGCCATCCGGTCCAGCGCCTTGGCCTGCCCGGGCTCACCGCTGTCGTGCGCGGCCAGCCACCAGTCCGGCGCCCGGAACGCGATCCGCTGCCCGACCAGCGCGCACGCGGCCGTCACCACGCCGTCGAGCACCACGGGCAGCTTGCGCACCGCGCACTGCAACAGGAAGCCCGTCATGGCCGCGAGGTCGGCGCCGCCCACCGTCGCCAGCAGCTGCATCTGGTCCCCGAGCACCGGCCGGGCCCGGCGCAGCGCGTCCCGGATGGCCGCGCACTTGCGCATCCACGCCAGGTCGTCGACGGCCTGCCCGCCGCGCCCGGTGACCACCGACGCGTCGACCCCGCACAGCGCGGCGACCAGCACGCCCGCCGCCGTGGTCCCGCCGACGCTCACGTCGCCGAGCACCACCAGGTCCGTGCCCGAGTCGGCCTCCTCGTCGGCCACCGCCATCCCGGCCCGGAAGGCTGCCTCGGCCTCGTCGAGGCTCAGCGCGTCCTCGATGTCGATCCGCCCGCTGCCGCGCCGCACCCGATGGCGTACGACGTCCTCGGGCAGGGTCTCCGGGTCGCAGTCCAGGGCCATGTCGACGATCCGTACGGGCACGCCCAGGCGGCGGGCGAGGACCGACACCGGCCGCCCGCCCTCCAGCACCTCGCGCACCGACTCCGCCGCGCCGCCCGCCGGGCGGGCCGAGACGCCCAGGGCGGCGACGCCGTGATCGCCGGCGAAGAGCACCACCCGCGGCCGTTCCACCGGCCGCACCGGCACCGCCGACTGCGCCGCGGCCAGCCACTCACCCAGGTCGTCCAGCCGGCCCAGCGACCCGGGCGGCACGACCTGTCGCTCCCGGCGCGCCTCGGCGTCACGGCGGATCCCGCCGTCCGGACGCTCGATCAGATCGGAGAAGTCGTCGAGATTAAGCGAGCTCATTCGCCGAACAGTACCGGCCGTGGTCGAACGGCAGGGCGCCACGTCACGACTCCGCCGGGACGTCATCGTTGCACCCGGCACCGGCATCCCATACGTTCCCTTTCGCGCGGATTGTCCTACATGTTCATCCCCGGGGCATCCCCGCCGTCCTGCCGTACGCCGTCGTGCCCGGGAGCCGCCCATGCCCGCCCGTCCCGCCCCCTCCGCGCCCCCCGCCCCCCGCACCAGCGCCCCGGTCCACGAACCGCGCCGGGAGGACTGCCCCTGGTGCGGCTCCGCGCGACTGCGCAACCGGCTGCGGACCGGTGACGTACGGGAGTACAAGCCGGGCGTCTTCACCGTCGACGAGTGCCGCGAGTGCGGCCACACCTTCCAGAACCCCCGCCTCACGGCCGAGGGCCTGGCCCTGTACCACCGCAGTGTGCGCGGGGCGCCCCGGGACCCGGCGAGCGACGGCCTCCTCGCCCTGCGGGCCAGCCCCCGCCGGCACCGCTCGGCCGCCCGGGCGATGCTGCGCACCGGGGAGCCGGAGAGCTGGCTGGACGTCGGCACCGGCCACGCCCGCTTCCCGGCGACGGCCCGGCGGTACTTCCCCTACACCGCCTTCGACGGCCTGGACCCCACGCCCCGGGTGGTGCGCGCCCGCTCCGCCGACCGCGTCGAGGAGGCCCACGTCGGCCGGCTGACGGACCCCCGCATCGCCGGCGAGCTGCGCGGCCGCTACGACGTGGTCAGCATGCTCCACCACCTGGAGGGCACGCCCGACCCCCGGGCGGAACTGCGGGCCGCGCTCACCGTGCTGCGCCCGGGCGGGCACCTGATCGTCGAGACCCTCAGCCCCCGCAGCGTCTTCGCCGCCCTCCTGGGCCGCTGGTGGCTCCCCTACGACCAGCCCCGCCACCTGCACCTGCTGCCCCCGCGCAACCTCCGCGCCGAACTCGAGTCGGCCGGCTGCGAGGTCCTGACGCTCGACCACCGCCCGGTCCACATCCCGCACGACCTCTCCGGCGCCCTGGCCCTGGCCATCTCCCACGGCCTCCCGGCCCCGGACACCCCCTGGCGGGCCGTCCCCCCGCCCCCGCTCCACCGGCACACCCGCACGGCCCTGCTGCGGGCGGGCGTCCCCCTGGTGGCGCTGGCGGCGGCCGCGGACCATCTGATCGCCCCGGTGGCCCGGCGCACCCGCTTCGCCAACACCTACCGGGTGATCGCCCGCAAGACCCCCTGAAACCCGTCGTCCGGATCCGTACGGCGTCGCGGAGCCCCGCACGCCCCTGCGCGGCGCGGTCGCAGCGTGCCGAGACTCCGGGTCGGCGCGCTCCTCCGCCTCGGCAGCCGGACGCACCGGGTCCCGCCCGGGCCGGGCGACGGGAACCGAGCCGCCGCACGGCCGGCCGGCCGGACCCGCGCGACAGGCCCCGGCCAGCGCGACCGGCCCCGGCCCGAAGGACTGGCCCCGGCCCGCGCGGCGTCAGCCCCGCAGGGCCACCGCCTGCCCCGCCACCACCAGCAGCACGTGCTCGCACTCGTCGGCGAACTGCGCGTTCAGGCGCCCGAGTTCGTCCCGGTACCGGCGCCCCGACGCGGTCGCCGGCACGATTCCCGAGCCCACCTCGTTCGACACGGCCACCACGGTCCGCCGCGTGGCCCGCACCGCCTCCGTCAGCTCCCGCACCCGCTCCCGCAGCGCCTTCTCGCCCTGCTCCGCCCACACCGCGTCGTCCCACGCCCCGACGGAGTCCATCGCGTCGGTCAGCCACAGCGACAGACAGTCGATCAGCAGCGGCGGCCCCTCCCCGGCCAGCAGCGGCACCAGGTCGCAGGTCTCCACCGTCTGCCACGACCCGGGCCGCCGGTCCCGGTGCGCGGCCACCCGCGAGGACCACTCGGTGTCCCCGTTGCGCGACCCGCCCGTCGCCACGTACAGCACGTCGGGGAAGGCCTCGAGGCGCCGTTCGGCCTCCACCGACTTGCCCGAGCGCGCCCCGCCCAGCACCAGCGTCCGCCGCGGCACGTCCGGCACGTCCTCGTACACGCCCACCGTCAGCGTCGTCCCGTCCGGCACGGCCCGGGCCCCGGCCGCGGCGAGCCGCCGCCCCAGCTCCGGTCCGGGCGGCACGTCGTGGTCCAGGTGGACGGCGACCACGTCGGTCGTCGGCCCCACCGCGCCCACCGCCCGCAGCTTCGCCAGCGCGTCGGGCCGCCCCACCACGTCCGCCAGGACCATGTCGTACGGCTCGGCCGGGCCCTCGATCCCGGCCGGCGCCCCGCCCGGCGGCAGGTACAGCAGCCGCTGCCCCTCCGGCCCCGTCACCGCGTAGCCCGTGCCGGGCGCGTCGAGTGCCGTCGCCCGCACCCGATGCCCCGTCAGCAGCGTCAACTCCTGCCCGTCCGGCACCCGCCCGGGCTGCGGCAGCCCCGCCGGCACCTCCACCGCGGGCCCGTCGTGCGGATGGGACAGCAGCGCCTGCCGGACCCCGGCCAGGGAACGACCCGCCCGGGCCGCCGCGAAGGCCGCCCCGGGCGTCAGGTCGAGCAGCAGCACCCCGTCCACCAGCAGCGCGGTCGCCGCCCGCGCGTCGGGACCGAGGGCGACCGCACAGGCCGCGCAGGGACAGTCGGGGCGGGGGAGTCCCGCGGGGGCGCCGGTGCCGAGGAGAGTCAGTTCCACGCCCCGATTCTCACCCGCGCGTGCGGGACTCGCGTGACGGAGACACCCTCGAGGGGTCACGCGCGCACCCGGCCGCCTGTGCCGCCCCGCCCGGCGAAGCGCTTAGGCTCTGGTCAGGAGCCGGACCCTGTTCCGGCTTCTCGCTGTGCAATGTGCTCACACGCATGGGAGGCGTACATGGCGGCATGGACGTGGCGGTTCGAGAAGACCGACGGGACGGAGGTCCAGCCCGCGGTGGCGCCGGAGGACTTCACCACCCAGGGGGACGCCGAGTCCTGGATCGGGGAGCACTGGAAGGAACTCCAGGAGGGCGGCGCCGACCAGGTGCGGCTGTTCGAGGACGCCACGGAGATCTACGGGCCGATGAGCCTGCACGCGGCCGAGGCGTGAGCCCGGGGGCGGGGGCCCGCGGTCCCCGCCCCTCCGCTCGTGTGCCGGACGGCGGGATCAGCCCCGCACGCCGCACAGGTGCAGCAGCGCCGCCACCCCGCGGTACGGATCCGTCCGCCCGGCCTTCTCCTCCACCGCGAGCAGCGTCTCCGCGTCGGCGGGGACCTCGGCGCCGTCCGCGGCCGTGTCCGTGAACACGCGCACGCCATACCAGGCGTGCAGCGGCGCCCCGATCCCGGCGAGCGTCGCCGTCAGGTCCTTCAGGCGGTCCGCCCGCACGTCCAGCCCCAGGCGGTTGCGGTAGGCCACCGTGTCGAACGCGGCCAGCGCGCCCGCCCAGTCACCGGACAGTCCCGGACGCAGGGCCAGGGCGTCGCCGTTGCGCACCAGCAGGGACAGCAGCCCGCCGGGCGCGAGCACCCGGGCCAGCCCCGCCAGCAGCGGGTCGGGCTCCTCCACGTACATCAGGACGCCGTGGCAGAGCACCACGTCGAAGCTGCCCGGCAGGAAGTGCACGCCGGTGTCCCGGCCGTCGCCCTCGATGATCCGCATCCGCTCCCGGATGCCCTCCGGTTCCCCGGCGAGGGACTCCCGCGCCACGGCGATCATCGTCGTGTCCTGCTCCAGGCCCGTCACCTCGTGCCCGGCCCGTGCCAGCCGCAGCGCCTGCGTGCCCTGGCCCATCCCGACGTCCAGCACCCGCAGGCGCTGCCCGACCGGGAACCGGGCCACTATCTGCTCGTCCAGCTGGCGGGCCACCAGCTCCTGCCGGACGACATCGCGCAGCCCGCCCAGCCTGTCCAGCCAGGCGTCCGCCGCACCCCCGGAGAACGGCGTCGTGGTCAGGGCCGCTCTCCGCGCTTGACCTGCGGCTTCGGCAGCCGGAGCCGACGCATCTGGAGGGAGCGCATCAGGGCGTAGGCGACAGCGCCGCGCTTGTTCTCACCCGCGAAGCGCTCGTTCAGCTGCTTCTTCAGGCGGAAGGCCGAGACGAACGAGTCGAGCACGATCAGCACGATCACCACGAGCCACAGCAGCAGCGCGACGTTCTGCAGCGACGCCACCCGCACCATGCTCAGCACGAGGATGACCACCGCCATCGGCAGGAAGAACTCCGCGATGTTGAACCGCGAGTCGATGAAGTCGCGCGCGAACCGGCGGACCGGTCCCTTGTCACGCGCGGGCAGGTACCGCTCGTCGCCGCTCGCCAGTGCCTGGCGCTGGCGCTCGAGGGCGGAGCGGCGCTCCTCGCGCTGGCGCTTGGCGGCGTCCTTGCGCGTCATCGACGTGTTGGCCACGCTGCGGCGCTGGCTCTGGGCCTGGCTGCGCTTCGGCGTGGGGCGGCCCTTGGGGGCCTGCGGGTCGCGGGGCTGCTTGGAGAAGTTCACCGGCGCCTTGTCGGCGGCCTGGGCCTTCTCTTCCTTGGCACGGCTACGGAACACAAAACCCAAGGGTAAGGGCTTGACGGGCATGGACCCCAGTCCGGCGGGGAACGATCCGGCAACACCAGTCGTCTGTAAGGGGACAGACGGGACGTTGCGCACGCACCCGGTCGTTCCCCCGGAGGTCCCCCTCCGGTGACCCCGGGTACCACCTACTCCCTACGCCGGACCGGGAGCGCGCGCAGTCGTCCTTGGGGATGAGCGCATCCGTCCCCGAACAGTGCGGTAATGGATGCAGGGCCCGTACTGTGGGTTCTGTCGCAGGAGCTCAGCCGGAGTCGGTCAGAAGGGGGCGCGCGAAGCCCATGAGCGGTGTCATGAAGCGTATGGGGATGATCTTCCGCGCGAAGGCGAACAAGGCCCTTGACCGGGCCGAGGACCCGCGCGAGACCCTCGATTACTCGTACCAGAAGCAGCTGGAGCTGCTCCAGAAGGTGCGGCGCGGTGTCGCCGACGTGGCGACCAGCCGCAAGCGCCTGGAACTGCAACTGAACCAGCTGCAGTCGCAGTCGGGGAAGCTGGAGGACCAGGGGCGCAAGGCCCTGGCGCTGGGCCGCGAGGACCTCGCCCGCGAGGCGCTCTCCCGCCGTGCCGCGCTCCAGCAGCAGGTGACCGATCTGGAGACCCAGCACGCCACGCTCCAGGGCGAGGAGGAGAAGCTCACCCTCGCGGCCCAGCGGCTCCAGGCCAAGGTCGACGCCTTCCGCACGAAGAAGGAGACGATCAAGGCCACGTACACGGCGGCCCAGGCGCAGACCCGCATCGGCGAGGCGTTCTCCGGCATCTCCGAGGAGATGGGCGACGTGGGCCTGGCCATCCAGCGCGCCGAGGACAAGACGGCCCAGCTCCAGGCCCGTGCCGGCGCGATCGACGAACTGCTCGCCTCCGGTGCCCTCGACGACCCCTCCGGCATGCACAAGGACGACATCCAGGCCGAGCTGGACCGGCTCTCCGGTGGTACGGATGTGGAGCTGGAACTGCAGCGCATGAAGGCCGAGCTGGCCGGAGGCCCGAGCGCCGGGCAGCAGGCCATCGAGGGCGGCACGAGCGGGCAGCAGTCCCAGCAGCAGCCGCAGGACACCCCGCGCTTCGACAAGCAGTAGGCAAGCAGACAAGGGGCAGGGGTCCACGCCTAGGAGGCGACATGATCGTACGGATCATGGGGGAGGGCCAGGTGAGTCTGGCCGACGGCCACCTCGCCGAGCTGAACAAGCTGGACGACGAACTGCTCGCGGAGATGGAGAAGGGCGACGGCCCGGGCTTCCGCCGTACCCTCCAGGCCCTGCTCGCCAGGGTCCGCGAGCTCGGCGAACCGCTGCCGGACGACTCCCTGGAGCCGTCCGAGCTGATCCTGCCCTCCCCGGACGCGACGCTGGAGGACGTCCGGGAGCTCCTCAGCGACGACGGCCTGATCCCGGGCTGAGCGCTGCATCCGACGCCGGCCGCCCGTCCGCCCGGCGGCCGGGCTCCGGGCGGCTCCGGCCGGCGGAGGGCTGGGGGCACGGACCCCGAGCCGGATACCGTGAACGCTCGTGAGCACACTCGCGCGGGCCAGATGCCGGGCCAAGGCACACCCCCTGGCCGTGGACGCGGCCCTGGCCGCCGCCGTCCTGGTCTGCATGGTCGCCGGATCCTTCGTGGAGCCCCGGCACCGGGACAACGTCAGCTGGGGCGTCCTGCGCACCCCGGACACCCTCAGCCTGGTGCTGATGGCCCTGGCCGCCGCGGCCCTGGTCTTCCGCCGCCGCGCCCCGCTGCGGGTCCTCGCCGTCACCGGCGCGGCGTCCGTCGTCGAGTCCGTCACGGCCGACCCTCGCGCACCGGTGGCGATGTCCGCCGTCATCGCCCTGTACACCGTCGCCTCCACCACGGACCGGCCCACCACCTGGCGCGTCGGCCTGCTCACCATGACCGTGCTCACCGGCACCGCCATGGCGGCCGGCAGCCTGCCTTGGTACGCCCAGGAGAACCTGGCGATCTTCGCCTGGACCGGTATCGGCGCCACCGCGGGCGACGCCGTCCGCAGCCGCCGCGCCTTCGTCCAGGCCATCCGGGAACGCGCCGAGCGTGCCGAACGCACCCGGGAGGAGGAGGCCCGCCGCCGGGTCGCCGAGGAGCGCCTGCGCATCGCCCGCGACCTGCACGACGTCGTCGCCCACCACATCGCGCTGGTCAACGTCCAGGCCGGGGTCGCCGCCCACGTCATGGACAAGCGCCCCGACCAGGCCAAGGAGGCCCTCTCCCACGTCCGTGAGGCCAGCCGCTCCGCGCTCAACGAGCTGCGCGCCACCGTCGGCCTGCTCCGCCAGTCCGGCGATCCGGAGGCCCCCACCGAGCCCGCCCCGGGCCTCGACCGCCTCGACGAACTCGCCGGCACCTTCCGCAACGCGGGCCTGCACATCGAGGTCGCCCGCGCCGACCAGGGCACCGCCCTGCCCGCGGCCGTCGACCTCGCCGCCTACCGGATCATCCAGGAGGCCCTGACCAACGTGCAGAAGCACGCCGGGGCGCAGGCCAAGGCCGAGGTCAGCGTGGTCCGCGTCGGACCGAACGTCGAGATCACCGTCCTCGACGACGGCAGCGGCGACAACGAGACCCCCGGCAGCGGAGGCGGCCACGGGCTGCTCGGCATGCGCGAGCGCGTCACCGCCCTGCGCGGCACCCTCACGACCGGTCCCCGCTACGGAGGCGGTTTCCGCGTGCATGCGATCCTGCCCGTCAAGAACCGCACATCCGACGGGGAGGACCCCGCATGACCATCCGTGTCCTGCTCGCCGACGACCAGGCGCTGCTGCGCAGCGCCTTCCGCGTGCTCGTCGACTCCGAGCCCGACATGGAGGTCGTCGGGGAGGCGTCCGACGGTGCGGAGGCGGTGCGGCTGGCCAGGGAGCACCACGCCGACGTCGTCCTCATGGACATCCGGATGCCGGGCACCGACGGTCTCGCGGCGACGCGCATGATCAGCGCCGACCCCGAGCTCGCGGACGTCCGGGTGGTCATCCTGACGACGTTCGAGGTCGACGACTACGTGGTGCAGTCGCTGCGCGCCGGGGCGTCCGGTTTCCTCGGCAAGGGCGCCGAGCCCGAGGAACTGCTGAACGCCATCCGGATCGCCGCCGGCGGCCAGGCCCTGCTCTCCCCGGCGGCCACCACCGGGCTGATCTCCCGCTTCCTCGCCCAGGAGGACCCGGCCGACGGCGATCGCGACCCGGCCCGCGGCGAGCGCCTGGACTCCCTCACCGTCCGTGAGCGCGAGGTGCTGGTGCAGGTGGCCGGCGGCCACTCCAACGACGAGATCGCCGAGCGGCTGGAGGTGAGTCCGCTGACGGTGAAGACGCACGTCAACCGGGCCATGGCCAAGCTCGGCGCCCGCGACCGGGCCCAGCTCGTGGTCATCGCCTACGAGTCCGGTCTGGTCCGTCCGAGGGTGGAGTGAGCACCACCCGGGCGTACTGCGGGCGGAGTATGCGCCGCATAAGGAAATGGACCTGGGGCCTACGGGACAGCGTTGTCCCATGGCTCAGGGTGTAGGGACGGGCGCTCCTCTGCGCGTCCGCTGCCGCTTCTGCCGTTAACAGAAGAGAGACCCTCACCCATGTCCTGGCTGTCCAGGTTCAGCCTCGCGCAACGGGCCTTGATCGGGCTGATGTCGATCATCGCGCTCGTCTTCGGGGCGATCGCGATACCCCAGCTCAAGCAGCAGCTGCTGCCCACCATCGAACTGCCCATGGTGTCCGTCCTGGCGCCCTACCAGGGCGCGTCCCCGGACGTGGTCGAGAAGCAGGTCGTCGAACCCATCGAGGACAACCTCGAAGCCGTCGACGGCATCAGCGGCGTCACCTCCACCGCCAGCGAGGGCAACGCCGTGATCATGGCGTCCTTCGACTACGGCAACGACACCGAGCAACTGGTCGCCGACGTCCAGCAGGCCGTCAACCGGGCCCGCGTCCAGCTCCCGGACGACGTCGACCCGCAGGTCGTCGCCGGCTCCACGGACGACATCCCGACCGTCGTCCTGGCCGTCACCTCCGGCCGCGACCAGCAGGCCCTGGCCGACCAGCTCGACAGGACGGTCGTGCCGGACCTGAAGAGCATCGACGGCGTCGGTCAGGTCACCGTCGACGGCGTGCGGGACGTCCAGGTCACCGTCACGCCCGACGACGCGAAGCTGGCGAAGGCCGGCCTGACCGCGCAGTCCCTCGGCGAGGCCCTCCGGGCGGGCGGCGCGACCGTCCCGGCCGGCTCCTTCGACGAGGGCGGCGCCAACCGCACCGTCCAGGTCGGCGGCGGCTTCACCTCCGTCGGGCAGATCAGCGACCTGATGGTCAAGGGCGAGCCCGGCAAGGGCAAGCCGGTGCGCCTCGGCGACGTGGCCACGGTGAAGCAGCAGGAGGCCCCGGCCGACTCCCTCACGCGCACCGACGGCAAGCCCAGCCTCGCCGTCGCCGTGACCATGGACCGCGACGGCAGCGCGGTCGCCATCTCCGACGCCGTCCAGGACAAGCTGCCCGGCCTGCGCGAGGACCTCGGCTCCGGCGCGACCCTCACGGTCGTCAGCGACCAGGGCCCGGCCGTGTCGAAGTCCATCGAGGGCCTGACCACCGAGGGCGCGCTCGGTCTGCTCTTCGCGGTCCTGGTGATCCTCGTCTTCCTCGCCTCGGTCCGCTCCACCCTCGTGACGGCGGTGTCCATCCCGCTGTCCGTGGTCCTCGCGCTGATCGTGCTGTGGACGCGGGACCTGTCGCTCAACGTCCTCACCCTGGGCGCGCTGACCATCGCCATCGGCCGGGTCGTCGACGACTCGATCGTGGTCCTGGAGAACATCAAGCGGCACCTCGGCTACGGCGAGGAGCGCCATTCGGCCATCCTCAACGCCGTCCGCGAGGTCGCCGGCGCGGTGACGTCCTCGACGCTCACCACGGTCGCGGTGTTCCTGCCGATCGGCCTGGTCGGCGGCATGGTGGGCGAGCTGTTCGGCTCGTTCAGCCTCACCGTGACGGCCGCCCTCCTGGCGTCCCTCCTCGTCTCGCTGACGGTCGTGCCGGTCCTGTCGTACTGGTTCCTGCGTCCGCCCAAGGGCACGCCCGAGGACGCCGCCGAGGCGCGCCGGCTGGCCGAGGAGAAGGAGGCCCGGAGCCGCCTGCAGCGCTTCTACGTGCCGGTCCTGCGCTTCGCCACCCGCCGCCGCCTCACCAGCGTGGCCATCGCGGTCGTCGTCCTGGTCGGCACCTTCGGCATGGCGCCGCTGCTGAAGACCAACTTCTTCGACCAGGGCGAGGTCGAGGTCCTCACCGTCAAGCAGGAGCTGAAGCCCGGCGCCAGCCTGACCGCCACCGACGCCCAGGCCAGGAAGGTCGAGCGGCTGCTCGCGGACACCGACGGCGTGAAGGACTACCAGGTCACGATCGGCTCGTCCGGCTTCATGGCCGCCTTCGGCGGCGGCACGGACTCCAACCAGGCGTCCTACCAGGTGAGCCTGGAGGACTCCGCGTCCGCCGAGGACGTCCAGCAGGACATCGAGAAGGGCCTGGCCGGGCTGAAGGGCATCGGCACCACCACCGTCTCCGCCGGGGACGGCTTCGGCGCCCAGGACCTCAGCGTGGTCGTGAAGGCCGCCGACGCCGGGGTCCTGCGCACGGCGTCCGAGGAGGTCCGCAAGGCGGTCGCCTCGCTCGAGGACGTCAGGGACGTCACCAGCGACCTGTCGCAGAGCGTCCCGCGCATCTCCGTGAAGGCCAACGCCAAGGCGGCCGCGGCCGGTTTCGACGACCAGAGCCTCGGGGCCGTGGTCGCCCAGGCGGTGCGCGGTACCCCCACCGCCAAGGCCGTGCTGGACGACACCGAGCGCGACGTCGTCATCCGCTCGGCGAAGCCCGCGCGGACCCTGGAGCAGCTCGAGGACCTGCGTTTGGGGGCCTCGGTGAAGCTCGGTGACATCGCGACGGTGAAGGTGGTCGACGGGCCGGTCTCGATGACCCGCATCGACGGCCAGCGCGCCGCCACCATCACCGCCAAGCCCACCGGCGACAACACCGGCGCGGTCAGCGCCGCACTCCAGTCGAAGATCGGCGGGCTGAAGCTCCCGGACGGCGCCACCGCCTCCATCGGCGGTGTCTCCGAGGACCAGGACGAGGCGTTCGCCAACCTGGGCCTGGCGATGCTCGCGGCCATCGCGATCGTCTTCATGCTGCTGGTCGGCACCTTCCGGTCGCTGATCCAGCCGCTGATCCTGCTGGTCTCCATCCCGTTCGCCGCCACCGGCGCGATCGGCCTGCTGATCGCCACCGGCACCCCGATGGGCGTCCCGGCGATGATCGGCATGCTGATGCTGATCGGCATCGTGGTCACCAACGCGATCGTCCTGATCGACCTGATCAACCAGTACCGCAAGCAGGGCCACGGCGTCGTCGAGGCCGTGATCGAGGGCGGCCGGCACCGGCTGCGCCCGATCCTCATGACGGCACTGGCGACGATCTTCGCGCTGCTGCCCATGGCTCTCGGCATCACGGGCGAGGGCGGGTTCATCGCCCAGCCGCTGGCCGTGGTGGTGATCGGCGGCCTGGTGACGTCGACCCTGCTCACGCTGCTGCTGGTGCCGACGCTGTACGCGATGGTCGAGCTGCGCAAGGAGCGCCGGGCGAAGAAGCGCGCGGCGAAGAAGGGCCTCACGGGGCCCGGGGAGAGCGCCCCTGAGCCGGAGCCGGCCCAGGTCTGACCGCCCGCGGCACGACGAAGGCCCACCCGGGGACCGACCCGGGTGGGCCTTCGCGTCGCTCGGGGCTCGCTACGGCAGCGCCAGCATCCGCTCCAGGGCCAGCTTCGCGAACGCCTCCGTCTCCTTGTCCACCTCGATGCGGTTGACGAGGTTGCCCTCGGCCAGGGACTCCAGGGCCCAGACCAGGTGGGGGAGGTCGATGCGGTTCATGGTCGAGCAGAAGCAGACCGTCTTGTCGAGGAAGACGATCTCCTTGCCCTCCGGAGCGAAACGGTTCGCCAGGCGGCGGACCAGGTTCAGCTCCGTGCCGATGGCCCACTTGGAGCCGGCCGGCGCGGCCTCCAGGGCCTTGATGATGTACTCGGTCGAACCGACGTAGTCGGCCGCGGCCACGACCTCGTGCCTGCACTCGGGGTGCACCAGGACGTTCACGCCCGGGATGCGCTCGCGCACGTCGTTCACCGAGTCCAGGCTGAAGCGGCCGTGCACCGAGCAGTGGCCGCGCCACAGGATCATCTTCGCGCCGCGCAGCTCGTCGGCGGTCAGGCCGCCGTTCGGCTTGTGCGGGTTGTAGACGACGCAGTCCTCCAGGGACATGCCCATGTCCCGCACGGCGGTGTTGCGGCCGAGGTGCTGGTCCGGCAGGAAGAGGACCTTCTCCCCCTGCTCGAAGGCCCAGTCCAGGGCCCGCTTGGCGTTGGACGAGGTGCAGATCGTGCCGCCGTGCTTGCCGGTGAAGGCCTTGATGTCGGCGGAGGAGTTCATGTACGAGACGGGCACGACCTGCTCGGCTATGCCGGCCTCGGTCAGCACGTCCCAGCACTCGGCGACCTGCTCGGCCGTCGCCATGTCGGCCATGGAGCAGCCGGCGGCGAGGTCGGGCAGCACGACCTTCTGGTCGTCCAAGGTGAGGATGTCCGCGGACTCCGCCATGAAGTGCACACCGCAGAAGACGATGTACTCGGCCTCCGGACGGGCGGCCGCGTCCCGGGCCAGCTTGAAGGAGTCACCCGTCACGTCGGCGAACTGGATGACCTCGTCGCGCTGGTAGTGGTGGCCGAGCACGAAGACCTTGTCCCCGAGCTTCTCCTTCGCCTTGCGGGCGCGCTCCACCAGGTCCGGGTCGGACGGCGAGGGCAGGTCACCGGGACACTCCACGCCGCGCTCGCTCCGCGGATCGGCCTCGCGGCCGAGGAGCAGCAGGGCGAGGGGCGTCGGCTGTACGTCGAGGTCCTGGGTCTGGGCGGTGGTCACGGCACGCACCCTTTCTGTTTCTGCGACTTTTCGTCGATTTGACGCTATCTATCATAACCGCTTCACGTCACTTTGACGATGGCCATAGCGTCTGTGTGACGTGAATCCCGGCCCGCGGCCGTCTGTTCCCCGCAAGGCCCGGAAAGAGCCGTTTTCCGCTCCCGGGCGGGTGTGCGAGCATGGCAAGCAGCCGAGATCGAGCGTCCGGTCCGGAATGAATCCGAGGCCCCGCCGGTTGCAACCGTCGGCAAGCAGTCTCCGAACAACCCGGGAGAGATGTAGATGTCCGTATCGGACGAGACCAGCACCGTCACCGACGGCATCATCCTGACCGACGCCGCCGCGTCCAAGGTCAAGGCGCTGCTCGACCAGGAAGGCCGCGACGACCTCGCCCTGCGCGTCGCCGTCCAGCCCGGCGGCTGCTCCGGCCTGCGCTACCAGCTCTTCTTCGACGAGCGTTCCCTGGACGGCGACGTGGAGAAGGACTTCGGCGGTGTGAAGGTCGTCACCGACCGCATGAGCGCCCCGTACCTGGGTGGTGCCACGATCGACTTCGTGGACACCATCGAAAAGCAGGGCTTCACGATCGACAACCCGAACGCGACGGGTTCCTGCGCCTGCGGCGACTCCTTCAGCTGAGCCGGCCGGCCGCTCCGGCGGCACGTGGACGCGACGAAGGCGGCGACCCCCTCCGACGGGGTCGCCGCCTTCGTGCTTCCCGGGACTACCGCGTGGGCGGAGCGGGCAGCCGCGCACCCTCCTTGGCCAGCGGGACCGCCTTGCCGTCCGCGTCCACGACCCCGCGGTCGCCGAGCGGCTCGTCCAGCTGCACAGTCTTCTGGAACTGCTTGGCGATCATGACGCACACCTTGTCCGGCCACGGGGTCGAGGTCACCGTGACCGTCACCTCGTCGCCCTTCTCGGCCGCCGTCACGTCGTAGTCGGCGCACACGCCGCCCGTGAACGACACCGTCAGCTCCGCGCCCTCGGCCCGGTAGCCGTCCACCTTCACCTCGCGCGGCCCCGGCGCGGAGGTCGGCCGCTCCTGCGGCTCGCCCGGCGAGGGAGAGGCCAGGTACTTCGGGTCGACCGCCGGGTACGTCACCGTGAACGGGTCCTGCGCGCCCGGTGCCCGTACCTCGAACAGCCAGGACGGCACCAGCGCCTCACGCCCGTCCACGTGGTGCGCGGCCAGCCCGAACACCGCGTCCTCGACCGTCACGGTGTCCTTCGCGGGCCCACCGCTCGCCGGTGTGCCGCAGGGCTCCTCCGGGCGGTCCTCCAGTGGAACGGGGCCGGTGCAGCCGCCGACGCCCTTCCGGTGGTCGTCCTTCGGCTGCCCCTCCATCAGCTCCAGCGCCCTCTCGGCGCCGACCACGGGGTACGTGTCGCCCTTCACCGGCGCCCGCAGCCGACCGCTGCCGCCGACGACCTCGCCGTCCGGGCCCACGGTGATCCCGGTCGTCCAGCCGTGGGTGGGCAGACCGCCGACCCGGGGCTCGGCGTTCACGACCCGCTGGGCGCCCATGACCTGGCTCGCGTCGAGTTTCGCGCGGTCCTGACCCACCGCCTTCAGCACCGGCGCGGCGGCCTGCCGCGCCTCCGCCTCGCCGACGGGATCGCCGCCGGCCGCCTGCGAGCCCTTGCAGGTGTCGACGCCCTTGCAGTTGTCGGTGCCCGGTGCGTAGCGGCTGAACGTCCAGGCCCCCGGGGCCTGCCGGTTCACCTGAAGCGCCGGTCCCGAACCGTCCTGGCCCCCGACCTTCCAGGCCTCGCCCTGCGCGACCGGCGTGCCCTCGACCCCGAGCGCCTTCGCCAGCCGGGCCACGTCGTCCTTCGAGACCTCACCGCGGGCCCGGTACACCGGGGCCTCGCGGGGGCCGGCCGGGAGCGTGCCGTCGACGCGGTACGTCGCGCCGTAGGGGTTGGGCTCGCCGGGCGCGATGCCGTTGCCGTCGCCCGGCGCGGACTCCGAGTACCCGTCGAGGGCCAGCGGCGGGGGAGTGCCGTCGCCGCCGGGCGCGCCGGGAGCGGCCTTGCCGTCCGTACCGCCGGACGCGTTCGAGGCGAGCCAGGCGCCGCCCCCGCCGATCAGCAGGACGGCCGCGGCGACGGACGCGACGAGCACGGGCGTACGGGGCCGGCCACCGCCGTGCGGGACCCGATCCTCGTGATCGGGCAGCGGGTGAAGCTCCCGGTCCTCGGCCGCTTGGGCCTCCCGGGCGGCGGGGCCGGTGCTCACTCCGGCGTCCCCGGCGGGCCCTGCGTCCCGGACCTGCTCCGGGTGCGGCTCGGCGTCCTCGGCGGGCCCTGTGTCCCGGGCCTGCTCGTGCGGCTCAGTGTCCTCGGCGGGCCCTGCGTCCCGGGCCTGCTCCGGGTGCGGCTCGGCGTCCCCGGTGTCGCTTCCCGCGGCCGTCTCGGCCTGCTCGGCATCCCCGGAAGAACCCCCGGCACCGTCCGACGCCCCTTCCGGTGCCCCGGCCGCCGCCGAAGGGTCGGCTTCGGGACCCGGCTCGCCGGCCGTGTGGGCGTCCGCGGTGGCGCCCAGGTCCCTCGCGGCGTCGTCGTTGTCGGGTCGCTCGGTGTTCACCGCATCGCTCCTTCGGCTGCACAGCTGTCCCAGGGGACCCTGCCCGGCCGGATCAGGGCCGCTGGTGGGTCGTATCCCGTCTCCCCTTCACGGGGGACAGCGATGGGACGCAGCGGGGGAGCTCGCGGTTCCCGTGCGTGCGCCGTTCAGTCGCCGTAGTCCGACATCGCGTCGAGCAGCCGCGCCGACGCGACGGGCACCTTCACCCCGTGGATCAGGGCCGGGGAGACCGGCCGGGAGGCGACCCGCTCGGGAGCCGCCCAGTGCGGCGCCATCCGCGCCCCCTCACCCGGCAGCGAGGCCAGATCGCCTTCCATGTCGACCGGAGCGGTGGTGTGGAACTTGAGGTTCGTCATAACGGCACCGTATGCACGCCCCGGTGCACGGAGAAAGATCTACTATCGGGTAGTTTCGTTGCCTTCAGAGCGGCCACTCCCACCCGATAGCGTGAGACGTCAAGGTCCGCCTCCCCCAGGAGAATCCACGCCGTGCGCATCGCAGTCACCGGCTCCATCGCCACCGACCACCTCATGACCTTCCCCGGCCGCTTCGCCGACCAGCTCGTAGCGGACCAGCTGCACACGGTCTCGCTGTCGTTCCTGGTCGACAAGCTGGACGTCCGCCGCGGCGGCGTCGCCGCGAACATCGCCTTCGGCATGGGACAGCTCGGCACCCGGCCGATCCTGGTCGGCGCCGCGGGCGCGGACTTCGACGAGTACCGGGCCTGGCTGGAGCGGCACGGCGTCGACACCGACTCCGTCCGCATCTCCGACACGCTGCACACCGCCCGCTTCGTGTGCACCACCGACGCCGACCACAACCAGATCGGCTCCTTCTACACCGGCGCCATGAGCGAGGCCCGCCTCATCGAGCTCAAGACGGTCGCCGACCGGGTCGGCGGTCTCGACCTGGTCTCCATCGGCGCCGACGACCCGGAGGCGATGCTCCGCCACACCGAGGAGTGCCGCTCGCGGGACATCCCGTTCGCCGCGGACTTCTCCCAGCAGATCGCCCGCATGGACGGCGAGGAGATCCGCATCCTGCTGGACGGGGCGACCTACCTCTTCTCCAACGAGTACGAGAAGGGCCTCATCGAGACCAAGACCGGCTGGACCGACGCCGAGATCCTGTCCCGGGTCGGCCACCGGGTGACCACCCTCGGCGCGCGGGGCGTGCGCATCGAGCGGGCCGGCGAGGACCCCATCGAGGTCGGCACCCCGGACGAGGAGCGCAAGGCCGATCCGACCGGCGTCGGCGACGCCTTCCGTGCCGGGTTCCTCTCCGGCCTGGCCTGGGACGTCTCCCTGGAGCGGGCCGCGCAGGTCGGCTGCATGCTGGCGACCCTCGTCATCGAGACGGTCGGGACGCAGGAGTACCAGCTGCGGCGCGGGCACTTCATGGAGCGGTTCACCAAGGCGTACGGGGACGAGGCCGCCGAAGAGGTCCGGGGGCACCTGGGCTGATCGTCGGCTGCGGCTGCGGCTGCGGCTACGGGTGCGGGCGCGTGCTTCGCGCAGTTCCCCGCACCCCTGGGCCTCTCAGCTCGCCCGGCGGATCAAGTAGGCCGTTCCTTGGTCCGCCGGCTCCTCGCCCACGTACTCCTGGTTCCGCATCTCGCACCACGCCGGGATGTCCAGCCGGGCCGCCTCGTCGTCCGACAGGACCCGGACCAGGCCGCCCACCGGCACGTCCCCGATGACCCTGGCCAGCTCGATGACGGGAATCGGGCACCGCTTGCCCAGGGAGTCCACGACGAGGACGTCCTCCTCGCGGGCCACCGCCGTGGCGGCCGGCGCGCCCAGCTTCTCGCGGACCGCCGCCACCGCCCGGGGAAGCACCTCCAGGAACCTCTCCACATCCTCCTCGGCCGTCCCCATCGGCAGCGAGACCCGCACGTTCCCCTCACTCAGCACACCCATGGCGCGCAGGACGTGGCTGGGCGTCAGCGTGCTGCTCGTGCAGGACGATCCGGACGAGACGGAGAAATCGGCGCGGTCCAGTTCGTGCAGCAGGGCCTCCCCGTCGACGTAGAGGCAGGAGAAGGTGACGACCCCGGGCAGGCGGCGCACCGGGTCGCCGACCACCTCGACATCGGGCACCAGCCGCGGCACCCGGGCCCGGATCCGGTCCGTCAGCTCCCGCAGCCGCCGCGCCTCCTCGACGGCCTCGGCCCGCACGGCGCGCAGCGACGCGGCCGCCGCCACGATCGCCGGGACGTTCTCGAAACCGGGCGCGCGCCCCGACTCCCGCTCGTCCGACGGCCCTTGCGCCGCGAAGCGCACCCCCTTGCGCACCACCAGCAGCCCGACCCCGGACGGCCCGCCCCACTTGTGCGCGCTGCCCGTCAGCAGCGACCAGTCCCCGTCCACCGGCCCCCAGCCGAGCGACTGGGCCGCGTCCACCAGCAACGGCACCCCGGCCTCCCGGCACAGGCGGGCCACCTCGGCGACCGGCTGTTCGGTGCCCACCTCGTGGTTGGCCGACTGCAGGCACGCCAGGGCCGTGTCGGGGCGCAGCGCCTCGGCGTAGGCCTCGGGGTCCACCGCCCCGTGCCGGTCCACCGTCACCCGGCTGACCGAACCGCCCTCCGCCTCGTGCCGCTCGGCCGAATGGAGTACCGAGGAGTGTTCGACCGCTGACACGATCAGGTGGCGTCCGACCCGTCGCCGTCCGGCCGAGGCGCCCGCGATCCCCGTGTGCACGGCACGCGTTCCGGACGAGGTGAACACCAGCTCGTCCGGGCGGCACCCCACCGCCTCGGCGGCGGCCTCCCGCGCCGCGTCGAGCAGCAGCCGCGCCCGCCGCCCCTCCTTGTACAACCGCGCGGGATCCGCCCATCCTTCGTCGAGGGAGGCCAGCAGGGCCTGACGGGCGACGGGATGAAGCGGAGCGGCGGAGGCAGCGTCGAAGTAACCCACACGCCAACGCTAGAACGCCCGGCACGCGGACGTCCCCCGGGGGGCGCGGGGAACTGCGCGAACAGCCACAAACGACCCGCAGCCGCCAAATCAGCGAACCACCCGAGTGAGTAGGCACCCCTCCCCGAGAACCCCCGGAGGGCGTCGGCTAGGGTTTGGTCCGCATAAACATCCAAACCCCTGCCCGACGCAGGGCGGCGACCGACCAGCGAGAAGGCCAGGCCGCAGCCGAACCGCGCGGGCGAGACTCTCGGGAAGGCGCTACGTGAGTCCCAACGGCTCCGACCGCTCGCCGCGGCGCCCGATGCGGCGGAAGCTGCTGCAGGCACTGACCGCGGGCCTGGTCTTGGCGACAGCCACCGGTTGCTCGTACAACTGGGAAGACTTCCCCCGCCTTGGTATGCCCACCCCGACCACGGAAGAGGCTCCGCGGATCCTCTCCCTGTGGCAGGGGTCCTGGGCGGCTGCGCTCGCCGTCGGCGTGCTGGTGTGGGGTCTGATCCTGTGGAGTGCTTTCTTCCACCGGCGCAGCCGCACCAAGGTCGAGGTACCTCCGCAGACCCGGTACAACATGCCCATCGAGGCGCTGTACACCGTGGTCCCGCTCATCATCGTCTCGGTGCTGTTCTACTTCACCGCCCGCGACGAGTCCGAGCTCCTCAGCCTCAAGAAGAAGCCGGACGTCACGGTCAACGTGGTCGGCTTCCAGTGGAGCTGGTGCTTCAACTACATCGAGCCCGTCGCCGGTACGTCCGGTGACGCGAAGACCTCCGCGGACCTGGACGCGATCCCGGACCGGTTCAAGAAGGACTTCCCGGCCAACGCCGGCGGCACCTACGACTGCGGCACCCCGGGCACCCGGAACCCGCAGACGAACAACCCGGGTCCGACGCTCTGGCTCCCCGAGGGCAAGAGGGTCCGCTTCATCCTGACTTCCCGTGACGTCATCCACTCCTTCTGGGTGGTGCCGTTCCTCATGAAGCAGGACGTCATCCCGGGCCACACCAACGCCTTCGAGGTGACCCCCAACAAGGAGGGCACCTTCCTGGGCAAGTGCGCCGAGCTCTGCGGCGTCGACCACTCGCGGATGCTGTTCAACGTGAAGGTCGTCTCCCCCGAGCGCTACGAGCAGCACCTCAAGGACCTCGTGAAGAAGGGGCAGACCGGTTACGTCCCGTCCGGCATCGAGCAGGCGGGCCACGAGAAGAACCGGGAGTCGAACGTACTGTGAGCATCCTGAATGACCCCAAGGGTGCCGCGGCAGCTGGGTCCCACTACGAGGACGAGCAGCCGGTCCGGCGCCAGAACCGCGGCAGTGTCGTGGTCAAGTGGCTGACGACGACGGACCACAAGACGATCGGCACGCTGTACCTGGCCACGTCCTTCGTGTTCTTCGTCATCGGTGGCGTGATGGCGCTGTTCATGCGCGCCGAGCTCGCCCGGCCTGGTCTGCAGATCATGTCGAACGAGCAGTTCAACCAGG